>NZ_JAGBLU010000103.1 GCF_017635265.1 Butyrivibrio sp.
GCGAAATATTTATTGCAAAAAGGCTTCTCTTTGTGAAAGAATTTTTTTATAAATTACTTCATAATCTGTCTGTACTTTTGCTCTGAGGTTTTCTGTTATCTCGCTCACTGTTTCGTACAAAGGAGTGAGAGCAAGATTTCCTACAACTCCCTTTAAAGCATGTGCATCTTCAAACGCATCATCAAGATTGCCCTCTTCCAAAGCCTTTCCCAAAGCCTCAAAACGGTCATCTGAAAGTCCAAGTTCTATCATTTCCAGATAAAAGTCTTCCATGCCCATACATCTTTCCAGACCTTCATCAACATTTGCTCCCAATTCTCTTAATTTCTCAATACTCATATTCCTGCATCCTCGATAAAAAGAATATTTATTATTTGACACATCAAGATAATTATACACAATTCAGTCGACAAAATGCGTTATTTTAGTTAAATTATATACTTTTTATAGATAGTTTTTATTTTGTTCTGATAAAATTTTCATATGGAGGTCGAGGATATTTATGGCAAAACACAAAATTCTCATAGTCGATGATGAAAAGATATCTCTTCGCATGACACAGCATATTTTGTCCAGTGAATATGACACAGTCTGTGCTTCAAATGGAAGGGATGCGATTGAAATATATAAAACAGAAAGACCGAATTTGGTTCTTTCTGATCTTAGAATGCCTGAAATTGACGGATTTGAGCTTCAGAAAAAACTTCAGGATATATATGGAAAACAAATCCCGTTTATGTTTATGACAGCTGATAAGGACGATGAGGCTGAAAGCAAAGGATTTGCCATCGGTGCGCTTGACTTTATCAGAAAGCCCTTCAGAGCTGATGTTTTGCTAAAGCGTGTATTTAATATTCTTCAAAATGTTGAGCAGATACAGGGACTTCAGAAGGCTGCCACCACAGACCCAATGACCGGCCTTCTCAATAAGGCATCATCTCAGGAAGAAATAGACCTCTTGGTCAAAACTACTCCCGGAGCTTTGATGATGATTGATCTTGACAGCTTTAAACCTGTCAACGATATATATGGCCATGCTATGGGAGATAAAGTACTTATCCGATTTGCGGAAATAATCCGCTCATCCATAAGAGCAACGGATATTGCGGGAAGAATTGGTGGGGATGAATTTGTGGTTTTTTGTAAATCAATCCTTGATGAGGACGTTATAGCCGATAAGGCTGCATACATAAATGAACAGCTTCTTCTTTCCGCAAAAGAACTGATGGGACAAAGCATGAATATTCCTCTTGGGGCGTCAATCGGCTGTGCATTTGCGCCTGATGAAGGAGCTGATTTTGTAAGTCTTTATAAAAAAGCAGATAAAGCATTATATTTTGTTAAGCAAAACGGTAAACATGGCTATAAGGTCTACAGGGAGGAAAAAGCGTCATCAGGCGATGAGGCAGATGAGGCGACTGCGCTTAAATATGCAATGACTCTTATGGCTGAAAGATCCCCGGGAAAAGGAGCATTTAATCTTCCTACATCGGATTTTAAAAAGATATATCATTTTCTGTCGAGAGTAGTGGGTAACTATCACAATACCATTCATGTAATACTCTACTCTGTTATTCCGACAAAAAAGGATGTGGATCAGGAGGAAGCAGCAAATGCTTTCGTTGAAGTTGTTCAGATGTCGTTAAGACAAAGTGATGTTATAACAAGATATGGAAGCAATCAGGTGATGATCCTTCTACTAAAAGCAGTTTCATCTGATTTGGAAATTGTCGCGGAGAGGATTGCCATGAACTGGGAATCCAAAGACATCAGTGCTCTTTGCAAGATCACATATGAAACGAGTGCGTTAAAATAAAGGGACTGTCGCTTAATTTGTGAACCGCTCCCCGTCAAGTAGACAATCAAAAAAAATAAACTTTCTGCCATCAGTTTTCTGATGGCAGTTTTTTATGCCACCATCAAATAATTATTATGTTTCTCCATAGGTGTAAGAACACCTAGATTCCTCTGCAAGCGCTGATTATTATAGTATTCAATGTATTCCTCAATCATCGACACCAATGAATCTTTATCCTTAAATCTTTTTCCATAATACCGCTCTCGCTTGAGTATTCCCCAAAAGCCTTCCATTGGACCATTGTCGATGCATTTTGCTACTCTTGACATGCTCTGAGTCATTCCTGCAGCTTCTAATTTTGCGTGGAACAGTCTGTTTGTATATTGAAATCCTCTATCACTGTGGCACAGTGGTGTTGCACCAGGATTTGCAGCTATAGCAGCATCAAATGTATCAAATACCAGTGGGTTATTGTTCGAATCACCTATCACATAAGATACAATTCTACGATCATATAAATCGAGGATAGCACTCAAATATACCTTGTGAACTTCCTGAGCCACATAGTATTTAAATTCAGTAACATCTGTCAGCCACTTCTGGTTAGGGGCATCCGCCGAAAATTCTCTATTTAAGATGTTCTCGGCAATAAATTGAGGATTAGCTGCCTGCCTTGTGCATCCGTTGTTAGCATATTTTATAGTGGATTTAATTCCCTTTTTACGGCAGATCCTAAGGACACGTTTGTCATTTACCTTTATATCATGATACCGTTCCAGATCATCTCTAATACGTCGATATCCTTTATCTGGGCTCTCTGTATGTATTTTCTCTATTTCGTCAGCTATACGTTTGTTTTCAGCCTCATAGTTCGGAAGCTCCCTATGCAACCATTTATAGTATGCAGCCCGGCTAACATTTCCAATCTTGCAGAGAGCAGAAATTGGATAGCAATGCTCATCGTGCTCTGTCTTGATTGCGAGATAAACCTGTTCGTGACGTATAAGGCTCAGTCCCACCCCCTCTCTATTGCATCGAGTTTTTTTAAGAAAGACGCCTCCATTTCAGCGCGTTCCTTTTCGGCACGAAGAATCTTATTTTCAGCGCGAAGTCTATCCAATTCTGTCATTTCTTCTTTAGCCTTGGTTCTTCCACGTCTGTCTTTAAGAGCCTCAATTCCATTGGCCTTATATTTTACCGTGTAGCTTCGCGCTTGCTGATATGATACATTGAACTTTTCAGCAGTTTCTGCATAATTGCAATCATGAGAAATGCAATACTGAACAATTTCTACACGCTCATCAAATGTTGTTTTTCTCCCCTTGGTCATGATGGTTGCTCCTCCTGTTCCGGAAGTTTTTAGTTCCTCATGACCATTATATTTCTTTATCCAGTCTTGTAACTTACTTTTTGCTCTAATGCCATATTTCTGACATATAGATAGCAATGAGTCATTTCCATTTAAATACTCCAGAACTGCTTTCTCTTTCAGTTCTTTTGGATATCTTTTGTAGCATCTTTGAGTAAACGCAGATGAACTATCACTTTGATAAATGGCAATCCATTGTTGGACAGATATGGGTGCAACTCCAAGACGTGCAGCTGCATGTCGCTGTGTTTCTTTTCCATTAAGAATACCTTCTACTGTCCTGATTTTTTCATCTGGCTCTATCTTATATTTGGACATAAAAATGCTCCCTCCTAAGTAGTACAAGATTTTTATTATTTCTCTTGTCTACCTAGAAGGGAGCATATCATTTAATCTGACAGCCCCCATTTATTGTTCATGGCATTTTTTCTTTCGGGTATTTATATTGTACTCATAAGAACACAGCTCATCTAAAGAGACGAGGACAACATGACCTGAAAGGAGATTA
>NZ_JAGBLU010000104.1 GCF_017635265.1 Butyrivibrio sp.
AGTAAAGCTCCTTGATGATATCTGATGAGAGGGGAATCCTCCCTTCAATCATTACTTAGATTTGGAAATAGAAACTATTAACTGTAGTCCTTAATGACTACATCATTACTATACTAGGAGGAAACAGATGAGAGCGTAGTGACAGATGGAGCAGTTGATATCACAAAGGTTAAGCCTATAAGCTTTGATCCATTTGGTAATGGATATTACGGAGTTGGAGAAAAGGTGGGCAATGCTTTTAAGGATGGCATGCAGTTGAAATGATAAAGAGATTCAAAGAGGTAAGTGGTCTTTACATAGAAAAAATCTACGGTCAGGATACTTTATGGGATAAGAGAACAAACTCATGATATTGATATGGGCTGCACTTCACCCAGGAAGAGTTGACAGATTTGCTGGGAAGTAAAGATGTAACTGTGACGCTGGAATAGGGAGATAGGAAGAATGTTTTTTAAAAAGAAACCTGATAGGAAAGCCTAAAAGAACCTTCAAGTTTATGTTCATTAAATCTGTCCTTGGCCCATGCCTTGATTTCATTGTTCCAGCTTTGTTCAGAGACAAAAAGAGGTTCTCCTGCAAGGTCGGAAACACGGATGGATTTTTTCTTTGCGAGGCAGTGAGATTAGGGTATTTTTCTTTTAACATATAAATCTCTCTGGCGGCCTTTGACATGTTTTCTTCTCTTGCTACTGCAAGAAAGTATCTGAGATTTTTTATTTCCATGAAAACCTCCTACAAGATGTTATAAAAAAGAGATTTTTGCTTGTGGGTATCAGGGGCGGATATCAATTCTTGAATTTTTGTTGAGAGAATGTATACTACTGTCTATGGAAAAAGAAATTGTTAGAGGATATATTGATCATTTTATATACAAAAATGAAGAGAATGGATATGGTGTTGTCAGCCTGATAGTGGATGAAGAAGAAATAACATGCACAGGCACTTTTAAAGATGCTGATGTGGGTGACAATCTGGAGATTGAAGGCAACTATGTTAATCATCCGGTCTATGGGCAGCAACTCAAGGTCAGCTCTTACAAGATTACTGTTCCGGATGATGCAGTGTCAATGCAGAGGTATTTAGGGTCAGGAGCTATCAGAGGGATTGGAGAAGCCCTTGCTGCGCGTATCGTGAAAAGATTTGGCGCCGATACATTTAGAATAATCGAGGATGAGCCTGAAAGACTTGCTGAAATCAAGGGAATAAGTGAAAAAAAGGCTATAGATATAGCTGTGCAGATGGCAGATAAAAGAGAAATGCGTGATGCTATGATTTTTTTGCAGAAATATGGTATCAGCAATGCCATGGCCGTAAAAATCTTCAATAACTACGGAACCGGAGTTTATGGGATAATTCAGGAGAATCCGTATCAGCTTGCTGATGATATCAGTGGGATAGGCTTTAAAACAGCAGATGAAATTGCAGCTAAGGTTGGAATACGTGTTGATTCGGAATATAGGATAAGAAGCGGAATATTGTACACTCTTTTACAGAGTTCTCTGGATGGAAACACATATCTTCCGTTTGATGAGCTTGTTTCAAAGACAGAAGAACTACTGGTACAGACACCGGATCAGATGATTGATACAGACAGTATCAGAACTCAGGTTCAGAATCTGATGATGGATAAAAAACTTATATCCAAAAATGGTGACAATATTTTTGCAGCTAATTTTTATTATGAAGAGCAGGGATCAGCGGTAATGCTATCAGACCTCAACATTGCTGAAAATGTTACTCCTGCAGATGTGGAAAGGTACAAACAGCGAATTCTTGATATCGAGAATAAAAAAGGTATTGAACTGGATGACCTTCAGCGAGAGGCTGTATTAAAGAGTATATCCAATGGAATTGTGATAATCACAGGTGGTCCCGGTACCGGAAAGACCACTACTATCAATACCATTATCGAATATTATGCCAGTGAAGGTCTTGACATTTTACTGGCGGCACCAACCGGAAGAGCTGCCAAAAGAATGACTGAAGCCACGGGCTATGAGGCGAGAACTATACATCGTCTTTTGGAAGTCTCGGGTCAGGTGGGGGATGACGATGCAAAAGCAAGCGGTGTCAGGTTTGAGAGAAACAGGGACAACCCCTTAGAAGCTGACGCTATAATCATTGATGAGATGTCAATGGTAGATATTCATCTTTTTTATGCACTTTTAAAAGCCCTTGTGCCCGGAGTGCATCTGATACTTGTTGGTGACAGTTCGCAGCTTCCCAGTGTTGGTCCGGGACAGGTGCTGGCTGATCTGATATCAAGTGGCAAATTTCCGACTATCTATTTGAAAAAGATATTCAGACAGGCAGAAGAGAGTGACATAGTAATGAATGCTCACAGAATACACAACGGTGAGATGCCTGTCCTTGACAATAAGAGCAAGGATTTCTTTTTCCTTGAGAGAAGTGATGCGAATGTTATCTATAAACATATGATTCAGCTTATCAGGGATAAACTGCCCGGATATGTAGGGGCTGAAGTATATGATATTCAAGTTCTTACTCCTATGAAAAAGGGACCTCTTGGTGCGGTGCAGTTGAATCTTATTCTGCAGGAGTACCTGAATCCGCCGGATGCTTCTAAAAAGGAACATGCTTATGGAGAGCTTGTTTTACGAGAAGGCGATAAGGTAATGCAGATAAAAAACAACTATCAGGCACAGTGGGAGGTTGTTGGAAAAAACAATATTCCTGTGGATTCCGGGCTGGGAATATTTAACGGTGATATGGGTATTGTTAAAGAGATTAATGAATACTCACAGGATGTGGTTGTAGAATTTGACGAGCACAGGAGGGTACGTTATCCGTTTTCTGAACTTGACGAGCTTGAGCTTTCTTATGCCATAACTATTCATAAATCTCAGGGAAGCGAATATCCGGCAGTTATAATGCCGCTTTTGGGAGGCCCCAGAATGCTGCTTAACAGAAATCTTTTGTACACGGCTGTGACAAGAGCGAAAAGTACTGTTTGTATTTTAGGCAGCAGCCAGACGGTGCTTAACATGGCCGGCAATGAACAACAGCTAAAAAGGTATACCGGACTTAAAGACAGAATTAGAGAAGTATTTGATGCAGGTAATTGAAAATGTTTTAAATCTTTTATATCCAAGACGCTGTCCTATATGTGATGAGGTCTTGAAATATAAAGAATGTAAAAACCTCATTCATGAGGAGTGCAAAAAGAAAATTAAATACATTGGAAGCCATGTATGCATGAAATGTGGCAAGGCAATGAGAACAAGTGAAGATGCTGAGTATTGTGATGATTGCCTTAAAATAAGGCACAGATTCAAACGCGGCTTTTCAGTGTTTAGTTATCGGAGTATTTCAGGATCGATTTATAAATTCAAATATCTTGGAAGAAGAGAATATGCGGATTTTTATGCAAAAGCAACTGTGAAGAAATTCGGTAAGGAACTTGACAGGCTTAGGATAGATGCTATTATTCCGGTTCCAATGTACAAAGAAAAACAATATGCCCGTGGATATAATCAGGCTGAAATATATGCAAAAAAACTGTCTGAGCTTACCGGAATACCGTTGCGTGATGATGTAATTGTAAGAAAACGGCAGACGCGCCCTATGAAGGAGCTTGATCTTCGGGAGCGCCGCAATAATTTGAAAAAAGCTTTTAATATAGTAAGAAATGATGTAGAATTTAAGTGTATACTCATTATCGATGACATCTATACAACTGGAAGTACCATTGATGAGATCGCCCATGAGTTTCAGATGGCAGGAGTTGAGAATGTTTATTTTTTGACACTTGCTATCGGGCAAACTACTTAAGATAAATGGAGGTCAGATTTATGAACTTACGGAATTGTTCAAGATGCGGAAAAATGTTTAACTACATTGGTGGACAGCCAATCTGTGAACCGTGTAAAAAAGCCATTGAAGAGGATTTTCAGAGGGTTAAAGCTTATATTCAGGATAATCCGGGTGCGGATTTAAAGCAGATTGCTGAAGATAATGAAGTAACCACCAAGCAGATTCAGCAGTGGGTCCGTGAGGAAAGGCTGATGTTCTCAGAGAATTCACCGCTTCAGATGACCTGTGAGAAATGTGGTGACCGAATTTTAACAGGAAGATTTTGTGCTAAATGTAAGGCAGCCATGGCAAATAATCTGAATAATACATTTGCCAAGCCTCAGCCAGCTATCCAGCAGCCGGTTAAACAAGATAAGAAAGCTGGAATGCGCTTCCTGGATACATAAGGAGCAAAAATGTTAAATGAAGACAAAGTCATTTTGATGACCAAAATGGCTGCATTTATGGATCGTGAAGGCAAAAAGAACGGCGCAATCAATTCGTATTTTAGAAGTGATTACATTGGCTTTAACATACTTAAGTCTGTTATAAGTGCTACAGTTGTCTTTGCTATTTGTGTTGGAACTTACGCACTCTACGATTTCGAAAATGTTCTATCTAATCTTTACAATACAGATAATTTGTTGGATATTGGCAGGAGGTATCTTATATACTACCTCCTGCTTGTTGGCGTGTATTCTCTTGTTTCATATATCATTTATTCCTATCGTTATTCCAAGATGCGTAAGAATATGAGACAGTATTATGGGGATTTGAAAAAACTAGCTAGAATGTACGAGAAGGAAAAGTGATACTATGACATCATTATTGGAATTAAAGCAGTATATTAAAAGATTTTATATTAAAAATGAAACATATCTCGCATATGTCTGGAAGTTTCTGCTTGCGCTTATCTCAATTGCAGTGATTAACAATAAGCTTGGATACATGAGCTCTCTGAACAATATGGTTATTGTTTTGATGGCGTCTTTATTATGTGCGATTCTTCCGGCTAATTTTATTGTCTTAATATCCGCAGCATTTATTGTGGGACATCTTTTCACACTTGCTCCGGAATGTGCTCTTGTTTCCGTGATAGTTTTCGTATTGATGTTTTTACTCTATTTTAGATTTTCACCAAAGGATACTTTGGCGGCTGTGCTTACTCCATTGTTTTATTTCATGGGGATTCCTTATGTGATGCCTCTTGCCATGGGGCTTCTTGGTACACCTGCTTCTGTAGTATCGGTTGGTTTTGGACTTGTTGTTTCGTTTATGATTTCATATTTCTCATCCAACGCAACAGCTTTTGGAAGCGATGACGTAGAGGAAGTAGCCAATTCATTCCAATCAATTATTTCAGGAATGATCGGAAACAAGTCGATGATAGTTATGATAGTGGCATTTGCAATTACACTTGTAATTGTGTATTTGATTCGCAGATCTTCTGTGGACAATTCATGGAAGATTGCAATTTCTGCCGGAGCAATTTCACTTATTATCTGTATTCTTGTAGGAAATCTTTCTTTTGATACAGATATCTCTCTTGCCGGAGTAATAATCGGAACTGTTGTTTCGGCACTTCTTATGCTGGTGGTTGAGTTCTTCTCATTTAGTCTCGACTATAGCAGAACAGAGAAGGTTCAGTTTGAAGATGATGAATATTATTACTACGTTAAGGCGGTGCCTAAGGTTACGGTTTCTACACCGGAAAGAAGAGTTAAGAAAATAAACCGTGCCAGAGAACAGCGTAGATGATTTATAAAGGAATATCATGGAACAAATAGATTTTTTATTTGATTTCAATAGAACAAGCTTACACATGCCTACTGTGAGATTTTCAGATATACTGGAAATATTTATCATAGCATTTCTTGTATATCATATTTTAGTGTGGGCAAAAAACACAAGGCTATGGTCACTTCTAAAGGGCGTCATAGTTATCGTTGTGTTTATTCTTGTTGCAGCTCTTTTCAACATGTCTACCATATTGTGGATTGTGGAGAGGGTGTTCAGTATTGCCATTATTGCCATGGTGGTTATACTTCAGCCGGAGCTTCGAAAGGCGCTGGAAGAGTTGGGAAGAAAGAATTTCTTTTCCAATGTGCTGTCTCTTGGTGATCCCAAAACTCAGGGAAGATTTTCTGACAGAACCTTAAATGAGATAGTCAGAGCC
Organism: Butyrivibrio sp.; assembly: GCF_017635265.1. GTDB lineage: Bacteria > Bacillota > Clostridia > Lachnospirales > Lachnospiraceae > Butyrivibrio. The sequence continues at coordinate 5,990 of NZ_JAGBLU010000104.1, forward strand.
TGTGTGGAAATGGCAAAGGTTAGGACAGGCGCTTTAATAGTTATTGAAAACAGTCATCCACTGACTGAGTACGAACGTACAGGAATTGAGGTTGACGGAATAGTTACCAGTCAGCTTCTTATTAATATTTTTGAGCACAATACACCGCTTCATGATGGGGCTGTTGTTATTAAGGGTGACAGAGTGACAGCTGCTACATGCTATCTGCCGCTTTCCGATAATATGGGAATTGGTAAGGAACTTGGAACAAGACATCGTGCCGGTGTGGGTGTTTCTGAGGCAACGGATTCTCTTACAATCATTGTTTCAGAAGAAACGGGCAAGATAAGTATCGCCTATGAAGGTGAACTTGAAAGAGCTGTTGATAGTGACAGGTTAAGGGAACGCCTAAGGATTCTTCAGGATAAACATACTGAAGAGGCACCAATTAAGCACCTTGCCAGAAAGGCAAAGGCGAAAAAATGAAAAAGTTGACTTCTAATTGGGGGCTTAAGCTAGCTTCACTAATATTTGCAGTAATCGTGTGGTTTTTGGTTACAAATATCAATGATCCGGTTACTTCGGTGAGATATACTAATATTCCTGTGACCTTGAAAAATACCAATCTTATAACTGATCAGGGGCAGGTTTATACTGTACTTGACAATACAGACACCATTAGTGCTGTAACAATTTATGCACCGAGATCAATTATTGATTCACTTAGCCAGAATAATATTGTGGCTACAGCTGACATTCAGGATTTATCGAGCTTAAATACAGTCAGCATAAATGTTTCAACCAACAAATATAGTGACAAGATAGAAAACATAGCAACAAGTAATGATGTGGTTAAGTTAAGCGTAGAGAGAAAGGCTTACAAGTCACTTCAGATAACGGCAACTACATCCGGAACTCTGTCAGATGGTTATGTGATTGGCGATGTTTCTACCGGTCAGAACATGATAAGGATAAATGGACCTGAATCCGTGGTTCAAAGTGTTCAAACTGCCGCTGTAGATGTTGATGTTACAGGATTTACATCTGATATTATAACTAATGCTGACATAGTTCTTTACGATGCGGACGGTAATCAGGTTGATACTTCTCAGATTAGCATGAATGCCAAGGCAGTTAACGTTAACGTTACTATTTATGAAACCAAATATGTTCCGCTTAAGTTTGCTGTTAAAGGTGAGCCTGCAAGTGGATATGCGCTTACCGGTCAGATAGATGCTAATCCGGAACAGATACTTATTGCAGGTAAAAACAGTACTATTTCATCTATAAAGGAAATTACAGTTGATGATGAAGGTCTTGATGTATCGGGACTTACGAGTAACCTGTCATATACTGTGGATGTAACAGATTATCTTCCAAGTGGAGTGATTCTTGGAGATGAGGACTACAACGGAACTGTTGCAGTAGTTGTTCATATTGAGAGTATTTCAGAAGAGACATTCGATGTAAATATAGGAAATATTACAATTGCCGGTGAGGTTGACGGCTATAGTGCGCAAATAGATGAGAGCGAATACGATACTGTTTCTCTTACACTTGCCGGTTTTACCTCAGTTCTTCAAAATGTATCTGCGAATTCTTTGAATGGTACAGTTGATGTAAACAGTTATATAGAGAAAAACGGGGAACTTGCAGATGGAACCTACAGTATGGAAGTGAGTTTTGATCTTCCTGATGGCATAAAGGCGACTAATACTGCGAGTGTTTACGTAATAATAGAAAAGAAAGAATAATGAGGTTTTTAAAATGGGAAGATTGTTTGGAACAGACGGAGTCAGGGGAGTAGCTAATGATGAACTCACTCCGTTATTGGCAATGCAGCTTGGACAGGCAGGTGCATATGTTTTATCAAAAGAAGTAAATCATAAGCCTACAATTATGGTTGGATGTGACACAAGACTTTCCGGTGATATGCTTGCAAGTGCGCTTATGGCCGGAGCATGTTCTGTAGGTGCTGATGTAGTTAATGTTGGTGTTATTCCTACTCCCGGTGTTGCATATCTAACCAAGAAATACAGAGTAGATGCCGGTGTTGTTATTTCAGCATCTCATAATCCAATGGAATTCAATGGAATTAAGTTTTTTGATGGAAATGGCTATAAGCTTCCTGATGCAATGGAAGATGAAATAGAGGCTCTTATCAGAAATAACATGGAAGGTGTTAAGATGCCAACCGGAGCCGGAATCGGTAAGATTAAAAATCGTACTGATGCCAGAGAGGAATATATTAACCACAATCTTAACGCTGTAGATATAAACCTTCGCGGTATGAAGGTTGTTATGGACTGTGCGGAAGGAGCTTCTTTTTACACATCTGTTGAAGCAATCAGACAGCTTGGCGCTGAAGTTATAGTTATTCATAACAATCCGGACGGAACAAACATTAACGCAGGATGCGGATCTACTCACATGGAAGAACTCATGGGAAGAGTAGTTACGGAAAAAGCGAACATAGGTCTTGCATTTGATGGCGATGCAGACAGGTTCCTGGCAGTGGATGAAAATGGTAAGATGGTAGACGGTGATGAGATTATGGCTATCATCGGTAAGTATATGAAGGACAATGGCAAGCTTTCAAAGAATACCATTGTTGCAACTGTAATGAGTAACCTTGGATTTTTCAAGATGGGTGAAAGAGAAGGAATTCAGATTGACAAAACTAAGGTTGGGGATAGATATGTTCTTGAGCATATGAAAGAGATCGGTGCTAATCTTGGCGGAGAGCAATCGGGGCACATTATTTTCCTTGATGATAACACAACCGGTGATGGACTGCTTTCGGCACTTCATCTTTTGGAGGTAATGGTAAATACCGGTAAACCTCTTTCAGAGCTTGCCAAGGTAATGGAAGTAATGCCGCAGGCACTTGTTAACGCACATGTTCCAACTCATAAAAAGGATTCTTACATGGAATATCCTGAAATTGCAGGAGCCATTGAGAAACTTGAAAAGCAGTTTGCCGGAGATGGACGCGTACTTATCAGACCATCAGGTACAGAGCCGCTTGTAAGAGTAATGATAGAAGGAAAAGATCAGAACAAGATTGATGAGGAAGCGAAGAAACTTGCGAAGTTGATTGAGGAGGTTATGCTATAATATGGTAAGTCAGAAGGTAGTTATTACAAACCCTACCGGATTACATTTGAGACCTGCAGGCAATCTGTGTAAGGTAGCAATGAACTATAAGTCGCATATTACTTTTAGCTATGGAGATAATACAGCTAATGCAAAAAGCGTTCTCAGTGTACTTGGAGCTTGTATTAAGTGTGGGGACGAACTGACTTTTAAATGCGACGGACCGGATGAAGAAGAGGCTATGGAAGCTCTTGTTAAGGCAATTGAGACCGGTCTTGGCGAATAGAATGTTTGTGTGATAAACTATCACTTGTTAATAAAAACAGAGAGGAAATATATTTAGATATGAGAAATGTTAAGGCATTATTAGCCGCTGGCTTAGCAGCAAGCATGCTGTTCGGATGCGGCTCTGCAGGGGATGAGTCTGTTTCCGGACTTAGTGTAGAAAAGTTGGAGGATGTGCAGAAGCCTGAAGAGGCAGTAGCAGAAGCAACTGTAGAGGAAACTGTTGATGAGGATGTTCCTCCACAGGAGGGAATGGTAAGAAGTTTATTCACAAACGAGTGGGTAGATGAAGCTGTTAACACAAACAGACCACTTGCTGTTATGTACCCTATAAACAAAGAGGCACAGCCGCAGTATGGACTTAGTAATGTAGCTGTTTTCTATGAAATCATGGAAGAAGGCAGCATGAGCCGTCAGATGGGTATCCTTGAGAATTGGGAGAGCCTTGAGAGAATCGGAAATATTCGAAGCATCCGTGATTACTTTGTATATGCAGCTCTTGAATATGATCCTGTCATTGTTCATTATGGCGGACCGGAGCTTTATGTTAAGAGTATTTTAACAAGAGATGATGTAGATAACCTCAACGGTGTCGGTGGTGTAATGGGTTCAGATTATGGTGCTTTTTTCAGAGTTCCGGAAGGAAGTACTTCTGAACACACAGCCTTCACAGACGGTGAGCATGTGACAGCAGCAATCGAAAAGGCAAAGTTTGAAACAGAACACAGAGATGAATTTGAAGGTGAGTCACACTTTACATTTACAGGTTATTCAAATCCAAACACTTTGGAAGATTATGGCGAGTCAGCTGTTGAGGCAACTGAGATTGATATGTCAGGATGTTTCCCTGTAACAAAATCAGCTCTTACATATGATGAGTCAAAAGGCGTGTATCTGAAGACTTTGTACGGAAGTGCACAAAAAGATGCTGTGACAGGTGAACAGCTCGCATTTGCCAATATTATCATACAGAGAACGTATCATGAAGTTCGTGATGACAACGGTTATCTGGCATATCAGATGCATGATACAACTCGTGATGGCTATTTCATTACAAAGGGGAAGATGATTCATGTAACATGGGAAAAGACCGGTGATTATGCACCAACAACTTACTATGATGAAGCCGGAAACGAAGTTGTATTTAATACAGGTAAGACTATGATCTTCGTAATTCAGGAGAAGGGTGGTTCTTTCTCTAAGTTTGAAGTTAATGGTGTCACATACGCGGACTGATTTAATTTGCATTATAGCGGACGGCAGTGATGCCGTCCGATTTTTCTTAATGAAGAAGAGAGGTATAAAATGGAAAAGATTATCGTAACAGGTTGTAATGGCCAGCTTGGAAGAGCAATTAATAAAGAACTTGCCAATTCGGGAAAATATGAACTTATCAACACTGATGTTTTTAAACAGGAAGGAATTACTCCCTTGGATATAACAAATGTTGATGAGGTATTGAGACTTGCAAGGGAAGTTAAACCGGCTGCAATCATAAACTGTGCAGCATATACAGCGGTTGATAAACAGGAAAGTGATGTGGATCTTTCATATAAGATCAATGCTATCGGTCCAAGAAATCTTGCTATAGCTGCTACAGAGACAGGAGCAAAACTTGTACATGTTTCTACGGATTATGTATTCGAAGGAAATGGAACAAGACCATATATTGAATTTGATGCTCCAAATCCGGTTAGTGTTTACGGAAAAACAAAGCTTGCCGGAGAGGAGTTTGTAAAACAGTTTGCGAAAGATTTCTTTATTTTGAGAACAGCGTGGCTTTACGGCGATGGCAAGAATTTTGTAAAAACAATGCTTTCGCTTTCGGAAAATCATGATGAAGTAAGCGTTGTAAATGATCAGCTCGGAACTCCTACAAGTACATATGAACTTGCAAAAGCTATTTGTTATCTGCTTCCAACTGAAAACTATGGCGTTTTCCATGGGACATGTGAAGGATCTACAAACTGGGCTGATTTTACTGAAGAAATATTCAGACTTGCCGGTAAGAATACAAAAGTTAATCATGTATCTACCAAAGAATATCAGGAAAAAAATCCGCAGTCCGCACCAAGACCTGCATATAGTATCCTTGAAAATTATATGTTTAAACTTACATCCGATTTTATGTTCGCTGACTGGCATGATGCAATAGAAAGATACATCAAGGAACTTGGTTGATCAGAATAGAGGTTTAGATGCAATTATTAAATGACATATTAAGCAATACCATTTTGATGGCTTCGTTTTGGGGATGGCTTGTTGCACAGGTGCTGAAGACAATTATTTATGTGATTGTCAATAAGAACTTTAATCCGGAAAGGCTTATGGGAGATGGCGGAATGCCAAGTTCTCATTCTGCAACTGTAATGGCGCTTGTGACATCAACATTTCTGCATTTTGGAGCAGGTTCTTTTGAATTTGCAATTGCCGGTGTGCTGGCACTTATTGTAATGCATGATGCAATGGGAGTGAGACGTCAGGCAGGAAAACAGGCAGTAGTTATCAATAATATGATGGACTGGTTTAAAGAACTTGACAAAGATATTCCTACAGAGCAGAGATTAAAAGAATTTGTAGGACATACTCCTCTTCAGGTATTGTTCGGTGCTATTCTTGGAATTATAGTCGGGGCAGTAGTTTCTTCATTATAATAAAAAATGCATAGGAGATAACTGATAATGGTAACAGTTATACTTACTTGGATTTATGTTTTAGCTACCACCTATCTTATAGGCTATTGTGCTTTGAATGCTTTTACTTCCCTTAAATGGATGTCAGTTCAGAGTTCAAAGGGAACATTAAAAAAATACAAAATTCGATTTCAGGAGAGCTATATAGTAGCGGGAATAGTTGTGATTACTGTATATGCTCAGCTTGTGAGCATATTTCATGGCGTTGGTCTTATGGCTAACGCCGCATTGATTTTGTTTGATATTGTTGTCGCTTTTTACTATAGGGATAAGCTCACTGAAGAATTCTTTGGGATGAAGAATTTGCTTACAGCCAAAAAAGATTGGATATGGTATCTTCTTATTTTCCTTTTGATGGCGTATGGCACATCTCATGGAATTATGCATTATGACTCGGATCTTTATCATGCTCAGGCGATTCATTGGATTGAAGACGTGGGAGTTATAAAAGGACTTGGCAATCTTCATGTAAGACTTGCTTATAACAGTTCTTCGTTTGCACTTTCAGCTCTTTACAGTTTTGCTTTTTTGGGAAAGCAATCTTATCATACCATGGCAGGTTTTTTTGCATTACTTCTTGCATGGCAGTGCCTGGATGTAAAAACTATAGTCAGAAGAAGGCAGATTGTCATTTCGGATTTTACAAGAATTGCAGCCATGTATTATCTTTTCACAATTTATGATGAGATGGTTGCACCTGCATCAGATTATTTTCTTTCCACAATAGTTTTTTATACTATAATCTGTTGCACGGATTTATATGTAAGGCATGAAAAGACATATGTACCATATATCTTACTGGCTTTAGTAGGAATATATGCGATTACTATCAAGCTTTCAGCAGCTCCAATGGTTCTTTTGTCTATCATTCCAATATATAAAATGTTCCATAAAAGAACATCAGATAAGACAAAAGCATTTGGAATATCGGTCTTATTGGCACTTCTTGTGACTTTGCCTTTCTTTATCAGAAACATAATGATCTCAGGCTGGCTGTTATATCCGGTAACGATTTTGGATTTCTTTGATTTTGAGTGGGAGATTCCGAAGGGAGTGGCCCGGTATGACTCTATGGAAATCAGAACATTCGGACGTGGATACAATGATGTTGAAAGTTACATGAATGTATCGTTTACAGAGTGGGTGCCGAACTGGTTCAGGCAGCTTACCATGCTTAATAGAATTATGGTGGTACTTTCTATAATAGCAGTAGTTATTTATGTCGCCTGTGTCATCTACTTCATTGTCGTGGCAATTATACGCAAAAATAAGGATAGCAGATTGGCAGGAAATAAGGTTTTTGATTTAAGTCATAGAAGTATGCTTAACTTCGCGGACTTTTTGACTCTGAGCGGAACATTGATCCTATGTCTGTTATTCTGGTTCTTTAGCGCGCCGCTTATAAGATACGGCATTGTTTACATACTGGCTGCTATTTCAATAATTTATGGAAGAATGTTGATACTCATACTTCATAAACTGAATTCTGTAAATGCGATGATTAAGGATATATCCTTTAAGGCTCTTTTGGCACTACTTTGTATTTGGATTATTTACAAGGGGGCAAACATAGTGTTAGAAGATATACCGCGGTTTAATCCACAGTACCTGATTACTCAACAGGATTACGGAACCTATGATGTGACATCTTTTGAACTTGGAGATACTGTAATTTATTATCCGACTGAAGGTGATCGCGCAGGGTATGCGCCGTTTCCGTCATCCACTCATAACCTTACCGGTGAAGTTGAACTTATAGGCAGCGAATTGACAGACGGACTTAAAAGTGCAGGACAATAAAAATGGACTTTTAAGTCCATTTTTGATATTAATCAATAGAATTCACATGCTATATATGTATGACCGTTGGGATCGTCGTAATAGGAGATACCTACAGAAGTGAAGCAGCTTCTCAAAACATTTTCTTTGTGTTTGGGACTAAGAAGCCATGCAAGAACAACGTTTTCTGCTTTGCGTTGGTTGTCGTTTTTTGCGTGGGCAAGATTTTCGCCTTTCGTCGAACCTACGGTATACCAGGCAGATCCGCCGGGCCTTATATGAGAAAATGAAGTGGCACACTCCAAGGCTCTGATACTTGCAACGGCTTCAAGATCTTCGCTGTATGAAAGCGAAGGAAGACCGGATGCTTCGCGTGCAGCATTTATTTGAGAAAGAATATCATCTTTTTCAGCCGCCATGGAAGTTATAGGTGATATTATGGTGCATAAAAAAATGCACATAAAAATGCCACATATAAGTCTTTTCATAAAATATCCCCGTTTCTAGTACTAAAATTTCTTCGTTCCTATAATTCGATGATACTTTATTTCAATCTTCCAAAACGGATTATTAACAGTATTTAATGGGTTTTTATACTTTTTTAAGTTAAACGTTTAAGGGTTTTATACTTTTTTTATATTTTGTGATGATTTTATTTCCATTGCAGTCGATATTCCATTGGGCTTATTCCCTCTATTTGTTTAAAAATACGGGAGAAATAATATAGTGGAGTTATTCCACACTGATTTCCGATTTCTTCTATTGAATCTGAAGTGAATCTAAGGAGCTGCTTGGCGTGTGTAATACGAACAGACAAAAGGTAGTTGATGATTGAAGTACCAAACTGTTCTTTAAAACCTCTTGATAGGGCGTATTTATTTATTAAAAATTTGTCAGCAAGATTATCCAAAGTGATTTTTTCCGGATAGTGACTGTCCAGATACTCTCTAAGACCAAAAAAGATCTTGGCATTACTGTCTGTGGGGATAATATCGGGGTTCCAGCTGAAAGACATAATGAAAGTTAAAAGCGAGGACAACACTTCATTTATCCTGATATCTCTTATGTAGTCGGCTGAATGTGCAATGGAACCGAGTTTGTCAAAAATTTTTTGAAGTTCATCAGGATTATCCGGATGAAAAACAGGTTGTCCGCCGCGCTCAATGTACTTTAAATATATTGGCAGTACAACGTTACCGTTAAAATGTATCCATTCAAGTGACCACAGATTTTCAGATGTTCTGTGGGAGTAAGGATTATGACAGTCTATAAATACGCAGTCACCCTGCTTTATCTCGTATTCTCTGCCCTGATAATCCAAAAAACCACTGCCTGATTTAACATAAAAGAACAAAAATGATGAGAGGTTTTGTCTTTTACTTGTATGGGTTTTTTGGGCTTTTAGATTTCCTATTTCCTGAAGGTAAAAGAGGTTACTTTTAGCAAACTCTGAGGGAGTATACAGAAGCCTGTCAGAGGATACATATTCGCCTTGAAATAATCTGTTTTTCATAATAAAATACTCCACAACAATGATAATAGCTAGTATAAACAACTAATCAAGATAATGCAAATAAAAATCAAGAAAGTGAATTTAAAAGGTTAAAGGCAGACAATATAATAACAAAGAAAAATGCAAATAATTGTTTTGATTTGAAAGGAAATTTTATGGCAAAAAAAGCTTTAATAACAGGTATAACAGGGCAGGATGGTTCATATCTTGCAGAGTTTCTTTTGGAAAAAGGATATGATGTTCACGGTATAATCAGAAGATCTTCAGTAGATTACAGAGAGAGAATTGCTCACCTTGAAGGTCAGCCACATTTTCACCTTCACTACGGCGATCTTGGGGATTCTATGAGCATTCTTGGCGTAGTTGGAAAGGTTCGCCCTGATGAGATTTATAACCTGGCAGCTCAGTCACATGTTCAGGTTTCATTTGATTCACCTGAGTTTACGGCAGATGTTGATGCTACCGGAGTTCTTAGAGTATTGGAAGCGGTTCGTCAGTGCGGTCTTGCTGATACATGCCGTATTTATCAGGCTTCAACTTCAGAACTGTACGGAAAGGTAGAGGAAGTTCCTCAGAATGAAAAGACACCTTTCCATCCATACAGCCCATATGCTGTTGCAAAGCTCTATGGTTACTGGATTGTAAAAGAGTACAGAGAAGCTTACAACATGTTCTGCTGCTCAGGTATTCTCTTTAACCATGAGTCAGAAAGAAGAGGAGAGACTTTCGTAACACGTAAGATTACTCTTGCTGCTTCAAGAATTGCTCAAGGCAAACAGGATAAGCTTTACCTTGGAAATCTTTCAAGTCTTCGTGACTGGGGATATGCCAAGGACTATGTTGAGTGTATGTGGCTTATCTTGCAGAATGACAAGCCTGAAGATTTTGTTATTGCAACAGGCGTTCAGCATTCTGTCAGAGAATTTGCACAGCTTGCATTCCACTATGCAGGTATTGAGCTTGAATTCAAGGGTGAAGGTGCTGATGAAAAGGGATATGATAAGGCGACAGGTAAGGTTCTTATAGAAGTTTCACCTGATTTCTACAGACCTACAGACGTTGTAAACCTATGGGGAGATCCTACAAAGGCAAAAGAAAAGCTTCATTGGAATCCACAGACAACATCCTTTGAAGACCTTGTAAGAATCATGGTTGAGCATGATATGGCCAAGGTTGCTGTTGAGAGAGCCAATGAGCACGTTGAGTTTAACCTTGCAGAGTTCCTTGAAAAGGGTATTGATAAATAATTTAAAAAGAAGGTAAAAAGCAATGATGGATTTTGATGCTAAGATTTATGTTGCCGGTCACAGAGGAATGGTTGGTTCGGCTATTGTAAGAGAGCTGCATAGACAGGGCTATTTTAATATCGTAACCAGAACTCATAAAGAGCTTGATCTTACAAGACAGGATCAGGTTGAGAAGTTTTTTGCTGAAGAGAAACCTGAATATGTATTCCTTGCAGCTGCTAAGGTTGGTGGAATTATGGGTAATTCAGAGGCTCTTGCCGACTTTATGTATGAGAATATGATTCTTGAGATGAATGTTATTCATTCAGCATGGCAGAATGGCTGCAAAAAGGTGGAGTTTTTGGGATCATCATGTATTTACCCAAGAATGGCTCCACAGCCAATGAAAGAGGACTGCCTTCTTACATCTGCTCTTGAAAAGACCAATGAGGCTTATGCACTTGCTAAGATATCAGGACTTAAGTACTGTGAGTACCTGAACAAGCAGTACGGAACTGATTACATTTCAGTAATGCCTACAAACCTCTACGGACCAAACGATAACTATCACCCGACACATTCACACGTGCTTCCTGCACTTATTCGCCGTTTCCATGAGGCAAAAGAGCAGAATCTTCCGTATGTTACATGTTGGGGAGACGGAAGCCCTTTAAGAGAGTTCCTTTATGTTGATGACCTTGCTAATCTGTGTGTATTTCTTATGAACAATTACAGTGGTGATGAGACTGTAAATGCCGGCACAGGAAAAGAGCTTACTATTAAACAGCTTACAGAAAAGGTTGCAAAGATTATCGGATATACAGGAGAGATCAGATGGGATCCTTCTAAACCAAATGGTACACCAAGAAAGCTGTTGGATGTATCTAAAGCCAAGAGCCTTGGTTGGACATATAAGACAGAACTTGATGATGGTATCAAACTTGCATATGAGGATTTCCTCAACAATCCTATGCGTGCAGAAAGATAAGATATAAAGCCTCAAAAGCCTCGCATAAAGCGAGGCTTTTTTGCGCCCCTTTTTGCTTGGTTGAAAGACTCAGACTTTAAGTGTAAAATACTGTATAGAATTGCGCTTATTGGCGGTTCTATATTTATAATTGGGAGCCGGAAATGAAATTACTTAGTCTTATAGTACCTTGCTATAATGAGCAGGAGAATATAGCTGATTTTTATAATGAAGTTCTTAAGAATGAGTCTTACTTTAAAAGCAATGAAGTCGAGTTTGAATTTATATATGTCAATGATGGCTCAAAGGATGAGACGGTAAGCCGTGTTAAAGAGCTTATAGAAAAAGATAAGAGAGTTCACCTTATAAATTTTTCCAGAAACTTTGGAAAAGAACCGGCAATGTATGCAGGTCTTGAAAAGGCAAAGGGAGATTACGTTGCCATTATGGACTGTGATCTTCAGGATCCACCGTCTCTTTTGCCTCAGATGTATGAAGCTATTGTTAATGAAGGTTATGACAGCGTAGCTACCAGAAGAGTGAACAGAAAGGGCGAGCCTCCTATCAGGTCATTTTTTGCCAGAATGTTCTATAAACTGATCAATAAAGTGTCTAAGACTGAAATTGTAGACGGAGCAAGAGATTACAGACTTATGACAAGACAGTTTGTTGACGCTATACTTTCGATGAAAGAATACAACAGATTTTCCAAAGGTATCTTTGGCTGGGTTGGATTTAAGAATAAGTGGATAGAATTTGAAAACATAGAGCGCATGAAGGGAGAGACCAAATGGTCATTCTGGAAACTCTTTGTTTACGCACTTGATGGTATTGTGGCTTTTTCAACAGTTCCACTTGCCTTTTCTTCACTGATTGGTGTTCTGTTTTGTGTTTTGGCTTTCTTTTTCATAATTTTTACGATAGTCAGAAAGGCACTTTATGGAGATCCGACAAGTGGTTGGCCGTCTCTTGTATGTATTATTTTACTGGTGAGTGGAGTTCAGCTTTTCTGTATAGGAATTGTAGGTCAGTATCTTTCCAAGACTTATCTGGAAGTAAAAAAGCGTCCGTTATATATAGTTAAAGAGGAAATTTGATGGTCAGCATAGTTGTACCGGTATATAATGCAAAAAAATACATTAAAGATGCAATAGATATGGTGTGCGCCCAAACATATAAGGATTGGGAACTGATTTTGGTTGATGATGCTTCAAAGGACGGAAGCGCCGATTATATAGATGAATTGATTGCTTCTCAAGGGAAAAGAATACGCCTTATCAGAAAAGAAGAAAATGAGGGTGCGGCAGCAGCCAGAAATACCGGGATAGATGCATCATTAGGAAGGTATATAGCATTTCTTGATGCTGATGATGTCTGGAAGAGCGAAAAACTTGAAAAACAAGTGGCTTTTATGGAAAAGACCGGTGCAGCGTTTTCTTTTCACTCGTATGAATTTGGAGATGAAAATGCCAAGCCTACAGGGAAAGTCGTCAAAGTTCCGGAGACGCTCACCTTTCGAAAAGCGTTGTCGAGAACCATTATTTTTACAACGACTGTAATGTTTGATACAGAAAAGATAGATATGGAAATAATCCATATGCCACAAGTTCCAAGTGAAGACACGGCGACCTGGTGGAGAATACTAAAAAGCGGCATTACAGCCTACGGACTGAATGAGAATCTGGCTATTTACAGAAGGCCTGCCAAATCTCTTTCGTCCAATAAGCTGGTAGCTCTTGAGAGAATCTGGTTTTTATACAGAAATATTGCAGGGCTATCAGTCTTGGAATCATTATTTTATTTTGGAGGATGGGCAGTCAGAGCAACACTCAGGAGAATTGTCTGATTGCTTGAAAAGGGGAATTTATGAAACATGTGGAATCAGTGAAGAGAATCCTTGTTTTATTTTTGGGATTTATCGGATTAAGTATGCAGACAGCTGTGTACGCATGGTTTTGGTTTAGTACATATTATCCTATAGTTTCATCTACTCGTATCAGTGTTGACGGTTACAACTTAGGTAGTGGATTAAAACTGTATTTCCGTGGACATCTGCTTATTCTGGCAATTTATTTTATATTGCTTTTGTTTTTCTCAAATACATACGGTGGACTTAAGATTGGATACCTTAAGCCTATGGATGTATTCTTTTCGCAGATTTTTGCACTTTTCATGGTGAATTTTATTTCTTATTTTCAGATTGCTCTTATGAGAAACTGGCTTGTTCCGCCTCTTCCGATGGTTGAGATATTTGTGGTTCAGCTTGTGATTTCTTTTGCCTGGGCATATATAACCAACGCAATATACATGGCTATATTCCCTCCAAGGGAACTGCTTCTTATAAGCGGCGAATATTCTGTTGATGATATTATTACCAAGTTTAATTCCAGAAAAGACAAATATCATATCAGAAAGAAAATGAATATTGATGAAGGTATCGACAAAATATATGAAGAATGTCTTGGAAATTATGATGGAGTAATTATCTGGGATGTTCCAAGCAAATTCAGAAACGGACTTGTAAAATATTGCTATGGCAACAATATACGTATATATGTGATGCCAAAGATAACGGATGTTCTTTTAAAAGGCTCATCACAGCTTCATTTGTTTGATACACCGGTGCTTTTGTTAAGGGAGTACGCCATAAAGGCTGAGCAGAGAGCGATAAAGAGATTTTTTGATGTTGTTATAGCGTTAGTGCTCATAATAATCACATCGCCGATAATGCTTATTACCGCTCTCATCATAAAAGCTTACGATGGTGGACCGGTGCTTTATAAACAGGTTCGATGCACTATAAATAAAAAAGAATTCAGAATAATGAAGTTCAGGAGCATGAAGGTTGATGCGGAAAAGGACGGAGTTGCCCGACTTGCTTCCAAGAATGATTCAAGGATTACTCCAATCGGTAAGTTTATCAGATCATGCAGAATTGATGAACTTCCTCAGCTCTTTAACATACTTAAAGGAGATATGTCCTTTATAGGTCCGAGACCTGAAAGACCTGAGATAATAGAACAGTATCTTAAGGAGATGCCTGAATTTGCATTTAGAATGAAGGTGAAAGCGGGACTTGCAGGATATGCTCAGGTTTACGGTAAATACAACACCACTCCTTATGATAAGCTAAAGCTTGATCTTACATATATTGAGAATTATTCTGTCTGGCTTGATATTAAGCTGATGTTATTGACTGTTAAGATTCTTTTTACCCCTGATTCAACGGAAGGTGTTGAGGCAGGCCAGACTACGGCACAAAAAGATTCGTGATATGGAGCATGATATGGGAAGAAGTAATTCCGGACATATGGATGAAACTCTTAATCTAAGGAGTTTTTATTTAAGACTTATAAAGAAAATATGGATAATACCTCTTGCGGCTATTATCGGAGCAGTTATTGCAGGCGGAATATATACTCTTGTTACCGTTACTTTTGGCCCGGCCAAAACCTACAGTACCGAGTCAAAACTGTATATTAAATTTGCTTATGATGAAAATGCCAAGAGTCAGGTGGATTATTACAATGCATTTACCTGGAGTCTTCTTATGACTACTGATGACATTATGGATGAGGTTATGAGTAATCTTGAGAAGGCAGGTTTTCCGGAAGATGAGATCAGCAGGGAAGAAGCTGCTGATTCTATAAAAGCTGAGATTCCGTCTGATGTACGACTTTTACTTGTTACTGTGGAAAATGCCGATAAGGATCATGCTGATCTTATTACGGATGCTACAGATAAGGCATTGGAAAACTATGGTGAGATTAATGATGCTTTTACCTCTATAAAGCTGCTGAGCAAGACTGAAGCAAGTCTTGTGACTTATACCGACAAGACATTGACTGCAGCTGTATTTGGAGCAGTTGTTCTGACAGTTTTGACAATTTTTGTGCTTTTGCTTTTTGATGCCTTGGATGATGCGGTATATGTTCCGGAGGATATTGAAAAGAGATTTGATGTAAATGTGCTGGGAGTAATCGGAAAAAGTGAGTTTTTCAGAAATGAACTTCAGGCAGCTTTTGAAAAGTTTGTATCCGGTGCTGAAAAGGTGATTTATATATCTACCGACAGCTATATGGATGCAGAAGTTTCAAAAAAAGATCTTTTGACATTAAAAGAGTCTCTTGGCGCAGGATTTGACAGTCAGATGGAAAAGGCAGTTCCGATGGAAACTCCGGGAAAAGTCCTTGAGAACTACAGGAAGATCGGAACATGCGACGGAGTAATTCTGGGCATTCCCGCAGGAAAAAAATGCGGAACTATGAATGAGCATATTATTGCTCAGCTTCAGAAACATGAATGTCCTATTCTGGGAGTTGTCCTTGTAAGAGCAGATGAGAAGTTTTTGAAAAAGTATTACAGATTATAAAGCAGAGGTAAAACCCATGCCGGAAAGGCTACAAATACTGGTTTCAGCCGTAAATAAAGAAATAGACAGTCTGCTTGCAGATATGAACATACAGACTGATGGGGTGATTGTTAATCAGATTATCGGAAAAAAAGCTGATAATACTGAAAAAGCCATAGAATATTCAGGAAAAAAGATCACAATTCTTCATAGAAACGAAAAGGGAGTTGGTCTTTCAAGAAACACTGCCCTTGAACATTCAGATCATGAGATAATACAGTTTGCAGATGATGATATTGTCTATGAGGATGGATATGTACAAAAAGTTCTCGATGAGTTTGATGCTCATCCGGAGGCGGATATACTGCTGTTTAATGTAAAGGCCCAGGAGGGGAGAGAAACTTATTGGAACACTGATTTTGCCAGAGTTAATTGGAAAAACTATGGAAGGTACCCCTCATATGCAGTTTTTGCAAGGCGTCAAAAGCTTATTGATGCAGGTGTTCGCTTCTCACTTCTTTTTGGAGGAGGAGCTCCTTATATGAACGGTGAAGACAGCCTCTTTTTGCATGACTGTCTGAAAGAAGGTCTCAATCTGTTCAGAACAACTGTCATTGTCGGACATGAGAAAGCCGGCGAATCTACATGGTTTAAGGGATACACAGATAAATTTTATTTTGACAGAGGCGTTCTTTACCATTTTCTTTACGGAAAAATGGCTAAGATTTTGGGACTTAGGTATCTTTTTAAAAACAGAAATACTATGTGCCGCGAAAAGGGACTTCTGAAAAGTGTGAAAATATTGTGGGATGGAGTTGACCACGGCAAGACATTAAAGAAGGTATAAATGGTAATATATCTGACACTTACTGCAGTTGTAGTTTTATCTGCGCTGCTGCTTAAACAAAGAAACTTGAATATCAGAAGCGGGGGCATAACAAGACAGAAAGCTGTGAATGTAATAGTTTTGCTCTTTATCTTTTCTGCCCTTTTTTGGGTTTCAGCCCTAAGAGTAAATGTAGGCAATGATTATGCCAAATATGTCGAATTTATGCATCTTGTTTTCAGCCATGCTTATGTTCCGACTGAACCAGGCTTCAATGCACTTACCTACGGGATTTATTATCTGTGTGGATTCGAGAATTATATCCTGGTATTTGCGGTATTTGCATTCTTCACGGTTTTGTTTTTTATGATAGCTATGTGGCAGCAGAGTGAATGGTTTGCTTTCAGTTTTATGATGTTTATGCTGCTTGGATATTATTTTCAGTCTATAAGCACCGTACGTTATTATCTGGCCTTGGGAATGGCGCTTTACTCTGTTAAATTTGTATTAAAAAAAGACTGGCCCAAATTTGTTCTCTTGGTTTTGGTTGGAGCTCTTTTCCATAAATCTATGCTGGTTGTTTTAGTACTTTATCCTCTTGCCCGTATCAACTGGAGAAGATGGATGTACGGAGCGTTTGGAATTGCATGTATTTCCTGTCTTTTTTTGCAGGATTTATACCTTAAGATAGTTGTATTTTTATATCCATCATATAAGGATACGGAATATCTGGCCGGTGGAACCAGCCCAATGAGCATATTTAGATGTCTCGTGGTTTTGGGCGTATCTTTGTGGCTTTATAAAGAAGTAATAAAAGATAATGCGCGTTATATGTTCTGTTTTTATTGTAACCTGATGGCATTGGCACTATATGTATTTGGTTCCTTTTTACCAATTATTTCCAGAATCGGCTACTATCTTACTGTGACGCACATTCTTTTTATCCCGGCTCTTTTACTTCATGTTAAGGATGACAGAAAAAAGAGAATAATGACCGTTTTGACAGTTCTTTTTTGTGTTTGCTATTTTGTGCTTTACATGAGGGGAGCATCAGCGGATGGAGTGAGGATACTTCCATACAAGACTATCTTGTTTGATGAAATGCCTCTAACTTTGTCAGAGAGAGGATATTAAAAGTTACTGTCCGGAAACAGCTGCATTAGCAGTAACTACTAAGGAGCGGCATATGAAGAAGGCTTTTTTTACGATTATTGTAGTTTCATATAATCCCGGTAAAAAGATAATAGATACAATCGATAGTATTTTGAAGCAGACCTGCACAGACTATAGGATTCTGGTAAAAGACGGGATGTCAACTGACGGTTCAGTAGATATGCTAAAAGAAAAATATGATGTGGCAGGGATAGATCAGGATGAAGAAAAAACTATTACCCTGATTGAAAGCTGTGATAACGGAATCTACCATGCGATGAATATAGCAGTTTCCCATCTTGAAGAAAAGATAATTGATTCAAGAACTAAAGAACAGGAAACTACAGCTGAGGAAGTTAAGCTTTTAAGGGCAGGGGAGACACCGTCTTACATTTTCTTTCTTAATTGCGGTGATGAATTCAGAGACGAAAATGTACTATTAAGAGTACATGATTTTATTGTAAGCAGGCAGGAAAAGGAAGGCACAACTCTTCCCACTATTTTTTATGGCGACATTTTTGATAAGTCTACCGGGAATAAAATAGCTTCAAATCCTCATATAGATGATCATGCCTGTTACAGAAACCTGCCATCTCATCAGGCATGCTTTTATGATGAGAGACTGATGTTCAACAATCACTTTGATCTTAAGTATAAGGTGAGAGCCGATTATGAACAGTTTTTGAGATGTTTTTACAGAGAAAAGGCAGAAACTGCCTATATGAACATTGTAATTGCCAACTATGAAGGCGGCGGTTTTTCGGCTCAGAACAAGAAGCTTTCAGAAGAAGAGAGAAAAGAAATTATTAAACATTATCTGACCGGTGCACAGATCAGAAGATATGACTTTATCAGAATAGTGACTCTTTCCGGATTCAGAACATTTTTAGATTCCAATAAAGTTACTTCCAAAGGCTACAATGCTATCAAAGAAGCAATTTACAGAGCCAGAGGAAGAAGAGAGGAAAAAAGAGATTGAGAGTACTGTGGCTGTGTAATATCATGCTGCCTGTTTATGCCAAAGCAAAAGATATTCCGTTTTCTGTGAGGGAAGGATGGCTTTCAGGGTGCCTTGACAGGCTGAAAAAAGCTGATGACAATAAAATAACACTAGGTATTTGTTTTCCTAAAGAGTCAGCGGTGGTTCAGGATAGGGAAGAAATAGATGGAATCGTATTCTATGGATTTGAGGAGGATTTAAATCATCCTGAGATTTATGATGAAGCTTTGGAAGAACGATTTTCTGCTGTTTTAGAAGATTTTAAGCCTGATGTCGTGCATGTATTTGGTACAGAATTTCCTCATGCTCTTGCCATGCTCAGAGCCTTCGACAATCCTGACAGATCGCTTCTTGGAATTCAGGGGTTATGTGGAGAAATCGCCGTGGATTACATGGCAGATATTCCGGTAAATGTGCAAAATTCTGCTACTTTTAGGGATCGCTTAAAAAAGGATTCCCTTCTTATGCAGGTGGAAAAGTATAAAAAAAGGGCAGAACATGAAAAAGAATCCATTCTTTTGACGGGGAATATTACAGGAAGAACACTTTTTGACAAAAATGTCACTTTTAGGATAAATCCCAAGGCGAAATATTTTGCCATGGATGAGACCATGAGGCCATGCTTTTATCAGGGAAGGTGGGATGAAAAGAATGTTCTTCCTCACAGCATTTTTATTTCTCAGGGAGATTATCCTTTAAAGGGATTTCATTTTGTGCTTCAGGCACTTCCTAAAATATTGGAAAAATATCCGGATGCTCACTTATATGTTGCCGGAAACAATATTATCGGTCGTGGAAAGAGTAAATATCCGTATTTTTTGCGGGCAAGTGCTTACGGAAAGTATATTAAGTCACTTATTTCTGCATATAAATTAAAAAAGAAAGTGACTATGGTAGGACTTCTTTCTGATGAAGAAATGAAGGATAGATATTTACAGAGCAGTGTGTTTATCTGTCCTTCAATTCTGGAAAACTCACCCAATTCGGTAGGAGAGGCAATGCTTTTGGGAATGCCGGTCATAGCTTCCGATGCCGGGGGAATACCAAGTATGATACAGTCCGGTAAAGACGGACTTTTATTTGAAAGAGGAAATGTTGAAAAGCTATCCGAAGCGGTTATTCAAATGTGGGATGAACCGGTAATTGCTGCTGTTTTAGGTGATAATGCGGCCAAAAGAGCCGGTAAAGTTCATGATCCGGACGCCAATTATAAGAGACTTCTTGAAATATACGATGAAATATGCAGTAAGTAAGGGGAAAACATGGTAGTTACCTTTGTGTCCAATTACATAAACCACCACCAGATTCCTGTTTGCAATGCTTTGCAGAAGGAAGTGGGAGAAGGCTCTTTTTATTTTATTCAGACAAGTCCCATGGAGAAGAAGCGGGTTGAAATGGGATGGGCTGTAGATCCGAAGTCTTTTGGGTATGTGGTTGTTTATTATGAAAATAAAGAAAAATGCGAAAAGCTTATATCCGACAGCGATGTTGTGATATTCGGATGGTCAGACGGGCTTATAGAGGATCTTGAAAAAAGGCGTCTTTCCTCAGGAAAACTGTCTTTTCGACTGAGTGAGAGAATTTACAGAGAAGGACAGTGGAAGGCTGTAACGCCCAAAGGCCTTATAAAAAAGTATCACGAGCATTTTGTTTACAGAAATAAACCTGTATATTTATTATGTGCCGGTGCATATGTGGCATCAGACTTTGATCTTATCCACTGTTATCCGCAAAAAAAGCTCAAATGGGGATATTATCCCGACAGGGACTATGAAAATGTGGATAAAGAACCTTTATCCGGCAGAAAAGTTAAACTATGCTGGGCAGGAAGGCTGATAAGACTTAAACATCCTGAATATGCAGTAAAAGCGGCAGAAATTCTTAGGGACAAAGGCTATGAGTTTACTCTTGAAATAATTGGTGATGGCAATCAAAAAGATTATATTGAGAACCTTATAGCGGAAAAAGGCTTAAAAGAGTATGTTGCCTTGAGGGGGCAAATGAACCCTGCTGAGGTACTTGAGCATATGAAGATTTCAGATATATTTCTTTTTACCAGCAACTATCTGGAAGGCTGGGGAGCGGTTGTTAACGAAGCTATGGGATGCGGATGCGCAGTCGTGGCTTCAAAAGAAGCAGGAGCAGTTCCATTTTTAATAAAAGACGGCTATAATGGTTATTCTTACGAAAATGGAAATTTTGATGACTTTGTCCAAAAGGTTCTGCAGCTTTTTGAAACAAAAGAACTGATTACGGATTTTGGAGTCAGAGCCTTTAGAACAATCAGGGAGTTGTGGAATGCAGGTAATGCAGCAAAAGAGTTTACAAGATTTTGCGGTGAATTTATAGAAGGAAGAGTACCTGCACCTTCTATCCAAGGCCCTATGAGCGTTGCACAAAATATAAAGCCTGCAGGTTTTTGGAGAACTATGCAGGAAGAAAATCATTTAGAATGAGGAAGTTATGAGATCTATCGACAAATTTTTTGAAACAGAAATCACAGTGTTTGGAGTTAACATCACTCTTTTTGACCTATTTTTCTTTACAATAATAGCGTGTCTTGGTATGTACTTCAGACTCTCACTTTACGATATCGCTTCCGGCGATTACACTCTTGCTTTTGCAGACTGGATGCGAGAATGTCATGAAGCGGGAGGTTTTGCTTACCTTGGGATCAAGCCCGGAGTCAGCGATGCAAGTACTTTTGATTATAACTGCATGTTCCAGTATATTATCGTCATCTTGCACTATATTGGCGGTGGTATCAGCGATATGTATCTGGTAAAAACAGTATCTGTAATATTTGATTTTGTCTGCGCAATTACAATCATGAGAATAACTTATAACGTTACTGCAGGAAGCGTTAGGAAGTCACTTATGGCATTTGCGGCTGTAATGTTTCTGCCAACAGTTGTATTAAACAGTGCAGCTTGGGCACAGAACGATTCTATCTTTACATCATTTATTCTTTTATCTCTTCTTAGTATCATTAAAGGCAAAGACAATAAAGCATTTATATATCTCGCGTTATCTTATAGCTTCAAGCAGCAGGCTATTTTCTTTATGCCATTCATAATAATCATGTGGCTGAAAAACAAAGTGAAAATAAGATATATCCTTTGGGTACCGTTTATTCATGTTGTTGCAATGATTCCCTGTGCAATTGCAGGGAGAAGCTGGGGAGATCTTCTTGGTATCTACGGAAAACAGGTCACTATGTTTTCAAGACTATCAATGAACTATCCAAGTATTTATACAATCATTACATCTGATCTTAATAAGGATATCAGAAAGATTATCATTTCAGCCGGAACAATGGCTACGGTTATTATCATGGGAATGATTGCCTATTATACTTACAAAAAGAAATTTGAAATTACTTCAAGATTTATGATAACACTAGTTATATTTACAGCAGAAGTGTGTTGTTTCTGTTTGCCGGCTATGCATGAAAGATATGGATATCTTCCTGAAATTCTCACTGTTGTTTATGCGCTTTTTAGCTATAAGAGAATGCCTGTATGTGCAGCACTTCAGGTAATATCAATGATTACATATACAAGATTTTTGTTTGGTTCAACTGTTTTGACGCTGTGGCCGCTTACATGTGCTATGCTTATAATCATTCTTATTGTAGGGTATGACCTTTACATGCAGATGAATATCCCTGTTGAAAATGCGGAGAGCTGATAATGTCCGGAATGTACAAGTCACTAACGGTAATAATACCTGCATATAATGTGGAAAGTCTTCTTGGCAAATGTGTGGAGTCATTGGCGGTTCAGGATTATCCCAAGGAACTTTTTGAGATAATTGTGGTGGATGATGGTTCGACAGATAATACTCTTGAAGTAGCTCAAAAATTGTCGGATAAATATTCTAACGTAAAAGTTATCCACAAGGAAAATGGGGGCTCAAGTAGTGCCAGAAATGTTGGAATAGAAGCTGCAAGAGGGGAATATATCGGATTTGTTGACAGTGACGATTTTGTAGACTGTAAGATGTTCACTACTTTGATGCAGGCGGCACTGATAAATAATGCCGATATGGTCCAGACTTCCAGAGATGAAATTGATGAAAAAGGCAATAAATTGCCCGATGTGGTTATACCGCCCAAAGGAGTGGAAATTATCTCGCCCAAAGAGCAGATGAAAAGGCTTTTGTTGCACGTGGGAGATGCTTCTTTTTGTACCAGGATAACAAGGAAAGAGGTTTTTGAACAGGGATTCAGGTTTCCCGAGGGTGAACTCAACGAAGACTTTTATCTCATGATACATATCCTTAAGTACATTAATAAACTGGTCATCCTTCCACAGCAGTATTACCATGTCTTTTACAGGCTTGGCAGTAACTCCAGAAAAAACAAAGAGGATAAAGATTATTTCCCTTCTGTATTTACTGACATTGTTAGAAATGCAGACGTTGCGCTTAAGCTTGTAAAGAAGGACTATCCCGATCTTGAGATAATTGCGGAGAGATTCGGATTTGTTCAGAGACTTGATTATCTTTTGCATATTCCTGTTTCAAAGATGACCGTAGATAACAGATTTTATATTGATGTGGTAAAAAATATCAGAAGTAATTTATTAAAGGCGCTGTTTAACCGATACTTGACTTTAAAGCAGAAGCTTTATCTGTGTATTTTGGCACCTGCGCCCAGATTTATCCGAAAGGCCCATGCATTGGTAAGAGGACTATGAGTAATATAAAAAGAGCTTCAATATACATAATATTGATAATATCGCTTCTTGCCAGCTTGTATTATGGCTTTCAAAAGCAAGGTTTTCACGAGGATGAATACTATACATATTATTCATCCAACAGAAGTTTGGGACTTTATGAGCCTGACAGGCAGTGGCAGGACAGACAGACTATTCTTGATGAATATGTGGTAAAAAAAGGCGAGGGCTTTAACTATGGACTTGTGAAACTGGTTCAGTCATGGGATGTGCATCCTCCTGTGTACTACATGATATTTCACACTATCTGCTCTCTTGTACCCGGAGTATTTACAAAATGGACAGGTATTATAACAAATTTGATTGCGTTTGTTATTTCTTTTTTTGCACTGAGAGCTCTGATGAAAAGACTTGCAGTTCCCTACTATGTTCAGATTATTACTTTGATATTTTGGGGACTTAATCCTCAGACTATATCCTGCAATATGCTGGTCAGAATGTATGCATGGCTTACCGCAGCAGTATTTTTATGTGCTTATACCCATATAAGTGTTATGCAGGATTATGAAAGATATAAGAACTCTCCAAAGCAGTTTTTTGTAAGGCTCATGCTTCCTGTAATGGTGGTTTCCTATGTCGGGTTTCTGATTCAGTATTTTTACATCTTTTTCTTTGTAAGTATTGGTTTTAGCCTTGCAGTTTGGATGTT
The DNA here is from genome assembly GCF_017635265.1 of Butyrivibrio sp. Classification (GTDB taxonomy): domain Bacteria; phylum Bacillota; class Clostridia; order Lachnospirales; family Lachnospiraceae; genus Butyrivibrio. Next base: position 30,245 of record NZ_JAGBLU010000104.1, read on the forward strand.
TTTTTACAAAAAAGATATTTATAACACCATTATTTATGTTGTTTCCTGCATCGTGTCTATGGGACTTGCAGTTTTAACCTATCCTGCCAGTCTCCACCATATGTTTGGAGGTTACAGAGGAAGTGATGCTGCAGGTAGTTTATTTGATATAAAGAATACGGTTGCAAGGATTTCTTTTTTTATAGGACTTTTAAATGATTATGTCTTTGCAGGCGGACTTTTAATAGCGGCGCTTCTTCTTGTTATGGCTATCATGGCGCTTATGATAAAAAATAAAAAACACAAAAAGATAAGGCCTGAAGCAGTTATTTTAGCAATCGGAACAATTTCCTACTTTCTTCTTACAGCCAAATCGGCTCTCCTGGTCGGAAGTGCTTCAAACAGATATGAAATGCCAATCTATGGTCTGATCATTTTGCTTGTTTTCTGGGATATATACTATGTGTTTGATGCAGCAGACAATAAGACGTACCTCTACGCATTTACTGCGGCTATGGCAGCTTTTTTGCTGAAAGGTCTCATTGTGGATGGAAATGTGCTTTTTTTATACAGAGAAGATGCGGCAAAAATAGAATATGCTGCTGATAATTCGGATTCAGTATCAATTGTTATGTATAATCCCGCCACTCCATACAATGTTTGGAGATTGACTGATGAGCTGCTTCAGTATGACAAAGTTTTCTATATGAATGAGGAAAATCCGGAACCGATAGAAGATGAAATTATAAAGAATTCGGACAAGATAATTCTTTATGTAGCTGATAATTCTTGTCAGGAGGATGCAATAAAGAATCTGCAAAGTGCATGTCAAAATATAGGTACAAGGACATATATCAGCAGTGAGGATATGTGGACTACCTATGAGTTTAATTAGGCTTATATTTTCTTATTCTCTTTTCAAGGCATGCTATAATGAAAAACAAAGTGAGGTAAAGTATGCGAGCAGCAGTAATTGGCGCAAGCTCAGAGTCAATTTATACAATAGGAAAAGCCAGAGAGATGGGGCTTGAGGTGGTAGCGCTTGATGGAGACTCAAACGCCCCCGGCCTTAAAGCTGCAGATAAGTCTTTTGTAGTAGATATAAGAGATCCACAGAAGGTAATTGAAGTTCTTGATGAAAACATTCCGGATATTGTACTTCCGGTTCCAATCGGAAGATATCTTACAACAACAGGCGTCATCAATGATTATTATGGACTTTGCGGCGTTACAGAAACGGCTGCAAAACTTTGTACCGACAAATATGAATTTCATAGAATTCTTCATGAAAAAGGTCTTAGAAATGCAGAGCTGTACCTGATTCCGGCAGGATGTGAGTATGCAGATCCGGATGAATTAAACAACTGCTATCCGGTTGTGGTTAAACCAAGGTTTGGTTCAGGGAGCAGAGGCGTTCAGATTTATAATACAAAAGAGGAACTTGCCGCAGACTTTTTGTCACAGCTTCCTTTTGATGAGGATTATTGTATAGAAAGCTGCATAGATGGACCGGAATATGGCGTTGATGGAGTATTTACAGATGGCTTTTTCAGACTGATACTGCTTCGCGGCAAGAAAAATACGCTGCCTCCTTACAGAGAGTGTGTTGGTTATTATTCAATTATCGAGGATGAAGATAACAAAGAATTTTTTGATAAGATAAAAGACCTTATGCAAAAAGCTGGCGATACTCTTGGATTTAAGAATAACCTTATTCACGCGGATATTATAAAGGATGCAAATGGTAATCCTTTCCTTATTGAGACTTCAGCAAGGCCTTCAGGTCATAATCTTCACAACCTGTTTACTCCAATGGCAAGCGGGGTTGATGAGGTTTCTGAGTTCATAAAATATGCTTTGCCGGATTTGGGCAGAAAATATGTATTTGAGCCCAACGTGAAAAAACATATGGTTATCAGATATTTTGATTTTGAGAATGTGAGAGTTAACAAGGTTCCCGATGAAAAGTACCTTTTGGAAAAGTACCCGTTAAAGAGTTGGAAGTGTAATATTGAGCCTGGCATGATCCTTGGAAAAGTCATGAATGGCGCTTCAGTTATGGGAAGGGGCTTTTTCGTTATTGAAGCTTCATCAAGAGAGGAACTTGACCACTATTGTAATGATATAAAAAATGAGTTTGAATTGGAGGATGTATTTTGACCAGCGTTGCAATTATAACAGCCAGGGGCGGAAGCAAAAGAATTCCCGGAAAGAATATAAAGAATTTTTGCGGAAAGCCTATAATTGCATATTCGATATCTGCTGCTATTGAAAGTGGAGCATTTGATGAAGTCATGGTATCCACTGATGATGAGGCAATAGCAGAAGTTGCCGGGAAATATGGAGCAGTTGTGCCTTTTATGCGCTCTGAAAGTACAGCAGGTGACTATGCCACTACAGATGAGGTAATTGCTGAAGTATTGAAAGCATATAAAGACAGAGGCAGAAATTTTGACAGGTTTTGCTGTATATATCCAACAGCTCCTTTTATTACGGCCGGGAGACTGGCAGAAGCAATGGAAAGACTTGATGAGCATGAATCAGTAACACCTGTTACTCAGTTTTCATATCCTCCGCAGAGAGGCTTTGTAATCGAAAATGAGAGACTTGTGAGAAAGTATCCCGAATTTGCAACTACCAGATCTCAGGATCTTGAAAAGCTTTATCATGACAGTGGACAGTTTTATGCTTGCAGAACAGATGCATTTTTCAGGGATAATACCACTGATGTTGATGATATGGTTCCTGTTATTTTAAGTGAAGATGAAGTTCAGGATATTGACACCTTTGAGGACTGGAGAATCGCTGAGGAAAAGTTCAAGGCATTAAAAGCAAAAAAATCTGCGAATCAGAGTGAAGGAACAGTCAAATTCGATGATGCTGCCTTAAAAACACCATATTACAGGATAGATGAATGTGCTCTTGACTCAGATATCAATATGCTAAAAGGCGCATTAAAGGCTAATTGGAATAATTACATATGTTCTTATTCGGTTAAGACCAATTCACTTCCATGGCTTCTTGCACATTTTTGTGACAATGATTTTTATGCGGAAGTTGTCTCAAAAGAAGAGTATGAATTGTCAAGAAGGATTGGATTTAGTTCTTCCGGAATAATCTATAATGGCCCGATTAAGGACAAGGATACCTTTGAAGAGGTTCTTCTAAACGGAGGCCTTGTTAATATGGACTCAAATTACGAGCCTGAATGGTTAAAAGAGCTGGCTAATGCCAACCCTGACAGGAAATTTAACATTGGCATAAGGGTAAACTATGACATAGCCGGGCTCATACCTGATGAAGTCTTGGCAGACGAGGAAGGAAGCCGCTTTGGTTACTGTTATGAAAATGGTGAGCTTAAAAAGGTTATTGATTTCGTAAAAAGTCTTTCAAACGTGAAGATTTCCGGACTTCACCTTCATTCTTCTACAAAATCCAGATCTGTAGAAGCTTATAAGGCTTTGGCAAAAATCGCTGTTCTTGTGGCAAAAGAGTTTGAACTTAAGCTTGATTATGTGGATATGGGCGGCGGATACTACGGCGGAGTAGCAGATAAGCCGGACTTTAGGGACTATGTGCCTGCAATAGCGGGGGTTCTTTCTGAATATTTTGATGTTAATAGTACTAAGCTTGTTATGGAACCGGGAGTATCCATGGTGTCCTCATGCTTTGAATTTGTGACAAGTGTTATTGATACCAAAGATGTCAGACAGCACCGTTATGTTATCATTGATGGAAGCAGAGTGAATATGAATCCGCAGGTTACCAGAAGATGGTATCCTCATAGGCTGGAGTATGCAGAATGCGGGAAAGAAAGAGAAATTGTCCCACAGCAGATGATTTGCGGTTCTACATGTATGGAATATGACAGAATGTTTCCTGTTGATAATGGGAAAGAGTTAAAAGCAGGAGACAGAGTTGTATTTACAAACGCCGGTGGATATACTGTTTGTCTGACGCCTCTTTTTATCCACTATTTCCCGGCAGTATATGTAAAAAAAGCAGATGGAACATGCTATGAAGCAAGAACGCCGTGGACCAATGACGAATACCTGATGAAGAACCACTTTCAGGGAGGGTTTTTAAATGCCTAAATTTGAACTGAATCAAAGGATAAAACTTGCAGATCATTATATTGGAAAAGATGATCCGGTTTATATTGTTGCTGAGATGTCTGCCAATCATAACAATGATTATGGAAGGGCAATCGAGATAATTCATGCAGCTAAAGAGGCCGGAGCAGATGCAGTAAAGCTTCAGACATACACAGCTGACACCATGACCATAGACAGCGATAAGAGTTATTTTCAGATTGATGGCGGAACTCTGTGGGATGGAATGACTTTGTATAAATTGTATCAGCAGGCATATACACCATGGGAATGGCAGCCAAGGCTTATGGAAGAAGCCAATAAGCTTGGAATGGACTGCTTTTCAACGCCTTTTGATAAAACATCACTTGATTTTATTGAAGGTATGAATGTGCCGGCTATAAAAATCGCTTCCTACGAGATCACAGATATTCCGCTTATAAGGATGTGCGCATCCAAAAAAAAGCCAATAATACTGGCAACGGGGGTTGCAAGGCCCTATGATATAAGGCTTGCTATTGAGGCCTGTGTTCAGGAAGGAAATAAAGATATAGTTCTGCTTAAGTGTGTATCAGCTTATCCTACGCCCTATGAGGATGTGAATCTTAACATGATTCGTGGGCTTGCGGAGGAATATGGATGTGTTATGGGACTTTCGGATCACACTATGGGGTGGACTGTTCCTATAGCAGCGGTGGCACTTGGAGCCAGAATGGTTGAAAAACATCTTACCTTAAGAAGGGCTGATGGCGGAGCAGACAGTGCTTTTTCAATGGAACCGGAAGAGTTTGCCGAAATGGTAAAGAGTATCAGGATAACGGAAAAAGCGCTTGGCGACAGTGAGTACAAACTAACTCCTTTTCAGGAAAAAGAAAGAGAAGGGGCAAGGTCACTGTTTGTAGTTGAGGACATTAAAAAAGGGCAAGCTCTGACTTCTGAAAATATCAGATCTATCAGGCCCCAGCAGGGAAGCGGGCTTGCACCCATTGAGTACGAAAACGTAATAGGTAAAATTGCTTCAAAGGATCTATTTAGAGGGGAACCACTTCACAAGGAAGATTTCTGCTGATAGGGAGGCATAATGGGAAGCAAAAAGATCTGGATCAAAACAAATGCAAATGAGAGTATAGCCATTGGGCACATGCGAAGATGTATGACTATTGCCAAAGAACTGGCTGATTTGGGCGCATCAGTTAAGTTTATCCTTTCAGATAATGAAAGTGAGAGAGTTCTCAAAGATATGTCTGAAAAAGACGGAGTTTTTTACACATCAAAAGTGCTTAATACGACCTATTCAGAGCCTTTGGGTGACTTAAACGTTCTGGATGAGATGTTTGCAAATGAAAAACCGGATTTTTATCTGATGGATTCCTATTATCTTGAAAGAGAATATTTTGATGGCATCAATGGATTGATAAATAAACACCGGTTATCCACAAAAACAGGATATATTGATGATCTGTACAAATTTGATTATCCGGTGGACTTTATACTTAACTATGATCTTGAGATACCGGAAAATTTTTATAGTGCCAAAAAACAACTCCTTGGAGTAAAGTATGCCCCCTTAAGATCTCAATTTGCCAAGTGTGATTACGAGACCAGAGAACATGCGAAAGTAGCATTTCTATCCTCCGGAGGAACTGATCCATATCATGTGATTGGGAAAATTCTGCAGGAAATTTATTCAGAAGAGAGCCCTTGCAGAAAAGTACTTGCATTCAATGATTTCAGATGTCTTGTTATTGTTGGGGCACTTTTTGAGGAAGACTATAAACGGGAGCTTAGAGAGTTTGCCAAAGTTAATCCATCGGTAACACTTTTTGAAGGTGTATCTGATATGGCTGATATAATGAAGCAGGCTGATCTTGCCATTTCGGCAGGAGGAACCACTTTATATGAACTTTGCGCCGTCGGAGTTCCTACAGTAGTATACAGTATGGCTGATAACCAGATGGAATTTGTAAAGGCATTTGACAAGGCCGGGGCTGTAAGGTACGCAGGTGATGCCAGAGATAATCACAGACTTGCCCAGAAAATTGTTACCTGGGGGACTGCTGCAGTTGATAGCAAAGGCTTTAGGAAAAGAATGAGTGAAAGTGCCAGATCTCTTATAGATGGAAAGGGTGCTTTGAGAATTGCAAAAGCAATAATGGAGTTAGCATGAAGTTAAGCATAATAGTGCCTGTTTATAATATGGCCGGTGAGGGAAAACTGGATTATTGTCTTAATAGTCTTGTGAACCAGACTATTTCAGATTATGAGATAATTGCAGTAGATGACTGTTCCACAGACAATTCATTTGAAGTGCTGCAGCGTTTTCAGGCACAGTATCCCGACAAATTTATAGCAGTACATTCGCCGGTTAATCATCATCAGGGCGGAGCCAAGAACATCGGTCTTGCCATGGCAAAAGGCGATTGGCTTGGATTTATAGATGCTGATGACTGGATTGTTCCGGATTATTATGAGAGACTTTTAAAAAAGGCCGAAGAAACAGGCGCAGATATGGTCGGCTGCGATTATTGCCTTACTGATGAGCACAGCTTTAAAGTCGGTAAAATTGTTCATAACAATAACGATAGCCAAACCGGTGTTATGAATAAAGAGCGCTATAAAAATCTGTTATTAGAGACTGGGAGTCTTGTTGTTAAGGTTTACAAAAGAAATCTGATAGTTGGTGACTATGAGCCAGGTACAAGGGATAAACTTGATGTATTTCCTGAGGATATATTCTATGAGGATAACGCGGTAAGTAATACGTGGATGCTAAGGTCGAGGCATTTTGAGTATATTCGGGAGCCTTTGTATTTTTATTATCAGCATCAGGCTTCAACAGTCCACAGTATTTCAAGAAAGAATCTTGAAGACAGGATGACGGCAGGAAGACAGATCATCAGAGAAGCAAAGGCTAATGGTTATTTTGAAGAGTACAGAGATGAGATTGAGTTTCAATACACCGTGTTATTCTATGTAAACACTCTTTTCTCTGCTATGCCTAAAAAGTCAAAGGTAAAAGGGTGTTATGCGTTTACCAAGGCTCTGGCCGGGGAAATGAAAAAAACATTTCCGGATTTTCAAAGTAACAGCTACTACATTGATAAGATACATCCAGAAGAGAAAAAGCTTATCGCATATCAAATGAAATCACAACTGTTTTTTTATGCCTACTACAGACTATTGTGGTTTTATAGAGATTTGAGAAGTGGAAAATAAACCAAGATGAAAGACAGAATATATGTGTGCCACACCTTCTATCATGTGTATGTGGCATGTTTGAAGGAATTTTATATAGGAGATAAAGGAAAGGCTACACTTGTACTTTCCAAGATGTCCAATAACTTTGGCAAGATGGTTGAAAGGGCAAAAAAGAACCCGATCTTTGATAAAGTTGTTGAGTATGATGAAAAGCTTGATACTTTTTTTCCTGAGCTTAAGCCTTTAAAGGAAGATTCAGGAAATATAGCAATCAATATGCTTAAGCGCATCAAATTTTGCAGAAGATTCGGACAGCTTCAGGAAAAATATATTCCCATGGATTTTTCTCAGTATAGAGACATTTACGTATTTTGCGACTCTGATCCAATAGGCTATTATCTTAATTATAAAAAGATAAAGTACCATGCCCTTGAAGATGGGCTTGACTGCATAAGATATTATGACACAGCAAGGTATGACAACAGAGGACACTTTAAAATAAAAGCATGGATGGCGTCAATGGGACTTATCCATATTCAGAACGGATATAGCAGGTACTGTTTGGATATGGAGGTCAACGACATTTCAGTTCTTAAATATCCTTGTCCCAAATACGTGGAACTTCCCAGAAAGAATCTTACAGATAGATTGACACAGACAGAAAAGGATCTGATGCTTGATCTTTTTGTAGATGACACTAAGGAAATACAAAAGAAGGTTGCAGGAAAGACCGGGACATTGCTGGTTTTGTCAGAACCTTTATGTGACCTTGACACAAGGGCTAAAATATTTAAGGATATTATTCAGGAATATGGCGAGATTGAAGGTCAAAAAGCAAGCGTTATTATTAAGCAACACCCAAGAGACCTGCTGGATTATAGTCCGTTATTCCCGGAAGCTGTTATTTTGGATGGCTCATTTCCAATGGAAATGCTAAATTTTATTGAAAATATTAAATTTGATCGTTTGGTCTCTGTATATACTGTTGTGGATTCAATTGAATTTGTGAATGAAAAGATATATTTGGGAGATGATTTTATGGATAAATATGAGGCTCCTGAGATTCACAGACAAAATGAGGCTATTACCGACTAAATAAAATTGTTACTGTTAAGCTTTAACTGTGCAAATCACTTGTAGAAGCAAGCAAACTGATAAATAGTAACAGAAGGGTTTATTTTATGCGAAAAATATATAAAAAAGTAATGAAGCTCCTTGATGCCAAACAAAAGAGGCAGATGGTGGGCATAGTTATAATGATGCTTATAGGTGGTGTTCTTGAATCCATGGGAATTGCACTTATTGCCCCTGTTATGCAGGTTGTAGTCGATCCTGAGCAGATTCAGAAAAGCACTATCCTTTCTTTTATTTACAATGTATTTAATTTTTCATCTCCGACCCAGCTTGCAGCATTTATTATGGTTATGCTGATACTGGTATTTGTAATAAAGAATATATTTCTCTTTTTCATGAATGTTGTTCAGCTTAGATTCGTTTATACCAATCAGTTTGCTACATCAAGACGAATGATGATCAACTTCATGCAAAGGCCTTATGAATATTATCTTAATGCCGATACAAGCGTAATCCAGAGAAACATAACATCTGATGTCAATAACATGTATGGACTGATCCTCAGCAGTCTTCAGCTCATAAGTGAGATTATTGTATTCATCTGCCTTGTCGCAATTTTGATCAGTCAGGATGCTGAAATGACAATTACTATAGCGGCTTTATTAGTTTTTGTCCTTCTTGTTATCAAATACTTTATCAAGCCTGTAATGACTAAGGCCGGACAGGATAATCAGGACTATTACAGCGGTCTGTATAAGTGGATTGATGAGTCTGTTACCGGAATAAAGGAAATAAAGATAGCCAACAAAGAGAATTATTTCATAAACGGTTATGCTGACTGCGGAGCCGGATATGTTAATGCAGTTCAGAAATACAACCTTTATAATTCCACTCCAAGACTTTTGATAGAAACAATTGCCATTGCAGGAATGGTAGGCTATATGCTCGTTGTTATGGCAAGAGGAACAAGCCTTACTCAGCTCCTTCCGCAGCTTACAGTTTTAGCAGCTGCAGCAGCAAGACTTCTTCCCAGCGCCAACAGGATAAATAACTATCTGACTTCAATAGCGTATTTTGAGCCTTTCCTTATGAATGTAAGCGATAATCTTCAGATGGAAATCCATGATGGTTCTATTTCATATAACAGTGAGGATTACAGGAAAAAGAAAGAAGTAGAAAAATTACCTGTACTTAAGAGCATTACCCTTGATAATATATCCTATAAATATCCGGGAACAGATAAATTTGTTCTTGATAATGCCGATATGGAAATTCCTGTAGGGAAGTCTGTAGGTATTGTTGGAACATCAGGTGCAGGAAAGACCACTATTGTGGATGTAATGCTCGGACTTTTAAAGCCTGTAAGCGGTCACATCTACGCAGACGGTGTTGACGTTATGGAGCATTATCCACAGTGGCTTAAAAATATTGGTTATATTCCGCAGACTATATTTATGATCGATTCTACAATCAGAAAGAACGTAGCCTTTGGTTACGCTGACGATGAAATAGATGATAACAAGGTGTGGCAGGCTCTTAAAGAAGCTGCTCTCGATGAATTTGTAAGAAGTCTTCCTGAAGGTCTTGATACCAGAATTGGAGAAAGGGGTATCAGATTATCCGGTGGACAAAGGCAGCGAATCGGAATAGCAAGAGCTCTTTTTGAGGATCCGGAAGTTCTGGTGCTTGATGAAGCAACATCAGCTCTTGATAATGAAACAGAAGCAGCTATTATGGATTCAATTAATCGTTTACATGGAAGGAAGACACTTGTTATTATTGCTCATAGACTTCAGACTATTGAAAAATGCGATATGGTTTACAGCATAACTGATGGAAAGGCCGTGATTAAATGACAAAAAGAAATGTGGGCTTTGAGCTGCTCAGAATAATAGCGATGGTTATGATATTGGTGCTGCATTACAATGCTCACTGTGATACCCTTCTTCATTTAGGAGAGCCTATTACAGGAGTACAGGCTTATGCAACCATTTTGGAAGCTTTTTGTATAACAGGACTTAATACATATGTGTTTATCAGCGGCTATTTTCTCTCCGGGACGAAGGTTAGAATTTCCCGAATTTTGCAGCTTATTTGTCAGGTTTACTTTTATACTATTCTCATTTCAATTGCCATGATCATTGCCGGCACTTATGTGGTACACCCCAATGACAACATATACAAAATAGCTCAATACATATTTCCGATTTCTTCAGAGCATTACTGGTTTATTACAGCCTATATTATCATGTACGTGTTGGCACCTGTAATGAATGCCGGAATCAATAATCTTTCAAGAAAACAGATGAAGGCAGTTATTATAGGTCTTCTTATCTGGTTCTGCATAATAAAGAGTTTTGTACCGGTAATGTTTGTGACAGATCACTATGGATATGACTTTGGCTGGTTTATAGTTCTTTATCTGATAGCAGCCTACATTCGCAAATATGATGTAAAAGTATTCTACAATGCGGGAAACAGTCTTGTTGTATTTTTTGCATCTTGTGTGATTATTGCAGTTATGAGCTTTGTGCTCTACTATATTAACCTTACTACAGGCGGTTTTATTTATTATTCAGAAGTACCTCTTCATCTTAACTTCTTCTTTACCCTGACAGGATCTCTTGGGCTGTTTTCTTTTTTTAGATACTACAGGGCAAAAGAAAATAAGGCAGCAGATGTTATTAGATTCGTAGCGCCATTTACCTTTGGGGTTTATCTGCTGCATATGCATATCGAAATGAAGGATAGATGGGTAGAGTGGATAGAGCATCTTATTGGACCCGTTCCGACTTACAGCGTTCCGCTTTATGCTCTGCATCTGGCTGTATCTATTATTATAATTTTTGCGGCAGGAGTATTTGTGGACTGGATACGTAAGATAATATTCGAATATGTTGGCAGAGTTTTACATGACACATGGCTTTTTAATAAAATAAGACAATTGGATCAGGATTTATGTTAAAAAATATCAGGAGCTATTTTTATAATTTAAAAAAGTTTCAGGCGCCACTGGAAAGATATATTTTTCCGGTTATTTTGCTGTTGTACCCTTTGATCGGTGTTAATCAGGGCCTTGATATATCTGATACCATGTATTCCCTTGCCAATTTTGAGTTTATTGAAACTCTTAATCCAATGTGGCTCTTCTCCACATATTTTAGTAATGTAACGGGAGCATTAATAATGCACCTTCCCGGATCAGGCACGATGCTTGGATTTAGCATATATTGCAGCTTTGTAACCAGCATTATTGCTCTGTTTTCCTACTATTTCCTCAAGAAATTCATGCCCGGATGGATGATTTTTATAGGTGAATTTATAGCAGAGAGTATCTGTTTTAGTCCCAGAGTTATTCTTTACAATTATCTGACATACCTTTTCTTTACTTTAGGAACAATCCTTTTGCTGGTTGGCATATTCGGGTGGAAAAGACAGAATTTATATCTGTTTTTTGCCGGTATTTTTCTGGGACTTAACGTGATGGTAAGATTTCCCAATATTGTAGAAACGTCACTTATTTTGGTTTTATGGTTTTACGGATTTGTCACAAAAGACAGGTTCAGTGAAGTCATAAAAAGAACCGGCTTTTGTATTCTTGGATTTCTGGCAGGATTTGGACTTCCTTTTTTATACACCGTCATAAAATATGGTCCTACAGCTTATATTCAGGGAATTGCAGGACTTTTTGGGATGACCGAAGGCGCTTCCGATTATTCGTCAGGTGGCATGATAGGTCTTATTCTTGAAGCTTATGGTACAACCTTATCCAATATGTTTATTCTTGTTCCATGCATTGCGGCTGGGATAATTATGTTCCTGCTTATACCGGAAAAATACGTGATGATAAAGAAAATTTTATATGTCTGTGGAATTTTGGTTCTTACAAAGTATTATTTTTCCACAGGTGTGTTTACAAGAAATTATTATTACTATGATTCCATGTTTCAGGCTGCCATGATGTTCATCATATTTGGAATAATTCTTTCAGTTACAGGAAGTCTTGGGGTTCTTAACGGAAGCAGACAGGAACAGACGCTGGCATTTACTGCACTTATGCTTATTTTGATCACACCGATAGGAAGTAATAATTACACTTTTCCTATTCTTAATAACATGTTTTTGATTGCTCCGATAGTTCTGTGGCTTTTTAGGAGAATGATGCAAAGAGCCGGTGAAGCACATTTTAACTTCGCCTGGCAAGCCGTGTTTACATTTATTCTTATAGTTCTTTTTATACAGGGAGCCTTTTTCCATTTTGGATATTCATTTATGGACGGCGCAGACGGAACGCCAAGAGACAGTCTTGTAAGTATTGATAAAGCAAAGCATATGGTTACAACTCAGTATAATGCGGAGACTTTAGAGGAGTTGTCTTTGGTCTTAAAGGAAAACAATCTTCTTGGAACAAAAGTCATTCTTTTTGGAGGCATTCCCGGAATTTCATATCTTTTTGATATGACTCCGGCTATTGATACAACGTGGCCTGATCTTGACAGCTACAGCATTGAAAATTTTGATAATCAGCTTATGGATCTTTCAGTATCAGAAGCGCCGACACCAACTGTAATCATTGGAAAAGACATGGCAGACTATGCCAATATAGGAATGAAATATGATATTTTAATGGACTATATTATAAATCACGGTTATAATAAAATCTTCGAGGGTGAAAGATTTATGGTATTCGCTCAGAACGACAGATAATAAGGAGTATTATTATGAACAAACTGTTAGCGCAGATTGCTAAATTTGGTGTTGTTGGGGTAATTGCATTTATCATCGATTATGTAATCTACAGAATATTTAATGTGGTATTTGAAACTACAGGTTTTAGCATGGCTTTTCCGCAGTACTATCTGATTTCAGCACTTTTGGGATTTACTGTTTCCGTTATTGCCAACTATATCCTCAGCTTTAAGTTCGTTTTTGAGAGAAAAGAGGATATGAGCAGAAAAAAAGAGTTCGTTATTTTTCTGGTGCTCAGTATCATCGGACTTGGAATCAACGAAATTTGTTTATTTATAGGATTTGATATTATTTATCTTAACTGGCCATGGCTTCAGAGTATTATGAGCGCAGGCTTTGCCAAGGATGTATTCTTTAAGTTTGGTGCAACCGGCGTGGTTATGGTTTATAATTTTATATCAAGAAAGATTTTCCTTGAAAAGAAATGACCGGCATCAGGCAGAAAGGCGTAATTTATGAGAATTAATTTTAATGTTCCACCATACACAGGAAAAGAATTTGATTATATAAAAGAGTGTGTCGAAGCTCAGAAAATCTGCGGCGACGGAAAATATACAGCTCTTGACAACGAGTGGATAGAGAAAAAGACAGGAGTGACAAAGGCACTTCTTACAACTTCCTGCACACATGCCACGGAAATGGCTGCAATTCTTGCAGGGATAAAAGAAGGGGATGAAGTTATCATGCCTTCATTTACCTTTGTTTCTACAGCCAACGCTTTTGCACTCAGAGGAGCCAAAATCGTATTTGTAGATATCAGACCTGATACCATGAATATTGATGAAACCAAGATAGAAGCAGCTATAACTCCTAAAACCAGAGCAATCGTTCCTGTTCACTATGCAGGCGTAGGTTGTGAAATGGATACTATCATGGACATTGCAAAGCGCCATAATCTTCTGGTTATAGAGGACGCTGCCCAGGGTGTAATGTCTACATATAAGGGTAAGGCTCTCGGGGCTATTGGTGATTTTGGTAACTACAGCTTCCATGAGACCAAGAACTATAGCATGGGAGAGGGTGGAGCGCTCCTTTTAAGGGATGAAACCTATGTGGATAACGCTATCATAATCAGAGAAAAAGGAACAAATCGTACCCTTTATAAGCTTGGAAAAGTCGATAAATACAGCTGGATAGAGCTGGGCTCGTCATATCTTCCTAGTGATATGAATGCGGCTTATCTTTATGCTCAGCTACAGTTATCTGAGGAAATTAATAACAATAGATTAAAATCATGGAACAGATATTATGATGCCTTCAGAGATATGGCTGATAAGGGGCTGATAGAGCTTCCTTATATTCCTGAAGAGTGTGTTCACAATGCGCACATGTTCTATATCAAGTGTAAAGACTTTGAAGAAAGACAGGGGCTTATTGACTACCTGAAAGCCAATGACATCCTTCCTGCATCACACTATATTCCTCTTCATTCTTCTAAGGCCGGTCTTGTATACAGTGAGTTTAGAGGTGAGGATAAATACACTACTAAAGAAAGTGAGAGACTCCTTCGTCTTCCTATGTACTATAATCTCAAGGAAGAAGACCTTGATGAAGTAGTTATGAGAGTTAAGGAGTACTACAAATTTAACTGAATTTGGAGCAAAACTATGGAGGAAACCAGAAAAAGCTTAAATATTATCGGGGCAGCTGCAGTAGCTGCACTTGTTATGCTATTTAGCGCTCTTTGTGGAGACTATTATTTTGATCTGAATGATGATGTTCTTATGAAAGATTTACTCTCCGGCGCCTATACAGGCGTTCCGGAGGGACACAATATACAGATGCTGTACCCGATCAGTGCCTTTATTTCTGTCCTCTACAGGATTAGTGGGGCTCTTGACTGGTACGGCATCTTTTTATGTTTTTTGCAGGCTCTTTGCGTATTTGTTATCACATATGTGGTTTTGGAAAGCTTGAAAGAAAACAGATTATGGCTTATTCCAGCAACTTCAATTCTGCTTTTTATGCTTGGAGTTGTAGGAGCACATTTTTTATTTGTACAATACACCTTTACATGTGGATTTTTATCGGCAACGTCTGTTATTTTAATCTTCGCTCATCGGGAAAAAGACAAAAAGCTCTATTGGGCAGCGGTACTGATTGCAATAGCTTATCTTTTAAGATCCGAGATGCTTCTTTTGACACTTCCTGTTGTCCTTATGGGAATATTGATAAAATGGGTTCTTACTAAAAAAGAATTTGCAAATTACTGTAAGCTTTTGGCGGCAATTGCAGTTATCATTCTGATAAGCCAGATTATGCACAAAGTTGCTTATTCATCAGATGAGTGGAAAATCTTTGATGACTTGTTTAATGCCAGAACAGAGCTCTATGATTTCCAATATATTCCGGAATACAATGAGAATAAGGAGTTCTATGAAAGCATTGGGCTTTCCGAAAGTGAACAAAAACTTCTTGTCAACTACAATTTTGGTATAGATGATGAGATAAACGCCGATACACTTTGGGCGGTAGCAGATTATGCAGATGCGTTAAAAAATGATGAAATACCGCTTCTTGCGCAGCTTCGCATTGCTACAGGCAAGTATCTGTACAGATTAAGACAGGTAACATACCAAAAGAGCTTTGAGTATCCGATGACTGATTTTCCGTGGAACATTGTATCTATGGTTTTGTATGTTGGCGTGTTACTCATGTATCTTTTCCCAAAGGAAAAGAGAGATAAAAGGAACTTTTTTCTTGTTGTAGCACTTTTGGCGCTTTTGTTTGCGTGTAGAACTACACTGTGGCTTTATATAATCGTAAGAGGAAGGGATCCCATACGAATTACGCATCCACTTTATCTCATGGAGATTTCAGTCCTTCTTGGTATGCTTATTATAAGAGCAAAAAAGAGCTTCAAAGTAGCGATGGCTGTACTGACAGCTATAGCGCTGGTTTCTCTTTCTTCTGTTCCAAATCAGGTTCATATTGTCAAAGCTGAAATGGAATCAAGAGCTAAAATGCGACATCACTATGATGCATTGTATGAGTATTTTGCAGATAATAAGAACAATTTTTACTTTATAGATGTTTATACCGGAGTGTCCTGCGGTGAAGATATGGTGGAGGGAGAGACTTTTTTCTCTGAAAAAATGTTCAAAAATGTGGATAACTCCTATGGAAACCATGACCTCATGGGTGGATGGGCTTCAAAAAGTCCCTTGACGATTAAGAAATTTAAGGCTTATGGCTTTGAATCCATGCAGGATGCAATTCTGCTTGATAACGTTTATGTGGTTCAAAATAAATCAGAGGACATACAGTGGCTTTCTGACTATTACAATGAGAAAGGCCTCGATGTTGATATTACACAGGTGGATACCGTGGCTGAAGCTTTTGCAGTTTATTCAGTTAAGTCAGATGGTTGATGTATTCTTAAATTTTTAATTTAAGAATACATGAGTATCGATATTATCAGAAATTCATCACTAAATTATATTTTCAGCAAAATTTTTCATGTGCTATAAGTAAGGTATAAATATGACAATAGTTGGCAAAAAGATATCTCTTAGATTAATGACAAAAGATGATACGGATTTGATTGTGAAATGGAGAAATAACCCGCGAGTTCGCAGAAACTTCGTTTACAGGGAGAAATTTACAAATGAAATCCACGAGAACTGGATTAAAACAAAGGTCGAGACGGGAGAAGTTGTTCAGCTCATAATCTGTGAGATGGAAAAAAATAATCGTCCTGTGGGAAGCGTGTACTTTAGGGATATTGACAATGTGGCTCACAGTGCTGAATATGGTATATTTATTGGTGAAGATGATTGCATTGGCAAAGGCTATGGCAATGAGACAGCAATCCTGGCTACGGATTATGCTAGAGATACATTAGGATTAAAAAAGCTTATCTTAAGAGTATTTACGTACAATGAAGCGGCTATTAAAAGCTATAAGAATGCCGGCTTTGTTAAGATAAGCGACCTCCCCATGGTAGAATGTAGCGACGGGGAGAAAAGTGATATGATACTTATGGAGCTTGACACAGTATGAAGCGTATCTTGTTAAGCTATCAAATACATATCAGACTCAATTTAGAAAGCCAGAAACGTGTCACTGACAGAGGTGAAAAAAGTTATGAAAAATAAGCTTGTGAGTTTTGTAATCCCCTGCTACAGATCGGAACAGACTCTTGAATCGGTAATAAATGAAATAGATGAAACAATGGCAGGACTAAATTACAATTATGAGATTGTCCTTGTTAATGATGGCTCTCCTGATAATACCTGGGGCAAGATTCAGGAAATAGCAGGCAAAAGAGATGATAAAAAAATTCTTGGAATAAACTTTGCCAAAAACTTCGGTCAGCATGCTGCCTTAATGGCAGGACTGAAGAATGCCAAAGGAGATTATGTTATCTGTCTTGATGATGACGGGCAGACACCTGCCAACGAGGTAAATAAGCTCATTAATGCTCTTGAAGGTGACGCAGATGCGGTATATGCCAGATATGGCCACAAGCAGCACAATCTTTTCAGGAATTTTGGAACAGCAATGAATGAATGGATGGCAAGTGTTATGCTTGGAAAACCCAAGGAACTGTTTGTTTCAAGCTATTTTGGCGTGAGAAGATTTGTTGTTGATGAAATGGTTAAGTACGACAGCTCATATCCATACGTTATAGGCCTGGTGCTTAGAAGTACCAAGAATATAGTTAACGTGGATGTTAATCACAGGAAAAGAGAAGTAGGAGCCAGTGGATATACATTCGCAAAGCTTCTTGGATTGTGGATAAACGGCTTTACTGCATTTAGCATAAAACCGCTTAGAATAGCTACATTATCAGGCAGTATATTTGCTTTTTTCGGATTTTTATATGGGATATATACTGTTATCAAGAA
Source organism: Butyrivibrio sp. (assembly GCF_017635265.1). Lineage (GTDB taxonomy): Bacteria > Bacillota > Clostridia > Lachnospirales > Lachnospiraceae > Butyrivibrio. The sequence continues at coordinate 48,186 of NZ_JAGBLU010000104.1, forward strand.
ATTTGTAAATCCTAATGTTCCGGTTGGATTTTCAGCAATGATGAGTGCCATTATGTTTATTGGAGGAATGCTCATGCTTATGCTGGGAATGGTGGGAGAGTATTTGGGAAGAGTTTATATTTCACAGAACAAAAATCCGCAATATGTAATAAGAGAAACCACGGCAGATAAGGAAGACTGAGTATAATCTTTCGGAAATTAAACTATTCAGGTTATTTCGCTACAGTCTGATTCAGTAATTATTATTAATTTGGGGCAAAAAAGTGTATTCAGAGGAAAAAAGGGGGAACTTAAGAATAAATAAAGATCAAATAAGAGTCTGGCTGGTGTCAGGCTTATTTGGCATATTTACAGGCTTTTTTCTGGTGATCGGATACCAGCTTGAAATGCTGGACAAAGTTGATCTTTCAGATAAAAACGCCATGTATGCCATGCTCGGCCTTATGATCGTTATTACTATAGATACCAGATATGTCTGGAGAAATTATGAACAGGCGCATCTCGGGAAAAAGCTCTTTGGATTATTTACACTTGTAACTGCATCACCGGAAGATACTTCAGATAAAAAAATATTATTTACCAGGGAGCACTTATCAAAATGGGGAATCCTTGCGGCTTTAGGACTAGTGGTACTTTTAGCCGAATATCCCGGCTTTTTTGTCTATGATGCTCAGGAAGAGCTAAATGAAGTTCTTACAAGGACTTTCACAACTCATCATCCACTTCTTCACGTACTGCTTCTTGGGGGTACAATAGCTCTTTTCCACAAAATCACAGGCTCATGGAATCTGGGAATATTTTCTTATATATTTCTGCAGATGCTGGTGATAACCTGTATTTTTGCCTACGTTATTACCTACATGCAAAAAAGAGGAATAGGGAAAAAAAGCAGAATCATCTGGACAATCTACTATGGCGTATTTCCAACAATTGTAATGTATACCCTCTGTTCTAGTAAAGATGGACTGTTTTCTTCTCTGCTCCTTCTTTTAACAGCTCTTTTGATACAACTTATCAATAATCCCAAAGGTTATTTAGCAAGTAGATGCAAGGTAATTGCGTTTATAGTTGTTGCGTGCCTTATGCCATGCTTTAGACACAATGGATTTTATGCATATCTTGTATTTATTCCCTTTACGCTTATATTCTTCATAAAAAAACTTTCAAAAGTTCTTATATCAATGTTAATAGCGCCTGTTATCTTATATCTTCTTATAACAACAACCCTTTCATTGGCTCTTGCAAGTAGCACTCCTCATCATCAGGAAATGCTTACCGTGCCTATTATGCAGATGGCAAGGGTATATACCTATGACAAAGATAGTCTCAGCCTTGAAGATATAAATACTTTAAAGGCCTACATTCCTGAAGAAAACTTAAACAAATATACTCCAAGAGTCTCAGACCTTGTGAAGGTTGGCTTTAACAATGAACTCTACGAACAGAACAAGACAGACTTCTGGAAATTATGGTTTAAACTTTTTAAGAGTCACCCCATGACCTATGTAAATGCCTGGCTTCTTACTTCATACGGATACTGGTATCCTCCTGCAAACATAAATGTATACAAGGGAACCACTGTCTACACCTTCACTTATGACGAAAGCTCTTATTTTGGTTATGAAGTAGAACTCCCTGGGGAAAGACATAGCTTTATACCTGCTATAGATAGTTTCTACAGATATATATCAATAGGCCCATTTCATAATGATTTTCCGATTCTTGCACTTATTTTTTCGCCAGGATTGTTAATAATTATATATTTATACATTCTTGCGTATAGACTATATAAAAGGGATTATAAGAACATATTTCCGTTTTTGCTCATATTACTCGTATGGCTTACAGTAATCCTGGGGCCGACATATTTAGTTCGATACGTTGTGATTTTATGGCTTGCATTGCCACTATTGTTAGTGACTGGGAGCACAAAAATATGATTTGTAAAATACAGTGTGACAAGAGTGCATGTGTAGTTTTGCTGTTTTGAAAAACGTCGGTACTTAGTCGGCGTTTTATGACGACTTAGTACCGTTACGTTTTTCATGAAGTGGAAACGTCAGCAAAAATGCACATACACGTTGTCACACGTCTGCGTAGCCACATTCGCCCGCGCAGCCACAGATTTGATAAGCTATGGCCTGTATGGTATTATTGAGTGATAGTTTTTGGTGAGAAAAGGCAAAAAAATGAGAAAAGTTATAGATAAAAAAACTGCATGCAGAGCGGTAGTACTACTACTTGCTCTTATAGCTGTGCTCAGCATATTTCCATTCAGAATCTGGACCAAGGTAGAGAGCTTTTCTGCCGGTGGACAGCTTCTTGATGAGAAAGAATTTGTAAACACTGAATATTCTGTTTCTCAGAAATTTGTAACTCAGTATGACAGATTAAGTTCTATAGATGTTTATGTTACAGATGTTGAAAAAGGCAGATATTTAAGTGCAATACTAATGGATAAATATTACGGTGAGCTCTTTTATGTCTACGTTGATACTGCTGAATTTGAGCTTCCCGGTTACGTGACAATCCCTATTGAGTATGATGTAGAGGTGGGAGAAGAGTATTATCTATATCTTACCGGTTGCAGATCCAGATATAACGTGGCTTATGAAAGTGTTTCCGATTCCTCAGCCTATACAGGGGGATTGTACAGAAATGGTGAAGAAGTTCCTGCCCGTCACCTCGCAGCAATATACAAATACAGAATGCCAATATCCAAGGCATTTTCCCTTGAGCTTATGGCCGGTATTGTTGCAGTAGCAATAGTTTTGTGTCTTATTATTGGATTTTATTACAGGAACAGATCTGAGAAAAACGCTCTTGTTACGATCAGACAGACTCTTAAAGTGGCACTCAATCCTTTGATTGCAATATTCTTTGGTGTACTTATGATCATGGTATTTCCATTGAAAATCTTTGACATGAGAGCTGTTGATATTATTTTTTATGAAGTCGGACTGATTATCAGTGCCGGAATAGCATTTTATGCAGTTAATCACAAAGCGGTAAAGAATCAGGTCGGCGTATCGTTTTGGGATGAAATTGATGTCAGGAATAAAGTGGTCTATGTGCTGATGATGTTTTCCATGGCTATGGCTATATGGTACGCCTGCGATTACATGAATGACCTGTTTGATATTTATCACACAATTTCAGAGAGAAGAATGCTCATATGGCTTCTTGTTTTCATGATTCTAACTCTAAGCTATAAAGAGCTGTTTAATATATTCAATCTGGTGTGGATAGTCTGCTCAACTGTTTATGGTGTGAATTATTATTATGCTCATGCTCTTGCTGATACTGAAAAAGAATATGATTTGCACAACATGATCCTTAAATACGGAATTATCATAGTGATTCTCGGAGGAGTACTTGCCCTTAATTTAACAGGACTTCTGATCGGATTCATTAAGAGAAAAGTATCCTCAAATGCTGAGCAAAAGATATCGGATTATGTGATCTCACCGTATGGAGTGTTGGTTTTAATATTCCTTGCTTCAATTGTAGTTATGAGAAATACGAGATGGTGGGGAGTTGCGCTTGCAGCCACTTTTACATGTCTTTACGTAAGATTGTCTGTCTGCAATTATAAAAAGGATTTTATCAAGATAGTTTCAGGTGGACTAATGATGAACTTTGCTATATCTCTTGTATTTAGCCTTCTTCATCGTTACTTTTCAGGATACGTAAGCGGACGATTCGGATTTCTTTTCCACACGGTTACTGTGACAGCAGAGTACTTCACATTTATGGGGGCTGTGGCAGCAGTTCTTTTAACAGCTAAGCTTGTGGCAATTCCTGACAGAACCGGAATAAAACAGGTTATAAAGAATGCGTGGAAAGAAATTGTACTTTTTGGATGGATTGCATCTTATGCAATATTCACCGTATCAAGAACAGCATATCTTGCTATGGGCGTATGTATTTTGCTTGTACTTATAGTTACTGCAATGAGATACAAGGGTGAATTTTTTAGAATGCTGCTTGTTATGATAATTAGTGTAATTGTATGCTTCCCCGGTGCATTTACGTTACAGAGAATTATCCCTACTATTGTTGCAAGACCTGTTGTGTACGCAATTGATGACACAGATGAATTCATAAGAGGCGGTGCTGCATGGGGCAACCCCAATTTTATGTGTGTTGAGAGATTCGCAAACCTCTTTGCCGGCAAGATTTTGGGACTTTCAGTCGGAGATTACGATTATCCGACAGACATATATAACTATGATCCGGTGACCGGAGATCCTTACCTTGATTATTATGGCAATGAATATGAAGGAAGTGATGAGCAACAGCAAAAATATGGATTTGTAACGGATCCTGACAAGAATGAGCTTTTGGCATCAGCTGCAATAACAAGAGCAGAGCTGGCACTATTGATGTTTACAGAAGAGGTCAATGAATATGTTGATTCTTCAAATATCATTGATGTGCTTTCAAATGGACGAATAACTATATTCAAGTCCTATTTAAAAGAACTGAATCTGACAGGGCATGATGAGATGGGAGCTGAACTTCCTAATGGAGAAATAGCTGTTCATGCTCACAACACATATATACAGGTGGCATATGACCACGGAATTATAGTGGGGATTTTGTTTATAGCATTTATGGTATGCGGAATAGCCGGCGGACTTTCTTTTTACAAGAAAGAGAAAAATGAACCGTTGGCGCTGGTGCCATTTGCGGTTATACTTGGATTCGCTGTTGCAGGCATAAGCGAATGGGTATTTATGTTCAGTAATCCAATGACACTGGCACTGATGTTTGCTATAGCACCATTATTATTTGGCAAAAGGGCAAGATGATATGCGCAAGGAAAAAGAACCATTTAATTATCAAAAACTATATAGAAGAACAGGTCTGATAATATACGATATCATCAGCGTTATTGTGGCAAGTTACGTGGCAATCCTTATAAGATATGAGTTCAGGATTGGTACTATTCCTGAACATTTCCTTAATCCCGTAACAACTTTTTTGCCAATTAATATACTGATGACACTTTTAGTGTTTTATCTGTTTAAGCTCTATGACAGTTTATGGGCATATGCGGGAGAAAGAGAGCTTCAAAATCTTGTCATGGGCTGCGTGCTTTCAGGCGTGCTTAATGCCATTGGCCTTCAGTTTTTTAAATCTGAGGATCAGCCTGTGCCACAGAGCTACTATTTCCTGTATACATTTCTTTTGATAACACTGATCTTTGCCAGCAGATTCTCCTATAGATTTCTTAGGACACAGAAGCACAGGGCAGAAAACAAGCATAATTCCAAGGCTGTAATGATTATTGGAGCAGGTGAAGCTGCTAATATAATCATTAAGGATATTATTACAAGTAATTTCTCCACCATGTCCATCAAGTGCATTATTGATGATGATACTGAAAAGTGGGGAAAATATATTCAGGGAATCAGAGTTGTGGGCGGTCGCGAGAGAATTGTTGAGTGCGCGGATCTTTACGATATTGATGAGATTATTGTCGCCATGCCTTCAATTTCGAGGCAGGAACTCAGGAAAATTCTTGATATCTGTAAGAACACCGACTGTAAGTTGAGGTCCCTTCCGGGAATGTACCAGCTTGTCAATGGCGAAGTTAATGTATCAAGACTTCGTGATGTAGAAGTAGAGGACCTTCTTGGAAGAGACCCGATCGCAGTTGACCTTGATTCCATTGCAGGCTATGTAAGCGGCAAGACTGTCATGGTCACAGGTGGTGGCGGTTCCATTGGCTCTGAGCTTTGCAGACAGATCGCCCAGCACTCACCAAAGAGACTTATTATTGTAGATATTTACGAGAACAACGCCTATGACATTCAGCAGGAGCTTAAGACAAAATATCAGGATCTTGATCTGGTGGTTCTTATAGCGTCTGTCAGAAATACGCTTAGGATAAATACAATCTTTGAAACATACAAGCCGGACATCGTTTATCACGCGGCTGCCCATAAGCATGTACCGCTCATGGAAGACAGCCCGGGAGAAGCTATCAAGAACAACGTATTCGGAACCTGGAAGACTGCTATGGCAGCAGCCATGAACGGAACCAGGAAGTTTGTTCTCATTTCTACGGATAAGGCTGTAAACCCGACAAATGTTATGGGTGCCAGCAAAAGAATCTGCGAGATGATTGTTCAGACTTTCAACAAGCACTATGATACAGAGTTTGTTGCAGTCAGATTTGGCAATGTACTCGGATCAAACGGTTCAGTTATTCCTCTGTTTAAAAAACAGATCATGGCAGGAGGACCTGTTACAGTAACAGACCCTAACATTATCAGATACTTTATGACAATTTCTGAAGCGGTTTCACTTGTGCTTCAGGCCGGAGCATTTGCAAAAGGCGGAGAGATTTTTGTCCTTGATATGGGTGAACCTGTAAGAATACTGGATCTTGCAGAAAATCTTATTAAACTTTCCGGTTTTAAGGTCGGAGAGGATATTAAGATTGAATTTACAGGACTTCGTCCCGGAGAAAAACTCTATGAGGAAATGCTCATGGATGAGGAAGGGCTTCAGGATACAGCAAACAAGATGATTCATATAGGAAAGCCAATCGAGCTTGATGAGATGAAGTTCTTTTCAGAGCTCGAAAGACTTCATAAAGCTGCAAGGGCAGAAGCTCCTGATATTAAGATGCTGGTTCGGGAAATTGTTACGACATATCATCCTACAGACAATGAGGAAGATAAGTCTGCCGAGCATATGGAAGCTCTGAAAAAGGCAGCAGAAAAGATTAATGAAGAGTAAAAACACTTGCCGATGTACCTGATGAGATTTTATTGAATCTTGTGTAGCGGATAAGAGTAATGGAGGCATCATGGAAATAAAAAGATTTGAGAAAAAAGTTTATCTTTCTTCTCCAACCATGCATGGTGATGAGCTTAAATACATGCAGGAAGCCTATGAAACAAACTGGATGTCTACGGTTGGAGCAAATATTAACGAGATAGAACGCCTTATGGCAGAAAAAATCGGCTGTAAGGATGCAGTTGCTTTATCATGTGGAACAGCAGCACTTCATCTTGCAATCAAACTTGCAGGAGAGAGATTGTACGGTCAGCCCAAGGTGGGACATGGAAGTCTTGAAGGTAAAAAAGTTTTTTGTTCAGACATGACTTTTGATGCAACAGTTAATCCTGTGGCATACGAAGGCGGAGAAGCAGTATATATTGATACTGAAAGAGACACCTGGAACATGGATCCCAAGGCTTTGGAGAAGGCTTTTGAGATTTATCCTGATGTTAGGCTTGTAGTAATTGCTCACCTTTATGGAACACCGGGTAAAATTGATGAAATCAAAGAAGTATGCGACAAACACGGAGCTCTTATTGTTGAAGATGCAGCAGAATCCCTTGGCGCTACATATAAAGGAAAACAGACAGGACTCTTTGGTGATTACAGCGTGATTTCTTTTAACGGAAACAAGATCATCACAGGTTCATCAGGTGGAATGTTTGTTACAAATAGTGTAGAGGACGCCCACAAAGTTCGTAAGTGGTCAACACAGTCCAGAGAAGATGCACCTTGGTATCAGCATGAGGAACTTGGCTTTAACTATCGCATGAGCAACGTTATAGCAGGTGTTGTAAGAGGTCAGATTCCATATCTTGAGGAACATATCGCTCAGAAAAAGGCGATATATGAGCGTTATAAAGAAGGTTTTAAGGATCTTCCTGTTACAATGAATCCGTTTGATGAGAAAAACAGTGAGCCAAATTACTGGCTTTCCTGCATTCTTATAGATAAAGATGCAATGTGCAGGCACGTACGCGGTGAGAAGGAAGCTCTCTACATTTCAGAGCCCGGAAAAAGCTGCCCGACAGAGATACTTGAGAAAATTGCTGCTATTAATGCTGAAGGCCGTCCTATCTGGAAACCAATGCATATGCAGCCAATTTATCGTATGAATGGCTTTGTGACAGCCACAGGAAACGGCAGAGCAAGAAGCAATGCCTACATCAAGGAGACAGGCTTTGAGGATGTTGGAAGCGACATCTTTGACAGAGGACTTTGCCTTCCAAGCGACAACAAGATGACTCCTGAGCAGCAGGATGTGATCATCGAAGTTGTTAAGAGATGTTTTGTGTAGAGCACTTGCCGAGGTATTTTATGTACAAAAATTGTATAAAAAGATTACTTGATATCCTGCTTTCACTTCTGATACTGGTGCTTTTTTGCTGGTTATACCTTATTTTGGCAGTACTTGTAAGGGTTAACCTTGGAAGTCCGGTCCTTTTTAAACAGGCCCGTCCAGGTAAGGATGAAAAGATCTTCAATATGTATAAGTTCAGGACTATGACAGATAAAAAAGACTCAGAGGGTAACCTTCTTCCTGATGAGCAGAGAATCACCAAGTTTGGAACCTTCCTTAGGAAAACAAGCCTGGATGAGCTTCCTGAGTTTTTTAATATCTTAAAGGGAGATATGAGTTTTATAGGCCCAAGACCACTGCTGGTTAAGTATCTGCCTTACTATAACGAGAGAGAAAGACTCAGACACAGTGTAAGACCGGGACTTACAGGTTATGCACAGGCTCATGGCAGAAACGCGATATCTTGGGAAAAGAAATTTGAATACGATATCTACTATGTGGAGCATCTTTCATTTGCCACAGATATCAAGGTTATCATCGATACAGTGAAAACAGTTCTGTCTCATGACGGAGTAGTTCTTAATGCGCTTCCTGATTTTGATGATTACAGAAAGCAGCAGATAAAAGAGTGAGTCAAAACATGGATATGACACCGACCTATAAACTTAATAGTGCTGAGTTTCCTTCTCTGTATGTCAAAAGAGAAGACATGATCCCTTATTCTTTTGGTGGAAATAAGGCGAGGAAGGCCATTGACTTTTTTCAGGATATAGATAAGGGCGACTATGACTATGTAGTAACTTATGGAAGCAGTCATTCGAACCACTGCAGAGTTGTGGCAAATATGGCCGCAGAGCGAGGAAAGAAGTGTGTTATCATCGGACCTTCCGAGGTCAGTGATGTGACTTACAACAGCCGAATGATGGAGCTGTTTGGTGCGGAGATAATAACAGTTCCGGTTGATAAGGTCAGCGGGACAATTGATGACAAACTCGATGAGTTAAAGGCTGCAGGCCATAAGCCATATTTTATTATGGGCGGAGGCCACGGCAATATCGGCACTTACGCGTATGTAAAATGTTATCAGGAAATAAAAGAGTTTGAGCGTGCAAATGGTATTTCTTTTGACTATATCTTTTTTGCTTCGGGCACAGGCACCACACATGCCGGCCTTGTATGCGGACAGCTCAAAAATGAGGACGACAAAAAGATCATAGGCATTAGTATAGCCAGAAAGAATCCTCGCGGAAGAGACGTTGTAATTGACAGTATTAGGGAATTTCTTAAAGAAGAACCAGGCACATACCTTGGAAAAGAAATTACTGAACAGGACATTCAGGATAAGACCATTTTCTTGGATGATTATACAGGTGACGGATACGGAGAAGGAAATGCTGAGATCCAGGATGTGATTCAAAAATCACTTGTTATGTATGGAATGCCGCTTGATAGCACATATACAGGCAAAGCATTCCTTGGAATGGAAAAATACATCAGGCATCATGATATAGCAGATAAAAATATCCTGTTTATACATACAGGCGGAACACCGTTGTTTTTTGATGATCTTGATAAAATACGGAGGTAGAGCATGAGTACCAATATTCTTGTTTTAAGTGCAGGCACCAGAAATAAGGTAGTACAGGCTTTCAAAAAGGAGCTTGCCAACAATGGTAAGGTCTTTGCAACAGACTGTTCAAACCTTGGCCCTGCTATATATGAAGCAGATGAAGCAATCCTTGTTCCAAGAATCAAGGATCCCTTCTATATTGATGAGATTCTTGGAATCTGCAAAAGAAATAACATAGATGGGGTGTTTAGTCTTATAGATCCTGAGCTTTCTCTTATAGCAGAAAACGCAGACAGATTTACTGAAGCAGGCATTACACCTATTGTATCTTCATATGAGCTTTGTGAGACGAGCCTTGATAAATATCGCATGTACGAGATGCTTGTTAAGCTGGGGATTCCTACAGCAAAGTGTTATCTCTCAATAGAGGATTTTGAGACAGCGAAGGCAGCTGGCGAAGTAGACTTCCCTGTTTTTGTAAAGCCCAGAAACGGTAGCGCTTCAATAAATATCAATGCCGTAGAATCCAAAGAGATGCTTGTAGCTCTTTTCCACGACTTTGATGACCTTATCATTCAGGAGTACATGAGGGGCCAGGAGTACGGCGCTGATGTATACATTGACCTTATTTCCGGCAAGTGCACAGATATTTTCCTCAAGGAAAAGATCAAGATGAGAGCCGGAGAAACTGATAAATCAGTTTCTGTAAAGGATGAGAGGCTCTTTAAGCAGATAGTTTCTTTTGTTGAGACTGTTGGATACAGAGGAATGATCGACATCGACCTTTTCTATGACAATGCAACAGATGTCTGGTATTTGTCAGAAGTAAATCCTCGTTTTGGCGGTGGATACCCACATGCCTATGCATGTGGAGTCAATTTCCCAAGATGCATCATCAACAACTTAAAGGGTAAAGAAAATCCCGTTAACATCGGTGATTACCAGGAAGGCGTGTACATGATGAAGTACAACGAGCTCTGCATCCTTCCTGAGGACAAATTAGCAAAATAAATCATAAAGGTGACATTATGCCAAAGGCGTTAATACTAGCAAACTCATCAAGCGGTCTCTATGATTTCAGAAATGAACTTCTTCTGGGACTTATGTATGAAGGATATGAAATAGTTATCAGCCTGCCTGATGATCTTAAGGTAAAAGAGCTGACTGCAGAAGGCTGCAGAGTAGTTCATACTGACATCAACAGACGCGGAGTCAATCCTGTACAGGACTTGGCTCTTTTTGGCGCTTATAGAAAGCTTTTAAAAAGCGAGCGCCCGGATGTGGTTTTGACCTATACAATAAAACCCAATATTTACGGCGGATTTGCCTGCAGACTTGCAAGAATTCCATATTTTTCGACTATAACAGGTCTTGGAAGCACATTTGAGCGCGGCGGAATTTTGCTCAAAATGATAATCGCCATGTACAAGACTTCCTTAAAGGGGTGCAAATGCCTTTTTTTTCAGAATCAGAACAACAGGCAGATATTTGAAGACTGTGGCATACATGCCAAAAAGCATGTGACTGTAAATGGCTCAGGCGTTAATCTTGATAAACATAAATTTGAAGAATACCCCGGCCACAGCGATGACGTTACAAGATTTCTTTATATTGGAAGGATTATGAAGGAAAAGGGCTCGGAAGAGTATCTGTATGCAGCGAAAAAAATCCATGAGAAATATGGAGATAAAGTTTCTTTTTCTGCTATCGGTTACTTTGAGGATGAATTTGAAGACCAGGTAAAAGAAGCTGAGAAAAAAGGAATCCTTAAGATGATACCATATCAAAAGGATATTCATCCTTATATTAAAGAAGCGGACGCAGTAGTTCACCCTTCTTACCATGAGGGCATGTCAAATGTTCTGATGGAAGCAGCAGCCACAGGAAGGCCGGTTATTGCCTCGGATATAAATGGATGCAAGGAAATCGTTGATAAAGACAGATCAGGATTTTTGGTGGAGCCCAGAAACAAAGAGGCTCTTGCAGATGCGATCGATAGATTTATGCAGCTGGATGCCTGTTCCAGAAAAGAAATGGGACGAAATGGTCGCAGCTGGGTTGAAAATAATTTTGACAGGAAAAAAATCATTAAAACGTACATAAATGAGATTACCGCTTGATAAGGGACCTTTTGCCATATTTGACAGCCGTAGTATAATACCTATGTATGTTATTGAGATTAAATTTAAATTGAAATATTTTTTAGTGTGGAGGATACACCATGAGCTTATATGAGAAGCTCCTTTCTGGAGAGGAAAAGTTATCACTTGTAGGACTGGGATATGTAGGAATGCCTATAGCAGTTGCCTATGCCAAAAAAATCAAGGTAGTAGGATATGATTTCAACGCTGCTAAGGTTGATCTTTATAAAAAGGGAATTGACCCAACAAGAGAAGTTGGAGATGCAGCTATTAAAGAGACTTCTGTAGAGTTTACTGCAGATCCTGAGAAACTTAAGGAGTGTAAATTCCACGTTGTTGCAGTTCCAACACCTGTTAACGATGATCATACACCTGACCTTTCACCTGTAGAGGGAGCCAGCCGCACACTTGGTAAGTACCTCACAAAGGGTTCAATCGTAGTTTACGAGTCAACTGTATATCCTGGAGTAACAGAGGACATCTGCGTTCCTATTCTTGAAAAAGAGTCAGGACTTAAGTGCGGAGTTGATTTCAAGGTTGGCTATTCTCCGGAGCGTATCAATCCCGGTGACAAGGTACACAGACTTGATACTATTACCAAGATTGTTTCAGGTATGGATGAAGAGACACTTGAAGAGGTTGCCAATGTATATAGCCTTGTGGCACTTGCAGGCGTATATAAGGCTCAGTCAATCAAGGTTGCAGAGGCTGCAAAGGTCATCGAGAACTCACAGCGTGATATCAACATCGCTTTCATGAACGAGCTTTCAATGATCTTCCATAAAATGGATATTGATACAAAGAGTGTTTTAGAGGCAGCAGGAACAAAGTGGAACTTCCTGAATTTCAGACCGGGTCTTGTGGGTGGTCACTGTATCGGTGTTGACCCATACTACCTTACATACAAGGCAGAGGAGCTTGGTTACCATTCACAGATCATTCTTTCCGGAAGACGTATCAATGATGACATGGGCAAGTATATTGCTGAATCAGCCGTTAAGAGACTTATTGCCAATGATATCGCTGTTAAGAACGCTAAGGTTGCAATTCTTGGATTCACATTCAAAGAGAACTGTCCTGATACCAGAAATACAAAGGTAATCGATATCTACAACGAACTTTTAGAGTATGGTATTACACCGGTTGTAGTAGATCCTGAAGCAGATTCAGACGAAGCCAAGAGACTTTACGGAATAGAATTTGATTCACTTGATGCAGTTAAGGATATGGATGCAGTTATTGTTGCTGTTGCACACAAAGAGTTTGAGAGCTACAAGCCTTCCGATATTGCAGGATTCTTTAATCCTTCACACAGCACAAAGGTATTCATGGATCTCAAGGGCATTTATGATATGAACGATTACAAAGCACCGGAGTTTGACTATTGGAGGCTGTAATATGATATAGGGATTCAAAGTTTCAAATATGCATGTTTACATGCATATATTTGAAACCTTGAAGACCGAACAAACATGAGGAAAAAAGCACAAAGTGCGATTTCCGAATGTTTGAAGGATTGCGAGAGTGGAACGGAGCAATCCGTATATCATAGTTTATCGCAGGACTATAGGTGAAGTAATAGATAATAAGGAGTTTTTTATAATGAGTTATAAAGAATTAAAATTTCCGGAGGGATCAGTTTTCCTCGTTACAGGTGGAGCAGGATTCATCGGTTCAAATATTTGCGAAGCCCTTCTTAATATGGGCTACACAGTCAGATGTATGGATAACCTCTCTACAGGACATATTGAGAACATACAGCCTTTCATGGAGAACCCCCAATTTACATTCATCGAAAAAGATATAAGAGATCTTGATGCATGTATGGAAGCTACAAAGGGAGTAGATTACGTCCTCAATGAAGCTGCATGGGGATCGGTTCCCAGAAGTATCGAAATGCCACTTCTTTATGAAGAAATCAATATCAGAGGAACACTTAATATGATGGAAGCATCAAGACAGAACGGTGTTAAGAAGTTTGTCTATGCTTCAAGCTCATCTGTATATGGTGATTCCACGACTCTTCCTAAAAAGGAAGGACAGGAAGGCAATGTTCTTTCTCCTTATGCTCTTACAAAAAAGACTGACGAAGAATATGGCAAGCTCTACAAAAAGCTTTATAATCTCGATACATACGGACTTCGTTATTTTAATGTATTTGGCAGAAGACAGGATCCTAATGGCGCTTATGCGGCTGTTATCCCTAAGTTTCTTCGTCAGCTTATGAATGGCGAGACACCGACAATCAACGGTGATGGTAAGCAGTCTCGTGACTTTACATATGTGGATAATGTCATTGAAGGTAACCTTCGTGCATGCCTTGCTTCTTCAGATGCAGCCGGTGAAGCTTACAACATTGGTGCAGGTGGAAGAGAATTCCTTATTGATGTGTATCATCATCTTACAGAGGCACTTGGTATGGACGTTGAGCCAATTTACGGACCACCACGTGCAGGTGATATTAGGGATTCCAACGCCGATATTTCAAAGGCCAGAAAGAATCTTGGATATGATCCTTCCTATGACTTCCAGGCCGGAATTAAGCTTGCAATCGACTGGTACAAAGAAAATTTATGATGATATGATTTCTTGAACTAAATTTCAGAAATCCGCATATACTGCGGATTTCGTGAGAATATGAGTAAAGAGTCAACCAAGCCTCATCGACGAAGTCGATTCAAATTGGCTTGGTTGATGCATTCTTGAATTGTTGATTCAAGAATGTATAGAGATTCAAAGTCAAGCATATTTCATGCTTGCATGATAATATGCCTGACCTTGAAGATAAAGCAAATATGAGAAACAAGATGCACAAATATGATGAGTGCATCGTTTTATTAATGTTTGTAGCATGATGAGAGCAAAGCGGAGTCATGAGTATATCATCATAGCCTGTATCTTTACATAGAAAAGGTTTTATATGAAAATAACGATCCGAATTGACGATATAGCCCCGGAGATAGATTGGAGAAAGTTTGGCAGATTCAAGACTATCTTGGATAAACATGGAGTGAAGCCGATTATCGGAGTAATTCCTGAGAATAAGGACAGCAAACTTAAGATTTCTGATGAACCGGAGGATTTCTGGGAGTACGTTAAAAGACTTCAGAATGATGGCTGGGTAATTGCTATGCATGGATGTAATCATCTTTATACTACTTGTAAAGGTGGTTTGTTTCCGCTTAATAAAAAATCAGAGTTTGCAGGATATGATTATAAGACTCAGTTTAAAATGATAGAGAGTGGAAAAAAAATACTTGAAAGCCATAATATAACTACAGAAATATTTATGGCTCCTTCCCATTCCTATGACAAAATAACTCTTAAGGCATTAAAAGCTAATGGGTTTACCGGATTGACAGATGGTTTTGGCAATGCGCCTTATAAAAGAAGCGGTCTTATTTTTTATCCAATATCTCTTCGTAAATCAAGGAGTATAGCTTCTAAAAGAGATGGAATCACAACCTTTGTGTATCATCCCAATGTAATGGATGACAAGGATTTTGAAAATTTTGAGAAACTTTTTGACAAAGCAAATGTGGTTTCCTATTCCGAATTTTCAAAGTATAATGTAAGAAGTCGGAATGTAGCAGAAAACATATGTGAGTATCTCATTGCAAAAGTGAAATATATTGCAGTTAGAACTATGAATTACAGTAATTAAAGAGAATAGAAATTGGAATATGTGTGATGCAATTTCGCGGTTTCATTTTGTGGTTGGCACTTTTTGAGAAGCTTATGTGCCGCCAGATTGGAACGGAGCAAACCCGGAATGTTTCATACAATCATATATCCGCACAGGAGCCGATATGGAAGAAGGATATGGACAGATAAGAGTGCTTCATGTTCTTGGGGGACTTGGAGTAGGCGGCGCAGAATGCCGTATTATTGATTTATATCGCAACATGGATAGAGACAAGATTCAATTTGATTTTCTTGTACACTATTCTCCGGAAAAAACAGGTAAAAAGAGTCCGACTTCTGATGAACTCATGGCAGTTCGAGAGCCGGACTATTTTGATTCTAGCGTAAAAAAACTGGGAGGCAGAATTTTTTGCCTTCCTAAATTTGTCGGAACCAATCTTGTTGAATATAAAAAGGCTATTAAAGAGTTTTTTAAACAGCATCCGGGTGAATGGAAAGTTATACAGGGACATATGACAAGTACTGCCTCAATTTACCTTCCTATTGCCAAAAAGGCAGGTGTGCCGATCTGTATAGCTCATGCCAGAAGCGCAGGAGTTGATCAGGGAGTAAAAGGTCTTGCTACGAGATTTTTGCGAAAGCCGCTTCACAGAGAAGGAATAGCTGATTATAGCTTTGCATGTTCAAGGGAGGCCGGAATTTCAGTTTTTGGGCAGAACATGGTAGATGCCGGCAATGTTCGGATCATCCCTAATGCCATTGACCTTAAGCATTTTGCGTACAATGAACAGACAAGAGACAGGATAAGACAGGAGCTTGGAGTTTCTAATGCTTTAGTCATAGGGCATGTAGGGAGCTTTAGGTATGCCAAAAATCATGAATACCTCCTGGATGTTTTTGCTAAGCTTGTCAGACTTCTTGACAATGATGATAACAATCAGTACAGCATGCTTCATGGAATGAGAATAAGACTTCTTATGCTCGGTACGGGACCTCTCATGGATGAAATGAAGAACAAGGCTGAAAAGCTTCATGTCTATGACAGATGTATCTTTGCGGGAAATAAATCCAATGCCAGTGAATATTATCAGGCAATGGATTATTTTTGCTTTCCATCAAGATATGAGGGACTTCCGGGGAGCGTAATAGAGGCTCAGGCTGCAGGTCTTCAGTGCCTTGTGTCAGATGCTGTGACACCTGAAGTTAATGTGACGGAGCTGGTTTCCATGATGAGCATAACCTCAGATCCAATAGACTGGGCAAGAAAAATACTTGATGATCTGCTGCTTAGAGAGAATAGCCAAAGTGATCTGCTCATGGAAGAGATTAAATTGAATCAGACATTTACAGCAATCGCAGGAGAGCGCAGAGAAAGCGTGTTTGAAACTGATGATACGCCGGATTTTGATGTGCTTGACAAGAACACCGGCTTTGAACAGCTTAACGTTCCGTCAGAAAAAAAGACTTATAATCGCCGCAATGAAGAGTTTTCTTTGGGCGATAGAAATAAATCTTCGGATTATGTCTTAAACAAACTTCGTCACGAAGGCTTTGATGTGAAGAATCAGGCCAAGATGATGACTTATTTTTATGAGAGAGGACATTTTTAATGCAGGATAACAACAAAAAGAACCTCCTTCTTATGGTTCCCATGCTTCATCAGGGCGGTTTTGAGAGAGTGTGCGTTACAACTGCCAGACTAATGCAGGATTTTTACAATGTTCATATTCTCATTTTCAGCTCAAAAGACATTAATTTTGATATAACCGGTCTTGATGTGATTGACATTGATGTCCCTGCCAAAAAGGGGAAAATCAATAAGATTATAAATGTGCTAAAGCGCGTTCAAAAAGTTAAGAAGATAAAAAAAGAATTAAATATAGATATTGCCTACAGTTTTGGCAGTTCCTCCAACTATGTCAATGTTCTTTCAAGGGGAAAAGAAAAAATTTTGACCGGCCTGCGCTGTCAGACTGATATGGAAAATCATGGTCAGGTTAATCTTTTTTGTCAAAAATCGGATCAGGTTCTGTCCTGTTCAAAAGAAATCGTAAGGCAGCTAAAAAAAGATTTTAACTACGACAGAAGCACCTATATTTACAATCCGCTTGATACGGAAGATATTCAGAAAAAAGGAAAAGAAGAGATAACAGATTTTCCCTTTGATAAAGATACCAAAGTAATAGCCTGCATGGGCAGAAACGACTATATAAAGGGTATATGGCATCTTGTAAAAGCTTTTTCCATTGTTGAAAAAAAGCATCCTGAAGCAAGGCTCGTTGTGCTTGGAGCGGGAAATTGGGACGAATATAAAGAGATGGCAGGGAAGATGGGACTATCAGACAAAATATATCTCCCCGGCAACAGAAAAAATCCATTTCCATATGTGGCAAAATCAGACATTTATGTCTGCAGCTCCAACCATGAAGGCTTTCCTAATGCTGTTCTTGAAGCTATGGCTCTTAAAAAGCCACTGATTTCAGCGGACTGCAAAACCGGTCCCCGTGAGATAGTTCTTGATGATGAACAGTATAACAGTCTTATTACCGAGATTCCAAGCGGTGACAGCATAAAGAAACCTATAAACGGCAAATATGGTATACTAATACCTGATATGGGTGAAAAAGTAGATATGAACCCAGAGACTATTACTGATAGAGAGCGGATACTAGCTGATAAGATCTGCGATCTATTAGACGATGAAGAGCTTATGAGACAGTATTCAGAGCGAGCTTTCGAGCGAGCACTTAACTACACTCCTGAGAAATACCGTGACAGCATTCATGATATATTTAGACTGTATGAGTAATGTAACCTTCCTGCTGCACATATAGTACTCCCCAGAAATGTGCTGAGGCGGGTACATTTTTGAAGGAACGTAGATTCAACTTGGGAGATATATGGTGGTGGAGTGTGAGTGCGAGTATGGCTTTTGCGGCCTTGAAAAACGCCGGTACTTAGGTGGCGTTTTTAGGCACCTTAGTACCGCTGCGTTTTTCACGGAGCGAAAGCGTCCGCAAAAACATACTCACACGAACACGACACCCCCATATATCCCCAAGTTGTGCTAAAACCCACGAAAGGAGCCACTACCAAATGCACTACAAAGTTGTGGTTTTTGGCGTAAAAGATACGTCAGAGAATATTATAGATTTTATACAAAGAGAGCTTTGTCCTGTTGACCTTGTTATTACCATTGCACCTAAGGTCACAGAGAAGAATCAGGTCTCAGGATTTAAGGGACTTGGCTTTCTTACAGAGAAATACGGAATCCCTGTATTTGAAGCAGACAGTTACTTTTTAAATGATGATAAGACTCGAAAATTCATTTCAGGAAATACATTTGACCTTGGTATTGTTATGGGATGGCAGAGACTTATTCCAAAAGAAGTTTTAGATGCCTTCAACAGCGGAATATTCGGATTCCATGGCAACTGTGGATATCTTCCCTTTGGAAGAGGAAGAAGTCCCCTTAACTGGTCAATGATCCTTGGAGATACGAGATTTAATCTTAATCTCTTCAGATATGATGAGCACGCAGATTCACCTAATGTATTTGCTACAGAGATGTTCCAGATAAATGAACATGATGATATCAGGACAGCTCAATATAAAAACATGATCTGCTCCAAGAACCTCATCAGAAAACTGGTTAAAACATATTTGGAGAAAGGTACCATTGAAATCCGCACAGATTCTAAGGATTTTGATTCATGGTACAATAAACGTACAGCGGCAGACGGTAAGATAGATTTTCACGAAAGAACAAGAAACATCTACAACCTTATCCGCGGAGTGGCAGCTCCTTTTCCGGGAGCATTTTGTTATGCAGATAAAGAGGATGATGATCACAAGGTAACAGTCTGGGAGGCTCATCCTTTTGACGAGATGATAGATTTTTCTGCCTTCGGTCCGGGAGAAATCGTGGACATGTTTGATGGGAAACCGATAGTAAGAACTGTTGACGGTTCCATCAGAATAGACAGATTTGATAGTAATGTGGAATTATCCACAGGAATGGTACTTAAGTAATATGAAGACAATTGCATTTCATTTAAACTGCCTCGTTCAGGGAGGCGCAGAAAGAGTAGTTTCTAACCTTGCCAATCAATTTGCAAGTGAAGGCTACAAGGTATACGTTGCTACTGAATGGGTTGATGAAAATGAATTTGCCCTTGATGAGAGAGTTACCCGTGTTCATGTGGGACTTCGTGAGGGCGATGAAAAGAAAAACAGAATTACCAAGTTCTTTTTAAGGATAAAATATCTTAAAGAATTCGTAAAAAAATATCATCCGGATGTTCTTATAGCATTTGCCCAGAGAGCCAATTACAGAGCACTTATGGCGGCAGGAAACAGTGATGTTCCGGTAGTTATATCCATAAGGACAGACCCGGTTGGGCACTACGACGCTTTTTCGGACAAAGTGCAGATAAAGTGGCTTTTTCCAAAAGCTGCAGGATGCGTTTTCCAGACTACAGGTCAAAAGGAGTTCTTTAAGCCATATCTTCAGGACAATTCCAGAATTATCTTAAACCCTGTTAATCCCAAGTACTTTGGACTTCCCAAGGTGACTGAAAGGGAAAAGGCGGTGGTACACCATGCAAGGCTTGTGGACTTCAAAAATCAGCCGATGCTTTGCAGAGCTTTTATCAAGGTTCACGAAAAACACCCTGATTATGTGCTTAAGATTTATGGACCGGATTCTTTTGACGGAACAAAAGAGATTCTGGATAAGATAATTGCTGATAACCATGCAGAAGACTATATACTTCTCATGGGCGGAAGTGATGAACTTGAAAAGCAGATTCCCAAGGGTGCTGTTTATGCTTTTTCATCGGACTGGGAAGGAATGCCCAATTCTCTCCTTGAGGCTATGGCAATGGGAATGCCCATTGTTGCTACAGACTGTCCATGCGGTGGTCCGAGAACTGTCATGAGAGATGGAGAAAATGGTCTTTTAGTTCCTATAAAGGATGAAGATAAGATGGCAGAGGGTATCTGCAAACTTATCGAAGACAGGGAGCTTGCAGAACGCCTTGGAAAAGAAGCTGCGAAAATTGAGGAAATAGCAAACGGCGACGCGGTATTTGTTCAGTGGAGAGATTATCTCGAAGAGGTTATAAGCAATAAAAAGAAAAATATGTAATATTCATACACATTCGATGTGAATCCAGCATGAATAATGTAGTCAGATGACAAGGAGAAAAGATGTTTTCATTTGAAGATTACAGAGAAATACTTAGAGCAATTAAGGAAACAGGACTTTACGCAACATATGAGGAAGCTCTTGAGAGAGATTCATGGATAATCATGAGGCATGATGTAGAGTACTCGGTAGAAAGAGCATATGCACTTTCAAAGGTTGAAGAAAGCATGGATTTCAGGTCTACATTCTTTTTCCAGTGGACCAACAACTCCTACAATATTCTCTCAAGAAAGAACAGAGATATTCTTACAGATATGCACGAAAGAGGACAGAGGATCGGGCTTCACTTTGCTCTTAACGGAATGACAGATATGAAGCTAATAAGAGAGCGTATCAGACAGGAAATAGATATGCTCAGCAATATGCTTGGTTTTGAGATTAATTCATTCTCAATCCACAGACCGTCACCTGATGTTCTGGCTGAGAACATCAAGATTCCGGGAATTTTGAATGCCTATCAGGATAATTTCTTTTCTTTTGACCCCAAGGCTACACCGGAGTCACATCTTGAAGTGAAGTACATGTCAGATGCAAACCACATCTGGAGATATGGATATCCTGATGCAGAAACTATAGGAAAGCATAAAAAGATCCAGATTTTAACCCATCCTTTTGCATGGACTAAAAAAGGATATGATAATCAGGAAAACTACAGGACACTTATCAATGAGAAGTATGTGGAACTGATTGATTCTATTGACAACGAATGTAAGGACTTCGGACCACTTCGCGACAATTTTGATAAATTACCACTTTGAAACAAGGATACTTATAAATAATGTGCGGAATTTGCGGATACATTTCCAAAAACAGAATAAGTGAAGATAATCTGAGGATTATGAACGATACAATGATCCATAGAGGACCTGATGATAGCGGAGTATCAGTCTATGAGGACAAGGACGGATATTCAGTGGGACTGGCCCAGAGAAGACTTTCAATTTTGGACCTTTCGCCATTGGGACATCAGCCGATGCATTCGGTAAACGGCAGAATAACAATTGTTTTTAATGGAGAGATTTACAATTTCCTTGAACTTAAGGAGGAGCTTTCAGACTATCCATACAAGTCTCATTGTGACACAGAAGTCATAATCGCAGCTTACCTTAAGTGGGGAATAGACATGGTGAATCATATTCACGGAATGTTTGCCATTGCCATTTACGACAGAGAGACTTCAGATGTCTACCTCATCAGAGACAGGATCGGTAAAAAACCTCTTTTTTACTGGATAGATGGTGAGAATCTTATTTTTGGTTCTGAACTAAAGCCTATTATGAAGTGCCCGGGTTTTAAGGGAGAAATAAGAACAGATGTTATCTCAAGATACCTTTATCAGCAGTATATAATTGCTCCTGATACAATATTTAAGGATGTTTATAAACTTGAAGCCGGTGGCGTGTTAAAGTTTCATCTTGGAGAAATAACCAAGTGGAAATACTGGGACGTAAAAAAGGTCTACGCAGAAAAGTCCGGAGATCAGATTGAGAGCTATGAAGAAGCAAAAGAAGGGTTGAAGCAGCGCCTAAAAAAGGCAGTTGCTGACAGGATGATTGCAGATGTACCTCTTGGAACTTTTCTCTCAGGTGGGTATGATTCATCCCTTGTAACAGCTATGGCTCAGGAGTTTTCTGACAAACCTGTCAAAACTTTCTGTATAGGATTTGGTGTTCCCAGCTACAATGAGGCAGAGTATGCCAAGGAAGTTGCAAAGCATCTTGGATGTGAGCATACTGAGCTTTATATCTCCGAAAAAGAGATGTTTGATCTGGTGAACAGCATTCCTCAATACTATGATGAACCATTCGCAGACAATTCGCAGATTCCGTCAATGCTTGTAAGTAAGCTTGCAAAAAAGGATGTAACAGTGGCTCTTTCCGGTGACGGCGGAGATGAGTTTTTCTGTGGATACAATATATACGATAATGTAAGACAGGCTCAGCAGCTGGAAATTCCGGGAGCAATAGTTAATGCTATTGGGCAGATTCCCGTGGGAAGTGGCAAGCTTCTTGATAAGATGCCTTTCAGAGTCAGGGTTGTTGCCGGTAACAGAGACAAAGAGACCAAAACTCAGCTTGTCTCAAAGGGATATATAGATGCAGCAAGAGCCTTTGTACTAGGGGATAAGCAGCCGGTTCTTTTCCCGATAGAGTCATCTTACGGTGTAAAAGATTTTCAGGTAAGAAGAATGCTTCTTGATATGGATACTTATCTTCCTGATGATATTCTGGTCAAGATGGACAGAGCTTCCATGAAGTATTCTCTGGAGAACAGATGCCCTATAATGGACACAGAGGTGATGGAGTATTCCTTCAGGATTCCTCATAAATTCAAATATTTTAATGGCGACAAGAAGCATATTTTAAAGGATATTGCCTATGACTATATCCCAAAAGAGCTGCTTAATCGTCCAAAGACAGGATTCGGAGTTCCGATGGATCAGTGGCTAAGAGGTCCGTTAAAAGACCGTCTCATGGACTTTAGCAGTACAAGCTTTTTAAAGAATCAGGGATTATTTGATGCTGATTTCGTATCAAAATTTATCAACAACTATGCAGTAAATGGAGATGCAGGTCCCGCCACAGGAGCTAATTTTAGTAAAATAGCCTGGTCATTCTTTATCTTCCAGCAGTGGTATGATTACTACATCAATTAGAAAGAGGTTAATTATGACAAGAGAAGAAGTTTTTGAGAAAATGAACGAAGTTTTCAGAGACGTTTTTGAAGATGACGATATCACAGTAACAGATGAGACAACAGCAGACGACATTGATGATTGGGACTCACTTGAACACATTAATCTGATAAACGCCATGGAACAGGAATTTGATATTAAGTTTACTATGGGTGAGATTGTTGGTATGAAGAATGTAGGAGCAATGGCTGACCTTATTATCGCTAAGCTTGGCTGATAAAAGCCTTAGTAGTAGAAACAAGCAGGTTTAAGAGGATAAAATGAGAGTACACCACATAGGTTATCTGGTAAAAAACATATCAAAAACTGAAAAAAAGTTCCTTGAACTTGGATATGAGATTGAAAGCCCTACGAAGTTTGATGAGATTAGAAATATTGATATCGAATTTTTGGTAAACGGTGATTACAGAGTGGAGCTTATTGAACCAAAGGGCGAGGATTCTCCAATGTATCCGCTTCTTAAACGTTACAAAAATACCCCGTATCATCTCTGCTATGAAGTGGAGAACATAGATGATGCCATAAGCGATCTTGGGGATAAACATTATACCGTAATTCAGGAACCCAATATTGCGTCATGCATTGAAGGTAAGAAAGTAGCTTTTTTGAATAATATCAGCATGGGAATCATAGAGCTTGTGGAAATATGATTCAAATCATATATCACCTGATTTGAGATATCTTCAATGTGAGAGCCGGATATAAACTTTTGTTTACATTAGGAGGAATATAGTCCCTTGGAGTCAGATAAAAGCAGTCCAAAACACATTGCAATGTATATAGGCTCCCTTCAAAAAGGCGGTGCCGAAAGAGTCATGTCAAACCTTGCGGATTTCTTTTTTGAGCAGGGCTACAAAGTGACCTTTGTTACAACATACCTTGCGGACAATGAATATGAAGTTAAGCACGCAGCCTGGAAAAAAGTTCCTGCGGGGGCTCCCGGAGCTGAACTTGTAGCTGACCTTGATGAGAATCCCGCCTGGATAGATCCAAAAGGTGGAGAAGAAGGTGGAATTGAGCGTGTTTTCTCAGCTCTTTTAAAAAGTGAACAAAAGGGCAGAGCATACAATCTTCGTATGAGGCACAAAAAGCTTCAGGATATCTGGAAAGAACTTCATCCGGATCTTATCCTGAGTTTTATTGGTAAAAATAATATTATGGCACTTTCCACTGCTACCGGCGAGAATATCCCGGTAGTAGTTTCTGTGCGTTCAGATCCCGACAGAGAATATGCATCTTTTTCCATGAAAAGCTCAATGCTTGCTCTTTTTGGAAGGGCAGCAGGAGTTGTTGTTCAGTCTCAGGGGGCAAAAGAGAAGTTTCCGGGCTACATACAAAAGAAATGCACCATACTTCCAAATGCCATAAATCCTTCTTTTATCAGAAAGCGTTATATAGGAGAGAGGGAGAAGAAAATTGTCATGGTGGCAAGGCTTGATGCCAATAAGAATCAGGCAATGGTTCTTGAAGCCTTTAAAGAAATTCTTGCAAAAGGCTATAAAGATTACAGTCTTGCATTTTATGGCGATGGTCCGGACAGAATAAAGCTTCAGAACATGGCTGTTAAGCTGGGAATAGATAAAAACGTTGAGTTCAAGGGAAGTGTACAGCACGTGGCAGAGCACATTGAAAAGGCATCAATGTTTATTCTTGCTTCAAAACAGGAAGGTATGCCCAACTCCCTTATTGAGGCCATGTCTTTGGGACTTCCGTGTATTTCCACAGACTGTCCCTGCGGAGGTCCAAGAGAGCTTATTACAAACGGAGAAAATGGTATTCTCATACCGGTTGACGATAGACAAGCTCTTGTCAGCTCAATTGAGAAGCTTATTACTGATAAAGACTATGCTGATAAAATCGGAAGTGCTGCAGTTAAAATCCAGGAGAAGTGCAGTCCTGATGTGACAAATCAGAAATGGAAAGAATACTTTGATTCTTTAATGCGATGATAACGGAAGTGTAGGAACGAAAGGCACAAAAAGTCCGTGTTATATACTTTTGATGTTTAAATACAGCACAGAATATATGCGTATTTTGATAAATAGGAGCAAACGGTGAAAGAGTTAGAATATCCCTTTGATAGCAGCTATATAATGAAAAAATCAAAGAGCCTTAAAAAGGCTCTTATTGCTGACGGCACAGACAGAATACATAAAAAAATCGCAGTACTTGGCGGCTCAACAACCCATGACATTATAAGAATTATGGAGCTGTTTTTGCTTAATTACGGAATTGAGCCTGAATTTTATGAGTCAGAGTATGGTCAGTATTGGCAGGATGCTATGTTTCCGGGAGAATTATCTGAGTTTAATCCCGATATTATTTACATTCACACATCAAACCGCAATATCAATGACTTTCCCACAATGGATGACAGCACTGAGATGGTAGATGAGAAGCTTCAAAAGACCTATCAGCATTTTGAAACTATGTGGAAAAAGCTTTCGGACACATATCATTGTCCGATTATTCAGAATAATTTCGAGGCACCATTTTACAGACTTCTTGGGAACAGGGATTTCTTTGATATTCATGGACGCCTTTCATTTATAAACAGACTTAACGAAAAATTTGCAGAGTACGCAAGAAAAGCATCAGACTCGGCAGAGAGCTTTTTTATCAACGATATTAATTATATTTCGAGCTGCTATGGACTTGATCAGTGGTCAGACCCACTTGCATGGCATATGTACAAATACGCCCTTTGCATTCAGGCTATTCCAACATTGAGTTTCAACGTTGCCAACATTATAAAGTCAATATATGGCAAAAATAAAAAGGGACTTGTTCTCGATCTGGATAACACCCTGTGGGGCGGAGTTGTCGGTGACGACGGTGTAGATGGAATAGAAATCGGTCAGGAAACCAATCTCGGACAGGTTTATTCAGAGTTTCAAGGTTATGTGAAAATGCAAAAGGACATCGGAGTTCTTTTGACAGTTGATTCCAAAAATGACGAAGAAAATGCGATTGCAGGGCTAAATCACCCGGACGGAAAGCTAAAGCCGGATGATTTTGTGGCAATAAAGGCCAACTGGGATCCTAAAAGCGAAAATATGAAAGCTATTGCAAAAGAGCTGAATATTCTCCCTGAGTCTTTAGTGTTTGTGGATGATAATCCGGCTGAAAGGGCCATTGTTGAGGGACAGATAAAGGGAGCGGCAGTTCCTGAAATAGACAGTCCTGAGCACTACATCAGAATCATTGATCATGCAGGATTTTTTGAGGCCACATCGGTATCTGATGATGATAGAAAACGCAATGAAATGTATATGGCCAACAAAAAGAGAAATGAACTTGAGGAGAGCTTTGCAGATTATGGCGAATATCTTAAGTCTCTTGAGATGGAGGCAGAGATTGCACCGTTTGAGAAAATGTACATGCCAAGAATTGCCCAGCTTACCAATAAGAGCAATCAGTTTAACCTGACAACCAAGCGCTATACACAGGATGACATCGAGAAAACTGCCGCAGATGACAGTAACATAACACTTTACGGCAGACTAAAAGATAAATTTGGTGACAACGGAATCGTATCACTTGTTATTGGAAATATCCGCTCCGGTGCTGAGCTTCACATTGATCTGTGGCTTATGAGTTGTAGAGTTTTAAAGCGCGATATGGAGTTTGCCATGATGGATGCGCTGGTTAAGAAGGCTTTGGAGCGCGGAGTTAAGACAATTTATGGCTATTATTATCCAACAGCCAAGAACAAGATGGTAAAAGAGTTCTTTGACGGACAGGGCTTTGATCTTGTGTCTGAGGATGAAGATGGAAACAGGACGTATAAATTGGATTTAAATCAGGAATATACGAATAAAAATAATTTTATAGATGTACATCTTAAATGAAGCTCGCATATCTGAAATAAGGAATTATGTGTATTATAAGGACAAAATATGTGCGGAATAGCAGGACTAATACAGTTTAAGAAAGATACAAAAGAAAATATCCACAGAATGAACGAGCGAATGCTCCACAGAGGCCCGGATGACGGCGGAATATATATAAGTGATGATGGCAAGGTCGCTTTTGGTCACAGGCGGCTTGCTATTGTTGACCTTTCAAAGAATGGCGCTCAGCCTATGATTTCACATAGTGGGAAGAGCGTCATTGTTTATAATGGCGAAATTTATAACGCTTCTGATGTGAAAAAAAGTTTACTTGAAGATGCAGCCTCTAAAGGCGCTGAAATCGGTGCTTTTCGCGGTACATCAGATACAGAGGTTTTAGTTGAGGCCATAGAGCACTTTGGCATGAAAAGAGCTCTTTCTTTATGCAAGGGGATGTTTGCCATTGCAGTCTACGATATGGAAAATGGCACAGTTTCTTTTGCCAGAGACAGAGTCGGAGAAAAGCCTCTCTACTATGGAAATGTGGCAGGTGCTTTTGCTTTTGCATCTGATGTAGGGTGTTTGCGCGTTATTGACGGTTTTGATAATGAGATAGATACTGATGTTCTGGACATGTATTTTGAAGAGGGCTATATCCCGGCTCCTTATTCAATCTACAGGGGAATAAAAAAGCTTGAGCCCGGAACAATCCTTAAAGTAAATGTTGACACACTTGAATGTGAAACAGAAAAGTATTGGTCTATGCAGGAAACTGCAAGGAAGGGGCAGAAGAATAAATTTACCGGAAGCAGGACAGAGGCGGCAGATGAGCTTGAGAGACTTTTAAAAGAGTCTATTAAAGGGCAGATGGTTGCAGATGTTCCCCTTGGAGCATTCCTTTCGGCAGGAATAGACAGCAGCACCGTAGTTTCATTGATGCAGTCCATAGCCCCCGGAAAAGTCCGCACCTTTACAATCGGTATGGAGGATGAGAAGTTTAATGAAGCAGTTATTGCCAAAGAAATAGCATCTTGCCTTGGAACAGACCACACGGAGCTCTACATAGGGGAGGCTGATGCCAAGGCTGTTATTCCGAAGCTTTCAGCTATGTTTGGGGAACCTTTTGCAGATTCATCGCAGATACCAACATATCTTGTCAGTAAGATGACAAGAGAACACGTGACGGTTTCTCTTTCAGGTGATGGAGGAGATGAGCTCTTTTGCGGATATAAGTCCTATAACTCTGTTGCAAGAGTATGGGGCAAGGCTTCAAAAGTTCCATATGCACTCAGAAAGCCGGTAAGTTCCCTTCTTACAAATATTTATGGTCTTGACAGTGAGCTTAACCTGAAAAATCCCATGGGCTATGCCAAGGCTCTTTACTTTGGGGCCAAGTCTCCATACGAAGTACATCGAATGGAGCATGAGAGCGATCCTCTGATCAAAAAAATTGCACTTAAAGCCGGAAATGCTAAATACAAATGTATGGATCTTCCGGCAGATTTTCTCGGAGAAGTAAATCACGAAGCCATGCTTATGGATATGTGCCTTTATCATCCTGACGATATCCTTGTTAAAGTGGACAGAACAGCAATGGCAGTGTCCCTGGAAACGAGAGTACCTATGCTTGACAGGGACGTATTGGAATTTGCTTGGAGTCTGCCGATTGAATACCTCAGAAATGACAATCAGGGGAAACTTATTTTGAGGGATGTGTTGTACAGATATGTTCCTCGTGATATGATGGAGCGACCAAAAAAAGGATTTTCAATTCCTATTAAGAGCTGGCTCCTTGATAAAGATATAAGAGACTGGGCAGAAGCTCTTTTGGATAAGGATAAAATCAGGCAGCAGGGACTTCTGAACCCTGATGTTGTAGAGAAAATCTGGACAGATTTCACAGAGCGTGGGATTTATCGTGTACAGATATGGTACATTCTGATGTTCCAGCAGTGGTATGAAAGTGATTATTTACAGTGAAAGACAAAATATATTTGTTTTTCACCATAAAATAATAAGATTTTAGTGAGATTTTTATGGGAATTACTTCGTTCAGCTTTTTGATATTTTTCATAGTGACAGTTGCTTTTTATTATACTGTTCCTCTGTTGTTTAAAGGAGGACAGTGGGTGGTACTTTTAATTGCAAGTATTATCTATTACCTTTTATCAGGTAACGGAGTGCTTATTTTGTATCCGCTCTTTGCATCCCTGGCTACATGGGGATTATTAAAGGCATTAAAGAAAGTATCAGGGAGTGCAGATGGAAAATCGGATGATACTGCCGCCAAAAAAAGAAGAATTGTTCTTTTGCTTGAACTTGCAGCTCTTCTTGGTATTTTAATAGCTTTAAAATATACTAAGCTGATCCATGGGGGAAGCATAGCAACACCGCTTGGACTTTCCTTTTATACATTTATTCTTCTGGGATATTTCATAGAAGTATACAACGGTCTTACAGATTCCAATGAGAGCTTTTTTAAGACGGTACTCATAGGAATGTATTTTCCCGTAATGATCTCCGGTCCGATTTTTCAGATAAGAGAAACCGGAAAACAGTTTTTTGAAAGACACAGGCTCGATTATAAAAACATCACCTTTGGCGCTCAGCGAATGCTCTGGGGATTTTTTAAGGAGCTTGTTATTTCAGAGAGACTTGCTGTTGTAGTAAATACAATTTACAACAATGATACCGCATATCCAGGCGCTTATATAATGCTTGGAACAGTGGGATTTGCCCTCCAGCTCTACACCAACTTCTCAGGTTGTATGGATATAGTAATCGGAGCATCGCAGTGCTTTGGAATTATTCTTCCTGAGAACTTTACAACTCCGTTTTTTGCCCGGAGTATCAGCGAATATTGGAGAAGATGGCACATTACTCTTGGTGTCTGGATGAGAGAAAATGTCTTTTATCCACTTCTTAGAACCGGGATGATCACTAAACTTGGCAAGACACTAAAGGGCAGGTTTGGTAAAAAGAAGGGTAAGCAGTACACCACATATGTGGCAATGTTTATTCTCTGGTTTTCAGTAGGCTTGTGGCATGGCGGAGAGATGAAGTATGTCATCGGATCAGGTCTTCTTCACTGGGCATATATTGTAATCGGCGAGATATCGCTTCCGTTTTTCACATGGCTTTTTGCCGAAAAAATGCACATAAATATGAAAGGGAAATTTGCTGACTGTGTAAGAGTAGTGCGTACATTTATCCTTGTATGCATAGGTGATCTGTTCTTTAGGGCAGATAATGTTCCTCACGCACTTCGCATGTTAAAAGAAAGCGTTACGGTTTTTAATCCTCAGATTTTTGTGGATGGAAGTCTTTTGAATCTGGGTATAGATATAGTTGATTGGGGAATTATCCTTGTTTCACTTGTAATTCTTACCTGCGTATCGGTTATGCAGTACAAAATGGAGAATGGCAAGGCAGTACCTAAGGCAGACGGTGATTCAAAGAATGAAAGAACTTCCAAAAAAGTTTCGGATTTTTGTAATGTCCGCGAGTATATTGCTGAAAGACCAATAGTACTTAGATGGTTCATCTATATGGCGTTTTTGTTCATGGTCATTCTCATTGCTGAGTATGGCCCCGGATACAGCGCTGCGGAGTTTATATACAAGGATTTTTAATTCAAAGAGTAATAAATAATTTATGACTAAAAAACAAGTTGCAAAAATTTTGATTTTTATATTGATCGTCTTGTGGCTTCTTGTGCATGTGACTTACTGCATAAGGACTAATGGTGATGTTAAAGACAGATTTGTGGGCTTTTATTCCGAGAAAGATAATACAATTGATGCTGTGATTATTGGATCAAGCCCGGTATATCCATGCATTGCCGGTCCTATGATTTACGGTGATATGGGAATTACCCTGTATCCGCTGGCATCAAATATGCAAAGACCTGTTGCCACTAAATATCTTGTGGAAGAGGCATTAAAGACCCAGAGTCCCGATCTTTTCATTTTTGAAATGCGCATGTGGACAGCAGAGGATGA
Source organism: Butyrivibrio sp. (assembly GCF_017635265.1). Taxonomy (GTDB): domain Bacteria; phylum Bacillota; class Clostridia; order Lachnospirales; family Lachnospiraceae; genus Butyrivibrio. The sequence goes on from NZ_JAGBLU010000104.1 coordinate 79,378, forward strand.
AAATCTACTTGGAAATATGGCGCATACAAGAGAAGTTACAGATAATATGAAGTATTCACTCAATAGGATAAAAACCATAAATGCCATGGTTGAGGATCCTTCAGAGAGGCTTTCTTATTATTTTGATATTTTTAAGTATCACTCAAACTGGAAAACACTCGCTCTATGGGAGCAGCTGCGAACCTTTACATATGAATATCCCGATGATTATAAGGGATTTGTACCGTTTTCAACGGTTGGACCTGCACCAAAGACAAATAACGCCGCTATAACGGAAAGAGAGGCCATTCCTGCAGAACAGGAGGAGTACTTAACAGATCTTTTGGCTTATCTAAAAGAGAAAAACTTAAATGCGTTATTTGTCATCACTCCATATGATGTTCAGGAGGATGAACAGAAAAAGATAAACTATATCAGTGATATGGTTACGGCTGCAGGTTATAACTTCCTTGATATGGATCAGTATGTGGATGAGATTGGACTTGATTATGATGTTGACTTTAAAGACTATGGTACTCATACCAATATCGTAGGAGCCTACAAGGTCACAAGGTTCTTTGAAGAGTATTTAAAAGAGAACTATGTTGATAAGGGAACTTTTGGATTGGCTGACAGTATGAGCAAAAACATGGAAAGTGGAAAAAGTTCAAATTATAATGACCATCGCGGAGATTCAAAATATAAATCCTGGGATGATGCCTATAACCTCTGGCTTGAAGCCTATGAAAAGGGAAGTGAAGAAGTCTTTTATAACGCTGAAAACGGAATTTATTATGACCTTGAGGAAGGCGAGTAAAGGCTGCCGCAGGGTGGATTGTTTTATTGATTTTGCAACTATGATATAATACTTTGAGCGAATTGTTACGGTTCGCACATTAAATGTGCGTTTTAATGCAAATTTTGCTCTTTTTGAAAGAATGGCACTACATAATTGGAGGAGTTATGATAATCATTCAGCTCAAGGGCGGACTGGGAAATCAGATGTTTCAGTACGCTTTGTATAGATCTTTATTGAATCGCGGTAAACAAGTTAAGATTGACGACAAGACCGGATTTGTAAACGACAAACTCAGAATGCCGGTGCTTTCAAGGTGGGGGCTGGAATACGAAAAAGCTACCGACGAGGAAGTTGTTGCCTTAACTGATTCTAAAATGGACTTATTCAGTCGCATCAGAAGAAAACTCACAGGTAGAAAAACACATAGAATAGATGAGGTATCGGGGAAATTCAATCCTTCTATTTTGGATCTCGACGAGGCGTACCTTGTAGGCTATTGGCAGTGTGACAGATATTTTGATAATAAAGAAGTTATAAATGAGCTTAAAGAGGCTTTTGAAAGAAAACCACAGGAATTAATGGCTGATGCTTCAAGCTGGTCAACACTTCAGCAGATAGAGTGCTGCGAATCAGTTAGTTTGCACGTTCGAAGAACAGATTATATTGATGAAGAACATATCAATATTCACAACATTTGTACGGAAAAGTATTATAAAAATGCAATTGACAGAATAAGGAGAAAATATCCTTCTGCTGTATTCTTTATATTTACCGATGATAAAGAGTGGTGCAGAGAGCATTTTAAAGGACCTAATTTCATAGTCGTTGAGCTTGAAGAAGGCGATGGAACTGATATCGCTGAAATGACTCTTATGAGCAGATGCAAGCACCACATAATTGCCAACAGTTCATTTAGCTGGTGGGCAGCATGGCTTAATGATTCGCCTGATAAGATTGTTATCGCTCCTGAAAAGTGGATCAACAACAGAGACATGGATGATATATATACGGAGCGAATGACGAAGATTGCTCTGTAAGAGAAGTACTGCAATATAGTTATTAAGAAATCAAGTTGACATAAAATATAAAGTCGAAGTTAGGAATATATTTAATGAGTGGTACAAAGAAGGTAAGCCTGCTTGCCAAGATAAACTACATTTTTGACAAAAAGCAAAAGGGACAGCTGGTTATATTAGCTGTCCTTATACTGATTGGTGGTGTTGTTGAGACATTGGGTGTATCAATGATGATTCCTGTAATCTCAGTGATTTTAAGCCCTGAGTCTCTTCACAGACAGATTGAGAAATATGCAGTGCTTAAAAATCTGATTAATTTCCTGGGGCTTAATACTGACCTGAAGCTTGCCAGTGCACTTCTTATTCTTTTGATCTTTTTATTTATCTTTAAGAATCTGTATCTGCTGTTTTTGGTTTACAAGCAGAACACTTTTATATCCAGAGCCAGAAACGATATGATAAGCAGGGTAATGAGAGAGTTTTTGAACAGACCTTACGAGGACTATCTTGGAGCAGATATCCCCACAGTCTTTAGAATTACCGACAGCGATATTCCCAAGACATTTACGCTTATGCTCTCACTTTTATCACTGGCAACAGAGATGGTGGTTTCAATTTGCCTTGGTATAGTACTTCTTGCGGTTAACTGGCAGATGACGGCTCTTATCCTTGTGGTACTCGTAATTCTTACACTTATCATAACCAAGGTTTTAAAGCCAAGGCTTAATGTAATCGGAAGAAAAAATCAGGAGACGCAGTCAAGGATTGCCAAGTGGAGAATTCAGGCAATCTACGGACTTAAGGATGTCAAGGTTTTAAATAGACAGGATTTCTTTATACGTAACTACTATGAGTCAGGAAGAATCGGAGCTGACATTGACAGAAATTATACTGTTATGAACAATATCCCGAGACTTCTTATTGAGACAGTATTCATTGCAGTTGTTCTTTTGTATGTACTGCTATATCTGATAAATGGCGGAGATGCCAAATCTCTTTTGCCGCAGATTACGGCATTTGGTATGGCGGCAATCAGGATCATGCCTTCTGTAAACAGGATAAATACATATTTAACTCAGATAGCATATAACCAGTTTAGTTTGGATTTTGTATACAATAACCTTACTGAGTCTATGAAGATGGAAAAAGAGATGAGAGCTGAAAGGGCCAAGGTTGCAGGACCTGAGCTTCATCTGGAAAAAGAAATTGAGCTTAAGAATATCACTTTCCATTATCCGGATTCAGATGAGAATATCTTTACTGATGCAAACATGATGGTTCCGAGAGGCAAATCTGTGGGAATCATTGGACCATCAGGTGCCGGAAAATCTACAATTGTGGACATTCTCCTTGGACTTTTGCATGTTAAGAGCGGAGAAATCCTCTGCGATGGAAGCAATATATTCAGCAACTATGATTCATGGCTTGCACAGATTGGATATATCCCACAGTCTATTTACCTTGTAGATGAGTCAATCAGAGATAATATAGCATTTGGTATTGATGCAGATTTGATTGATGACAAACGAATTTGGGAAGTATGTGAAGAAGCCCAGCTTGCGGACTTTATCAGGACTCTTCCAGAGGGACTTGATACCAAGATTGGTGACAGAGGTGTCAGACTTTCCGGTGGGCAGAGACAGCGTATCGGTATTGCAAGAGCTCTTTATCATAATCCGGAGATACTTGTATTTGACGAGGCTACAAGCGCTCTTGACAACGAGACGGAGGCAGCGGTTATGGAGGCTATCAACAGCTTCCATGGCAAAAAGACAATGATTATCATTGCTCACAGACTTAATACTATAGAGAACTGCGACATTATCTATGAAGTTAAAGATGAGAAGATAACAGAGACCTCTTTGAAAGGTAGAACAATAATTCACTAAAGTGAACATTACTGTTCAGAATCTGAACAGTAACGAATATTTATGGAGCACTTATGATAGGTACCGAATTCATCCCCGGCTATGGTCTGGGCAATCAGTTGTTTTTTTATATAGTTACACGATGTATGGCCCTTGAAAAGGGCGTGGAATATGGATTTATCAATCCGGGGCAGGTCGGTAATGTAGCCCAGTCCCATAAGGGTATGTACTTTATGGACATTGATATGGGAAAAGAAATACCGATGTCTGACAAAGATAAATTTACAATATTCACAGAGCAGGATGACCGTCTGTACATGGGGAATTCTAAACATGACATGACGAATGGCTGTTATATAAGCGGTCCTGACCCAAAGCTTTTTGAAATTGAGGATAACACTTTGATTTATGGTAATCTTCAGGATCAGAGCTATTTTGAGAAATACAGAAGCCAGATAAAGGATTGGCTTCATGTAAAGGATGAGTATGAGTCCTATGAGTACACCAGTGATGACCTTTGTATTATAAATATCCGTGGAGGAGAGTATACAAACCATCCGGAGCTTTACCTTGACAGAAAGTATTTTTTAAATGCCATAAAGAATATGAAGAAAATAAATCCTGCCATGAAGTTTATGGTTGTTACAGAGGATGAAGAGGCTGCAAGGAAAGTCCTTCCTGAATATGAGTGTCATCATTTTGATATGGGTAAGGACTATGTGACAGTGAAAAATGCCAGATATCTTATCTTGTCCAATTCTTCTTTTTCAATAATGCCTGTTATGTCAAGCACGGAGCTTAAATATGCCATAGCTCCAAAATATTGGGCAAGGCACAATATATCAGATGGATTTTGGTCTTCAGAACAGAACATCTACACTTTTTTACATTATCAGGACAAAAAAGGAAGAATTTTTGAGGCGGATGAGTGCCGGAAAGAGCTTGAAAAGTACAAGGAAAAGTCACGGCTCTATGCCTCAAAAAATAAAAGACCGGGGCAGATAAGACTCTTTTGCCAGGTTATCAGGAGAAAGTTCCTCTATGGAATTTTTTATTTCAGGAAAATTCTTAGGAGCATAGAAAAGAGAATAGGGCTGATAAAGAGATTTAAATATTGATTCGAGGAATAAAATGGAGAAAAAAATAAAGCTCCCACAGGTTACGCTCTGTGCCATGACCAGTGTCAACGTTTATGAGACTGTGCAGGCCATGAAGTACAGCATGAGGGAGATTGAGTTTGGAGATGCGGTTCTTATTTCAGATAAAAGACCTTTCTATCTGCCGGGGAACATAAGATTCAGCTACACCTCCAAGCTTGACAGCATCGATAAATTTAATTACAAGATGGTCTATGAACTCAAAGACCACATAAATACAGACTTTTGCATGGTGGTTCACGCTGATGGATTTGTAATTCATCCTGAAAACTGGCGTGATGAGTTCCTTGAGTATGACTATATTGGAGCGCCCTGGCCACTTCCCAAAAATGATTACGCTTACAGGGACTCAAAGGGTGAAATCTGCAGAGTTGGAAACAGCGTATCCATCAGGTCAAAAAGGCTTTTGGAATATCCGGCAGCCCACAACCTTAAGTGGGAAAAAGTCTATGATGGTTTTTATAATGAGGATATTTTTCTTTGCTGCTATCACAAAAATGCCATGGAAGAAGAGGGCATGAAGTGGGCTCCGATAGAGGTGGCTGCTTTGTTTGGAAGAGAGCATCCCCTTCCGGAGAATAAGGGAGTAGAGCCATTTGCCTTTCATAAATGGTGGGGAGAAAATGCGGATTATCCCAGGTTTTACAGCCCCAAAAAGAGAATTAAGATGGCAGTCAGACCATTCCTTTTCTGGAGAAAAAGTAAGAATTGGAAAGAAAAGCATGGAATAACAGATTAAGTGATGACAGATATAGATAGTATATGGAAGAGGCGCATATGATCTTTTCAGTTATAGTTCCGGTTCATAACGCGGAAAAGTACATAAAAGAAATGCTGGACAGTATTATTCCACAGCTCGGACGAGAGGGGATGGATGCGGAGCTGATACTTATCGAAAACGGATCGACTGATCAAAGTGCTGCTATTTGCGACGAATATGCGGCTAACAATCCTTTTGTCTATAGCTATCATTTTGGCAAAATCGGTGCCTATGCTGCCCGCAAAGAAGGAATAAAAAAATCCATGGGGCAATGGCTGATTTTTGCAGATTCGGATGATCTTTTAATGGATAATGCAATTGAGGACATATGCAGGGCTCTTACAGACGCATCCATAGCACATAAGCCCTTTGATATTGTGCTGTATAATGCTGCTACCGACAAAGCTCCTTCAAAGAGGAAATTTGCATTTCCTTTTGAAGAGAATAAAGTATATAGCGGTGCATTAAAAGACTCTTTTTACAAAACCATGTGTGAAGGAGACTCGCTTAATGCCATGTGGAACAAATGCATAAAGCGTGATCTTGCTATAGAGGTACTGCTTCAGGATAAGGACATGTTCCTTAATTACGGAGAAGACCTTCTTCAGACTGCAGCTTTTTTGGATAAAGCCCGGGGCATAGTGTATCTGGACAAGATACTTTACATATACAGACCCAATGACAAGGGATTGACAGGCGGATATCATATTGAATATCTTCCAAATCAGGAAACTGCGTGGAATAAGTTTGACAGCTATGTGAAAAAATGGGGCGGAGAGAGGTTTGTAAATATGGTTGAGCTCAGAAAATCTCTTACCTGCAGTATCGCTTTATCCAAGCTTATTTATTCCGACCAACCGATCAGTATAGTAAAGACCGAACTTGAGAATATTTTTAAAAGTGAATTTTACCGGCATTACAGCAGGATGCCGCTGCCTGATTGGGCACCTGAAGAAAGTGTTTTGGTACACAAGCTTCAGCTTTCGACTGCGGCTTATCAGAAGCTTTTTTTATCAGCACTGAAATACAGGGCAAAGCATTCGGTAAAACGAGCTTTAAAAAAGAACCATAGAAAAAGTGAAAGGTAAAACATGGTTTACGATTTAATTCCTTTTTTTAATGAGATAGATATATTAAAGCTTCGCCTGGGGGTGCTTGATCCGTATGTAGACAAGTTTATTATTGAGGAGGCAACCACAACCTTTTCAGGAGAGCCCAAAGAGCTTTGCTTTGAGAAAAACAAAGAATTGTTCAGAGATTATCTTGATAAGATTATTTATATTGTTGTGGATGAGGATAAGGATTTTAAAGTTACCCACGAGAGAGATTACTTTCAGAAAAATCATCTAAAGCAGGGGCTTGAGCAGGTGGGAGCAACATCTGACGATGTGATTATATTCGGAGATGCAGATGAGATTCCCAATCCCAAGGTACTTAAGAAAATAGTGGATAACTTTGACAAGACTAAAGTTTATCATCTGGCTCAGCGAAACTTTTATGTGTACATGAATAATGAGGAAAAGTCAGGAACTCTTATGTCGATAACCGGCGAATTTCCTGATATTCCCAAGGCTTCCAGAAAGTGGCTGGGGACTAAGGTAACTTCTGTTGATAATATCCCAAGGGAAGGAATCGTAAGGCTCCGGGACCTTGTTTCAGTTTGTGACAGGCGCTCTGTCAGGGTGGCCGATGGTGGATGGCATTTTGGATATATGGGTGGACATGGGGAGAAAAATCCCACAAAGAGGATTGGCGTAAAGGTCAAAGCAGCAGCTCATCAGGAGTACAACGACAGAGAAGTATTGGCGGAGACCATGGATCATCTGATTCTGGGACACGATATCTTTGGCAGGAATGCGCGTTTTGAGCGATGTGAAATCGACGACACATATCCAACATACCTTAGGGAGCATATTGCTGAGTATAGTCATTTGGTAATGCCTAAAGTGACTATGCTTTCAAGGGGATATCATTATCTTGATATTACTGCGGGAAGATTTTGCAGAAAAGCATATCATAAAGTATTGAGAATATTAAGGAACTTAAGAAAAACAACTTGAACATAGTTCCTAAAGAAAAAGACTGACCTATTATTTGGGGAGTTGTTAAATGGCAGAAAACAAGAAGAAAAATCTTTTTATCATAATGATTGCAGCTACTTTTTTGATGATTGCTGTGTATGAGTTTTTAACTCCGAATATGTCAGATGACATAATTTATGGAGATACAGTAGCTAAGGCAACAAACTTCTTTGATCTGTTTGCCCAGGAATTCGAACATTATATGACTCATAGTGGGAGGAATGTAGCCCATTTTATCCTTAGAGTATTCCTGTTCATGAAGACAAAGAGTGTGTTCAATGTGGTTGCGGCCGGTGTTTTTACCTGCCTGTCGCTTATTATGTACGAGAACATAGATTGTAAAAGAAAGTACGACTACAGGCTTTATGGCCTGGTATTGCTGTTTTTGTGGTTTCTTGATCCTGCCATCAGCAATACTGTTTTCTGGGAAACAGGAGCATGCAATTATCTTTTTACAGGAACCATTGCTGTTGGCTATTGCACATTCTTTAGAAAACATCTGAATCTTGACAGCAAAAACACTGTTTCATTGATGATCAGAATGTTCATATCGGGACTTTTGGCCGGATGGTGCAATGAGAATACTTCAGGCGGTGTAATCCTCTTTTGTATCATTCTTTTTGTGGATAAGTGGCTTGAAAACAACAGAAAATGTGGATTCATCAAACCCTGGATGATAGCAGGCTTTGCAGCAAATCTTTTGGGCTTTGGAATAATGATCCTTTCACCCGGCAATTTTGGAAGAGCAGAAGTTGCAGATGAAGAGCACACAGGACTTTTGGCTATAATGGCAAGGTTCCTGAAGATAGTTATAAATATCAGAGACAACTACTTTGTCCTTGTTGCAGCTTTTGTGGTTCTTTTGCTGTTTATCTACTATATGTCCGCTGATAAAAAGAAATTCCTCGAAACTACAAAGTACATGAGAATACTCGCTTTTGTGGCTTTAATGACAGCGTTTTCACTTATTGCTGTGCCATCATCACAGCTGCGCACCTACTATGGAGCAGGGCTTTTTATGATGATGGCTGTATTAAACGGAGTTGGAATTGTAGCAAATACCATGTTTATGTCAGGAAGTGCATCCGACAGAGAAAAGGGGCTTTCCTACACTATTCTTCAAACAGCGGTTTCTTCACTGGTGGCGGTTTGGGGACTTGTTCTTATGTTTACATATATTGAACAGGGAGCTAATCTTGCCAGAATTAAGAGGGAATTTGCAGAAAGAGATGCTTATGTCTGGCAGCAGGTCGCAAATGGTGAGATAGATATTTACGCGCCTATGTTAAGACCTGATTGGGAAAACAGGTTTTCCTTTGCCTATGATTCAGATATCACTGAAGATTATAAGAACTGGATCAATGTTTTTTACGCCGAGCACTACGGTATAGATGCTATTTGGGGTGTTGAGAGAGAGGACTGGACTGAGTACTGATGGATAAAAAGGTAAGTATAATTGTTCCGGTTTATCAGGCAGCAGCAACTCTTGAAAGATGTGTGGATTCATGCCTTTCTCAGAATGGTATAAGCAAAGATGAACTGGAAGTTATCTTAATTGATGATGGTTCTACGGACGGTAGCGGTGCTCTTGCCGATGAAATTGCCAAAAGAGTCAATAAGTATATGGAAAACGAAGAGCCTGAATCCACAAAAGAAAGTCAAATTGTAAAAGTTATCCACACTGAAAACTTCGGAGTATCCCATGCCAGAAATATAGGTATGGAGAAAGCTTTGGGCAAATACATCTGTTTCGTTGATGCAGATGACTATGTGCTGGAAAACTTTGTGGAAAACCTTTTGGCTGTCGCTGAAAATGTGGATAAAAATCCGGAAGACAGTTATTTGGGTGACACAGGCAATTTATCATCTCAGGCTGTAATAGTGGATTCTACGGATTTATGCCTGAATGGACTTTGCATAAGCGGATATCAATATATTGAGAATTCGATACTTAACAGAAATACCCATGTTTGGGGAAAACTCTTTTTACTGGATGTACTCAGAAAAAATCAAATTTGTTTTAAAGAAGGTTTGACTATCGGAGAAGATCTGCTCTTCCTTCTTGACATAGCTCTTTTACAGGGAAAGAAAAAAACTGTCAGATGTATTGGGGACAGAGGCTACGTTTATGTGGATAACCCGGAGGGTGCAATGAAAAGAGCATTCAGAGAAAGCTATATGGATGAGATTGTCTGCTGGAGAGAAGCAGAGGATAAGCTAATGGCTGCAAGAGATTATCTGTCGGAATACTCTTTTGTGAGCGTTGCTGTAAGCCAGATAATGACTGCTTTGTTGGTGGCAGGGAAGTTATCCGGAATCGACGAAAAGGATAGAGATAAGAATTTAGAAACGATTGTTATCTCAAAAGTTTTGGAGCAGGTAAAGCATGCCCTTAAAGTGAACGGGGCTTTTGCAGCTCTTGAATTGGGATACAAAATAAAAGTTACGATTTTTAAGTTTAGCCCCGGGTTTTACCTGAAACTTTATGGGAGCTATAAGTCAAGGTGAGAAGTCTACGGACTTTATTACAAAAGCGTTAAGGAGATTCCTTTATGAATCTTAACAGACCAATAGTTTTATATTATCACGCAGGTAGTGGCAATCACGGTTGTGAAGCGATTGCCAACAGCACTCTTAAGCTTATTTACAAAAAACGGATAGAACAGGGATGCGATATGGAAAAAACTCCGATTCCGGTAGTTATATCCAACAGCGCCAATGAAGATAGAAGATATTCACTTGGAGATTTGGAAAAGCAGGGACTGTGCATTTTGGCGGATGAAAGACATATTGACCGGGATTTTTTTGCCCATGTTTTTTATTACGGATGGCGCAAGATAACCGGTGATAAGCAGTCTTTTATGAGATACAGATTTAAGCTTGGCTATAAAGCTTACATTAGCGAACATAACAGGTGCGATTACCAACAAACTGATACCGCGACAGATGAGAGCCTTGCAGTAAATAACACACCACTTGCCATTTCAATAGGTGGAGATAATTATTGTTATCCGGAAATGGTTTCGGACCTTATTTTGGCACACGATTATTTCAGAAAAAGAGGTTTTGAAACAGTTCTTTGGGGATGTTCAATTGAACCTGATTCCCTAAAAAACCCGGAGCTTTTAAAAGACCTGATGAACTTTGACAGGATATATGCAAGAGAGTCAATATCCTACAATGGTCTTTTAAACGCAGGAATATCAGCCGATAAATTGGAGCTTAGAAAAGATCCTGCATTTGAGCTTGAAACATCGCATTTTTTGGAAACACCGGGAGACGGAAAGCTTCAGATTGAGGGAGCATATATCGGAATAAATCTAAGCCCCATGGTAATTGCCAAGGAGAAAATTCCGGGTATTACCATGGAAAATTATAAGAGGTTTATTCAGTACATTTTAGATAACACAGATAAGTCGATAGCGCTGATACCGCATGTTGTCTGGACCGGTAATGACGACAGAAAGCCGCTGTCAGAGCTTTATGATGCCTTTAAGGATAGTAAAAGAGTATATTTGATTGGGGATATGTCCGCCTTGGATTTAAAGGCTTACATTTCAAAGTGCAGTTTCTTTGTGGGAGCAAGGACTCACAGTACAATAGCTGCTTATTCAAGCGGCGTTCCGACACTTGTTATAGGATATTCGGTAAAAAGCCGTGGCATTGCCACAGACCTTTTTGGAAGCTATGACAATTATTGTCTGCCTGTTCAGGAATTGTCTGATCCCCAGGCGCTAATCAATGGATATGAATGGATTATGGCACAGAGTAATAAATAACGGTCTATTAGTGATAAAAAACAAAAATGTATTGGTATGACTTCATGAACGAAATCCGCATAAACTGCGGATTTCGTGAGAATATGAGTCAAGAATATATGAAAAAAGATATTGGGGATGAGTAAATGATTATATTGCAGATATCCGGTGGTTTGGGGAACCAAATGCAGCAGTATGCACTTTACAGGAAACTTTTAAAGTGCGGAAAAGAAGTTAAGCTTGATCTTTCATGGTTTGGACCTGAAGTACAAAAAAATATGCTGGCTCCTCGTGAGTTCGAATTGCCTCTTTTCAAGGGACTGCCTTATGATGAATGTACAAAAGAAGAGAAGAATGCACTTATCAGGCAGAATCTTTTTCAGATGATAATAGGTAAGATGACCAAGAAGCTCGGTCGAAGTGCCAGCTCAAACCCTAAGGTCTTTGTTGAAACAAAAATGTTCCATGAGGAAATATTTGATCTGGATGATGTCTACATAACAGGCTACTTTGCCTGTCAGAATTACTATGATGATGTGATGGGAGAGCTTCAGGAGCTGTTCGTTTTCCCGTCTCACTCTATACCGGAACTTGACCAAAGAAATTCAGTTCTTGCAGCAAGGATGGATAAAGAAAATTCTGTAAGTGTACATATCAGACGCGGGGACTACCTTAGTCCCGAAAACGTAGAGATTTTGGGCAACATTGCTTCAGATAAATATTATGAGAGCGCTATGAACTATTTCCTGAAAAAAGCTCCGGATGTACATTTTTATATTTTTACCAGCGATCACGAGTATGCAAGAGAGCATTACAGTGATGAATCAAGGTACACCATAATAGATTGGAATACCGGAAAAAACAGCCTTCAGGATCTTATGCTTATGAGCCATTGCAAAGGCAACATATGCGCCAATTCCACATTCAGTTTCTGGGGAGCAAGACTTAATAAGCGCCCGGACAGGGAACTTGTGCGTACTCTCAAAATGAGAAATAATCAGGAAGCACAGCCTGAAATTATGCATGAATACTGGAAAAACTGGATTCTCATAGATGAGAACGGAGTAATTGTTTAAATGGGTAGAGTTAAGTCAGCTACAAGGAATATAGCATTTGGATACATTGGTCAGGTTGCAACCATGATCATGTCCTTTGTGCTGCGCAAGATTTTTATTATCCATTTGAGCGAGACTTTGCTTGGTATAAACAGTACCTACACAAATATTCTTTCAATCCTTAATATGGCGGAGCTCGGAATTGGAACAGCACTTAACTTTAGCCTCTATGGACCGGTTTCAAGGGGGGAGAAGGAAAAAATAAAGTCATACATGCAGATGTATCGCAAAGCATACTACTGCATTGCTCTCGTAGTAGCTGTTATGGGTACTGCCCTTGCTCCTTTCCTTAAATATCTGGTAAAAAAGCCGGACGGAGTTCTTTTAAGAGATCTTACTCTCTACTATTTCATTTTCTTATTTAATACAGTCAGCAGCTATTTTGTTGCCTACAAATACAGTCTTGTAAATGCTGAACAGAAAAACTATGTTCAGACCAACATACTTACAATCACTAAGGTTGTTACAGTATTTTTCCAGATAATCGTTATCATTGTAACCGGGAATTTTTATCTTTTTCTTAGTACGGATGCAATCATTCAGCTGCTTCAGAAAATCTTTGTATCAAGATACCTGAACAAAATGTATCCGTATCTTACGGAAAAAGATATCATCCCTCTTTCAAAAGAAGAAAGTGATATAGTATGGAAGAAGACAAAGGCTCTGGTTTTCCATAAGATTGGAGATGTGGCAAGACTTCAGACAGATGCTCTTATAATATCTTCTTTTATCGAAGTAAAAATGGCCGGATTTGTTGATAACTATAACATGGTCATCAGCTCAGTATCCAATTTTGTAAATATCATTTTTAATTCAGTTATTTCAAGCTTCGGAAACCTGATTGCCACTGAGTCCAGGCAAAAACAATACGAGATGTTCAAGGTCTACAGATTTTTTGCATCCTGGGTATATGGTTATTCCTTTGTCGGATTTATGATTCTTTTAACACCTCTTATCAGGATAATGTATGGCGACTATTGGGCACTTGCGCCAATGGTCATTTATTGTATTTTGATTGATTATTACTTTAAGGGCGACAGGATTGTCCTTAGTAACTACAAGACAGCAGCAGGAGTATTTGAGCAGGATAAATATCTTGCTCTTATTCAGGGGGCAGTTAACCTTGTTATTTCAATTGCTCTTGTACAGACAAGTCTTGGACTTGCAGGAATCTATATTGGAACAATTATTTCAGGACTTATTGCCAATATAACCAAACCGATCATCATCTATCGGGCCTGCTTTGATATGGGGGCAAAAAGTTATTTTGTGGATACCTGTAAGTATTTGGCAAGTCTGACAGCTGTTTTTTTGGTTTGTAACTTTATCAGTACTAAGGTTTTATCTGACCTTAATATATTAACTTTCCTTGTTATGGCAGTGATTATTACAGTCATATTTAACGGAGCATACTATCTGCTATATGGCAGGACTGATGAGTTTAAATATGTCTATGGCAAGGTTGTTTCAAAAATAAAGAAAAAAGCCTGATATTCCGACTTTATAACACTACGAGGTAATTGAGAATGGATAGTGGCATGGAATTCTATAAAGAGATTGTTGATGTTACCTGTGAGGAGCTACTTGGCATTATGGACGTTTCACTGGCTCAGCAGGCTAAAGATGTTGTAAAGAGTATCATGGGACGTTCGGTCCGTACCAAAGATCCCCTTTTCTGGCCTGCCGGGGCACAGATTTTGGGGCTTGTATCCGCAGCAGGTCGAATGAGCAGATATAAGGGTGATACAGTCAGTGAATTAAAATCAGATAATGAGAACAATGAGGATGAGGAAGACTCTGATAACAGCGCAGATATCAGGAGCAAATGTCTTGCAACAATATCCGCACATCTTGATATGTGGGTGAATGGCTATGAGAGCAGGATAGGCTTTGTGGATGATGCCCTGTCAGGCTTTTGCTTTGTAAAAGCTTATGAGATGACTCATGAAGATAAATATAAAGAGGCCGCTGATAAAATAGCACAGTTTATCCTTACCGCTCCAAGAGATGATCAGGGGAGTATAATTTACAATCCGGGCAGAAATCTGGCTAACATATTTGCAGACGGAATAGGACAGGTATCTATGTTTATGGCAGCGTACATGAGCGCATTTCCGGACAGCGATATTGTAATAAGTTCAGGTTCAAGACTTGATGCCAGTAAACAGATCAAGAATTTTTTTGAAATGGGTGTAGATAAAAAAAGCGGCTTAAATTACCACGGATATTCACTTTCGGACAATCAGAAAAAAGGTCTTCTTGGCTGGGGAAGAGCCTTCGGCTGGCTTTTTATGGGAGTGGCAGAGACGGCTGTTACTGCAGTTAACAGTACAATGGAAGATGAAAACTCAAAGTGCAGTGAGGATTGTCCGGAAAAGAAACGCTGCTTTATGAACTCGGCATTTAATGTCACAGGTTTGTACAGGCGAATGTGCCAGACGGCTCTTGACTATCAGCGTCCTGACGGTGGATGGAGCTGGCAGATTCAAGGTGTTGAAGGGCATATCGATATGTCAGCAACCGGAATGATAGCATATTCGATAGCCAGAGGATATAACGCAGGCCTTATAGCTGATGACCTTACAGAAAAATTTGATAAAATGAGGGAATGCATGCTGGCACATACATCAGGCGGTAAAGTGATGGATGCTTTAAGTTCCTGTGATGATTTTGGAGTACACTATCAGACATATGGACATTATCCATGGGGCCAGGGAATGGTACTTGCAGCTTTGTCAGAAATGCCATAAATTAAGCAGAAAATGTAATTGAAGAGATTTATATTAAAAAACTAAAATAGAAAAAGTTTATATAATAAATGTCTGAAAAATAAGGGGGATTACCATGAAATACGGAGCACTCGAAGCCGGTGGAACCAAGATGATAGTTGCAATTGGTGATGAGAACGGAAATATCCTTGAAAGAGCATCATTTCCTACACTTTCGCCAAAAGAGACCATGCCTCAAATGATTGACTTTTTTAAAGGAAAAGAAATTGCAAGTCTTGGAATTGCCTGTTTTGGACCTATAGATCTTAATAAAGAGTCCAAAACCTATGGATATATCACATCTACACCAAAGCTTGAATGGAGGAACTATGATATTGTCGGAGAGTTCCAAAAAGCTCTCGGCGTGCCTGTGGGATTTGATACTGATGTTAATGGTTCACTTCTTGGAGAAATAACATGGGGATGTGCGAGGAATAAAACAGATGCCATTTACCTTACAATCGGAACAGGTATCGGAGGAGGAGTCATGACCAATGGCAGACTTCTTCACGGAATGCTTCATCCTGAAATGGGGCATATAAAGCTTGCACTTGAAAAAGATGATACATATAAGGGGAAGTGTCCGTATCACGGAACTTGCTTTGAAGGACTGGCAGCAGGACCAGCCATAGAAGAGCGCTGGGGTAAAAAAGCAGTTGAACTTGCTGATAGAGAAGAAGTATGGGAACTTGAAAGTGCCTACATAGCTCAGGCTCTTTGTTCATACATACTGACCTTAAGTCCGCAGATTATAATCCTTGGCGGAGGAGTAATGCACCAGATGCAGCTTTTTCCGCTTATCAGGAAGAAAGTTTTAGAGCAGCTTGGGGGATATATCAATACAAAAGAAATTGAAAATATTGATGAATATATCGTTCCTGCAAGTTTAAATGACGATCAGGGAATTATGGGAGCAGTAAAACTTGCAATTGATGCGCTCTGACTGTAAGAGACGCGAAACTTAAAGGCATAAAGTATCATAATTATAAATTGAAATTTTATATTAATTATCTAAATAAAAAATGAAATTTTGTTTAAATTAATGATAAAATATTGTTGAGGGATAATCGTATCCTTCAAAAAAAGACTTCAATTGTTGGACTAAAATGAAAACAGAGAAAGGAGCGACTTGCTTATGAATAACGGCCAGCTGCAATATTCTCCGTTCAAACCAAATTTGAAGACAGCCGAAGTATTTGCGTGGGGCGATCCGGAGTACAATCTATTTGATCAGCTGAATGAAAAGTACGAAAAAGCACACCCTGAATATTCAGAATTATCTTCGTACGAAAAAATGGTTATCAAAGAGCAGATCCATCATGAGGCAATAGGCTTAACGCCTTTAAATCTCATTAAGGGCTTCATAGAAGATCCGCAGTTTGATGAATTCAGAATTATTTAAACATTGGGAACTGTAGAAAGGTACATTTTCAGTCTATTTGGTTACAGTTCCCAGGCTAATAGCACAGTTGTAGCATCCCAGGAGCTGGAAACAGTACCTGGGATGTTTTATAAAGATCATTATGAAAACACGAGGTATAGAAAAGATGAAATCATTATTGATATCATTTGTTATTCTTATTTTGGGATACTGTACTTACGGAATAATTGTTGAAAGAGTTTTTTCACCGGACGAAAGAAAAACTCCTGCATTCAGGATAAATGACGGGGTGGATTTTGTACCGTTAAAGACTTGGAAAGCCTGCCAAATGGGGAATGAGGATATTTTCAATTTTGCTTTTGCTTCTCACGGGTACAGTTTTTGTAAACAGTCCTGCGGCTCTAATTGCACGTCTTACGCCTAAAGCTCTCGGAGAAAATTTTTGGATAATTGTAATTCTTTTATACTATGTACTGGCAACTCTTTTGCCTATAGATAAGATAATAGGAAAGCTCTATCCTGTGTTCGGCGTTGTACTCATAACCATGGCGGTGGGGATATATGTCGGGATTATAAAAGGTGGTTACCACATTCCTGAAATTGTGTTGGCAGATCTTCATCCGGATAGTCTTCCGGTATGGCCATATATGTTTGTTACAGTTGCGTGCGGCGCTATTTCAGGTTTCCACGCCACACAGTCACCAATGATATCCAAGTGTATATCTTCAGAGCTGGAGGGGCGAAAAGTTTTTTATGGAGCCATGCTCGCTGAATCAGTTATTGCACTGATCTGGGCAGCAGGTGGTGTCTCATTTTACGGAACAACCAAGGGATTAAATGATGCATTGTCATCTCTTGGGCAGTCAGGAGTTGTATATGATATTTCAACAGGAATGCTTGGAGGAATTGGCGGAATTCTTGCAATTGTAGGCGTTATTGCATGCCCGATCACTTCAGGTGACACAGCCTTTAGAAGCGCAAGGCTTATTCTTGCGGAAATGACAGGTCTTGATCAAAAAAACATAAAAAACCGTCTTATTATCACAATTCCACTGCTTGCCATAGGAGCTCTTTTAACACAGCTCGATTTCAATGTATTGTGGAGATATTTCTCTTGGAGCAACCAGACTCTTGCCATGATAAGTCTTTGGATTGCAACAGCATATCTTTTGATCTATGCGGAAAACAGATACTATACACTTATCACTGCACTTCCGGCAACTTTTATGTCAGCAGTGAGTATGACCTATATTCTCATGGCAAAAGAAGGATTTTCCATTGAAAGTAAAGTAGCATATCCGTCAGGAGTCTTTTTTTCTTTAGTTTGTTTTGGAATATATGTATATGCGTTTATAAAAAGAAATAAGAAGGCTTAAATGTGTTATTATTGTTATGTTGTATTTTTAGACAATATGTATGATTGAAAGGAACAATAAGCACAATGAGTGAATTGAGAGATAAGAATGGATTAACGGAAGAAGAGTTTTTGAAACAGTACAATTCTGATGGATGGAAAAAGCCATCTTTGACAGCAGATATTTGCATAATTACAAAGGCTGGGGATGTGCAGAAAATACTTTTGATAAGAAGAGGAAATCACCCATGCCTTGGCAAGTGGGCAACTCCCGGAGGTTTTTCTGAAGAGGGAGAGTGTATTGAAAATACAGCTGCGAGGGAACTTGAAGAGGAGACAAGCATAAAGATGGATGCAAAAGAACTCACGCTTGTGGGGGTTTACAGTAAGCCGGGGAGAGATCCAAGGGGCTGGACCGTTTCGGTTGCATTCGCTGCAGTTGTTGATGCAGATAAGGTAAAGCCTATAGCCGCTGATGATGCTGCTGATGCCAAGTGGTTTACCATTTCTAAAACCGGCGATACTTATTCATTTTCCGCTGATAATGAGACTATAACATTGGATGAGCTTGCTTTTGATCATGCTGACATTGTTACTGATGCTCTTAATAAGGTGAACGCATGATGAATAAAAAAAATTGCGTTATATTTGATATGGATGGAGTCATATTCGATTCTGAAAGAGCATGTCTCTATACATGGACGGAGGCAGCAAATGCCTTTGGAATGAAGAATATTCGTGAAGTTTTTGATAAATGCATTGGTACTAATAATAATCAGACAAGAGCGATTGTCGAAGAAGCTTATGCCAAAGAATTCGGAGAAGGTATTTCAGACAGGATATTATCAGAGAGTAGCAGACTTTTCCATGAGAAATATGACGGTGGTAAACTTCCTGTAAAACTTGGAGTAAAAGATATTTTGGAGTATCTGAAAAAAGAAAAAATCAGATGTGCAGTTGCGTCTTCTACCCGTGAAGCTGTTGTGAGGCAGGAACTTTCAGATGCAGGTCTTGTTGAATATTTTGAGGAAATAGTCGGAGGAGATGCGGTAAAAATTTCAAAGCCCAATCCTGAAATCTATTTACTTGCCTGTAGTCGTATGAAGATAGCTCCGGCAAATGCCTTTGCCATTGAAGATTCCTACAACGGAATACGCGCTGCTCATGCTGCAGGAATGAGACCAATCATGGTCCCTGACATGATTCCTGCAGATGATGAGATGATGGAACTATCCGAAGTTATTTGTGATGATCTTATTAAAGTAGTTGATTACTTTAAAAGTATTTAGTTATGAAGCATTTTTTATAATATGCATTACGACTTAGAACAGATTACGTATTTCGTCCGGTGATAGCTCAATAGTCGGTTCAAATTGATCTGAAGCCATGTAAGTATAGATACTGTGAAGAAGAGCCCTGGCCTCCGGATACTGCTGAAGATCCTGAAGTCCCATGGATGAAATCATAAGTTTCCCTTTAAAGCAGCGCACTTCGAGCAGCTGACTCATAGGGCGCAGAGTTGCGTAACTATCCATTTCTGTAACAATAGTGTCCATGTAAGACGGAAGAATAAATGCACGCTCTGATGCCATCGGCCACCATTGATAATTTGTAAACTCCTCTGTCGGGAAGTTTTCAAATATGGGGTGGTCTTTTTTTATAAGCTGTCCCATGGTTCCTTCCTGATTTGGAAATGTTCCGACAGACCAGAAGTCAGTTGAAAACTGAGCTTTGGCTGAATGAGGCAGAGCTTCAATTGTTGAATGGGGAGTAAGATATACCTTTCCGCCATTTTTCAGGATTTGTACAGCTTTTTCATCAAAACTTTCAGTCTCATAAATATCATCAGGGCAAACAGGTTTATTGTCAGGATAAATCCATATAGGATAACTGTTTTCAATTTCTGTTCCTTCAAGTTTTACAATCAGATCAAGGCGGGTTGCTTTATCAAAGCCATCAAGTGGAAGCTCAAGGTGGCCTATTTTTGTGAGGCTACCTGCAGGACAAAATACTGCGTCTAAAGCTCCGGACTCTACAAGCCTATAATTTAGCGGCGTAAGGTAATCGTCTTTACCATAATTTGCAAAAAGAACATCTGCCTTGAGCATATCTCCGGTATTGTATGTATAACGATCAAGTAGCACTAAAAGAGCCTGATCGGTAAAAAAGCTTTTAAACCTTGAAGGCTTGGCAAAAGGAAAGTTTTTGGCTTCAAGATGAGAATCAAGCATTCCAACAAGCGCAGTTCCCTGTCCCGGAAAATCCTGAAGGCCAAGAAGGGAAAGACCTGACATCTCCGGGGTTCTCATGATTGATTCGACTTCTTCGCGATATCCAATGAGAGATAATTCTCCGGTAGCTGCAATGCGTCTTTTCCATTCTTCTTCTGAAATGCCGAGGGCTTTTAATTTATCTGCTACAATATTGAAATTATCAGGCTTTGTTACGCCCTTGAATTTAGCAATCTCATCCATATCAGGTGAAATCTCATATTGACCGACTTCAAACCCAAAAACCGGTTTGTTATATTCTTTTCTTAAATCCTTAAGTATATCTGAAAAGTTATTTTGCCCATTGGGATAGGTTCGGTTGAAGATTCCCTTTACTCCGGACATTCTTATGTGTTTATCCTTAAAGCGGGCAGAGGTAAAGAAATCACTTTCTTTATCAACGCCATTTGCACCGTAGAAATTGTTGGAGCCCCAGGCGTAAAGTCTGGTTTTATCGGTCTCTTTGGCGATAGAAAGCATTTCATGCATAAAAGAAACTCCATCATCATCTGTAATCAGCTCATTTCCCAAAGTAAGCATTACAAAAGACGGGTGATTTGCGTATGACCACAGTATTTCAAGTAGTTCAGCCTGATAATACTGTCTGCTTTCGCTGCTCTTAAAAGCATCTCTGGGATTCCAGTGAGAAAGTTCAGGTTGCATCATCATTCCCAGTTCATCTGCTGCGGAAAAAGCAGCTTCCGGTGGACACCAGGAGTGGAAACGCATGCAGTTAACACCATATGATGCGTAAGTTTTAAGAATCTTTGTCCATGACTCTTTATCCATAGGTGGGAAGCCGGTCTCCGGAAATACTGCGCAGTTTGCCTCACCCCTCAGGAAAAATCTCCTGTCATTTATAGTAAGCCTTCCCTCATTATCGTAAGAGAAATCCCTTATTCCGAATCTTACATTTTTCCTTGAAGCTTCTTTATCCCCGGCTAAAAGAGATACCGTAAGATCGCAGAGATTGCCTGTTCCTTCGTCCCATAGATGACTTGAATAATTATCGGAAAGTTCAAGGTCTGTGAGTTCAACGACTGTGCAATCATCCAAAGGGTCAATTGTGATCTCGGATTCTATTGTGTCAGCAAGGTACGGGCAGCTTAAAATAACTTTATAATTGCCGTCATTCGGGAAAATGTTTTCACCTGAATCTATTACAATACGGACATCAATTTTGCCTTCGTGGGGACAGACCATTACGTCGGATAAAAAGATATTGTCTCTTTCTTCTACGTATATGTCACCTATTATGCCGTTCCAGTTAGTCTGAGTCTCATCTGTGGCGGCAGAAGAAAAAACTATGTCTTTATATGGAAGTCCCTGATATGAGTTATCGCAGATAAAGGTGATGGTGCTACCCTTGTGAAGAAGCCTGGTCACCTCGAAAACATATGGAGTGGATAGGCATCCGCTTGCACTCGGAATATCTTTACCGTCTATTTTTAGGTAAAGAGCTCTGGATCTTTCTGCTACAATAAAGATCCTTTTATCTGAAGCCGGCTCTATATCGAAAACTTTCTCAAAAAAAGCCTTTCCTTCATAGGTAAAAAGTCTGGTAAATCTTGAGTTAATCCTTGGATCAGTTTCGGCGTCTTTATCCATGTTTTTGTTGCGTTCTTCAACATCGGGATGCCAGGGCTTTGCAACTTTGTCGCTATTTCCGATACAGTTGGTATCAAGGCTTCCCGGAAGAATTCCCTCATCCTTGGTGACTCTATCAGCAGTGATTTTCCAATTACCTTTCAGATCGTATCTCATAAATGTTCTCCTTTTTGAATGCTTGTTTATATCTGACTCATTCCGGTTGTAAGCTGATACTGTAACCCGTTAAAAGATGCCTCGGACAGTATCATGCTCCGTTTCTGTATTTCAAAGGTGTCGTGCCGTTTTTCTTTTTAAATGACTGACAAAAAGAGCTTTCGTCGTTAAATCCGACTTTTTCTGCAATTTCACTAATACTCATATCTGTCGAGGAAAGATAATATTTTGCTGATGAAAGCCGTGTGTCGATAATGAAGCGGTGCGGCGTAACGCCTGTTTTTTTCTTGAAAGTTCTAAGAAAATAGTAGGTTGTAAGGCCTGCTACGCCTGCCAGATCATCCAGCGAAATATTTTCCGTAAAATGCTCATTTATATAGCTAAGTACTCTTTGGAAATTCTCGTTGTTTCCGATAATTTCAGTATTTTCGGAGGATATGAGCTGATTTAAGAGAGTGTGTATCATTATGGAATATTCTCCTTCGGAACATTCATGTCTGGTATCCTTCATGGCGCTTAGTATTCGTGAAAAGTTACTCTTTATTGACTGCAGGTTCTGGGGCGTGAGCACATTTCCTTTAGAACTTTGCACGGCATTATAAAAGTCTGTGCACATCTTTCCATCAAAGTGTATCCATGAAATAGTAGTTTTTTCGTGAGCTTTATAGGAGTGGGGCTCGTAGCAATTTATCAATAAAATCTGACCGGGATATACAGTTAGCTCTTTTCCAGGAATATTGACATCAAGTTTGCCGGATTCAAGGATTATCAGCAGAAAACTGTCATATCTCTCACGGCTCAGTTCATAACCCGGAAGATAAGTGAATTTACCGGCGGCCACAGGATAAAAATACAGAGTCTGTGCAAGGGCAGATGCATTATGAAAATAGTATTCCGAATCGTTGGATACATATTTTTCTGTTGATTTCATTAAAACTCCCAATAAAAAAACTTCATCTTCATGTTTAGTGGAATTATAGCACCGTGAAAAGATGTATACAATAGAGCAATATTTTTATAAAAAGCTATCACTTTTTTCACTTGATAATAAATTTTCTAAGGTCAAAAATGAGTAAGTAAGATAATAAACTGGCATTATTATAGGAGATAGCGATAATGGGAACAGCAAAAATATGGGAAGAAAATGTAACAATTCCAACATATGAAGTTGGAAAGCCTGATAAGAACCCGATGTTTTTGGAAAGAAGAGTTTATCAGGGAAGCACAGGGAAAATATATCCGTATCCTTCAACCAATGAAATCAGTCAAACCAAAAAGGACGTGGAGTGGAGAGCAGTTTTTCTCGAAAATGAATATATAAAAGTAATGATTCTTCCGCAGCTTGGAGGCAGAATACAGAGAGCTTATGACAAGACCAATGACTATGATTTTGTCTACTATAACAGGGTGATAAAGCCTGCTCTTGTAGGGCTCACAGGACCATGGATTTCAGGAGGAATAGAATTTAACTGGCCACAGCATCACAGGCCGACTACATATTCTCCTGTGGATTATAAGATTACTGAAGGTGATGATGGAAGTGTGACTCTCATAACAGGTGACGTGGATCAGATGTATGGAACAAAAGAAATCACGAAGTTCACGCTATATCCCGGCAAAGCCTTCATTGAGATTACAGGTCAGCTCTATAACAGAACCCCTCTCCCGCAGACTTTCCTTTGGTGGGCAAATCCGGCTGTTTCAGTAAATGATTACACACAGTCAATTTTTCCGCCCGATGTTCGTAATGTTTACGACCATGGAAAAAGGGCTGTCTCAAGATTTCCGATTGCTACGGGGGAATATTACAAGCACGATTACAGCGAAGGTGTTGATATCTCAAGATATAAAAATATACCGGTTCCTACTTCCTATATGGCTGAAAAATCAGATTTTGACTTTGTAGGCGGCTATGACTACAAGAAAGAAGCCGGCCTTTTGCATGTTGCGGATCATCATGTTTCACCTGGCAAGAAGCAGTGGACCTGGGGCTGCGGCGATTTTGGAAAGGCATGGGACAGAAATCTCACAGATGAGGATGGCCCATATATTGAGCTTATGACCGGTATGTTCTGCGACAACCAGCCTGATTTCTCATGGCTCAAACCTTATGAGGAAAAGACATTTAAGCAGTATTTCATGCCCTACAAAAAGGTCGGTCAGGTTAAAAATGCCGGTATCCATGGGGCATTGAATGTAGAGGTGAGAGATGAAGAAAAGCTTTATATCTGTGCTTATGCCACGGAGCAGTATGACAGAGCAAAGCTGTTTATTTCTTACGATGGGACAATAATCTATACAGAAGATATCTGTATTTCGCCTGTTAAGTGCTATGAAGGTGAACTCAACCTAAAAAAGCTTATCAAAGAAGCTTTATATGATGAGAAGACAGCCTTTGAAAAGAGCCTTATTAAAGTTACTTTATCAGATGAAAATACAGGAAAAGAAATCGTATCCTACAAGATACTTGCAGAAAAAGACCCTGAATTTGCAGAGCCAGCAAAGGCTCTTGATGCTCCGGAAAAGATTCAGACCAATGAGGAACTTTTCCTTGCAGGTCAACATATTGAGCAGTATCGCCATGCAACATTTTTACCGGATCCGTATTATCTTGAGGGACTAAAGCGCGATGAGGGTGATATCAGGATCAATAACGCCTACGGACTTTTGTTATTCAGAAGGGGAAGGTTTGAGCTTTCGGAAAAGTACTTCAAAAAAGCAATAAAAAGGCTCACAAGGATGCATCCAAACCCATATGATTCCGAGAGCTTCTATAACCTTGGGCTTAGTCTTTTTTATCAGGAAAAATATGACGAAGCTTTTGATGCTTTTTATAAGGCAACCTGGACTGATGAGCAAAAGGAAAAGTCTTTCTATTACCTTGCTGCAATTGCCTGCAGAAATAGAGAATATGAACATGCTCTTGAATTTATAGAGCAGTCGCTTATTAAAAACAGTCATAGTACCAAAGCAAGGGCATTAAAGGCTGCAATTTTGTATAAGCTTGGTAAAAAAAAGGATGCAGCCGGATTTATAGAAGAGAACCTTCAGCTGGATACCTTCGATTTTGTATCGGCATTTATTAAGGCTATAAGCAGCACCGGCAAGAACTTTGATGAGAATATAAATGAATTTAAGAAACTTACAAGGGGATTTCATGAGACGTATCTTTATGTGGCAAGAGATATGGCTGAAAGTGGTTTTTATGAGGAGGCAATCAAAGTCCTTGATCTATATGAGGGCGACAGCCCCATGATTCATTACTATCTTGGAGCTTACAAAGAAAACATCGGGGATGATAAAGGCGCTTTATCTGAGTACCAAAAAGCAGAAGCATCTTCACCTTATTTGTGTTTTCCCAATAAGCTTGAAGATATAGCTGTGTTAAAAAAGGCAATAGCTGCTGATGACAAGGGATCAAAAGCAAGATATTATCTGGGATGTCTGTATTACGACAAGCTTCAGTTTGACCTTGCAATAGAGATGTACGAGGCTTCTTTACAAATATGCGACACGTTTCCGACAGTTTTTAGAAACCTGTCAATTGCTTACTACAATAAGAGAGGTGAAAAAGATAAAGCACTTACCTGTCTTGAAAAAGCCTTTTACCTTGATAGGACTGATGCAAGAGTATTCCTTGAGCTTGATCAGCTTTATCAGAAACTGAATGTGCCGCTTACAAGGAGACTTGAAAAGTACAATGAGAACATCGCCCTGATAGAAAAAAGAGACGATCTCTATACAGAATATGTAACTCTTTTAAATACTTTGGGGATGAATGAAGAGGCTCACAAGAAAATAACCGGGCATTCTTTTAGAACCTGGGAGGGCGCAGAAGGTAAGATTACAACTCAATTTAAAGTGTCTTTGCTTCAGCCGGCAAAAGAACTGATAAAAAAAGGAAAGGCACAGGACGCAGAAAAAATGCTCCTTGAGGCACTTTCATATCCTGAAAACCTGGGAGAGGGAAGACTTGAAGGAACAAAGGATAATCATATCTATTACTATCTGGGATTATGTTATGAGCTTTCAGGTCAGAGCGACAGAGCAAAAGAATGCTTTGAAAAAGCCACACTTGGAGCTATGGAAGTAGCCGGGATGATGTATTATTATGACCAGCCTGCAGATATGATATTGTATCAGGGACTTGCCTTTGAAAAGCTTGGAGATAAAAAGTCAGCCAATTCAAGATTTTATAAGCTTCTTGATTATGGACAAAAGCATTTAAATGACAAGTTTAAAATGGACTATTTTGCTGTATCAATGCCGGATATGTCAGTATTTGATGCAGATATGGATCAAAAAAATAAAGCCCACTGCCATTATCTTTGCGGCCTTGGATACATTGGCCTTGGAGAAAGACAAAAAGCAATGGACTCCTTTAATAAAGTTTTGGAAATTGATAACACTCATCAGAATGCTCACATATATTCAAGCTTCATCTTCTGAAGACAAAACGGATTTTTGATATCAAAGCTCATATTATTCAGAGTAGTCGCTGTAGTTATCAAGAAAGTGGTGGCGTTTTCCATCAGAGGTTTTATATGCTATAAGGGCGTTGAGATGAACGTTTTCAACGCTCTTAAAAATATTGGCCTCGATATAGGGGCTTCTTTCCCGAAGCTCTGAAATAAGCGACTTTATTTCAGCCCTCTTACTTCCCTTATCCGTACCACCGCAGCTTGCACAGCTTTCAGTAAGCCTGCAGGCACAATTGATAAAACGAAGATTGTTGTAGTTCATCCATTTTTTGATATCTTCTTCCCGGATAAGATAAAGTGGCCTTATAAGTTCCATACCTTCAAAGTTTGTGCTGTGAAGCTTGGGCATCATGGTCTGTATCTGTCCGCCATACAGCATTCCCATCAAAATGGTTTCGATTACGTCGTCGTAGTGATGCCCCAGTGCAATCTTATTACAGCCAAGTTCTCTGGCTTTGCTGTAAAGAGCACCTCGCCTCATTCTGGCGCAGAGATAACATGGTGAGCCGGAAGTTTCCTTATCGACTATGTCAAAAATATCCGAATTAAATACAGTTATTGGAATCTGCATCAGCTTTGCGTTGTTGATTATATTGGTATAGTTGATGTCGTTGTACCCCGGATTCATTACCATGTATACAACTTCAAAGTTCTTTTTGCCATGCCTTTCAAGCTCCTGAAAAAGCTTTGCCATCAGCATAGAGTCTTTTCCGCCGGATATGCAGACAGCTATTTTATCGCCGTCCTGAATCAGATCATAAACATTGATGGCTTTTGTAAATTGGCTCCAAAGCTGCGGTCTGAATTTTTTAATGATGCTTCGCTCTATATCTTTGCATCTGTCGTTTCTTTCATCCTCATCAGAAAGCTGATGCTCAATCGTATATCTGTAGTAGCTGTAGATTCCGCCTTCAATACTATAGATTTCATAGCCCTTTGGAGTAAGCTCTTCGCATATTTCTATAGAATGTTTTCCTGAATAGCATAAAAGATAAATTGGCTTATCCTTTGAAAGCTCGCCTTCGTGGTCTGCAAAAACCTGCCATGGTATGTTCCGGGCACCGGGATATGAGCTTTTTATATAGTCACTTTCTTCGCGGACATCAAAAACAAGCTTATCTCTGGTATCTTCGATCATTTCTTCGATTGTTTTTGTATAAATCATATTTTTCTACCTATAAAATAATTATCAGTAAATTGTCTGTGAGTTATTATTTTTAACGCAAAATTACATTGTTACTGAGCAGTAACGTCTTTGAATGTTATCACACTTTTTTCATCTATTCAATGGTGCCATAACGTATTAAAGGAAGTATAATATCAGTAGTCGGTACTACGCTGTCGGCTACGTTAAACAGTGATTTTAACAAAAATGATGGAAACGATTGCAAGGAGGAAATTATGAAGAAAAAGGTGATTATGGTCATATTGGCCTGTGCACTATTAATTTCTGCGTGCGGAAATAATCAAGCTGATGTTGGCGGCGACTCTTCAACAAATGAAAACGACGTTGAAGCATCTGCTTCAGATAGCGCTCAGCAAGACACAGCCAATGTTTCCGATGAGGGAAAAGAGACCGGTGACGTAGCAGCCACATATGAAAATTTCCTTGCAAACAAGGCTAAAGTTCACATAAATCAGGACATGGACTTTGGAACATACTTTTCTTTTGAGAAAGATAAAGAGCTTAATCTTACCCTTGAAGAAATTACAAATGCTATCATTGACAGTTACCTTGAAGAATTTGAAGGCTCCAAGATTGAGCTTACAGGCATTGAATATGCATACCTTGACTGCGGCAATGACGGTAATGCAGAGCTTGCAGTTTGCATTCACACACCTTCCGTTGATGACTGGACTGAATACCTTATTATAAAAGAAATGAACGGAAAGCTTGAATGTATATATTCCAATGAAGCCTGGTCCAGAAGTAATGTGGGAATTGGCAAGTATGGCTATATTTATGGGGATGGTTCAGGTGGAGCTTCCAATCACTATTTTGAAAAGAGCTATATAGATGCCGGCGGAAAATGGCACTATATTTACGGTGATGAGACTACAGTTTTTGATTGCTCCGATGTTGAGTATCCCGGAGATATCTGGGGCAATGGAGACGAGCACGTGAACCTTGAAATGCCACTTCCCGGAAGCTTTGTTTTCTTTAGCTTTGACTTTAATAACACCGAAGATGAAAACGATAATGTGTTTAGTTATGCTCAGTACAGCGGCGACTATGAAAGCGATAATGGCCTTGGAGGATATTTCTATTGTAAGCTGCTGGCTGATGATGGAATATATGATGAAGATTATCCCTTAAAGAAATTTTATGATCAGGTTGGAATTGAAACTCTTTCTATAAAAGAAGTGGGTGAACTTATAAGCGAAAAAGCGGAAGCGGAGGGTTTTACACCTGAGATTGCAAATGCAGGGGATGCTGAATGGCAGGAGCTTGAATACTTATTTGAGCCTGATATTGAAACCTACAATGATGATAATTTCATTGAGAGCGATGCCTTTTTCCCAATATATCTTTCTCTCAGGAATACAGAGGATGCCAGCACAACTCTTCATATAAATGCCGATGGAACAGTTGAAGGGTCTTATTATGCATCTGATTATACAAACGAAAACGGCAATGAGTCCCAAAAGAATGAATTTACAGGTAAGTTTTCTTTAAAGAAGAAAATAAATGATGATGAATTTGAAGTAACATTATCGGATGTGAAGCTTAAATACGAAGCCGGTACCGAAGTTACAAAAGAAACCAAAACCGGAGTTATGACTCATACCTATTATGTAACTCCTCCGGGAATTGATGATGGGGGCAAAGAGTTTACGCTGTATTTACCGGGAGCTTCAGTAAGTGAGCTGCCTGACGAGCTTATTGATGCTCTTGGAGAATATTGGAAAGAGCAGCTTGAAGGTCGTGAAACAATCGGAAAATGTATTCTTTTTGGAAACGATGGAAAAAAATATCTTTGGATGGAGTTTTGATTGTTGTATAATCGGTTTTGTACAACTTATAAAAATTGATATCACAGGAGGAGTATATGAGTACTAGAATTGGAATTCTTGGGTATGGAAACCTTGGTAAAGGTGTGGAGCTTGCAGTTAAGGCAGCCCCTGATATGGAACTTGTAGCAGTATTTACAAGAAGAGATCCGTCTTCTTTAAAGATTGCAACAGAGGGAGTTCCTGTTGTTTCTGTTAATGATGTTGCATCTTACAAGGACAAGATTGATGTAATGATTCTTTGCGGCGGAAGTGCAACAGACCTTCCTGTTCAGACACCTGAATATGCAAAGCTTTTCAATGTAGTTGACAGCTTTGACACACACGCAAGGATTCCTGAGCATTTTGCAAATGTTGACGCATCTGCTAAAGAGAGCAAAAAGGTCGCAGTTATTTCATGTGGTTGGGATCCGGGAATGTTCTCACTTGCAAGAGTTTATTCAAACGCTATTCTTCCTGATGGCAATGATTACACATTCTGGGGCAAGGGCGTTTCACAGGGACATTCAGATGCAATCCGCAGAATTAAAGGTGTTAAAAATGCCAAGCAGTATACAATCCCTGTAGAGAGTGCTCTTGAGGCAGTTAGAAATGGGGAGAATCCGGTTCTTACAACAAGACAGAAGCACACAAGAGAGTGTTTTGTGGTTCTTGAAGATGGTGCAGATGCAGCAGCAGTAGAAAAAGAGATTAAAGAAATGCCAAACTATTTTGCTGATTATGACACAACTGTTCATTTTATCAGTGAAGAGGAACTGCTACACAATCACAGCGGAATGGCTCACGGCGGATTCGTGTTCAGAAGCGGCAAGACCGGAGCCAACAAAGAACACAATCATATTATTGAATACAGCTTAAAGCTTGATTCCAATCCTGAATTTACAACAAGCGTTTTAGTTGCTGTAGCAAGAGCTGCAAAGAGAATGAATGATGAAGGAATGACAGGATGTAAGACAATCCTTGATATTCCACCTGCATATTTATCAGATAAAAGTGGTGAAGAACTTAGAGCACATCTACTTTAAGGTATAAACCATGGAAAATAAGAAGCCATGGATATGCTGATTGATGATCTGTATTCAGATGAGTTCGTGGGGGACGCACCGCAGTTCGACGACATAACAATGCTTGCATTTAAATATTTTGGAAAACAGTAATGGGATATTGTTTGAAGCGTATTTTGCTGAACTACGGGATCAGCATCCGAATATTTTAAATCAGATAAACAGATTAGAGTAATTCTAGGAGGAGAAGTATGAACAACCAGGGAATTGGAACAAGATGCGTACAGGCAGGATATACGCCGGGAAACGGCGAGCCTCGTCAGGTGCCTATTATTCAGTCAACAACATTTAAGTATGACACCAGCGAGGATATGGGCAAGTTATTTGACCTTGAGGCTTCAGGATATTTTTATACCAGACTTCAGAACCCTACAAATGATCATGTAGCAGCCAAGATTGCAGCTCTTGAAGGCGGAAGCGCAGCAATGCTCACATCTTCAGGTCAGGCAGCTAACTTTTTTGCACTGTTCAATATCTGTGAGTGCGGAAGTCACATTGTAGCCTCTTCATCAATCTATGGAGGAACATTCAATCTTATTGCTGTAACAATGGCAAAGATGGGAATTGAAGTTACTTTTGTTTCGCCTGATGCAGATGAAGATGAATTAAACGCTGCTTTTAAAGACAATACCAGAGCAATGTTTGGAGAGACAATTGCAAACCCTGCTCTTACAGTTCTTGATATCGAGAAATTTGCGAAAGTTGCACATGCTCATGGAGTGCCGCTTGTTGTTGATAATACTTTTCCAACTCCTGTAAACTGCAGACCTATCGAGTGGGGGGCTGACATTGTTACTCATTCAACAACAAAATATATGGATGGACATGGAGCAGCAGTTGGCGGAGCTATTGTTGATGCCGGCAAGTTTGACTGGATGGCTCATGCAGATAAGTTCCCGGGGCTCACACAGCCTGATGAGTCTTATCACGGAATTGTTTATGCAGAGAAGTTTGGTAAAGAAGGTGCGTTTATCACAAAATGTACATCACAGCTTATGAGAGACTTTGGGTGCATTCAGTCTCCACAGAATGCATTTATTCTTAACCTTGGTCTTGAATCTCTTCATGTTCGTATGCCCAAGCATGTAGAGAATGGTCTTGCAGTAGCCAGGTTCCTTGAAGGACACAAGAAAGTTGTTAAGGTTAACTATCCGGGACTTGAATCTGATAAGTACCACGAGCTTGCAAAAAAATACCTTCCAAATGGTGGATGTGGAGTTGTTTCTTTTGAACTTGAAGGTGGAAGAGCGGCAGCAGAAAGCTTCATGAAGAAGCTAAAGATTGCGGCTATTGAGACACATGTAGCTGATGCCAGAACATGCTGCCTTAATCCTGCAACATCTACGCATCGTCAGCTTACTGATGAACAGCTTGAGGCAGCAGGTATCCCTGCAGGATTAATCAGAATCTCCTGTGGACTTGAAGATTCTGCAGATCTTATTGCAGACATCGCGCAGGCTTTGGAATAAGGTAAAAAAGAATTTTAACTGCAGATGCAAAGTCATGGTTGAAGGTTCCTGTAACTTGAACCGTCAACCATGACTTTCAATTGACTTCTTATTTCTGGCGATATGTAGGAATGGTTTGAAGTTTGTGAAGGTTGATCGCGTGAAGGTGGTCAATCTTCTTTTTTATTTCCTCATTTTCACAGATGCCTGTGAGGACGTATTTATCAAGAATATCGTAGGTAAATCCAAGTTTGTCCTCATCTGACATTCCGCTAAGTCCATCTGACGGAGTCTTGTGAATGAGCTTTGAAGGAAGGCCAAGTTCATCGCCTATGGCTCTCATCTGGCATACAAGGAAGTCAGAGCATGGGCTAAAATCTCCTGCGGCGTCGCCATATTTTGTTGAATAGCCAACGTAGTCTTCTGAGGCGTTGCAGGTGTTGGCAACACGACCACCGTTTGGAAGAGACTGTGCAATGGCATAAAGTGTAGCCATGCGGATTCTTGGTGGTGTGTTGATCAGGGCATCTTTTGAAAGAATTACCCCTGCTGCTTCCAAAGCTTTCTTTTCACCTTCAACAGCAGGATGAATGTTCACGATGTAGGATTTTATGCCGAGTATTTCAGCGACTTTTTTGGAATCATCAATGTCTTTTTGCTCTCCGTCAGGCATAAGAACGCCGACAACTCTGTCTTTTCCAAGGGCTCTTACTAAGAGAGCAGCGACTATTGTTGAGTCTTTTCCCCCTGATAATCCGATGACAGCGCTGGCTTTTGGACCGTTGTTACCAAACCACTCTTTGATCCAGGCTGTTATATTTTCAATTTCTCTTTTTGCATCAAAGTCATTCATTTTATTGTTCATGTTTGCCACCTATAAATATAATTTTACTTCTATTACATGTTATTGTTCGTGTTGTTATTAAAATGAGTGATCAGATTGCTTCGTTTTCCATTCTCCAGTCGATGCATCTCTTAAGATAATCGACGTATGCAGGATTTTTGCACATTCCTTTTCCTTCCACATCTGATATTTTGGCAACATCCTGACCATTGCAGGCTGTTGTCTTCATTACGATATTGAGGGCAGGAACTTTGGTGTCGTTGGCAATGTAGGTGCCGATTCCGAAAGCAACCTTAGCTTTTCCGTTGAAGTGAGCAAAGATATCGTTAGCGCGCTTAAAATCAAGGCTGTCGCTAAAGAGTAAAGTTTTTGTCTTGGGATCGATTCCAAGGCTCTCATAGTGCTTTATCATTTTTTCACCCCATTCAAACGGATCCCCACTATCGTGTCTTACACCTGAGAAAAGAGTTGAATATGTGAGCTGGAAGTCGCGAAGAAAACAATCTGTTGTTATTGCATCTGTAAGAGCTGTTCCGTTAAGGATTCCATATTCTTTTACCCAATAATCAAGGGCGTACCAGTTGGAGTATGCCGGATTGTGTTTGTGATTGCCCTGACCTACGCACATGATCCACTCGTGAGCCATTGTACCGACAGGAGTCACATTAAGAAGCTTTGCAAGATATACGTTTGAAGTTCCTACAAAGATTGAGCCGTCGAGTTTGGCATTTTTGAGCTTCATTACAGCAAGCTCCTGAGCTTCAGCAGAAAGGCGTCTTCTGAGACCGAATTCACTGAAGGCACCGATCTTGTAGGTGCCGCTTGTTAGCATTGAGATCTTTTCATCAAGCTTCTCTTCAAATGATGAGAATAGCTCGTCATAGTCATAAGCCATGCGGAAGTACACTTCATTTACTATGGCAAGAGTTGGAATCTCATACATGGACGTGTTGAGCCATGTTCCGTTCGTCTCGATTGAAAGTCCGCACGGAGCGTCAGTTCCGATTGTGAAATCCTCATATCTTGGATGCCATAAACGAAGGAAATCCACATAGGATTTTTTTATCCATTTGATGCCTGCAAGGTATGTAAGCTCATCCTCTGTGAAATTGAGATCGCAGTAAGCGTAGATCTGACGTTTGATCTCTTCAACCATTTCAGGTGTGAACTTCACATCAGTATTTCTGCATTTGAATGACCAGGTTGTTGTATAGTCAGGGAAGTTGTGATAAATAGCCTGCCCCATAGAAAATTTGTAAAGATCTGTTTCAAGTAAACTTTCAATTATGTTTTGCATCGTGAATTCTCCTAAGAAGGTAGTTTTTTTATTTTATGTCTTGGACTGTTATTGTATTTTAATTTACTTATATTGTATGTTGATTTATTAATACTCTACGCTTTGATTTATTGATTCGTATTGTCGATATAATGTGATTTATTTGAGCATGCCGGTTTCTTTGAGATAATTTCTGAAGGCTTCATTGATGTCATCTGCGTGGATTGTGGGATTATTTCGAATCTCAGTTCCGGATACACGAATGACGGTTCTGTCTACAAGATTGAATGTGTGATTTGGGTAAATTTTTCCAAGCTTATCTACATAAGATGGCTCTCCGGTGTACCAGTTAAAGTGTGCACTATCCGGCGATATCTCTGCCTGTTTAAACAGTTCGTTTCCCCATAAAACCCAGTTTTCGTGGGTGAATGTGCCATCAAGCCCCAGCTTTTTATCATCGATTTTTACAACGATCACTCTCGGATCATCCCGAAACATTTTTGTGACGATTTTGAATCTGGTGGAAAAGTCCAGAAAATCTTTGCCCCTGTCAGCCTGATATCCGCATACAGCCAGTATCAGCCTGTCATTTTCTAAAAGAGCTCTTTTGATAAGGGACTCGTGTCCCTTGTGCATAGGTATGAAACAACCAAAAACAATTCCGATGTTCTGCATTGCTGTCTCCAAAAGATATGTGACGTGAATTTAAGTACCCCACCATCATATCACACTATGAGCATAAATGGATTTTATTTTGGCTCTCGCAAGAATGCATAGAAATATTAAGCAATTATCATATTTTACATTTTTAACAAAATAGAAAATGCCACATCGTTCATAGGAAAGTGTCCTTGAGATAGCAATATAATTTGGAGCATCATATAAAAGCGAAGTTTTTTTTCGTGGGAGAAATGTAAGTTTTGGGGAGTACATAGATGAAAATGTTATTGGCCAGAAGTTGTTAGTAACATGAAAACCAGAGATTCTGAGGTGAAGATTATGGAAGACTATATCAGAAAAACAATAGCCGGCATGATACAAGGAGACGGAGGATGGGTAGAGTATGTTTCATTTGAAGATAACAAACTCACATTGCTCTTCAGGGCAGAGTGCTCAAAGTGCTTCATTCTGGACAGGTGCTGCAATTGGATAAAAAACAAAATTGCAGAAGATATTGGACAAAATGTGGAAATAGAGGCAATAAGGAAGAAACCTTTCTTTTGGGAAACATAAGCTGCGCAGAATGAAATAGAAAGCACGATATTTGCAGAATATTCAAGTTATTTCGTTATAATTCCTAAATCAAATAAAGCCTTTTGAGGAGAATGATATGGCATTTGTAAAAGTAGTAAGAAGAAGCATGCGTCCTGAGGAATGGACTGCTCTGAGATATGGATGGATAAAAAAAGCTATTATTGATAAAAAGCTGGAAATCACGGATATTGAAGTTCGGGATGCGCATCAGATCAGCGAAAACGAGTATATATATGACAACGATTACAGACCATTGAAGCAGGGAGATGTGTATTTTACGCCGGATGGAACGGCTTTCATTCGAGGAAAAGGGAAAGTACCGGCTGAACTTTTGGGAAAAGAAACCTATATTCTTTTGCATACGGCGGCAGAAATGATCGTCAAGATAAACGGTAAGTATGCAGGTGGAATTGACCCAAACAGAGACAGAATTGAACTTTCAAGATGGATTCGTGAAGATGGGAGCTTTGAATTTGAAATTGAAGGCTTCAACAGATCAAAGCCGGATGATGAAAGAAATCCTGACGCAATGGATTCAAGGGGATGCCGCCAGATTTTTGAAGGGGCATTTATCTGTACTGTGAATCAGGATATGCTTGATCTTTATTATGATCTGACACTTCTTTTGGATATTGCAGGGGCAGAAGAGTTTGACGAGGACTATAGGTCGTTCCTAAACAGAGAGCTTAACGAAGCTCTGAACCTTGTGGATTTTGATACCTATGAAGGCGCCGCAGATGCCCTTAAATACATCGATGAGCATATTTATCAGAACAAAGACTTCAGATCAAGTGGCGATGTAGCTTTGGTTGGTCATTCTCACCTGGACATTGCGTACTATTGGCGCAGAATGCACGTTGTGCAGAAGAACGCCAGAACAGTTCTCATTCAGATGAGACTTATGGACAAGTATCCTGATTTTAAGTATGCCCACACACAGCCTTATGTGTATGAACTTTTAAAAGAGAACTACCCCGAACTATTTGAGGAGTTAAAAGAAAAAATCAAAAACGGACAGTTTGAGCCAATAGGCGCGATGTACGTTGAGCCTGACTGCAATATTCCATGTGCAGAGAGCCTTATCAGACAGTGCCTTTACGGACAACTGTTTTACAGAAGAGAGTTCGGGAAAACTTCCGATAATGCATGGCTTCCCGATGTATTCGGAAACAGCTGGATACTTCCGCAGATTCTTAAAAAGAGTGGAGTGGATTTTTTTGTATCAAATAAGATGTCTACCTGGAATGATACGAACAGATTTCCGCATAATAACTTCCTGTGGAAGGGAATTGACGGAACATCAGTCTATGCCAGCGTTCCGCCTACACATTTTATTACCTGGAACATGCCAAGTCAGATAATGGAAAACTGGAATGCGTACCAGGATAAAGAAACCGGAGGACAGACTTTAAGTATGTTCGGATATGGCGACGGAGGAAGCGGCGCCACAGAAGAAATGATCGAACTTATGCACCGCTTTGATAAACTATCGATAATGCCAAAAACTGAGCATATGTCAGCACATGAGTTTCTCCACAGAAATCTTGAAGGAAATAATAACTTATCCACATGGGATGGTGAATTGTACCTTGAAATGCACAGGGGAACGTTTACAACCAAGTCCATCCTGAAAAGATATAACAGAAAACTGGAAAGCAAAATAAGAGCAGCAGAGATCCTTTCTCTGATGCGTATGATTACTGATAAAAAAGAATATCCCAAAACCGAAATTGACAAAGCTTATAAAAAGATGCTTGTAAATCAGTTTCACGATATCCTTCCGGGAAGCCATATAAATCCTGTATTTAAGGATGCAATCAGGGATTATGAGGAAGCTGATAAAACTCTTGATAATATCATCAATGAGAACGGAGAGTATTTTTTAAACACGCTTAATGTGCCCTTTGATCAGGTGACCTTTATTCCCGATGAAAAAGGAGATATCACAAGAGAAGGCGTTAGAGGATTTTTTGCATATCCTGAAATTAAAGGACTTGAAAGCAAAAAAACAGAAGATATCTTAAAAAACAGCCCTATATCCAATGACAATTATGGTGCTGTCAGGGAAAATAATGCACAGAATAACGCCGGTTCCAATGAGCATGATAATAAAAATTGCAGCGGAAAATGGATTACAATTAACCAACGCGCAGATGGAGTCCTTGAGTTAAAAACTCCATTCTATGAAGCAAAGCTTAACAAAGATGGAAGTTTTGGAAGTCTTGTAGATGTAAAAACAGGCAGAGAGTGGGTAGACGGAAACTTTAATAAGCTCCACCTTTATCAGGATGTACCGGGTATGTATGATGCGTGGGATATTCTGCCCAATTATAAAGATGTTGAGTATGAATTCACAGTAACAGAACCTTTAAAACTCACTTTTTCAAATGCTACTGTTGCTGAATTCAAGACGGTTTTACAGACTCCGGAAAACAAGGCAAAGCTTTCCCCAGCGAAGGGAAAGAGTACCTGGAGAGTTATCCTTAGATTTTTCAAGGACTCACCTTATATTGAAGTTGAGCATGACGTAGACTGGGATGAAAAGCACAGGCTTGTTAAAGCAGAATTCTCCTGCAACATACTCTCAAGAGAGCTTATTTGTGATACAAGTGCCGGATATATCAAGAGAGAGACTCACAAAAATACAACATGGCAGCAGGCAAGATTTGAAGTCTGCTCTCACAAATGGTGTGACTTTGCGGAACAGGGAGCAGGCGTCGCAATTATAAATGAGGGTAAGTATGGGCTTGGTGTTGAAGAGAAAGGAATGTCCCTTAGCCTTCTTAGGTCCAACATAAGACCTGACGTTAACTCTGATATCGGAAAGCATCACTTCTCCTATGTGATCCTTCCGCATGAAGGTAGCCACATTGAGGCAAAGATAAATGAGAAGGCGCTTTGCTACAACAACCCACTTATAAAAGTGGAAAAGAACTTTTCTATAGGCAAAATCATTCCGGAACTTAAGCTTTTTGATGGGCTTATTCTTCAGGCAATGAAGCTTTCAGAAGACGGAAAGAGCTTTGTTATAAGACTTTCAGAGCAGAACGGATGTAGAGGAAAAGTAAAACTTCCTCGAAAGGTTACGATTATGAACATGCTTGAAGATATAGAAAAAGAGACTGATGAAATATCATACAGTCCCTTTGAGATAATTACTGTTTCTGTAACTCTTTAAAACTATTCTTATAGAGTTTCTGTAATATGGAATGGAATCCAGCAAGATATCAATGTTTTCTTTTCCATAAGTTGTTATAAATCTGTAATAGACATTGTGAAGTCCTATATGCCGCTGCTGATCATCTTTACCGTTTATCATGATCGCAGCGGTTTTTTCTATATCAAATCCGGAGCCATTGTCTGCAACTTCAATTGTCAGATTTTCTCTGTCTGAAAGAATGTTGACTTCAAGAGTAGGAAGCTGAACGGGAATTCCTTCGCTGTCAATACCAAATCCGTGACGGATACTGTTTTCCAAAAGAGGCTGTAATATTGTTTTTGGTATTTTGAAAGTGGATAACTCGGGTGAAACCTGATAGATAAAGTTAATATCTTTTCCAAATCGTTTTTCCATCAGATGAATATATGCATTGGCATGTTGTATCTCTTGCGGTATAGCAATGAAGTCATCTCCATATGACAAGCCGATGCGCATATATTCAGAGAGATATTGAATGAGGTCAGCAGCAGTTTCGCTGTTTCCTTTTCTGACTTCTGATTGGATGGCATCCAACGTGTTGTACAGAAAGTGAGGGTTTACCTGCTCTGAGGTCCTTAGCATCTGAGCAACATATTTTTCTGATTCTTCCTTTTTTATCTGTTCAATCTGAGACTGTATAGTGTCGTACATTTGATTGATTGCCTTGTTTAGCTGCCCAATTTCATCATTGGTTTTAAATTCTCTTTTTACATTATAGGTTCCCTGCTCTATTTCTTTTACTATTCCTGCCTGAATTTGAATAGGCCTACTGATAAAGCGTGACATAAGTACAGAGACAATTCCCAGAATCATAACAATTAAAATGCCAAAAAGTAAAAAGGTATTGGATGTTATTCCGATTGCAGAAAGAAATGATGCGGGGCTTGTGTGGTACAATAAAAAAAGTCTTGAATTGTTGACGGGTGAGTAGTACCAGTAATCATCGCCACTTACATTGCTGACACTAGTGGTACTATCTGATAATTCTGAAAGCTTTTCATTTACAGTAAGCATATAATCCGCATCTTCAGGCGGATTAAGTATTACATTATCTGTCGAGAATAAAAAGAATTCAGAACTTTCAGTAGCTCGCTGATCTAAGTCCTGATTGGTTATGGCAGAGGAAAGCTTAGCATAATCAAGGTATACGATTACAAAAATGTCTGTGTAGTCAATGTTGTTTGTTATAGTGACATAATCCTTATAATCAG
This sequence comes from Butyrivibrio sp., assembly GCF_017635265.1. GTDB lineage: Bacteria > Bacillota > Clostridia > Lachnospirales > Lachnospiraceae > Butyrivibrio. The sequence continues at coordinate 119,237 of NZ_JAGBLU010000104.1, forward strand.
TGCTAAGAGGATAGACTATAGGAATGGTTGAAGTGCTCTTGTGCAGAGGACTTGACCTTTTTGAAAGCCAGGTTATGCCTTTGATCTGAGAAAGATCATCAGAGGTAAACAAAGCATTTTCAGCCAAAGTAGCGGACCAGTTATAAGAAAAAATATTTCCGGTTTTGGTGGAAGTTGCCATAACAGAGTCTATGATGTAATCAGATACCTGAAGGTCCGCCAGATAGCTTTGAAGATCTTTTTGCTGAAGCTTTAGAGTATTTTCTTCATTATGTTCTCTTTTTAAAAGAGTGGCAAAATCCTCGTTTCCGAAAATCGAGACAAAGCGCCTTGTGATAACTTCATAGTGCATTGCAAGTGAATATGAAGCATTTGAGGCAAGAGAATCAGACTCCTGAATGAACCATTTGTTAGTTCTGGCAGCATATATGAACAGGGAAAAGAATGTCATAAGAGATATAAGTATCACTGTGATGCCAAATAGATAGATACTGATTTTTTGAATAAAGGCTGATCCTGAAATTTCTGTTTCATCTTTTCTCCATAATAAACTATTTGCTCTGAAAATCAGAAGGAGTGCATCCGTATATATTTTTGAAGGCTCTGGAAAATGATCTGTAGTCGCTATATCCGAGTGAGTCTGCGACTTCCATTACAGTCTGATTATCGCTTCTAAGGGCAGCTGCCGCATACTCCATTTTTGTCTGAAGCAGAAAATCACGAAGGTTTGCCCCGGTTTTTTCCTTGAAATAAGTCGCAAAATATGAAGGGGACAGATGCACGTTTCTTGCTATGTCTTCAAGCTTTATGCGCTTTGCAATATTATCTTTGATGTATTTTTGGGAAGCGATAATAATGTCATCTTCAACAGAGCTTATATCCACGCGCTTTTCTGATTGCGGATTGGAATAGCCGTAGATGGCATCAACCATGTCTGATAGTTTACAAAAAGTATTGCTGAGCCAGTCGATAATCTGGTCAGTATTTGTACACTGATACAGCTCCTGACTTCCTGCAAAATCAGTTATATTCTCCTGAAGAAAATTGGAGAATTCCTTTTGTATTTGGGCAAAGAGCGCGTAACACATGCTAAAAACATAGTTTGGCGGAGGCATTTTTACATATAAGAGACTGTTAAAAAAGTCTTTACAAAAATTGCGTATTGAATCTTTGTCTCTTTTAACTATGAACTGGACAAGTGGAAGGCAGTCTATCTCCTGTAGTCTCAGAGTGGGAGGAGTTGTACATATGATATCACTTGGGAAAACTCTTGATGCTGAGTCAAACAGCTTGTAGCTTAGGGCAGTCATGGCTCTTCCGTATGAGTAAGAAGCATTTGTCAGTTGGTTTACAATGTCACCGATTCCTATAGTGGTTCCGGGGCAAAACTCTGACATTACCTCAACAATTTTCATGGCAATGCGAAAAGAAGTTTCCTCTGTGATATTAAAAATTGCTCCGAGCTTAATTGAATCAATCTGCCAGAAAACATGCTTAGTGTTTGAAAATGTCTCATTTAATTTATGTAACATTTTCTCAGGCTCCGTAAGCTCAATGTTGGTCTGAATGACCATCACGTAACAGTTTCCCATACCGATTGACAAATCAAGGCTCTGAAGGAAACTGCTTATTGCTGAGGAATCAGTATATTTGCCATCTATCAGACGATTGAAATTGTTGTCTATAAGATGCTGCGTATACTTCTGATTTATTGGCATCTGACTGTGTCTTGAGTGTTCAAGACATATCTGTCCGATCTGGTTATTAAGTTCCTCGGCATTTACAGGCTTAAGAAGATATGCTTTGGCTCCGTGGGAAATGGCTTCCTGCGCATAAGAAAACTCCCCAAAGCCACTAAGGATAATAAAATCTGTCCTGATTTTGTTGGCTCTTGCTTCGCGAATAATGTCAAGACCGCTCATTCCCGGCATGTTAATATCAACGATGGCAAAATCCGGCTGCCATTCAAGAAGAAGCTTTAATGCTTCTACGCCGTCCATGGCGGTTCCGATGAGCTTTATCTGATATCGGTCAAAATCTATTACTTCCTGTAATCCGTTTAAAACTGACTGTTCATCATCAACCAGAATGGCAGTGATGGTCTTGTAATCCTCCATTTTTTTTCCTCCAATAGATATTTTATTCTATCATTTATATGAAAAAAGTGTTACATAGTGAGTTGAAAAAGTCCTTTAGATAAAAAAATACGAATGATAACATTTTTTTATAACAAATGTTTACAGTGAACAGGAGGGAAAAATGAAAAAGAAACTTTTAAGCAGCATTTTGGCTGCAACAATGGTTGTTTCGCTTGCAGCTTGCGGAAGCGCTTCATCTGACACTACTGCTACTACAACTGAGACAGGTGATACACAGACTGCTGAAGCAGATACTACTGAAGCTGCTGCCACAACACAGACAGCATCAGGAGACGGCATCACAATAACAATGTGGACAAATGACCGTCATGACATGGACTACATTCAGTCAGCTATTGATACATTTAACTCAACCAATACAGATGGTATTACGGTAGAGTTCCAGACGGTAACTGACAATTATGCCAATCAGATCCAGCTTGCATATCAGGGCGGAACAGCACCTGACATTGTAACAGGTAACGGTTCTGATATTTCAATCAACAATTTTGCAGATACAGGAATCGTTATTCCTCTTAACGATTACATCTCAGCAGATGAAGAATATCAGAAGGTCAATGACCCATACAATCATATGTATGAAGGCTATAACGTAAAGGATGGAAACATCTACAGCGTATATTCGGGAGTTCGTTCAGGTGTAAGAGTTGAGTATAACACATCTCTTATTACAGAAGAAATTCCTTCAACACTTTCGGATTATGTAGCACTTGCTCAGAAGGTAACAGATGAAGGCGCAGGTCAGTATTATGGAATCGGTCTTACATCATCAGGTCCTTTTGGAAGACTTCTTGAAGCATCAGCTCAGATGTCAGGAATTTACCCATACGACTATGTAAACGGTAAATTTGATTTTTCAGGATTCAAAGAAATCGTAGAAGCCGGTAAGGGACTTGTAGCTGCAGCATATCCTGATCAGCAGGGTGTTGATAACATGAGAGCTCTTTTCGCAGAAGGTCAGTTCGCTCTTTGGAGCAACGCTTCTCAGGAGGTTTCAGTATTTACAAACCAGATTCCTGTAACAGGTTTTGAGTGGGGTGTTGCTGAAGTTCCTACACTTGATGGCACAGTAAAGGGTGCGCTTAACATGGTTCCTCAGAAGGGCTACTACATTCTTTCATCAAGCCCTAACCAGGATGCAGCATGGAAGGTTATTTCTTACCTTCAGTCAGAGGAAGTTATGAAGTCTTACCTTGAGAATGGATATTGCCTTCCTATAACAGATTACATGGCTGGTATCATCGACAGTTCACAGACAGGAAGAATGGTAGATTTTGCAACACAGGATTATGAAGATGTATATCCTCCGACACCTTCAATCAACCTCACAGGTGATGATTACGGAACCGTTCTTTGGAATGCCGTAATGGGTTATGTGGATGTTGATGAAGCTATCGAAGATCTGAATACCCGTTATAACGAAGCACTTGAAGCTGACGTTGCATCAGGAACTGTCAAGAGACTTGTGATCAAAGATTATGATCCGCTTCACCCAAGTAAGGGAACTGCTGAATATCTTTCAGAGTAATACGAAGTAAAAAAATAAAAGGGGATCTTTAAGGTCCCCTTTTTCTAAGAGAAAAGGGGCATTAGTATGGCTGGTAATGATGGAAGAGGCAAAAAAAGAATCAAGTTAAGATCAGGCGGTTCTCACGAGGGATTAGCTTCTTTTTTGATGTTGCTGCCTGCAATCATTTTTTTAATAGTTTGTTCAATATATCCTTTCATATGGATATTCAGATATATTTGTTATAACTACAACGGTTTTACTGCCACATATACAGGGGCAGCAAACTTTGAGAGAATGCTTTCAGACAAGACATTTTGGATGAGCGTTGTCCATACTTTTGAGTATGCATTTTATAAGCTATTGTTTATTATTCCTTTGGCGCTTATAATCGCGGTCATTCTTCATACCAGGATTATGGGATCAAATGTTTTCAGAGGAGTGTACTTCATGCCAACTGTAATCAGTTCATCAATTGCAGGCATGATATTCACATTTATTTTTGCAACTAAAAACGGCATTTTAAATTCTGTTTTACAATCCTTGCATATTGTATCATCGCCGATTCCATGGCTCACCGGAACCAATGTCGTAATGGCGGCAGTGACGATTCTGGCTATATGGGGCGGCTTTGGTAATTACATGCTGTACTTTACATCAGGAATGGATTCCATTTCAAATGATGTATATGAGTCAGCCAAAATAGATGGAGCAAACGGTGTTCAGACATTTTTCTATGTGACACTTCCTATGCTTTCTCCGGTACTTAAGGTTGTTCTGATGCTTGCAATTACAGGAGCATTTAAAGATTATGAGGCAATTATGGTCCTCTCCGATGGTGGCCCGGGTAACAGATCGATGGTTATGTTCCTTTACATTTACAGAATGATATTTGGTTCTGCCACTTCAACGGCCGCAGTGCAGATTGGATATGGTGCCCTGTTATCAGTGGTGGCTGCAATAATCGTTGGTATAGTGACTGCTATATATCTTTTCATTTCAAGAAAACTGGATGATGTAGTATAAGGAGGCGAGAAAAGATGGAAGGACATGCAGTTGTATCAACAAAAGGTAAGATAATAAATACAATAGTATGGATACTGCTTCTTTTTCTGGCAGTACTTACTATTTTCCCGGTTCTATATGTAGTATTCGGATCATTTAAGGAAAATGCCGAACTTCTTGTAGGTGGAAGCAATATATTCCCTAAAAAGTGGATTATTGATAACTATATATCTGCGTGGAATCAGGCAAATTTCGCCGTATATACCAAGAACAGTATATTTCTTGCGCTTGGAGTAATGATTGTTTCTCTGGTGAATGCAAGTATGGCAGGTTATGTTTTCTCCCGCAGTAAATTTAAGGTAAAAGAACTGGTTTATTCACTTTTTGTAATGTTCATGTTTATAAATGTGGGATCTGTTTCACTTCGCCCGATGTATGAACTTGCAATAAAACTTCACCTTAACACTTCTCTTCTGGCGGTTGTTCTGATTTCCGCAGGTGGTGGACAGGCAACATACATTTTCCTAAGCAGAGGATTTGTAAATTCTATTCCGAAAGAGCTTGATGAAGCAGCAAAGATAGACGGATGTACTTTTTTTCAGACATTCTATATGGTAATTCTTCCTCTTCTGAAACCGGTAATGGGAACGATAGCTCTTTTATCATTCAGGCAGGGATGGAATGAATATATACTGCCATTAGTATTTACAATGACCAACGATGCCAAGAGACCTCTTACAGTTGGCGTCAATATGTTAAAGAATGCAGGAGATGGTACTGCAGCTTGGAATATCATGTTTGCAGGAGCAACCATTGCGATAATTCCTATGTTGGTGATTTATTGTATATTCAGCAGAAACTTTATGAGTGGTATGACAAGCGGAGCCGTTAAGGGTTAAAGAAAGCCGCAGGGTAATTCCTGCGGCTTTTTCGTGACTATTATCAGAACGGAAAAGTCATAAATTCTTGATTCAAGAATGCATTATTTAGAGGAGATGAAGACAGCTATGGACAGATGGGAGCTTGGATACGAAGGCTTTGTTTGCCAGTACATGGTTTCGGGACCAAAGGTAAGTGATTATGAATCGGATATTGTTGACGAAGATCAGTTTAAATTAGAGGAACGCTTAAGAAAGCAGATTGCCAGGAACCTGATAATAAAAGATGACGCAGGAATTGATATTGGCAGTGGGAAAGCGTTGGTCGGCGAAAAGTCAGATATTGGCTGTGAGTGGGAAACAGCAGCAACTTTAGGGAATGGATTTATAGATAAGTCTGCGTTTTATTCGACCTTAAAGAAAATAGAACTTGAGGTGTCAACAGTTCTGGTAGCATCAGAAAGTACAAGGACTACAATTAGCCTATGGTCATATATGGCTGCGGCCTTATTCGTGAATGGCAATTATGAAGGCGGTACTGATACGCCCGTTTATAAGCCCATTACCTACAAAGATGTAGAAGTAAAGCTTAATAAAGGTGAAAACGAAGTTCTTATCAAGTGCTTAAACTTAGGGGTTAGGGATACCAGAAATATTGTCGGAGTACAGGTTCTTGATAAAAGAGAAAAGATTTGTGTCACTTTGCCTGACAAAAGGATCAGGGAAAAAGTATATGAAAACTTAAATGAGCTGGGAAATTTGAAATATGAAGACGGAAAGCTTTATCTTGGCTTAAAAGAATACACAATTTCTTTTCCAAAATGGAAGAGTGACTATGAAGATGGAAGCGAGGATGAAAGTGTTAAGGGAACAGGAGAGTTTGTAATTCCCGATGGCAAAGAATCTGTGAGAGTGTCCTGTGAAAACCTTGTGGGAGGAGCTTCGTACACAATAGGAAGAACTATTGAACTTTCCGACAGAATATGTTCCCTTGAAGAAACTCAGGAAGAAAAAGCAGATAAGCAGAGGTATTTAAAGACAATAGCAGAGGTAAAGTCTGCAAACCGCGGAGAATTTGGTTTTTCCATTATGAATATTCTTGCAAGAAAAGCTTTGGGAATAGATGATCCTTTAGACAGGAAGAGATTTTTTGATGATCTTGATCTTGTGGAGAAAAGAGTTGATTGTGCGGATTTTCTTTTATGCGGGATTATCAGATATATAAAGAATTATGAAGTTGATGAAGCGCTGTCAGCGAGAATTCGGGAAGTATTATTGAACTTCAGATATTGGATGAATATGGAAGGCAGCGATGGAATGTGCTTTTGGAGCGAAAACCATTCATTGATGTTTTATTCATGCATGATGTTTGCCGGAAATATGTACCGTGATGATGTGTTTACAAGATCAGGGATGACCGGAAAAGAGCTTTCTTTATACGGTGAGAGAAAAGTTTTGGAATGGCTTAAGGATGTTGAAGAGTATGGATTTGAAGAGTTTCTTAGTGCCACATATACCAATGTTACTTTTGGAGCTCTATTAAACCTTGTGGATTTTGCTGATGAATCTATATCCAAGCGGGCGTCAAAGCTGTGTGACAGGATGCTTGAAGAGATTGCCATGCATTCATTTAAAGGAACTATGATTGCACCAATGGGAAGGGTGTATCGCGGCGTAATATATCCTTTTAGAGAAGGTGTTCAGAGCCTGGTGCACATGATTAACAATGATGCTCCGTCAATAAGCGGTGAAGGATGGCTTTCTTATGTGGCAACCAGTAAGTACGTTTTTGACGAAAGATTAAAAGAGTTGATGGAAAAGCCTCTGGATACGTCATATAGTACAGGCAATGCGCTTATAAATATAAAAAAGACAGAGGACTATTGTATCACATCTGTACAGTCTCCAAGATGTGATGGGTTTAAAAGATGGAAAAATGAAAAGGCGGATTTTGACATTGATACTCATGAATGGCTTAAGAGTGCCAATGAATGCTTCCACGGAACTACATATTTTGAGCCCGGAACCGATGGCTATCAGCAGCATATGTGGTATGCAGCGCTGTCAGGAGAAGCACTTGTTTTTATCAATCATCCGGGGTGTATGGCAGAAGGTTCCGGAATGAGACCCGGTTACTGGAATGGAAATGGTGTCATGCCGGCTCTTCGTCAGCAAAGCAATGTACTTGGCGCTATATACAGGATTCCGGAGGAACATCCTGTGGGATTTGTTCACATGTATCTCCCGGAAAAGAGATTTGATGATGTATTTGTGTTTGAGGACATTCGAAGCGGGATTGGTGCATTATATGCGGGCAATGATGGTGATGCCGGAATAAAAAATATAAAGGCATGCGGAACATGGCTGTTTCTAAGAAAAGCAGATGGCTATATTGCTGTTTGGTGCAGCGAAAAACCATACAAGTATTCCGATATGCTGTATGATTGTGAACTTAGATTTTATTCCAGAGAATCAGCTTTTGCGGTTATCTGTGGAAGTAAAAAGGAATATGGTTCTTTTGAAGAATTCAGGGAAAAAGCTGTTTCTTTAGAGCCTTCTTATGATCCCAACACTGGGAAATTGTTTCTTTCTGGAAAGGAGTATTTATAAAAAAGGAACAGATAAGACTTCCGTCAACATCGTTTATTGGGATGTGCTGGCAGAGTGCAATGTCAACGGATTTCTTAAAGAAGAAAAGGGACTTGATACAATTCTTGCGGAAAATGCAGGGAATTTATCAGGCGGTCAGAAGCAACGGCTTGCACTTGCAAGGGCAATACTTCATGATGCCAAGGTTTATATCTTTGATGAAGCTACCAGTAATATCGATATCGAGAGTGAAGAACTGATTCTCTCTGAAATAAAGAAACTTGCAAAGACCAAAACGATTATTATGATAACACACAGACTTATGAATGTGGTGGACGCAGACAGAATCTACTGTATGGAAAACGGTAGAGTTTCAGGAGAAGGAACACATACGGAGCTTCTTGAAAAAGATGCCGTATACAGGAAGCTATGGAATACACAAAAAGAACTTGAGGAATATGGAAAGGAGGTGCTTTGATATGAAGAAACAAAATAAAGCACTTGTTCTTTTCAGAATGTTAAAGCTGGTAAAACCACTGTCAGGATATATGATTCTTGCGGTTATTTTCGGAACACTCGGGTTCCTGACTGCAGAGTTTATACCGATACTTGGCGGTGAAGCTATTCTGATAGGTCTTGGATTCAGGACAAAATTATCCTGGAACATGCTTGTACTGTTGTTGCTGGCTTTTGCAATACTTCGGGCAATATTCCGCCTTGCTGAGCAGAGGACCAATCATTATATTGCATTTACTCTGTTGGCAATAATAAGAGACAGAGTATTTAAAGCACTGCGAAGACTTTGCCCTGCTAAGCTGGAAGGCAGGGATAAAGGAGATCTGATATCGCTCATCACATCTGATGTAGAGCTTTTGGAAGTTTTCTATGCACACACGATATCCCCGATATGCATTGCGGTTTGTTCAGAAACGATAATGTGCCTGTTTATCGGAAGTTTTCACCCGTTGCTGGGAATAGCAGCACTTATTTCGTTTGTTTTCGTGGGGGTTATCCTTCCGGTGATCATTTCAAAACGAAGCGGAACAGCAGGGGATGAGCTTAGGGCACAGTCAGGGGAGCTTTCGGCACATATGCTGGAAAGTATAAGAGGGATAGATGATACACTTCAATATTCCTATGGACAAAAGAGACTAAAGGAGATAGGCGATAAAACGAATATCTTGTCAGAGAGACAAAAAGATTTAAGCAGGCTTACCGGAACCAATATGGCGATAGCGAATATGCTTATTCTGATTTCTGATATCGTGATGCTGCTTATATGTACCTGGTTGTATCAAAGCGGTCAGGTTGGTTTTGACGGATTTTTGATTCCGATGATATCGCTCATGTCATCTTTTGGGCCTGTTACAGCACTTGCAGCGCTTGGTACAACGCTCCAAAATACAGTAGCTTCAGGAGCACGAGTCCTCGCAATAATTGACGAAGAGCCGGAAACAGAAGACATAACCGGGAAATCGTCTGTAGATTTTACCGGGGCGGAAATAAAAGATGTATCGTTTGCATACTTGGGAGAAAATGTGCTTAATAACGTATCACTTAAGGTGCCTAAGGGGAAAATTATTGGCATCGTCGGAAAAAGCGGATGCGGAAAGTCAACTCTTTTAAAACTTATCATGAGATTCTGGAAAGCCGGTAGTGGCGAGATATCTGTATCAGGAAGAAACATAGCAGAGATAAACACTGATGATCTTAGGGATATGGAAAGTTACATGACACAGGAGACTCAGTTATTTAAGGATACGATAGCCAATAATATTCGTATCGGCAAGCTTGATGCAACCGACGAAGAGGTTGCTAAAGCCTGTAAGAAAGCATCTATCCATGACTTTATTATGACGCTTCCAAAAGGATATGAAACAGAAGTAGGAGAACTGGGAAGCACATTGTCCGGTGGAGAAAGGCAGAGAATCGGGCTTGCAAGGGCCTTTCTTCATAATGCACCGTTAATGCTGCTGGATGAACCTACAAGTAATCTCGATAGTTTGAATGAAGCGATAATTCTGAAATCTTTAAAAGAAGAGACCAAAGAAAAAACAATCATGCTTGTTTCCCACAGAGAATCCACCATGAGGATAGCGGATGAGATTCTGGCGATGGAAGGCGGACGGATTTCTTGAAAAAAGACGAGAAGTAAGGTAGATGCTCATGAAAGTAAGATTATATCTCTGATTTAATGTATTGAAAATATTACTCCGGTCATTAAATATCGCAATTATTATTTGAATATATAGCGACATTTTATGTCCGGAGTAATAAATTCAGTTTTTATTAAAACTATCCACCAACTCCTGCAATTCAACATATCTGTCCATTTTTCTTTCAATCTCAGCCTCAAGTTCATCTTTTTCCTGGCTGAGTTTTAGAAGTCTCGGATAATCAGTAGCTGCTTCTACTATATCATCTTCCAATTCAGAGACGCGTTTTTCCAGCTTTTCAATCTCTGCTTCTATATTGTCATATTCCTTTTGTTCATTATAAGAAAGCTTTGTTTTTTCTCTTGGGGCTCGGTATTTTCCCTTAGAAGTTTTTTCTTCTGACTGTGAAGATTTATTATCGGCGGAAGATGTTACTGTTTCAGTGGATTCTGCCTCTTTTTTATGAACAATGTAATCCGAATAACCTCCTTCACTCTGATAAAGACTTCCATCTGCTTCAAATGCAAATATTCTGGTCACAATTCTGTCAAGGAAATATCGGTCATGGCTTACAGTGATGATTATTCCTGCAAATCCGTCAAGATAATCTTCCAATACTCTAAGTGTCTGAATATCAAGGTCATTTGTGGGCTCATCCAATATAATAACGTTTGGCTGTTCCATAAGCACTCTTAACAGATACAGTCTTCTCTTTTCACCGCCGGAAAGCTTGGATATTGGCGCATATTGCATTTCCGGAGTAAAAAGAAATCTCTCACACATAACAGAGGCAGAAACCAGCCCCTCCGCGGTTTGGATAAATTCTGCAGTATCTTTTATGTAATCGATTACTCGTTTATTTTCATCCAGAGCTTCATTTTCCTGTCCAAAATATCCAATCTTTATAGTCTGACCTATCTCTACCGAACCTGTGTCAACAGAGACTGCTCCGATAATACATTTCAAAAGAGTTGATTTGCCGCAGCCATTAGGTCCTATGATTCCGATCCTGTCCAGCTTATTGAAGGTATATGAAAAGTCCTTAAAAAGGTTCTTGCCATCATAGGATTTGGAAATGCCTTCTATTATAATAGTCTTGTTTCCCATTCGTGTAGGAAGTGAGCTAAGTTCAACCTGTCGCTCTTCTTCCGGACGCTGTCTGTCACGAAGAGCCTCAAAACGTTGTATATGAGCCTTCTGCTTGGTTGAACGGGCTCTTGCACCTCGCAACATCCAGGCAAGATCTTTTTTGTAAAGAGAAGCTGCTTTTCGCTCGGCAGCCTGCTCATAGTCAAGGCGCTGCTGCTTCAGCTCCAAAAATCCCGAATAATTGGACTCGTAGCGGTATGCATTTCCCTTATCAATTTCCAGAATCTGATTTGTTACTTCATCAAGGAAATACCGGTCATGAGTAATCATTAAAAGTGCGCCTCTGAAATGCTGCAGGAAATCCTCAAGCCACTCTATCATATCGGAATCAAGATGGTTAGTTGGCTCATCCAATATCAAAAAATCCGAAGGAGTCATGATTGCAGCTACCAGTGCAGCTCTTTTCTTTTGACCACCGGATAAAACAGACGGATTACATTCCGGATCATCAATTCCGAACTTGGCAAGAGTTGCCTTAATTTCTCCAAGCTTGTCCCAATAATCGCCGCCGGCATATATTTTATCTGCTATATTTTCCAAAAGAGTTTTATTTATATCAAATACAGGATTTTGCGGAAGATATGAAATACGAATGCCATTGCCGGCTACAATCTGACCACTGTCCGGCTCAACTGCGCCTGCCACAATTGAAAGAAGCGTCGACTTCCCTGTTCCGTTTGTACCAACGACACCTATTTTGTCTGTGTCTGCTATTCCTACGGAAACATTTTTTAAAACAGGCCTGGACATATATGATTTAGAAACATTCTCTATATTTAAAATATTCATTAAAAACCACTCCGGATTGGTAAAACATTAGGTTATATTACTATGGTCATTAAATATCGTAATTATTATTTGAATATCTAAGCAATATAGTAGAGAAATATAAAAACAGCTACACCGGTGATACTTAATTGACAGAGTAATATCAGGCATAATATTACAATTTCTTCAACATACATGCAACTTTTCATTAATTTTGATAATAGGTATTACAAAAACAGAATAAAATGATATGATGTGATTATATTGCACAAAATGAATTTGAAAGGTATTAACTATGAATATTACATTTATTACAGTATTTTTTCAGGGACTATTGAGCTTTTTTTCTCCATGTGTATTGCCGCTTATTCCGGTTTATATGGGATATCTTTCGGGTGGAACCTTGAGGGAGAAATCTGATGGTTCCAGATATTATGACCAAAAGAAAGTGATGGTGAATACTTTATTCTTTGTTATAGGAATAAGCTTTGCTTTCTTTTTGCTGGGAATGGGGCTTAGTGTAATTGGCAGATTCTTTAGCGGGAATCAGCTTTTGTTTGTCAGAATTGGTGGCATTATAGTTATAATGTTTGGACTGTATCAGTTGGGAATATTTGGAAATAGCCGGATACTAAGTAAAGATGTACGGCTTCCTGTTGATCTTGGCAAGTTGTCAATGTCTCCTTTTACTGCTCTTATCATGGGATTTGTTATAAGCTTTGCATGGAGTCCGTGTATAGGGCCTGTTTTATCTTCCGTGCTTATAATGGCAGCTTCATCCGATTCAACAGCTACAGGTTTTTTACTCATTGGAGTATATACTCTTGGATATGTGATTCCATTCCTGCTGGTTGGAGTATTTACGACATCTCTGCTTGAGTTTATCGGAAAACATAGAAGTGTTGTGAAGTATACTGTAAAAATCGGTGCCGTACTCATGATTTTTATGGGAATTCTGATGTTTACAGGTAAGATGAACAGTATTTCCGGCTATTTGTCACAATTTGCAGGAGTTCAGATAGACGCAGAGTCTGATTCCGGAAAAGACTCAAATAGCCTTCATTCAGAAAGTAACACTGAAAACTCAGCGTCAGATATTGTAAATGAAGCGACAGATACAATTTCTGAAGAAGAGAAAGATTCGGATAATGAGCTGATTGCAGCAACTGATTTTACTCTGGTTGATCAATATGGTAAAACTCATAGTTTGTCTGACTACAGAGGAAAAATTATTTTTCTTAATTTCTGGGCTACCTGGTGTCCGCCATGCAGAGAAGAAATGCCCTATATTCAGGAACTGTATGAGCAGTATTCACAGGATGAAGATTCAGATGTAGTAATTCTTGCAGTGGCATTTCCAAGTTATGGCGATGAAAAAGATATAGAGGGCATTACCGGATTCCTTAAAGAAAATGGTTATACGTACCCGGTGCTTATGGATGAAGGTGCAACATTACAGCTTCCTTACTATATTACAGCGTTTCCCACCACATTTTTAATAAATCCGGATGGGTATGTACTAGGATATATTCCCGGCGGTATGACAAAGGATATTATGGAAGACGTAATAGCCAAGGCAAGAGAAATGTCGTTTGACATGTAAGTTTAGTCCGATAAATCCAATCTGTATTGGGAAAATGCAAATGAATTATTGATAATTTATTTTTTTCTTAAAACTTTTTTAGGCTGATTTTAGGTTTTTTTTTTAGAATGGCATTGTAGATAAGAAGACAGAGTATAAAAAGAAAAGCCTAAAGGCATCAGAAAAAGAAAGAGAGAAAAAAGATGATTAATAAAAATATGAAAAGAAGAATGAGTATCGGCGTTGCAATGGCACTTGCTATCGCACTTATGGTATCGGGATGTGGGACAACAAATACAACAGTAGAAACAGGAAATGCAACAGTAGTTTCAAGTACTGATACAAGTATAGATGTAAGTGATGTTACAGCGGTCATTACACTTTCGGATAACGGAAGTGTGGTAAGCGGAAATGGAGCAAGTGTAGAAGATAACGATATTGTGATCACATCCGGAGGAACATTCTCTTTTACCGGAACATTAAATGAAGGCAGAATCAAGGTTGAGGCAGAAGGACAGGATGTAACAATCATTCTTAACGGCGTGACGATTACCAACAGCGAGAAGGATGCAATTTATATCGAGTATGCAAACAGCGCAACCGTTTATGTAATGGAAGGCACCGAGAATGTGCTTACAAGCGGAACAGAAACGACATATGAAGAAGCTAAAGCTGCAATTGACGAAGCCAATAGTACTACTGAAACAACTACAACTGAGACTACTGAGGTAGTTGAGACTTCAGAGAACAGTGACAGCGCATCAGAAACAGGCTCCACAGATGAAGCAACAGATAGCGCATCTGAGAGCAGTTCTACAGAAAGTACCGATAGTGAGGAAACTGTAGATGAAGGCTTTAGCAATAGCCAGAAGGCAACTATTATGGCTAAGTGCAGTCTTACAGTTTCAGGAAGCGGCTCACTTACAGTAAATGGATATATCAACAATGGTATTCAGTCAAAAGAAGTACTGACAATAGGCGATGTTAATCTGACACTGGTTTCAGCCAATGACGGAATTAAAGCAGGAACAGAGCTTAACATTCTTTCAGGAACTTATGATATTGATGCCTATGGAGATGCTATTCAGTCAGACGGGACACTTAATATAACAGACGGATATTTTGATATTTATACAGGTAACGGTTCAGCTTCAGCTCAAAAGAAATCCGAAGCAATGCCCGGTGGCGGTGGAATGGGCGGCGGCCGTGGAATGATGCAGGATTTGCAGAATCAGACAACCACCACAGACAGTTCATCTGAGGCTGAATCGGGCGAGAGCAGGAGTATGACCGGTGAAAATATGCAGCAACCGACTGAAGGCGAGATGCCGCAGATGCCAGACGGAGAAGCTATGCAGACGACTGAAGGCGAGATGCCACAGATGCCAGGTGGAGATGCTTCACAGACGGCTCAAGGTGAGATGCCACAGATGGCAAGCGGAGATGCTATGCAGATGGAAAATGGTGAAATGCCTCAGATGGGCAACGGCGGAGGTTTTGGCGGTGGAATGATGGATGACATGGCAGATTCCACTGACTCAGATTCGAACAGCGTTAGCCAGAAGGGTATCAAAGCTGAAGGAACTATGACAATCGATGGTGGTACATTTATCATGGATACAGTTGATGATGCAATCCATGGAAATTCAGATGTAGTCATAAATTCAGGTACGTTTACAATTTCTTCGGGAGATGACGGAGTACATGCAGAGACCAATCTTACTGTCAATGGAGGAACAATAACTGTAGAAGACAGTTACGAAGGAATAGAAGCGGGAGTCATTACAATAAATGATGGTGAAGTAAGTGTAACATCTTCAGATGATGGATTTAATGCATCTACAACGTTAACAGATCCGGATATCACGATAAATGGCGGTATAGTCTATGTAAACGCTGATGGAGATGGACTTGATTCCAATAAGAACCTTACTATTAACGGAGGGACAGTATATGTTGATGGTCCTTCTGAAGATATGAATTCTGCTATTGATATCGGAACGGAAAATCAGGGAATTTTTGTAATCAACGGAGGAACAGTAACAGCTGTAGGTTCATCCGGAATGCTTGAAAACGCTGATGAGTCTTCAACACAGCAGACAATTACTTATGTATTTGACGAGGAACTTGAGGAAGGAACGGTTATTACAGTAACAGATTCTTCAGGAAATGAAGTAGCAAGCTTTACACTTATCAAGAGTGCAAGTGCAGTTACATATTCATCAGCAGATCTGGTTTCAGGAGAGACTTATACATTTACAGCCGGCGACCAGTCAGGTGAGATTACTGCGGACTCAGTCAATGCTACCAACAGCACAGGCGGCATGGGAATGGGCCCCGGCGGCGGAATGAGCGGTCGAGGAGGCCGGATGAACGGCCAGCAGGGACAGATGCCTGCTGGCGGTCAGGCACCAATGGGACAGGCCCCTGCCGGTGAGACATCAGCAGCATCTACAGATACATCAACAGCTTCAGGCAATTAGACAATATAGATAAATATACTAATAAGAGCGACTGCAAAAGTTTTGCGGTCGCTCTTTTAAGTGTTTTATTTATTAAGGGGATTTGATAAAATTATCCTCAGAGGAGATTTCGTATTGCTATTTGGCTGAAAGGCTGATTTTTTTTACGAAAGAAGGAACGTGTATGATTAAGACTAGCGAGGGGATTATTCTTTCCGGAGATCATTTTGTCAGAAGACTTCCGGATCTTTTAAATTGTAAGCCTGAGGATTTACTTTTTATAGATATTGAAACAACAGGTCTTTCTCCCAAGAGTGCTGATATATACCTTATTGGATGTGCTTATCATGATAATGGTAACTGGCACGTCTGTCAGTTTTTTGCTGAGACACCTGATCAGGAAAAAGAAATTCTTGAGGCGTTTATTGAATTCTCCAGGGAGTATAAGATACTCATCCACTTTAACGGTGACAGATTTGATATTCCATTTCTTTTAGCCAAATTTGAAAAGTATGGACTTCCAAATCCGTTTGCGCATATGAGTTCCCTTGATATTTATAAGGAGGTAAAGCCTTATAAAAAGCAGTTGGGGCTTCTTGACTGTAAGCAAAAGACAATTGAGCTTTATTTGGGAATTCAGAGAGAAGATAAGTATGATGGAGGGAAGCTTATTCCTATCTATCAGGACTATACTGTTTCCAAAGATGCTGAAAAGTTAAAGCTCCTTATGCTTCACAATTTTGAAGATGTCAAAGGAATGTTTGATGTTCTTACAATGCTTAAGTATAAAGAGTTCTTTAACTCTTTTTCAAAGCTTCCTAAAGAAGCTGTCAGAACTGACGCAGAGATTCCTTCATCAGAAGAACTTCTTGAGCTGTTGCCTGTTCGCGCTAAAAAAGTTCAGGCCAACTACTATAACGACATAGATGGAACGCAGAAAAAGGAAGTCTACATGAAACTGTCAGTTCCGAAGCCTCTTCCTTCTTCACTTTCAGGAAATCTTGACGGATGTTATTTCAAGATTGATGGAACTGAAGCAGTTCTCAGAGTTCCATTATATGAAACAACACTGAAGTATTTTTATTCTAATTATAAGGACTATTACTATCTTCCACAGGAAGACACAGCTTTGCATAAGTCAATTGCCAGCTTCGTGGACAAAGATTACAGAGTAAAGGCGTCACCTGAGAATTGTTACACCAAAAAAGAGGGACAGTATTTACAGGAATGGAACCTGTGCTTTGCGCCGTTTTTTAAATCAGATTATAACGATAAGAATATTTTCTTTGACCTTAATGAGAATATGAAAAAGAGCAGATTTGCAATGAGCCTGTACGCTTGTCATGTGATCGCACATGTGCTTGAACTGTAGGATGTTCATAGTGGGTAAGGAAATAATAAAAAATATTTCTAATAATAGGTGCAAAAATCTATATAACAATGAAGTAAAAAAAGAGCCGCTAATGTACCGACCCCCAAAAGTTAGACCAAAAATCTAACGATTGGGAGGTCGGTACAGATTGCGGTTCTTTTTTAGTCAATTAAGTTAATCAAATATAGTATATTACAATTAAATAAAACCATTAAAATTGACAGATTATTTTGATATTAATCAAGCAAATTTGTACATAATTTAGTATAATTGTATATATGTAGTATAAAGTACTGGGAAAATTAACCCCCAGTACTTTCACTAATAACAAAAAATGAAAGAAGGGTAGGAGATGGCAAGAGGTACATTTACGGGCGGAATCCATCCTTACGAAGGTAAGGAACTGTCTAAGGATAAGCCCATCAAATCAGTGCTTCCAAAAGGGGATTTGGTGTATCCGATATCGCAGCATATAGGTGCACCGGCTAAACCAATCGTTGCTGTTGGAGATCATGTCCTTACAGGACAGAAGATTGCAGAAGCAGGTGGCTTTGTTTCTGCACCGATCTATGCCACTGTTTCAGGTACAGTTAAGGCAATTGAGCCAAGACGGCTTGCAACAGGAGCTATGTGCGAGAGCATCATAGTGGAAAACGATGGCCAGTATGAAGAAGTAGAGTTTAAGCCGCTTAAGCCTTACGAGGAGATGACTGCGGAGGATAAAATCGCAGCTGTTCGTGAGGCCGGTGTTGTTGGTATGGGAGGAGCAGGATTTCCCACTGCTGTTAAATTCTCGCCAAAAGAGCCGGACAAGATTGACTATGTTATTGCAAACTGCTCTGAGTGTGAGCCATATCTGACTTCTGACTACAGACGTATGATTGAAGAACCTGAGCTGTTGTTGGAAGGTCTTAAGATTGCGGTAAGTATTTTTCCTAATGCGAGAGGAATTCTTGCAATAGAGGATAATAAGCCGGATGCAATCGCCAAATTCAAAGAATTAACAAAAGATGAAGAAAAGATAAGCGTTAAACCTGTAAAGACCAAGTATCCTGAAGGTGCTGAACGTATGCTTATCTATGCAGTTACGGGAAGAGAGATCAATTCTTCGATGCTTCCGGCTGATGCGGGATGTATCGTGGATAATGTTGATACTCTCTGTGCAGTATGCAGAGCTGTAAAAGAAGGACGTCCTCTTATGGAGCGAATTGTCACGATTACAGGTGATGCAGTTGTTGATCCCAGAAACTATAAGGTAAGAATAGGTACTAATTATCAGGAGCTTTTGGAGGATGCAGGCGGATTTAAGACAGAGCCTGCCAAGATCATCTCCGGTGGTCCTATGATGGGCTTTGCCATTTTTGATCTTAACATTCCAACCACAAAGACTGCGTCAGCACTTACATGTCTTACAAAGGATGAAGTTTCTGAGTTTGAGCCAAGCGCCTGCATTAACTGTGCACGTTGCGTTGAGGTCTGCCCTGAGAGACTTATTCCCAAGAATCTGGCAGATGCAGTTGAACATGGTAATGAGAAGGCATTCCTCGACATGTATGGAATGGAGTGCTGTGAATGCGGATGCTGTAGCTATATTTGCCCTGCAAGAAGGCAACTTACTCAGCTTATTAAGGGCATGAGAAAAATACAGCTTGGAAAAAGAAAGAAGTAAGGGGGACGATAAAGATGAGTGATTTAAGAAGTGTATCATCCAATCCCCATGTGAGATCCAAAACCACTACATCCAATATCATGATGTGGGTTGTGATAGCTCTTTTACCGGCAGCAGGTTTTGGTGTCTATAACTTTGGCTTGGATGCACTAATTATTTTGGTGTTATCGGTGGCTTCCTGCGTGCTTTCCGAATTCATTTATGAGAAGGCAATGCACAAACCGATAACAATTGGAGATTTCTCCGCAGTAGTAACCGGACTTTTGCTTGGAATGAACCTTCCTTCAACAGTTCCGTTCTGGATTCCTGTCATTGGAGGAATATTTGCAATAATACTTGTTAAGCAGCTTTTTGGCGGACTTGGTCAGAATTTTATGAACCCCGCACTTGGCGGAAGATGTTTTTTGGTAATTTCTTTTCCTGCGATTATGACTAACTTCGTTACAGATACTTATACAGGTGCTACACCACTTGCGAATTTGAAAAATGGCGTGGAAGTTAATGTAATGGATATGCTTATCGGTAGAACAGCAGGTACCATTGGTGAAACATCAATGCTCTGCATCGCTATCGGTGCCATGATTCTTTTTGCTATAGGAATTATAGATTATGTTATTCCATTTACCTACATCATTACTTTCATTATATTTGTAGGTCTTTTTGGTGGTTATGGATTTAACTGGTCATATATTTCAGCGCATCTTGCAGGTGGCGGACTTATGCTGGGAGCTTTCTTCATGGCAACTGATTATGTAACTTGTCCGATCACTACTAAGGGAAGATATATCTATGGCTTTATACTAGGTCTTTTGACAGGAATATTCCGTATATTTGGAGCAAATGCTGAAGGCGTTTCATTTGCTATCGTAATTGCAAACCTTCTTGTTCCGCTTATTGAGAAGTTTACTATTCCGAGAGCCTTTGGTATTAAAAAAGTTGCAAAAAAGGAGGCGAAATAACATGAACGATACAAAAAGCATGATTAAAAACGCCCTGATCCTTTTTGCAATTACTTTGGTTGCCGGTGTTCTTCTCGGAATTGTTTATCAGGTGACAAAAGAGCCTATTGCCTATCAGGAAAAGCTTGCTCAGGATAAGGCTAATCAATCGGTATTTGCAGATGCTTCAACCTTCAATGAGGTGGCAGTCGATGAGACCGCAGCAGGTGCAGCTGTAGCCGAGGTAACAGGCGTGACAATTGAGAGTGTAAAAGAGGCGGTTGATGCTTCAGGAACAGCTCTTGGTTATGTGATTCAGGTTAAGGCAAAAGGATACGGCGATTTCATTACCTACACAGTAGGTATTACAAATGAAGGCAATGTAAATGGTATTTCAATTATTTCCATTGCTGAAACTCCGGGACTTGGAATGAATGCTGAAAAAGTTATTGTTCCACAGTTCGTAGACAAGATTGCTCAACAGTTTACAGTTGTTAAGAATGGTCAGATGACTGATTCTGCCACACAGATTGAGGCAATTTCCGGTGCAACAATTACTTCAAGAGCTATAACAAATGGTGTTAACGCCGCTGTGAACTATTTTGAGAGTGTTTTGAAAGGAGGTCAGTAATGAGTGCAGATGTAAAAACGGGCGCTTTAGGATTTAGAAAAGATACTCCTTTAGAGAGATTTTTTAACGGCCTTGTAGCTGAAAACCCTACCCTTGTTCTGATGATCGGTATGTGCCCTACCCTGGCTGTAACATCATCAGCTATAAATGGTCTCGGAATGGGACTTGCAACAACATTTGTATTGGCACTTAGTAATGCAGTTATAGCTGCACTTAGGAAGGTTATTCCCGGAACAGTCAGGATTCCTTCATTTATCGTTGTTATTGCTTCATTCGTTACTTTGGTTCAGCTTCTTATGCAGGCCTATTTACCGGCACTTAACAGCGCACTTGGAGTTTATATTCCGCTTATCGTTGTTAACTGTATCATTTTTGGAAGAGCCGAAGCCTATGCCAGCAAGCACGGAATCGTTCCTTCTTTCTTTGATGGAATAGGAATGGGAATTGGTTTTACATGTGCGATCACAGTAATCGGTTTTGTTCGTGAGTTCATCGGAGCAGGCACAGCATTTGATGTTCAGATCCTTGGCGAAGGCACAGTTGTTCCCGGAGTTGTGGGCGCATTCCTTTCAAAATATCAGCCTATCAGCATTTTCGTTCAGCAGGCAGGCGCGTTCTTTGTTCTTGCGTTCCTGATTGCAACTATGAACAAGATTAAGTCAAATATGGCAAAGAAGGGCAAAGATACTTCCAAGTTTGGCGAAGGATGTTGCGGTTCAGCGGAAGAAAAAGCCGCTGACAAAATAGCACAGGGGAAGGAGTAAGGTGCCATGGGAGAGACAATACTTAGTTTAATCGGGTTGATGATTTCAGCCTCACTTATTAATAACGTAGTACTTAGCCAGTTCCTTGGACTTTGTCCGTTCCTTGGCGTTTCAAAAAAGACTGATACAGCTCTTGGAATGGGTGGTGCTTGTATTTTCGTTATCACACTGGCTTCACTTGTTTGTAGCATAATTTATAAGTTTATTTTAAATCCACTGGATCTTTCATATCTTCAGACTATTGTATTCATCCTTGTAATTGCCATGCTGGTTCAGTTCGTAGAGATGATCCTTAAGAAGTACATCGTGTCTTTATATCAGGCACTTGGCGTGTATCTTCCTCTTATCACAACAAACTGCGCAGTTCTTGGTGTAGCGCTCAACAACGTAACTGATGGATATACAATTCTTGAGAGTACCATTTGCGGTTTTGCCACAGCTGTTGGATTTACAATTGCTATCGTTATTCTGGCAGGTCTTCGTGAGAAGATGGAGTACAATGACATTCCTGCACCATTTAAAGGAATGCCAATGGTTCTTTTGACATCAGGACTTATGGCTATCGCATTTACCGGTTTTTCGGCTCTGAAGTGAGCGATATAGGGATTCAAAGTCATATGCTGCTATGTTTACATATGGCAGCATATGACCTTGAAGACCGAACGTACATGAGGAATAAAGATATGCGAATGTAATGAGCATATCGTGTTCCGAATGGACGGAGCATAACGAGAGCGTAAGCGGAGTTATGCGTATATCGCGGATGATATTAAATAGGAGATAAAGACTATGATTTATGGGATTATCATTGCAACAGTAGTCGTCGCAGGCGTGGGAATTGTAATCGGTCTGATTCTTGGTCTGGCTGACATGAAACTACATGTTGATGTGGATGAAAAGGAAGCAGCTATTTTAGAAGCACTTCCGGGTAATAACTGTGGTGGATGCGGATTCCCGGGATGTTCAGGTTGTGCGGCAGCTATAGCAAAGGGAGAGGCACCGGTTAATCAGTGCCCTGTAGGTGGAGCGCCGGTTGCAGCAGCAATTTCTGAGATCATGGGAGTAGAAGCTGTTGAAACAGCCAGGCAGGTTGCATTCGTCCATTGTAACGGTGACTGTGAAAATGCAGCGCAGAAGTATGAGTATAAAGGCGTATCTGATTGCAGACTTCAGACGCAGGCTCCGGGCGGCGGGTCCAAGACCTGTTCATATGGTTGTCTTGGCGGAGGTTCATGTGTATCTGTTTGTCAGTTTGATGCGATTCATGTGGTTAACGGTGTAGCGGTTGTGGATAAAGACAACTGTAAGGCATGCGGAAAGTGTATAGAGATCTGCCCAAGACATCTTATTGATCTCATTCCATATGCTGCTGAGGAATCAGTTGCATGCAAATCACAGGATATGGGTAAGCTTGTAAACGGATATTGTAAGGTTGGATGTATTGCCTGCCATATCTGCGAAAAGAATTGTCCTGTTGGCGCGATTACTGTGGAAAACAATGTGGCTTCTATAGATCAGGATAAGTGTACACATTGTGGTACATGTGTAGAAAAGTGTCCAAAGAAAGCAATTCAGAAGATTTCCTGAAATAGAAATATAATACTTAATCGAGTACAAAGTGCTGTCATACAAGGTGTGGCAGCACTTTATATTTTTTTTAGAAATTAATGTGTTGACAATTTGTGCTACATGTTCTATAACATACTTGTAACAAGAAATTAGCAGCCAACGCAAAAGAGTGCTAATTAGATTTTAAACAATCTTAATTGGCTGCACAAACTACTACAACCTAAATAAAAATATAAACAGTAAAGGAGTGATGTTTTATGTTAATGCCTATGCTTTGGAGTAACAATGATATTTTTGATGAGATGGACAACTTATTTAACGACAGATTCTTCAATGGATTTTGCAACTATGGCAAGAGCGCAGGCAAACAGCTCGATAACATGTCAGGTCTTATGAGAACTGATGTAATTGAAAAAGACAACTGCTACCAGCTTGAAGCTGAGCTCCCGGGATTCAATAAAGAGGACGTTAAGATTGATCTTAAGAATGACATCTTGACAATCAGTGCTTCTCACAGCGAAAATAAGGATGAAAAAGATGATAATGGTAAGTACATCCGTCGTGAGAGAAGAAGTTCATCTTACCAGAGATCCTTTAATGTGGAAGGACTTAAGCCTGAAGACATTATAGCTCAGTACAGAAATGGTGTTCTGACTGTTACCCTTCCCAAGAAGGAGGCAATTCCTGAGAAGGAAGAAGCGGCAAGAATTGAAGTTAAAGACTGATAATTCAATGTTTAAATCTCCCACGGCAAACAACCGTGGGAGATTTTTTATGGAAAAAAAAGAACTTGAATACGAAGGATACAAGGGTACAGTCGAGTATGATGAGAAGTGTGATTTTTACACAGGTGAAGTCGAAATAGACGGCAGAATCTATACATATGAAGGCGATACTTTAGATGAACTTAAAGAGGACTTTGAAGATATCATTGATTCCATCATTGCTTTTGAAGAGATGGATGATGAATTAGATGATGAAGAAGTCTGAATATTTAGTCTTCTTTCGTTTGCCTAATAATTCATGGCATTATTCCGATATTGTTAATAGCTTAATTGCTGCATCAAAAGTAACGAACCGTAGTTACAGTTCCTAAACAGTTGCCAGCCTGCTTATGACATAGCTATGGAAAGCGTGAATCTTCATGGATGATTAATATCTTCATTTATGAAGGTTCATTTTGGGCTCTGATAAAGGAATTTAATGAGCCTTCATGCCAATAAAGGAGGTACCATGAAAATTGCACAGGCGCAGGTAAACATGGCTTCGAGCCACCGGTATTATGAAGAAAATACTGTCAGCGTACACAGTGGCGTCATGACCAGAAGTTCTTTTCTTGAGAGTTTAAATAATCAGGAAAAGAAGAAGGACAGCCTTGAAATCACAACAGGCGGTTTAGATGATAACAAAGCTATGAGTAGTGAATCATATAGTTCACTTAAGTCATCCAGGGCAGAGTATCTTGGCACTCAGGAATCTACCCTTGAACAGCAATTTGCTGAGCTTAGAAATTCGATTTTACAAAGAATCTTGAGTTTATTGCAAATACTCGGAGGTGAAAAGCAAAGCAGAAGTTTTAATGAGACAATTTCAAATACTGCAAATATGCTGACCAGCAATTCATTCCTTAAGGTAACTACCGTAGAAATGATGCATCAGGAGGAAGAGGAAACTATGTTTTCCGGACAGGGAACAGCACTGACGGAAGATGGAAGAACCATTGATTTTAATGTGGACTTTTCACTGTCACGAAGGTTATGTCAGTATTCCGGGATTAGTGTTGCAAGTGCTGTGAAGCTGATTGATCCGCTTGTTATCAATGTAGGCAGCGATATCACATCTATTTCTGACCAGCATTTTTATTTTGATCTCAATGCAGACGGAGAAGAGGAAAAAATATCATCTCTCAGTTCAGGAAGCGGATTTCTTGCTCTTGATAAAAACGGAGATGGAAAAATCAATGATGGCTCGGAATTGTTTGGAACAAAGAGCGGGGATGGATTTAAAGATTTGGGATTATATGACAAAGATAACAATGGGTGGATTGATGAGAATGATGAGGTTTACGAGGCTCTCCGCATATGGATACGTGATGAAGAGGGGATTGATCATCTTATGACGTTAAAAGAGGCAGATGTAGGAGCAATTTATTTGGGAAGCGCGGCGACTGAATTTACTCATCAAAACAGCAGTTTTCTGGTATCAGGTAAAATGAAGGCAACAGGCGTGTTCCTCCGAGAGAGCGGCGGCGTGGGAACAGTTCATCAACTTGATATGGCAGCTTTGTAAAACATGGAAATTTATTAAACTCCGGTACAAGTAAAATATAGTACGAGTAAAATCTGGTACAAATAAAAAATAGTACAAGTAAAATCAAGTATAAGTAATGATGATTCACCTGCACCTTACTGTGGTGCAGGTGAATTTTGCTTTATTTACCCTCCATATATGGTATACTTTAGTGGTTAAATATAGAAAAATACACATTATGGAGAGATTATGACACAAGTACTTGATATCTTTTTAAAGTATATTTTACCCTTTATGGTGGCTTATCTGTTAAGCTTTCTGATGAATAAATTTTTAAGTAAGGAAATGCTAAGAGGAAAGCTTCATCTTATTTTCTTAAAAGGCATAATCATAGCAATTTTATGGGCGTCGGCGGCTCTTGCGGCATTAAGCGGAGTACCGGCTTTTTCAAAAACATGGGAGACAGCGGTTGCATCTTCAGGAATCGCAGCTGTGGTACTTGGTCTTGCAGCTCAGTCAACACTTGCCAATGTATTTGCAGGCATAGCTCTTTCAGCGTCCCATTCAAGGCCTTTTGATATCGGAGACAGGATAAAGATTGATTCCTACGAACCGGGTTTTGTTGAGAACATTACATTGAGGCATACTGTCATAAAGACCTATCAGAATGAGATTATTTATATTCCCAATTCAACAGTCGGCGCAGCAACAATAATCAATTACACTCAGGAAAAATCTTTTTCTTATCCTATAGATATTTCAGTTGCATACGGTACTGACATGCAAAAGGCCATGGATATTATGGCTGATGCTATTTTTAGTCATCCCAAGCACTATGGACTTCGACCTGTAGTACTGTGTAAGAGTTGTGATGATAGCGGTATTACATTAAGAGCTCTTGTGGAAACGGAGGATTTCAAGGATAATCCGGGGGCATGTTCAGATGCACGAATTGAAATAATGAAGAGATTTAATGAAGAAGGAATTGAAATTCCGTACAACAAGCTGGTTCTGATTCAGGGAAAAGAATGATTATCATTAGCAAAAGAAAAACGTTTTAAGGGGTGAAGTAATGGGAAAACTGTATTTCAGATACGGAGCAATGGGGAGTTCGAAAACTGCCAATGCACTGATGGTGCGTTACAACTATCTTGAGAAGGGACAAAAGGCAATACTGTTAAAACCTAAAGCCGAAGACAGAGATGGCGAAAAAACTGTTAAATCAAGAATAGGTCTTTCGGCAGAATGTACTTTTGTAGAAGACTTTTTGGAAGAAGTAACCAATGAATGGTTTACAGGAAAAAGTGACAGCTGGAAGGATTTGGACTGCGTCATTGTTGATGAAGCGCAGTTTTTGTCAGAAAAACAGGTTGATATGTTGGCAGAAGTGGTTGATAAATATGATCTTCCGGTTATCTGCTATGGTCTGCGAACAGATTTTACAAGCCATTTATTTTCAGGATCCAAAAGACTTATGGAAATTGCCAATTATATTGAGGAAGTTCCTACAGTCTGCTGGTGCGGAAGAAGAGCTCATTTTAACGCCCGAGTAAGCAATGGCAAAATAGTAAGAAGCGGTGAGCAGATTATGATGGGTGGGAATGAATCCTATGTATCTCTTTGCCGCAGACATTTCTTAAGTGGTGAAGTTGATGGGGCCAGAGAAAGAAATTTGTCTGATGAAAAAAATATTTAAAAAAAAATAAAATAACTCTAAAGTTTTTTTATTTATTGTCGATAAGTATATTGGAAAACGTAAAAGTGTTACAACCTTGGAGGGGCAATACCATTTCTTCGGGAAAATGTCAGGGGAAATATTTTTTTTAAAAGCACTAAAGAAATGGTGACTTCTACCGATAAATGAAGTAGAAGTAAAAAAATACTCCAAGGAAGGAGGAAAAATATATGCGAATAGATGCATACAGTCAGGTTCAGCAGATTTACTCATCAACAAAAGTTAATAAGACCGCAGCGACCAGGAAAACAGAAAATGCAAGAGATACTGTATCGCTTTCTTCAATCGGAAAAGATATTCAGGTTGCTAAACAGGCTGTGAACGCTGCTTCCGATGTCAGGGAAGATGTCGTTGCAACGCTTAAGGCAGCTATTAAAAATGGTACTTATGACGTGAGTGGAGAGGCTTTTGCAGATAAATTACTGGCTAAATATGATGAAGCCAATGGGCTTACGTAATTAAATATATTTTAGGAGGATGATTCCAGTGGCAAGTCTTATGGAAAATCTGATCAGTATACTTGATCAGGAATGTACTATGTACGAAAAATTACTGGAGTTATCAAGCAGAAAGACCCCGATCATAATAAAAGGTGATCTGGAAGCACTTGCGAAAATCACGGATGAGGAGCAGTACGTAATTGGTGATATCCAGTCCCTCGAAAAGAGAAGACTTACAGCGATGAAGGATATTGCAAACGTGCTTAACAAGGATGTTAATTCATTGAAACTGTTCGATCTGATAGAGGTCTTGGAGAAAAGACCTGAGGAACAGAAAAATCTGGCAGAGAGACGTGACAAGCTCGTTACTGTTGCAGATAGTGTCAGACGTGTGAACGACCAAAATCAGGAACTACTTCTTAGCTCATTGGAAATGGTTCAATTTGAAATGAACATCATCCAAGCGTCAAAAAGCGCTCCACAGACGGCTAATTATTCAAAAGCTTTAGACACTACAGGCGAATGTTTAGGTTACACACCGGGCGGATTCGATGCAAGGCAATAAATAATTCCCCCTTCGGGGGGATAACGCAAGAAGATAACTCGTGTGAAAGCCGTGAAACAACGGTAGTGTCTTTTTTGTACCCTTTTTTAGGAGGCAGCATATGGCTTTAATGGCAAATCTATATGTCGGTGCATCAGGACTGACAACTTCCCAGAATGCATTAAATACAACAGCACATAATTTGTCCAACATGGATACAGTGGGATTTACCAGACAGCAGGTTTCTCAGGGAACCAGTTTTTATAATACTCTTGATACGAGAACTGACAGAATATCATGGACGCAGATAGGCAATGGCGTTAATTATAACAACTGTAAGCAGGTAAGAAGTGTTTTTCTGGATAAAGCATACAGATTGGAAAGCGGTAGATATGAATTTTATGACATATCCACCAAAGCGCTTGAAGAAATTGAAGATCAGCTTCAGGAAATGAATGGTTATGAGTTTGCTCAGACTTTAAATAATCTTTGGGTAGCGGTTCAGGAACTGGATAAGGATCCGTGTTCTGCAGTTACACAGAGTGCACTCGTAACAAGAGCCAATGAGTTTATTGCAAGAGCACAAAGTGTATATGACGGATTGGTTGCTTATCAGGACAATTTAGATTCAACAGTTCAGACAATGGTTGATGATATAAATTCCATCGGAGACAGAATAAGAGAGCTTAATGAGGACATAGTCGAGATAGAATCAGGTAAACAGGAACATGCCAATGACCTTAGGGATGAGCGAAATCTTTTGCTGGACAAGCTTGGTGCATATGGAAAGATTGATTATCAGGAAGATATCTTTGGAAATGTCACAATTCTTTTTGAAGGCTCATCATTTGTTACTTCCGATCATGTCAACCATATAGGTGTTGATGTAAAACTTGGAAGCAGCGTGGGCTATGCCACACCATATTGGGAATATGCTGCACAGACAGAAGTTGATCAAAATGGCAATAAAGTTGTAACCTCTATCGAAGGTGCGTATGTATATGATCTGACACAGACTATATCAACAGCCATAAATACTGATATTGGTAAGCTTAAATCAGTTCTTCTTGCAAGAGGTGATCATAATGCCACCTACCATGACATAAGTGAAGATACTGACTACTATAACAGCAGTATTGCAAATTCGGTCATAATGAATGTGGAAGCCGAATTTGATCAGATGATATACAATATAACAACTGCAATAAATGACATAATGAAGAGTGCGGGAAGTAACCCGGCGATTCTTGATCCGACCAAGGGAGATGCTTCGGATTTCACACTTTTTGTGGTAGCCAATCCGGAAGATACACTGATTTATGACATCGGAGAAGATTATCCGGCAGGAACGGTTACAACCGGATTTACTGTTGCCAATACTCAGCTCAATCCACTTTTTTTGAAGGATCCTACGCTGTTTACTTTCAGAACTATAGACGGAAGTGAAGATAACGCAACTACCACGAAATTAAAGGCGGCATTTACCGCTGAAAAATATACACTAAATCCAAATGTTGCAACAAAAAACAGCTTCGTAAGTTACTATAACAGCCTGGTGTCGCAGGTTGCAAATTCAGGAGATGTTTATAACAGCATAAAGAGTGCTCAGGAGCAGACAGTTTCTTCGGTAGAGTCTGCCAGAGAACAGATCGTCGGAGTTTCCAGCGATGAGGAACTGGAATTTATGATAATGTTCCAAAATGCTTATAATGCGTCAAGCAGATATATCAATGTAGTAAGTGAGATGCTTGAACATTTGGTGACAACTCTTGGATCATAAGTTTAGTTTTTTTAAAGGAGCATGATACCGCTTGCGGCGTATTTTACCAAGCTACGGTATCCGCATCCAACCGGACTATGTCAGATAATAAACTGGAGTTATTAGAGGAGAAAGAGATGGTATCACAGTTTTTTGGTCTTAATATTGCAGCTTCAGGACTCAGAGCAGCAAATGCAGCTCTTAATACAACTGCCAATAACGTTTCAAATGCAAGTACTGACGGATACTCAAGACAGGCAGTAGAACAGCAGGCAAGCAATGCTTTAAGAGTATTTACTACATATGGCTGTGCCGGTGCCGGTGTTGATACTATAGCAATAGAGCGAATACGTGATAGCTTTTACGATGTCAAGTTTAGAAATAATGAAGCCTTGTTAGGAAATGTTGCTCAAAAGAATTATTACAATGGAATGATAGAGCAATATTTAGATGACGACGGAATAACAGGTTTCTCGACATTGTTTACCAAGATGCAGGCTTCACTTCAGTCTGTAATGACTGCCGCAGGCACTACGGAAACCAAGTCGACATATGTGTCAAATGTTAAGAGTATCACTGAGTATTTTAACAATGTATATACAAGCCTTCAGAATCTTCAATCAGATGTAAATGCAGAAATAAAGCTGTGTGCAGATAGAATCACAGCAATAGGAACTGAGATAGCTTCTATAAATAAGCAGATAAATACTATAGAAATGACAGGCACTACAGCAAATGATCTCAGAGATAAAAGAGATGTACTTCTTGATGAATTGTCAAAAATTGTTTCTATTGAAACAAAAGAATCGAAAGTAATCGATGAATCACAGCCGGACAGAGATACAGGCGCAACCAGATTTCAGGTGTGGGTTGCCGGAAGCTATGAGCTTGTAGATATGTATGAGTACAAGCAGATGGTTTGTGTGGCTAGAGAGGAAGATGAGGCTGTAAATCAAAACGATATAAGCGGACTTTTTGATTTAAAGTGGGCTAACTCAAGATTTAAAGATGGTGATGATGTAAAAGAACTTGCGGATTTTTCGCTTGATTCAAGACTTATAGGCGGAGAACTTCAGGGACTTTTAGCGATAAGAGATGGAAATAACGGGCAGTATTTCAGCGGAGTAGGAAATGGTGTAAATCCGGAGGGAGTTACATATGATGCGGATGGAAACGTAGAATCAATTGATTCCTGCACAATAACGGTTGATGTCGCATCATCATACCTTATGGATATGGGAAAATGTACACTTCCGGTAAGCGGAACGATTCATATAGGTGCCAAGTTCTATAAATATGACAGCTGGAGTTATGATGGTGGTTCAACTTATACATTTACGCTTGATCCCGACTCACTTACCAGCATACCTGATGATAACAGATCAGTTTCTGTAGGTTACTACAATAATTATCAGGGATTACCATATTATATGGAGCAGATGAATGAATGGATCAGGAAGTTTTCTGATGAAGTGAATAAGATAATGGTAAGTGGCTATACATCAGATTCACTGGATGGTATATATCTTTTGACCGGATCAATGAGTAGCAATTCGGCAGCACAGTATAGCTATGAAGAGCTGACTTCACTGTCTGAAAACAAGGGATATTACAATATAACTGCAGGAAATTTTGAAGTAAATACTGTAGTTTTGGAAAATGCAGACAGAATGGCCACAAAATCAGACATAACCGAGGGTGAATCGGAGTTTGGTAATCTCACAAAATTAAATGATATGTTTAACAATAAGGAAATATTCAGAGGAGCTACTTCCGGTGAGTTTTTGACCAAAGTGCTGGCTGATATAGCACTGAATCGTAATAATTCAGATACCCTGGAAAAGACATATACAGCCCTTGAAAATACCATAGAAAATCAAAGACTTTCAGAGTCGGGCGTTGATGAAGATGAAGAAGCTTCAAATCTTGTTAAATTTCAAAATGCATATAATCTTTCTTCGAAAATGATTCAGACGCTGACAGAGGTTTATGACAGGTTGATTTTACAGACCGGAGTATAAAACAGGAGGTTTCGTGATGCGTATAACAAATAAGATAATGCAGAATAATTCCCTCTACAATATCAATAATAATAAAGTCGCAGAGGATCAGCTGAATGCTATGATGTCAACCGGAAAGCGCATCACAAGGCCGTCAGATGACCCTGTTATCGCAATAAGAGCACTTCGTCTTAGAAGTAATGTGACTCAGCTTTCACAGTACTATGAGAAAAATGCAAAAGATGCAGAGAGCTGGCTTGATGTAACGGCAGATTCTCTTTCAACTGTTACGGATGTGCTTACTGATGCTGTCAAGCAGGCTACAAAGGGTGCAAATATGGATCTTACTTTGGATGATCTGTCAATTATTGTCACCCAGATGGATGCTCTTTCAAAGGAGTATTATTCAACAGGAAACGTGGATTATGCCGGAAGGTACGTTTTTACAGGATATAGAACAGATACAGCTCTTTCTTTTTCCAAGACAACGACTTCGGATTATACAGATATAAATGATGAGTTTAATTCAGGTGATGTGGGAAGTTCAAAAAGAGTTTTAGGAAATTATCTGCTTGATTCTTCTGCACTTTCGTCTGCTACGGAAGTTCCGGTTGAAAGTGATATTACGGAATGTACAATCGGAAGGATAAGACTTTCCTATGACAATTTGAATTATATATCAGGTGATGGCAATACTGCGACTTTGAAATACAGAGAAGATCTGACTCAGCCGGCTACAAGTACTGTAAACGGAACGGTTAATGTAATAAATGCCACTTATAAAAATACATCCGGAGAAACTAAATATATCTCAGTTCCATTGGACACATACAGTGATACAGATACTACTTCCAAGACAGTTACAATTGACGGAATAACATATACGGCAACACAAAATGATGATGGAACATATAAGATTGATTTTACAGATGGAGACGGAAATAGTTGTACAATTGCACTTACGGCAAATGGTGTATATGATGAGGAAAATTCAACTACAGACTATATTCAGTCTGCATCAACAGCTATCGGTTCAGTAAGTGAAAGCACAATTACTTATACAAATGGCACAGCAGGGACTCAGACATCTGTGACAATACCTCTTTTAGCGGTTATTGGGCAGACATATTCTATTACCCTTGATGATGCTCATGTAGCTACAGTCAACAGTGACGGGACATATACTGTAAAAACAACAACATCCACAGCTGAAGATAATGGTACCGCCAGCAATGTTGTGGTAAATGTTACATCTAACGGCAGTATACATTCATCCTATAAGGAGTATAGTCTGGAAATTCCGACAGACAATATCATATATTCCACAACATCTGAGGAAGAGATAGATGCTATATATACAACTCTTTCAGAAGACACTTCTGAAACAGCCGTAGCATATCTCAACGCAGCTACAGGAGAAGTTCTTTTAAATGGGTATCTGCAGGACAAACTATCTGTACTTCCGGATATTATAAATGCCAACAGTATGGATGTTGTATATGACAAAAAAGAATGGGAATCAGGAGATATAAGACCTGAAAATCTCTTTAATTGCACCTACAATTATCAGGATACAAACGGTGAGGATAAGCAGATACTTTATAACAAAGGTTCAGCAGCTCATACGATAGCTTATGATGTTGGATTTGCGCAGTCTGTAGTAGTTAATACTACGGCAGATGCAGTGTTTACTACCGATGTCAAAAGAGATATTGATGATTTAAACAGTATTCTGAATAAATTAAAGCAAATTGACGGAACTATAACTACTTTGGAAGGAAAGCTTGCGGCAGAAACAAAGGATACAGACGAATACAATAATATTAAAAAGGAGATAAGTGCTGCAGAGAAGTCTTATAATTATTTCCGAAGTCAGCTTCAGGAAGAGTTTGAGCATAAGATTACTTCTATGCAGAAAGCCTTGGATACAGCTAATATAGCAGTTACAGATAATGGAACCAGGTCAAAACGACTTGATCTTATAAGTACAAGACTTATGGGACAGACAACTACATTTAAGACTTTAAAGTCAGAAAATGAAGATGCTGACCTTGCAGAAACAATCACGCACCTTACTTCAGCTCAGGTTACATATGAGGCGAGTCTTATGGCTACAGGCAAGATAAGTCAGACAAGTCTGATGAATTATATCTAATGAAGCAGAATATTTCGGGTAAATACAATTATTTGTGGCGGCGCAACGAAATAACGTATATAATTAATGGTGATAGGAGAGAAATCTTTATCATCGTGACACCAATATACATATGTAAATATGATAGCATGGAGGTTACATAATGAAATTAACAACAAGGATTTTCGGAGAAGTTGAAATTGATGACAGCAAAATAATTGTTTTTCCTAACGGTATCATAGGATTTCCGGACCTTAAGAAATTTACTCTGATGTACGATGAGGAGCAGGGATCAAATACTATAAAATGGCTTCAGTCTGTTGATGAGCCGAATTTTGCCATGCCTGTTATAGATCCTCTTGTTGTTTGCCCGGACTACAAGCCAATGGTAGATAAGAATGAGCTGGAATATCTTAAAGAAGTTGATGAGCAGGATATGCTGGTTCTTGTTACTGTTACTGTTCCGCATGATCTTACCAAGATGACAGTCAATCTAAAGGGACCTTTTATTATTAACACAAAAGATATGAAGGCTTCCCAGACAATTATTGATAATGACGAATATCCGGTGAAGTTCCCTATTTACGATATTATTCAAAAAAATAAAGAAAAGGCATGATTTTAGCTACTTAAAATAATAGCAGGGTGGGGAGAATTAAAACCTGCAAAACTACAAAACCATGGAGGGATAGCGAATGTTAGCATTATCAAGAAAAAAGAATGAAGCAATCATCATTAACAATAATATCGAGATTACAGTTTTGGATATAAGAGGTGATCAGATAAAGCTGGGAATCTCTGCTCCAAAGGAAATCCCGATTTACAGAAAAGAAGTCTATATCCAGATTCAGAATGAGAATAAAGAAGCAACGGATGTTGCCGGAATTGAAGAACTTAAGAAATTGTTGTGATAAAAGTGAATTGTAATCCCATTCTCTACATGCAAATGAGAGTGGGAAATTTTTTTGTATGCTGTTGCCAATTCGGCTATACTAATATAAAGATTGATAAGTTTGGATAAGGCAAAAGAAAAGGGAAAAAATTGACAACAGGGAGATAATGGAGGATGCCTATTACTTATTGCATAATGCATGGTGAAAACATAATTGCTACCATGGATAAAAATGGAAAGGCAAAGGTTGTTGAGCCTCAGTTTATGCCATATGATCTGTGGTTTGATGAAGATGATGATATTGATACCTATGTAAACAATATCACCAACTTTAATTATTGGTGCGCAAATAGGGTACTTACTCTTGATCGCCAATATGCCAAAGAAATATTAAATAGTATAGGGGCTTCACAGGGGAAAACTGATAGAGATAGAGCTCAAATAGCACTTACATATCATTGTCTCACGCTTACTGATATATATTGGGTAAAAAAAGACGAAGAAGATGTAAGCTTTTCTGACATAAATTTATATGATAATCATCTTAGCAATGCGTTTGTGGATATTTCTTTACGCGGTAAAGCCATGACAGTAGAGAATTCTTACCTTATAGCAGACAATATCTCAACCGGTGGAGTTTTTCCAAAAGCGTGGTTAAGAAAAGATGATGGTTTTTATCTTTTGAAAGACGGTTCAATTGATAACGTCAAAAATGAAGTTTTGGCAAGTAAAATCTGTAATTGTTTTAATTGTAATCAGGTAACCTATTCACTTGATGAATTTGATGGAGAAATAGTTTCTTCCTGCAAAATTATCACAGATTTGTCAAATAGTATTGTAACACGCGCTGCTTTCGATATATATGCGGCTAATCATGAAGTTGATCCAATAGAAGAAATAATAAAGATTGATGCTAATGGCTATTATATGATGAATATTTTGGATTATCTGATTGGCAATATTGACAGGCATTGGGAGAATTGGGGCTTTTTGGTAGATAATAATACCGGAAGTATAATTAGATTGCATGATCTTATGGATTTCAATCAATCATTTAAATCCTATGACAATATTGACGGAGCATTGTGCCAAACCACTTTGCCAAGGCACATATCACAAAAACAGGCAGCGCTTGAGGCTGTTGAAAAGATAGGGTTAAATCAGATCAAAGAGATAGATTATGATTGGTTTGGTGATAGAGTTGAAATAAAAGATATGTTTAAGAATAGGCTAAGAACCCTTAAAATATAGAGAATTATGTTAATAATAGAACGTTTATGTAGCTTTAAATGATTATTGCGCGGAGTGCACATATGCGAATTCTTTATTATGATTGGGACGAATTTAATGGCGAGGATTGCAGGGATGCAATGAGAAGGCTTGGACATCAGGTTGACGTGTTTAAGCTTGATATGCATGGATTTGACCTGACACAGGAGATGGATGAGAAGATTAGAGGTCTGTGTGAGAAAAAAGGCGATGATGGCAGAAAATTCTATGACCTCTTATTTAGCTTTGACTTTTTTCCGAATATCTCAGAGGCATGCCAAAAATACGAAATGTCCTATGTGAGCTGGGTGTTTGACTGCCCTCACTATACGCTGGACTCTCATGTTACCAATAACCCGGTGAACAGGATATTTGTTTTTGATTCTGTGCTCTATAAGAAAATGCTGGGGAAGGGAGTTTCTACCGTAAGATATTCACCACTTGGTGTCAATGACAAGAGATTAACTGAACTGTGCAAAAGTCTTGATGAAGAGACCGAAGGCGAAATCATCTATGAGCATGATGTGAGTTTTTTGGGAAATCTTTATGATAATGAGTTTAATTTCTACGATCAGGTAGGCTTTCTTCCTCCTGAATTAAAAGGTTATACTGACGCAATTATCAAGGCTCAGGAGCAGGTTTTTGGACAGGATTTTTTTACTGTAGAATCAATTTATCCACAGGAAAAGTTAAAGGAACTAAGAAAATATATTAACTTTGAAAATTCCGGCAATTATGAAATTGACTACGACAATGTAATGATTGACATATTGCGTAAGAAAGTTACTGTTAATGAGCGCTATGATATTCTTGCAGAAATGGGAAAGCGTTTTGATACCGTTCTTTATACCATGCCCGGGACAAAACCAATTGATGGAGTGTGTAACCTTGGAATTGCATCCTATACAGAGAAGATGCCGAGAGTTTTTCATAGAAGCAAAGTTAATTTAAACATCACTCTCAGATCAATTATTTCGGGAGTTCCCCTCAGAGTTCTTGATATTCTGGCAGCAGGCGGATTTCTTATTACCAATTATCAGGCTGAAATTGCGGAGTTTTTTGAAGATGGGACTGATCTGGTTATGGCATATACTCCGGATGATATGATTCAAAAGACTGCATACTATCTTGAGCATGATGAGGAGAGAAAACAGATTGCGCTAAATGGGCAGAGAAAGGTTTTTGAGAAGTTTGCCTATACAAAGCTACTGCCTATAATACTTGATGAAGGTGGAACGGAAGTATAAGAGTTTAGTGAAGGATGAGGTAAAAGATTATTTTGGGGCAAACAAGTACAAAAACAACAAAAATAGTATAATGTCCTATTGGAATTCATTTTTTACGGCATTATTCTAAGATTTGAAATCATAAAATTGGAAGCAATATGCTGATGTAATGAAAACGTCAAGATAAGAGTGCGATCAGCTGAATAATTCTAAAGACTGCAAATTTTATCCATGTACCAGTTTTCAACTTGATGAGATGATAATATATAATCTATATTTTCAAGTGAAAATAACATATCGCCGGAGGCATACGTAAGTCCAATTTCGTATGCTTCTTTTTTATCTATTGATGTTTCCGTAAGTTCTATGAGAATAATGTTGTCAGGATGAATTGATTCATAATCGTGAACTCGGCTTGCTGTATCTTCTGAACTTTTTGAGTAAATAATAACAATTTCATAATAGCGAGGTTCAATAGATTGCTTGCACAAGCTATTCAACTGCTTTATGAAAAAAGAATCTGAAATTCCCACATTAGATATCAGTACAGATGCTTTACTTTTTATCAGTCTTTTATCTTTATCCTTCCAATTTCTTTGAGGAAGCCCAATAAGACGGCTTGATGCTATGGTTTTGCACATAAAGTCCCACAGAGCAACTTCAGGCATAAAATCTGCAACAGATTGTCGGCAGGCTTCTGAAGTTGAAGGATTGAAATCCTCTGTTACTATTTTGTCTAAAATATCTGAAAGGGCATCCGGATCATCAAAAGGGTAAATGTAGCCGTTAACTCCATGGGAAATAATTTCTGGAATTGTAGCTACAGGAGTACTGATTACCGGTAGACCACATGATAATGCTTCAATACAAGTAAGCGGTGACCCTTCAATTGAATCACAGCTTGAAAATATAAGCCCTCTGTATTCAGAAGTAATAGCCCAGGGATTGTCTACCCATCCTGTAAAAAAAACTCTATCTGTAATTCCAAGAGTATCACATAGTTGGCAAAGGGTGTCCTTTTCCGGACCATCACCAATAATGGTCAATGATATATTATGTTTTACAAGAGCTAGTGATTTGAGGATCAAAGGAATATTTTTTTCTTTGGAAAGTCTTCCTACATAGGCGAATTTATTAGACTTTCTTGACTTTGAGTATACTAGGTTTTTGATTTCTATAGTGTTATTAACTCTATATAAAACCTTATTTACACCATGATCTTCAATTGTATCAGCAATTTTATCACTCATTGAAAAAATAATATCTGACAGTTTTATGGCATTGATGGTATTGTTAACATCATCATCGTAGAAGTAAATGTCACTATGAGGCCAACAAATGATTGGACAAGTGGATATTGATAGTTTTATTAAAGCCTTTTTGGCAACATATATTATCGCGGGCATGCCTGATGCAATAATAACGTCAGGAATGTTATGATTATAAATATATTCAGCATAATATTTGGAACTTATTTCAATGTTTATGTCAGATCCAAAGTTAAAGCAAGTGAAAAGTGCATTTTTTGTGGCCCAGTTGATCCCGGTTTTTTTTAGTTGAAAAAAACGTACAGTATGACAATGTTTTGATAAATAATCAGCAGTTCTGTTAAGTGCCAGCTCAAAGCCGCTTTTTCCACCTACAAAAAAAATAAAGTCAATAATCAAATTTTTTCCCCTTGCTATTTTGATATGCTATATTACATTATTATTCTATCAGTTTATGGCACAAAAACCAACTTCAAGTTATTTTTATCATAGTTTTGATTGTTTAATTATTAAATTTTTATTAAATCTCAATTTTTATATCTTAGGCATATAAATAAAAAGGAGGATTAACCGATATAAGATGTGATAAATAAGTTCGATAACTAATGAATTTTACAGGCACATATAGAGGTTGATTACCTTGTTTATTTTGGAGGTGTAGTCATGGGAATGGATGCTATTAATGGCTTTAGTCCGCTTGTGCAGCAGACTCAGCCGCAGGTGAAAACACAGATTCAGGATCAGAGTCAGTCGCGTTCTGAGATAGCAGATTCTGAAGTGAGTAATGCATTTCAAAATGTTGAACTTAAGGTGGAGGCTAGTGATAATTCAGGCAGTTCTAAAAGTGATTCTCAAAGTGGAAACTTAGGCTATTCAAAAGGGCGTGAACATCTGGAGGCAACAGAAGAGCAAATACAGGCAGATAATGAAAAAATAAAAAAAGCCATTTCAGAGATGACTAACAACGCCAAATCAAGTGCAGAGGCGGTATTTGGGATTCATGAAAAAACAAACAGAGTTACAATAAAAATGATCGATAAAGAGACGAAAAAGGTCATCAAAGAATTTCCACCGGAAGAGACACTTGATATGATTGCAAAGGTTTGGGAAATTGCCGGAATCATGGTGGATGAAAAGAGATAAGTTTTATGATGTTGGAAATGGATTTCCATGCAACAGGCTCACGGATTGAGAAAGGAGAACGAATATGCCAATCAGAATAACAGGAATGAATTCAGGACTTGATACAGAAAGTATCATAACTGCTTTGACGCAGCGCTATCAGGACAAGGTAGATACCAATAAGAATAATCAGAAAAAACTGACTTGGAAACAGGACAAGTGGAAAGAACTTAATAAAAAGGCTACTGCATTCTATAATGGAACACTTGCAAATATGCGCTTTTCAACTGCATATACAAAGAAGACTACAACTGCCTCAAATTCATCAGCTGTAACTGTTATAACAGGTGATAGTGCGATGAATGCAAACCAGACCTTAAACATAAAATCTTTGGCAACATCTGCTTTTTTGACTGGTGACAGCGTTACTGCAACAGATGGAAGCGGGGCAACAAAAACTACTACAATGTCTGAACTTGGGGTAACTGAAACAAGCACCATTGAGTTTAAAATTGGCGGTAGTGATACTGATATTTTATCGGTAAGTGTTGATTCAACAGATACGATTGAGAATGTTCTTTATAAGTTAAAAGCAGCTACCTCTTCTGAAACCGGAACAAGTCTAAACTTTAATTACGATGAGAACAACAACAGATTTTTCGTGTCTGCTAAAAATGCCGGAGCAGGAAATAATTTTGAGGCTGTATCATCAACACTTTCTAGTGCACTAGGCTTTAACAGCGCTAACTATGTCGAAGGAACCAATGCGAAAATTGAACTAAACGGGGTTACCTATACAAGTGATACCAATACATTTGAAATAAATGGTTTAACTATTACTGCAAATGAAGTTGCCTCTGGAATAACATTGAGTACAAAACAGGATACAAGTGGCGTATATGACAATATAAAGAAATTGCTTAAAGAGTACAACGATCTTATGAAGGAGTTTGCTACAGCATACAATGCTGACAAAGCAACTAAGTATAAGATGCTCACTGATGATCAAAAAGAAGAAATGTCCGATGATGAAGTTGAAGAATGGGAAACCAAAATAAAGGAAGGGCTTCTTAGCGGAGACGAAACTATAGCGAGTGTAAGAAGTGGTTTAAAGAGTATTACAACAGCCGGAGTTGATGTAACATTAAAGGATGGAACCGTGAAGAAGATGTTCCTTTCTGATTTTGGAATAGGTACAGGCAGTTATTTTGCTACAGATGAAAATGAGAGGGATGCTCTTCATATTGACGGCGATACGGATGATTCACTTACAAGTGGAAATACTGATATTCTTAAAGCATTTATTTCTTCTGATCCTGAAGCAGTACAGGGATTTTTCATCGAATTTTCAAGGTCGATGTACAGCAAAATGTCGGATCTTATGAGAGGAACTGAGTACAGCAGTTCATTCACTATCTATGAAGACAAACTTATGGCAAGTCAGTACAGCGCATATAATACCAAGATATCGGATGCGGAGGAAGCGCTGACTGCTGCTCAGGATAAGTTATATAGCAAATATGCTGCGATGGAAAAAGCTTTAGCTAAAATAAATGGCTCCAGCGGATCTTTATCCAGTATGTTTGGAGCAAACTAATAATAGAATACAAGAATGAGAGGATAAAATATGCCAGTAATCAGCCCACAGCAAAAAGCTTATGCTCAATATAAAAACAATAAGATAATGAGTGCAACTGCCCCGGAACTCACACTTATGTTATATGACGGGACTATTAAGTTTTTAAATATTGCTGAATTTGCTATTGAAAAAGGTGATCTTCAAAAGGCTCATGAGAATATTATTAAAACTGAAAAAATAATAGATTATCTCAGAAATACGCTGGATATGAAATATCCCGTTGCTCAAGACTTTGAGAATATGTATTCATACATTGACAGAAGGCTGGTAGAGGCCAATATGACAAAAGATAAAGAGATAGTCACTGAAATTAATGGTCACATGCATGCTATAAGAGATAACTGGATTGAAGTGATGAAAAGGAATAATGTATATGTGAAAGAAGCATAAACGGGGGTAATGATGGTTTCAACAAGTCTTGATATTTTGGAAGATAGTCTTATAAAAAAGATAGAAGTCATGGAAAAAATTGAGGAACTAAATAATAAGCAGGAGGAAATCCTAAAAAATCCTGAGTTGGTTGATGACAAGGAATTTGATGAAACTCTTGATGAAAAGGGAGAACTTATTGATAAGCTTCTTCATTTGGATGATGGATTCCAATCACTTTTTGACGAAGTAAAAGCATCACTTCAAGAAAGCAAGATGGAACATAAAGACCAGATACAACGAATGCAGGATCATATAAAGACAATTACTTCAAAAAGCGCTTCAATAGAAGTAAAGGAGCGCAGAAATAAAAAACTGGCAGAGGAGTATTTTAGTGCAGCCAGGAGAAAAATGAACTATAGCAGAAAGACATCTGCAGCTGCATTCAACTATTACAGAACGATGAATAATTTTAAGGATATTCCTCCACAGTTTATGGATAACAAAAATTAAGAAACTGAAGGCTGTTGCATTGTTTTATTGCAATAGCCTTCTTAAGTTTGAAAATGTGAGGTAGTATTATGCTAAATGATGGAATTAGTGTTATCATTCCTACCTTTAATCGTAAAAACTATATATTAAATTCTGTAAATAGTGTATTAAATCAGACTTACCGTAATCTTGAGGTTATAGTGGTGGATGATGGTTCCGAAGATGGGACAGAGATTCTTTTTAATGATTTTTCAGATATAAGATTAAGGTATTATAGACTAAAAAGTAATCACGGAGTAGCATATGCCAGAAATTTTGGAGTTGAACATTCAAGATATGATGTCATAGCATTTAACGATAGTGATGACTTGTGGCATGAGGATAAATTACAGAGGCAAATGGAATATTGGAATGAACATGAAGATGATATTTTGGTGTATTGTGCCTATGCCATGAAAGAAAATCTTAACGATAAAAAGTTTATTAAAGCTCCGGTAGAACCTATTAGCAGTAGTGAATACGGACAAGAAACGTTTTTGTATCTTTTAAACCAAAATACAATTGGTACGCCAACTATTCTTATGAAGAAAAAAGTTTTTTTGCAGATAGGTGGATTCGATACATCGTTACCTGCGCTAGAGGACTGGGACTTGGCAGTAAGACTTTCCATAATCGGAAAAATTGGATATTTAGATGAAATACTTGTGTCTGTTGATGCTGCCATAAGACCGGATCGTCTGTCAGTACAAGGCAACTCTTACTATGTTGCAAGATGTGCTATTCTTTCTAAATATGAGAGTGAGCTTGCAGATATAGGGATTTTGGATGTGTATCTTAAT
Organism: Butyrivibrio sp.; assembly: GCF_017635265.1. Taxonomy (GTDB): domain Bacteria; phylum Bacillota; class Clostridia; order Lachnospirales; family Lachnospiraceae; genus Butyrivibrio. The sequence continues at coordinate 162,413 of NZ_JAGBLU010000104.1, forward strand.
TCTATTAAAGAAAAAGCAAGATTTGAAGGGAATATTGAAAAGGCAAATGAAATAATTAATCATTTTTTTTATAAAAAATGAAAAAAAGTTAAATTGAGGTTAAGTTAATAAAAAAAGAGCCGATATTAGTAATGTAAAGACAATAGTAATGCAGCCATGGAAGGGAGTCCAACAGCGCTGAGAAAAATAAACGGATAGTAGCATGGATGCGGCGCCCGTTCATGGAGGAATTTCAAATGGTAGTACAACACAATATCACTGCAATGAATGCACAGAGACAGCTCGGCATTACAACAGACAATCAGGCTAAGTCGAGTGAAAAACTTTCATCCGGTTACAGAATTAACAGAGCAGCAGATGATGCAGCAGGCCTTGCAATCTCTGAAAAAATGAGACGACAGATCAGAGGGCTTACACAGGCTTCGGTAAATGCCCAGGATGGTATTTCAGCAGTACAGACAGCTGAAGGAGCGCTGATTGAAGTTCACGATATGCTTCAGAGAATGGATGAACTTGCAACTAAGGCCGGAACAGATACTCTTCAGAGTCAGGATCGTCACTATATTCAGCAGGAAGTTGACAATCTTATTTCAGAAATTACCCGTACAGCTACAACAACTAAATTTAATGATACATATCTGCTTGACGGAACCTTTACCAATAAGGAGATTCAGGTCGGGGCAGATCAGTCACCTAATGATTATATTAAGATATCAATTGTAAATATGAGTGCGGATACTATTGGCGTATCTAACCTTAAGGTGACAGGTACGGATGGTTCTCTTGGAAGATCAGCAATAGATACAATTAAAACTGCTCTGACATCAATTTCAAGTCAGAGAGCAGATCTTGGTGCTGTTCAGAACAGACTTGAGCATACTATCAAGAATCTTGATAATGTAAATGAGAATACAGTTGCAGCAGAATCACAGATTCGTGATACCGACATGGCCGCTGAAATGGTTAGATATTCAAATAACAATATTTTGGCACAGGCTGGTCAGTCAATGCTTGCTCAGGCAAATCAGACAAATCAGGGAGTTTTGTCACTACTTCAATAATATAATATTTTACTAAAGAGCCTTGGGATTTTCTCAAGGTTCTTTTTTCGAGAAGAAATTAATACTTTATTTATAAAATTAGGGGTAAAGTTTTTAGAATTATAGTCGATAATAAAAGTGTAACAAAAAAGGAATGATTTTAAGCCAGCGTTAAAGTCATTTCGGAAACTACTAAACGAGCAGCAAGGATGCTGCCGTACAAATTCAAGGAGGATAATAATATGGTAGTACAACACAACGTAACAGCGATGAATGCACAGAGACAGCTTGGTATCACAACTGGACTTCAGGCAAAGTCAAGTGAGAAGTTGTCATCAGGTTACAAGATCAACAGAGCAGCAGATGATGCAGCAGGTCTTGCAATTTCTGAAAAGATGAGACGTCAGATCAGAGGTCTTACACAGGCTTCTGCTAACGCTCAGGATGGTATTTCAGCAGTACAGACAGCTGAAGGAGCACTTACTGAAGTACATGATATGCTTCAGAGAATGGATGAACTTGCAACTAAGGCTGGTACAGATACACTTCAGTCTCAGGATCGTGACTACATCCAGCAGGAAGTAGATAACCTTCTTTCTGAGATTACACGTACTGCTACAACAACAAGTTTCAACGACACAAAACTTCTTGATGGATCATTCACAGCAAAAGAAATTCAGGTTGGTGCAGACCAGTCACCTAACGATTATATCAAAGTTTCTATCGTTAATATGTCTGCTGATACAATCGGTGTATCTAACATTAAGGTAACAGGTTCAGACGGATCTAATGGACGTTCTGCGATTGATACTATTAAGACAGCTATTAAGTCAATTTCCAGCCAGAGAGCAGATCTCGGTGCTATCCAGAACAGACTTGAGCACACAATCAAGAACCTTGACAATGTCAATGAGAACACAACAGCAGCTGAATCACTGATTCGTGATACAGATATGGCTGCAGAGATGGTTAAGTACTCAAATAACAACATCCTTGCACAGGCTGGACAGTCAATGCTGGCACAGGCTAACCAGTCAAATCAGGGAGTACTTTCACTTCTCGGCTAATTTATTGGTTCGTAGTATTAAGCATTCTGATGCATACATTGCGACTACCAAAAGCGGCTCCGGATTTTCCGGAGTCGTTTTTTCACGATATGATAAAAATCGTACAATTTCTTATGTAAAAATCAAATCGAAATCCAGCCTCTAAGACAGATGTCAGGCGCAGGGGCGTTGTTAAACCATTTGTTTGGAATTATTGTGATAGATTCAGGATGAACTGATAAGGCCGCAGCCCACCAACTAAAGCTTGAATTTGCTATAATATGATATTTTGTGTGGGACATAAGGTACATATCCTGGTATGCTTTTCTTAATGGCATGAGAAAATAATTGTAATTGTATATGAATTGAAAGCTTTCTGCTACATAATCAGGATCATCCGAAAAAATATATAAGATAATATCGTCTCCTACAAAATCAGAAAGAATGTTTAATGCTTTTTCATAATACAAAGGGGACAATTGAGTAAACATCTCAAAGTTTCCACTATGCAGGTAATCTGTTCGCCTTATGTGCATAGATACGGATAAAGTATTTTGCATATCTGAAGATATTTGTCTGAGTTCATCAGTAATAAAGCTATCTTTTAAAGTTAGTTCTTTCTTTATTGAAGGATAGATTGTTTCAAGGAATTTTTTGTCTTGCCAGTATCCTTTAAAAAAATCAAGGAAATAATCATCTGAAATATCTGTTAGATCAGGTTCATAAATAAGCCGTCTGTATCCAACGCTTCCCTTAACTGAAATAAAGTCTGTATTATATTTTGATAGGTCAAAATCTCTGTTGGCTAAGGCAGGATCATTTTTGACGTAATCATAGAAGTTAAGATATAAAACAGAAGCCTGACCTGTTAATGATTCCACATATCTTGCGAATGTATATTGAAACATTTGGTTGCCTAAACCACCGGTAATCTCAAAAAAATTCATTTACATATTCTCCACTTATTTAAGTGTAACTGTAATATTTACGTCACCTGTTATTAAATAAGTTAGTATATAGTCTATTGATTCCGCTATTTTATTAACATCATTCTCGTTAGAATAGTCAAAAACAGTTTGACCATTAGTATTAGATATAGCAATTTTTAATAGTTGACTACACTGCTGATTACGGATAGTCAACAAAGATGATTTGTCAACCGAAATAATTTTCATGGCCTTTTCCTCAAATATCACTTATCACTTTTTAGTATAGCATAAAAACGGTATATAGATTATAATTTATTATAGATATATTATTGGATGGTGCATAATGAGACAGAATATTAGGACGATTGAAAAACCGGTAATAGATGTTCTTGTTGCAGTAGCAGCCAGAGGTGGAGGGGAAAACTGCATTAATATGGTTGGCAAATACTTGTGCCAAAAAGGCTTCCGTGTTCGAGTCATACAGATGATATATGAGGGAGTGAAGTGGGCAGATGAATGCATGGAATATAGTTTTATTTTTCCTTCCAGAGAAGATCACGAATTGCATGATTTTATATCAGAATATACTAATTATATTAAGCATCATGGTGCTCCTGATCTGGTTTTAGCAACTGCATGGCCGATGATGTCATATGTTGCTAAAAGGACATCTCAAGAGCTAAATAAAAATTTTATTGTTGCATCTTGGCTACATGCACCATTAAGTATGTATGAGGCATCAAATTTTGGAGGGGGAGACTATGTAAAGTATGCTGATCTTCACTTTGCAATTAGTAATGAAATAGCCGGGGCTATAAGAAATGCAGATCCTGATGGAATTATCTATCGTGTAAACAATCCGGTTGATTTATCCAAAATTCACCCTATTGAGAGAAGAAATAAAGGAACATTACTTTTTGTAGGAAGGTTATCTGAAGAAAAAAATATCGGGATAATTATCGGTGCAATAGCACTTGCAAGAACAGAATGGAAGCTGGATATAATTGGTGATGGGGATGAAAAAGAAAAACTTATAAACCTTGCCAATGAATTTGACGTAGCAAATAGAATTAGTTTTATGGGATGGACTGATGATCCATGGAAATATGCAGAGGGTACAACTGCGCTTGTTTTATCATCTATGTTTGAAGGCTCTCCGCTTGTAGCTATTGAAGCGCTAAGCTGCGGACTTCCGATAATAGCAAACCATTCAAGCCGGGTAGGAGAAGTGATAATACAAAATGAAACAGGATGTCTTTATGAGGATAACGATATAGAGGGCTTGGCTTGTATTCTTGATGATATAGCAAATGAAAGAATAACTTTTGCGTCAGAAAAAAAGTGTCGGGAATCCGTATTTGACTATAAAGATGAAATTGCACTATTTGATTTTTATGCCAAAATATATGCCGCTGTAAATGGCAGAAGAGTAGTGTCACATGAATTAGGTGCATTAAAACCAATCATTAAAGATAGAATAAGCGTTATAGTGCCCTGCTACAATGTTGAAAAATATATAGGTAGGTGTCTGGACAGTATTATTAATCAAACTGTTGGGCTGGAAAGATTAGAGATAATTGCTGTAAATGACTGTTCGACGGATCATACAATAGATATTTTGGAAAAGTATGAAAAGAAATACCCGGATAGATTATGTATGGTGAATTGCAGTGAAAACGGTGGTTTGAGCAGGGCAAGGAATATAGGGCTTACATATGCTACTGGAGACTATATTTCATTCGTTGATTCGGATGATTATATTAGGGCGGATATGTTGGAAAAGCTGTTGTTGAATGCACTATGTTATAAGACTGACGTAGTTTCATGCGATTTTGACATTTTTGATGATAAGCTTCCTACTAAACAGGATGAAGCATATGTGGAGGGATATTATACAGTTGTTGAAAGTGAATTTGATAGAAGACAGCTTTTGGCAGATAATCTATTTTTTAATTCAGCCTGGGCTAAATTGTTTAATCGTGATTTTTTAAAAGGTGATATAGACCTTTTATTTCCGGAAGGGTATAGGATGGAGGATATCTTATTCACTTACACAGTTGTGGCTAAAGCAGACTTCTGGCTACATATTAAATATAATGGCTATTTATACTATCAGAATAGTGAAGGCATAATGAAGTCTTCAGCTATAAAGGACTATTATATGGATGTATTTAAAGTTTTTGCTATGGCTGTTGACAAATACAAAGAGCTGAATCTTTTTAATGCACTTTATAGAGAACTAGAATACGCATATTACATAAAAGTTTTTAAAAACATTATTCTTTATGTTTCAGCTGAATTCAAAGAACTGCCAATGGATAACATAGAATTATTAGTTAATTATATGAAAGATAATTTTTCTGATTATAACCGAAATGAGTATCTTTCAGAATCAGAAAAAGAAGATATTGCTGATTGGTGTGAGATTATTAAGTAGGTGAGAATTATACACTATTATTGAGTTTAAAATCTCGTGATTTGTAAAAAAGAGGCACAATGTCAAACGAAAAGGTATTGATATACAAAGGTTCGGATGTTTGCTATAACATACTGGATCACATGGCAGAGCAATTAGGAAATGCTTTTATATACATGGGCTTTAGCGTGACTTACTATGACATAGAAAAAGGATTGTCTTCAATTACTGATCTTATAGGAGAAAAATATGTTGCGATAATAGGCTTTCAAACAAAAATATTTGAAATCTATCTTCAATCAAAAAATTGTTATCTTCATGATTTGATAGAAGGCCCTAAATTTAATTTTTGTTTTGACCATCCGATTTGGCTGAGCAGGCAGCTGAAAAATGTTCCGCTAAACTATTATGTTCTCACACATGATAGGAATTATGCAGAGTTCATAGGAAAATATTACAGAAATATTGCCGGGGTGTATTTACTTCCACCGGGAGGAACGGAATCAGAAAATTCAGCAGAAGAGAAGAAACAAGACATTATTTTTATGGGAACATATGAAAATTATAGAAATATTTTCCCTGTAATAAGAAAAAGTGATAAAGCCTTAAAACATTTAGCATGCTCATTCTTATGCAAACTGAAACATAATATCAATAAGACTGCCGAAGAAAACCTAAAAATGGTATTGGATGAAGAAAAAATTGAATATGACGATGAAAAGTTTATTGAAGTGTTGGACAGCCTGAAAATAATAGTGAAATGTATTGCATATTATTATAGGGAAAAGGTCATAAGGACATTGCTGGAAAGTGATATAGATGTGACCGTTTATGGTAATAGCTGGGAGAGTAGTCCGTTTTATGGGAATGAGCATCTTTTGATTAAGCCAGCGGTAACTCCAAAGGAAAGCCTTTATGAGTACAGTATATCTAAATTGTCGTTAAATATCATGTTATGGCATAAAGATGGATTTACTGAAAGAATTGCGAACAGTATGCTCAACAGAAGTGTTGTAGTAAGTGATATGAGTACATGTCTTAAGGAACAATATAGTAATGGGGAAGAAATAATATTATTTAAGCTTGATAATATTTCCGGACTCCCGGCAAGATTAAAAGAACTTTTAAAGGATGAAGACAAAAGAAAAATGATAGCAGATAAAGCCTACCAAAGAGCTCAAAATGAGGACACATGGGGGCAAAGAGCAAGGCTTTTACTTGACTATATTAGTGAGGAGAACTACGCAACGTGAAGATTTTAATGGTGAAATCAGCTTCATTCGTAAATAAGGATATGCTTTTTTTTCTTAAAAAGATATTTGGGAGTAGTTCTGTAGATGAACTTTACTATGACTTTAAGGGGAAAAATATTTATGTAAATGAGGAGTTTAACATTGAATTTGAAAATAGACTGACCACATTAAAATATGACGTTGCTATGTCTACGGTTTTTTATCCTGTGATAGCCAGGATATGTTATGAGAAGAGAATTAAATATATTTCATGGCCATACGATGCGCCAATGAATGTTCTTCCTTGTGAGGAAATGGGATATGAGACAAATTATATATTTCACTTTGATAAAAAAGAGGTAGAGAAGTATGAAAAATACGGTTATGACCGATTTTGGCATATGCCTTTGGCTGTAAATACTACGAAGTATGACATATTCACACCGGATAAAAAGTACAAGGCTGATATTTCTTTCATGGGGAAACTTTACAGATCACAAATAGCATATATCAAAGAGGGACTGTCCGGAGAAATAAATGAGTATATTGATAAAGTTATTGAAGTCCAAAGGAAAATGAAGGACAAATGGATTGTGGATGATCTGATCACGCAGCCCATTATTGATGAAATAAACAGACAATATGAAGCAAACGGCAATAATTTAAAACTGGTAAAACAGCAGTTATCTTATACGATTGCAGAGTATATTACATGGATGGACAGAACCATGCTTCTTGAAATGCTCGGGCGGCGATTTGAGGTTCATTTGTACACACTTGATTACGGTGAACAGGAGAAAAGAATATTAAAGAATGTTAAAAGACACGGCGCAGTAGATTATGAGAATGAAATGCCGGTTATGTTTAAGTCAAGTAAGATTAATCTTAACAGTAGTCTAAGATCGGCTCAGAGTGCAATACCATTAAGGGCTTTGGATATTATGGGATGCGGAGCTTTTTTGATGACTAATCCCCAACCGGAGATTTGTGAGTTTTTTGAGGATAAAAAGGAAGTTGTAATTTTCGACAGTATTGATGAAGCACTCGATTTAGCCGGCTATTATTTAAAACATGACGATGAACGGAGAAAAATAGCTGTAGCCGGATATGAAAATGTTAAGAAAAACTTCAGGTATGAGGATAAATTATACAAAATGTTTAGTATAGCAGGGATTATCTGATGAGAAGGATTGAAACTGTATGAATAGTAAAATTCATTTTAATGCTCTGATAATTGTTACACCTAGTGATTGTAAACGTCTTTTACCACTTTATCCAAGACTAATTGATTGTTTCAAATATGGAAAAATATGCTTTATAGGAACTAAAGGTGTAAAAGATATTATAGGTGAGGATGAAAACTTAAGTCAAAAAGCGTTGTGGATAAATGAAGATGATGTTATTCCTTTTGATGCAGTGCATAGCCATATTTCTGGACGGTTAAAAGATCAGCTAAATGGTCAGGAACTTCCAAGAGGAGTCACAGGCTGGTATTATCAGCAGTTTTTAAAAATGCAGTATTCATCAAGCTGCGAGGATGATTACTATATGGTATGGGATGGAGATACTGTGCCTTGCAGAACAATAAATATGTTTAGCAAAGACAGCGGACAGCCATATCTTGATCTTAAGCACGAATATCATCCTGAATATTTTGATACACTTGCAAAGATATTACCGGGATTTCGCAAGGCTATTGAGAGATCATTTATTTCCGAGCATATGCTGATAAGAAAAGATATAATGCAGAATCTCATTGCAGATATAGAGAATAATTCTTCAATAGAGGGGAATACATTTTGGGAGAAAATAATTAATGCAATAGAACCTGAGAAAATATATGACTCATCGTTTAGTGAATTTGAAACCTATGGAACTTATGTTGCGTTTAAGTTTCCGGAAGTGTACAAACTTAGAGAATGGCATTCCTTTAGACTTGGAGGGAGCTTTTTTGATATTAATACCATTTGTGACAGAGATTTTGAATGGCTGGGGCGGGATTTTGATGCCATTTCATTTGAAAGGGGACAGGATGAAATAAAAACCAATCGTCATCTATTTGATAATCCGGAATATCAACAAAAATTGTCTGCAAAAAAGATGTTACAGATAGCTCAGATGGAATACCGCGATGGATATAAAGAAGTATGGGAAGATGATACGGAAGATATTTCAAAAGCCAATGTAAAAATAGGCGGATATTATATGAGCAGTGAGAATGATAATAAGACACTAATAGTAGTGGTGTCTTATAACGCTATGTTCTTTATGCAGGAAAATCTGAAAAGTATACGGAAATGTCTTCCGGATGACAGTTATAAAATTGTTGTTGTTGATAATGGTTCAACTGATGGAGTGGATAAATATCTTTCGGAGCAGAAAGATATCATTTATATACGCAATGAGAAAAACGTAGGTTTTGGTCCTGCGTGTAATCAGGCTGTAAAGGCTACAATCGGAACCGAATATGAAAAGTATGATGTATTTCTTTTAAATAACGATACCAGACTTGTTTTTGATGCACTTTACTTCTTAAAAAAAGCTTTGTATTCAGCAGAAGATGTTGGAGCAGTTGGTAGTGTATCAAATTATGCCGGAAACAAGCAAATGATTGATGTTGAATTTGATACGGTTGATGAGTATATAGATTATGGAGAGAAAGTCAATGTACCGATGAAAGATTCCTGTCTGGAAAGAGTCAGGCTGTCGGGATTTTCTATGCTCATAAAAAGAAAAGTGTGGGATGAAGTCGGCGGATTTGATGAAGATTTTGTTCCCGGATACTTTGAAGATGATGCCTTGTCAATGGAAATACTAAGGCGTGGCTACCGCATGAAAGTAGTAAGGAATAGTTTTATTTATCATGCGGGTTCAGAGAGTTTTATAAAAACTGATTATAACAGTATTATTCAAAAAAACTATGCCCTTTTTAAAGAGAAATATAAATTTGACATAATGAAGTATGCATATGCCGATGGAACAGTGATTTCTCAAATTCCATATGGAAAAAATGCATTTTTTACCGTACTTCACTATGGATGCGGCTTGGGAGCTGAACTAAAGGCTATAAGAAGCTTGTTCCCAAACAGCGAATGTATTGGAATAGAGCCAAAAAAAGAACTGTATGACATTGCGAAAGCAACTGAAAAAATATATAGCTCCGCAGATGAACTTTTGAGCAATAGTCCTGCACCTTTTATCAATATAATGATAATAGAAAAAAATGATCTTCAGGCAATGAGTGATGAATTAAAGCAAAAGCTTTCAGGAATACTCATGAAAGACTGCATAGTTCTTATCAAAGATTGTGAGCTTGAGGAATTTCCATATGAAAATATCAAGATGATAGTCTGGGATATGGATGATACCTTCTGGCAGGGGATACTTTCGGAAGGTGAAGTTATTTTACCCATGTCAAATGTTGAGCTGATTAAAAGCATTACCGATCATGGTGTTGTAAATAGCATATCATCTAAAAATGACGAAGAAAAAGTCATTGATGAACTGGAAAAAGCGGGTATTTCAAATCTGTTTGTATTTAACAATATTAACTGGGATGAAAAAGGAATTCAAATAAAAAACAAAATCGAGACTATGAATCTCAGGCCGGAGAATGTTCTTTTTATAGATGATAATGTAAGAAATCTTGAGCAGGCAAGGTATTATTGCGATGGGCTTATGACGGCGGGACCGCAGATCATACCATATCTTTCTACTTATTTTGCCAGAACGAAAGCAAGAGATGAAAAGCATACGCGACTTGAAAGTTACAAGCTTCTTGAAAGAAAGAATGAAGAGAAAATAAATTCTGAGTCAGAAGAAAAGTTTTTGTATGACAGTGATATAAGGATAAGCATAAACAGAAATTGCCTTGAAGAGATTGATAGAATTCATGAGCTTGTGATGCGCTCTAACCAGCTCAATTACACGAAGAACAGAGATCATAAGGAAATACTGACAAGACTTATTACAAACGACTGGAATGATTCTGCTTATATCAAGGTCAGAGATAAGTTCGGGGATTACGGTATAGTTGGTTTTTACTGCTATAACATGAGAGAAAAGAAAATGGAGCATTTTCTTTTCTCGTGCAGAATTCTTGGTATGGGAGTAGAGCAGTATGTGTATAACAAACTTGGCTGCCCTAAATTTGAGATTAATGGAGATGTGTCAATAGCTCTTTTAAATGATAAAAGTGTGCCATGGATAAAAGAAGATATCTCTTCAGAAATAGAAAACGATTATCTAATGGAAAAGAGGGCAAAGGTCCTGTTAAAAGGACCATGTGACCTTGATCAGATTGCCCCATATTTGACAGGTGGGAGAATTACTACTGAGTTTAACTATGTAAATGATGAAGGCTTTATCACAACAGGTCAGAATCACTCAATGCACATATGGGACAGCGCTAATTTATCTTCTTCAGAAATTTCAAAAATTATTGATGAAGTTCCATTTATAACAGAGGGTGACTTTGCCACAAAGATATTTTCTTCTGAGTATCATGTTATCTGCTATAGCTTGCTTCAGGATTGCTGTGCGGGGCTTTACCGAAACAAAGATACAGGTAATTATATCAGCTTTGGTAGCGCAGTTTATCCGCTGACAGACAAAGATTTTAAGGAAAAATACATAAGTGGAGAAATACAAAGACATGATTATCCTTTGACTGCTGAAATCATTGATGACTTTAGCTCCAGGTGGGAGTTTGCAGGTATTACGCCTATTGAGCTTCTTTTTAGAAATCTTGACTATATTTACTACCATGTTAAAGGGAAACCAATAATAATATTGATTCTTGGAAGCGAGACAGACTATGAAGGAGATGATGAGGAGTTTGGCGGAAGGGCAGAAATATATAAAGAGATAAATCCGGCAATCAGAGAGTTTGCTGAAGATCATGACAGAATGAGAATTATTGAATTATCTGATTATATAACTTCTCAAGAAGACTTTAGAAATAGTGTTAATCATCTTACAAGAAATGTTTATTACAAGATTGCCGGAAAGATCTGTGAATATATAAATGAAGCCATTGAAAGATAAAAAACGTGGCAAGTTTGGAGGGGAAATTTGGCAGAACAATTTTTGGAAGAAGTCTATTCAGATGCGCTTATACTTGATGATTTAAGGGAGTGTGTACGCTTTCTATCAAGATATGATGTTCGAAGAGCATTGAGAATTTTTAATGAAAGTATGGCGAAATTACAAAAACTGCTTTCAAAATATGCTGAATCAGATTCCGGTGAAGCAACGAGACTTCAAAATATAGCGTTAGATATAGTAAATAACTGGAATGATCAGTCTTATGTTTCAGGAACTATTACAGGAAAACTGATTCCGGGGATATATGCTTATATGGCCCGGTTCACCGGTATCGAAGTAGAGGACAGAGGGTATCTTTTAAAAAGCAGTGACAGCGGTTTTCTTACAATAAAAAGTGCGGATACAGGAAGATACATGCATGATGTGCATGACCCAATGGAGGAGGCAGGCAGGGTAGCTGCGGCTATTTATGACGCCGAAATGGAAAACATTATTATCTTAGGTTGCGGCCTTGGATATTTACCATATAAAATTTGGAAATTATCTGATGGGGCTGTTTCAATAGTGATATATGAGGATAACTCAGAGATGATTGATTATGCAAGACATTATGGAGTACTTGATTGGATCAATCAGGATAATTTGACAATAAGGCATAATCCGGATAGTGATGTGCTTATAGGGGAGTTTTTGGATGATATTGATTTTAACAATAAAAGCAAATGTATCTATATAACAGCAGAAAAGAAATGGAAATTCAGAGGAAAGTTTGACGGTCAATTTGATTATATTGTTGATTGTCTTCAATATGGTTGGGAATTAGATGATATAGTAAAGATAAACCGGTGGAAGAATAAAAAACTACCACATAAATCTTTTGATTCATTAAAAAAGGATATCAATAGTGATGAGTGGATTGTTCTGGCAGCTGGACCGTCATTTGATGACAATATGGAGTTTATAAGAAAATCTTTGGGGGTAAGAAAAATAGTTGCTGTCAACACTGTGATAAAAAGAGTAAAAGATGAAGCGATTAAGCCCGATCTGTTTGTAGCTGCGGATTCTTTTGACCAGCTACTTGAACACATTGATGGGGCAGAGGATATAACAGAGGCAGTTCCTATGATCTGTGATCGGGTAACGAGTTGGAAGTTTACATATAAGTATAAAGGAGAAATAGTCTTTATTTCCACGTCTTCCGGAGAATCAATGAAGAAAGAAAAAGATAAAGAGGGCGATAACTGGGATGTTTCAGGAACAGTTTCCTGTATGGCAATTGAGGCAGCAGCAAGACTTGGAGCGAAGAAAATATATCTTGTAGGGCTGGATCTTGCTTTCCCTGGAGGAAATGATTATGCCAAGGGGATGCCTCACGGGAAACTTGCAAAGTCGGATAACACGATGCTGGTTAAATCTGTGGATGGAGGAATGGTTGAGACAGCTCCGACATTCAACTTATTTAGACAGATTATAGAGGGAAAAATACAACAGTATTCGAATATAGAATTCATAAATATGTCTAAACACGGAGCCTTTATTAAAGGGGCTAAGAATAATGCTTATTAATTCGGAGGTAGAACCTGTGGATGGAGAGTATCTGGAAATTCTAAGGAAAATAGAAGAGCTTCAAGCTGAGAATGAAGCAATGAAGATATGGCAGGAGCAAACTCTTAAGCTCCTGAATAAGATGTTGGATACAATTGAACAGCAAAAGAAAGATTTAAGAAATATTCAGCAGTATGCATTTATCAATAGGATACGTATCGAAAGCCTGCCTTATGAGATGCGAGATACAGAATTTAAGTCGAAGATTTTTATTCCTAATATTTTGAGTAAACCAAAGACAAGGCGTACTATAATTGATAAGCATAAGTGTTTTAGCAGATTTGGAGACGGAGAGTTCGCAATAATTGCAGGTGTGGGTAGATGGAACTTTCAGGCTCCTTCAGAAAAACTTGCAGATAAGTTAAAAAATGTATTAAAAAGCGATGAGGAAGGAATATTATTAGGGCTACAAAAAAGGTTCTATGGCAATTTGGAAAATCTTAGCGAAACTGATGCTGATGGTGTCAGAGCGTACATGCGTCCTGAAGTAAGGAAAATGCATGCGAAGCTGCTAGATCCTGATAGGATTTATGGTGATGCTCTTATTCATGAAATAAAAACTCAGCAGGATACTGATGAATTAAGAGAGATTTGGGAAAACAAAGATTGTGTGTTTATAGAGGGCGAACATACCGGTATGGGTGTGGGTAATAATCTTTTTGATAATGCAAAAAGTATAGGACGTATAATTGCTCCTGCAGAAAATGCAATTGATAAGTATGAAGAAATTATGAATGCAGCTACTAAAATTTCTAAAAACAAGTTGATTCTATTAGCACTTGGACCGACGGCTACGGCTTTAGCATATGATCTGTATAAAGAGGGATATTGGGCTATTGATATTGGACACATAGATCTATATTACGAAAAATTTGTACGTGGTCTTAATTCTATCGAAGATGTGAATATTTCATATAAATACTGTAGTTGGGACGAGATAGGAGAGAGAAGACAGATTGATAAGATTATTGATCCGGTTTATGAACAACAGATTATAGAAAAAGTAATATGACTCAGATTGGAGATGAAAGAAAACTCTAGTGATTTCTCAAGGTAAAACAAACTAACAGAAAGTGAGATATAAATGGAGAAGATTATTACAGCTATTCAAAATGAAAAATGGGAAGAAGCTCTCGAATATTTTTTGGAGTATACAAGTGAAAATGGTTTGGATGCAACACTTTGTATACTTGGAGCTACAATTATGGAACATTTTGGTGAATGGGACAGTATGTTTGATTTCATCAAAAGAGGACTTGAACAAGAAATAGAAAATCATGAGTTATATCTTTTGCTCGGAAATTACTATAGCAGAGAAAACGTTAATAAAGCATGGCTTTCCTATGAAAATGCGCTTTTTTACGCTAAAAAAAGTGGTATTTTGGAAGATGCTGACATGATTGAAGAGATGCTTTCGGCATTTTATAAAGATAATAATGTGGATGTTAAAAATATTTTTATTGGAGTCATTGCAGATATCGATGATAAATATATTGAGGAGTGTAAAAAGTGTATAGAGGAAACATGTTACGAAAAGTCTTATCGATATGAAATTATAAACAGAGGACAGTACAAGTCATATCCGCAGACTCTGGAAGCCGTGATGATGAAGGCAGGTGAAGATGAGGATATTTTTTTCTTAAGCAGTGATGCATTGTTGCTCCCCAACTCACTGTTCAATCTCAGGATGGCCCTTTATGATGATGATAAAATTGGTGCCTGCAGTTGTATTTCTAATTTTGCCTATTATAAGCAGGTGCCTGTAAATGATAAGGTAAAAACTCCTGTTCAGGCAAGGACATTTGCTATTAAGAATAATATTCCGGACAAGGTAACATATGAGAAAAAAGTAGCATTAGACACCAATTTTATGCTATTGAGAAAAGAAGCTGTTAAAAAGGTACAACCTCCTGATAAGAGTATCCGTTCAGAAGGCTTTCTGAATATAGATATAGGAATGAAGATGCTTCAGGAAGGGTATTACAACTGTGTATGCTGGAACAGCTATGTGTTTCACTATATAGTAAATGAGAAAAACAGGAAAAATCTTGAATTTTATGGCGAAGACAAGAAACTAATTAAGAAAAAATGGGGATTTTCGCCCGAATACTATATGAATACAAGATTTGAACTGGCAAGTATGATCAAGCCGAATAAAGAACAACTGGAAATCCTTGAGGTTGGAGCAGGGCTTGGATCTACCCTTTCAAGAATTCAGTATATGTATCCAAATGCGAATGTTCATGGAATAGAGTTAGTGGAAAGTGCTGCTAAGGTGGGGGCGCTTATAGTTGATATGAAATGCGCTAATATTGAAAATTACGTTTTTTCAGAAGATGAGAAGTATGACTATATCATATTTGGAGATGTGTTGGAACACTTAGTGGATCCGTATTCTCTGTTGGAAAGGCTTAAAGGGCAGCTTAATGAAGGAGGATGTATTATCGCCAGTATCCCCAATATTTTAAATGCGCCTGTTATTTATGAGCTTTTACATGGTAATTTTACTTATCAGGATCAGGGCGTTTTGGACAGGACTCATCTTAGATTTTTTACAGGTAAAGAAATTGTAAAAATGTTTAGTGAACGGGGATATGTTATTACTGAAATGATAGGGTCTACATATCCAACAGATTCTACAAAAGTACATAAAGAGTTTTGGGATAAGTTGCTTAGTATTGAAGGTGTTGTTGGAAGAGAGTGTTTTGATGTTGTGCAGTACATAGTTTGTGCGAGGAAAAATGATTAGAGGTAATGGGAAATAGTTGATAGGGGTGCTGCAATTTAATTATAGGAGCAAGAAAAATGATTAAGTACAATAAACCGTTCATAATTGCTGAAGCTGGATGTAACCACATGGGACAAATGGATATTGCTAAAGATTTAATTGAAACAGCGGCACATTTCTGTAAGGCGAATGCAATTAAGTTTCAGAAGCGGTGTCCTAAAGAATTGCTTACACTAGAGCAGTATAATGCGCCTCATCCGAACCCTGCGAATTCTTATGGTGATACTTATGGTGCTCATCGTGAGTTTCTGGAGTTTGATCTTGATCAACATGCACAGCTTAAGAAATGGTGCGAAGAAGCGGGCATTATTTACTCAACATCAGTATGGGACTTGACAAGTGCTAAAGAGATAACATCCCTTCACCCACAATTTATAAAAATTCCTTCTGCCTGCAATACGCATTTTGAGATGCTTCAGTGGCTTTGTAGTAACTATGAGGGAGAAATTCAGCTTTCGTTTGGTATGACTACACATGAGGAGGAAGAACAGATTATTCAATTGTTTGAAAAGAATGGTAGAGCGAAGGATTTGATTCTTTACAATTGTACATCAGGGTATCCTGTACCGTTTAAGGATATCTGCCTGCTTGAGCTGACACGTATGAAAGAACAGTATAGTGGAAGAGTAAAAGCTATTGGATTCTCCGGGCATCATCTTGGCATTGCGGTCGATGTTGCTGCTTATACACTTGGAGCAGAGTATATTGAACGTCACTATACGCTGGATCGTACTTGGAAAGGAACTGATCAAGCAGCGTCACTTGAGCCGGATGGGATTCGAAAGCTTGTAAGAAATCTCAATGCTGTCCATGAAGCTTTGACGTTTAAGGATCAGGAGGTACTACCGATTGAGCAGGTGCAGAGAGATAAGCTAAAGTTCAGAAAACATTAAAATTCTTACAATTAGGTGGTATAAAATAGTGGCTACCTGGTTAATTTATATATAAAAGAGTCTGTAATTTGGAGAAAATTTTATGAACGTAGCATTTATTCCGGTAAGAGGCGGAAGCAAATCTATTCCTCTTAAAAATATAAAAATAATAAATGGAAGACCGCTTGTATACTGGACTGTAAAAGCTGCGTGTGAATGCAAATACATCGATAAGGTATATGTAGCAACGGATAGTGATGTAATCAAAGAGACTGTTGAATCGTTTAAGAAAGGTATTGAGGCCGATTTATTCTTAAAGGTTGAGGTTATTGGTAGATCAGCAGAGTCGGCTTCTGATACGGCACCTACGGAACATGCAATGCTTGAATTTGCGGAGAAATTTGATTTTGATAATATAGTGCTTGTTCAGGCCACATCTCCACTTCTGCAAGTTGAGGATTTAAATAGGGGGTTTGATATTTTCAAACAGGAAGATACGGATAGTGTTCTTTCTGTAGTGCGGCAAAAACGTTTTCAATGGATAAACGATGAGAATGGCTTTGCATCCCCTTCAAATTATGATGTTTTTCATCGTCCACGACGTCAAGAGTTTAATGGTTATCTTGTAGAGAATGGCGCATTTTATATCAACTCAAAAGATAATTTGCTTAGGTTTCATAATCGCGTTTCCGGGAATATCAGGGTTGTTGAAATGAGTGAAGAAACATTCTTTGAGATTGACGAGCCAAGTGATTGGATTATCATTGAAGCTTTGATGAAGAAGAATGGTATAACTGCACCATCAGAGAGGCCGGACATCAGGATTTTTCTTACTGATTGTGACGGTTGCCTTACAGATGGAGGTATGTACTACTCGGAACATGGTGATGAGCTTAAGAAATTCAATACAAAAGATGGTATGGGGTTTAAGATATTGAAGCAAGAAGGAATTCTAACTGGAATAATAACAAGCGAAAATGTTGAATTGAATCGTAGGAGAGCAGAGAAACTAAAACTTGATGTCATAGAAGCTGGTTGTAAGGATAAGTTTACTGCAATTAAGAGAATATGTAAAGAGTATGGGGTTTCATTAAACAATGTCTGTTACATTGGCGATGACATCAACGATATGGATGCAATTAAAATGGTGGGGTTTGGATGCTGCCCAGCGAATGCTTTGCCACAAGTGAAAAGTGTGGCAAAATATATAACAAAAGCCAATGGTGGAGAAGGCGTTATCAGGGAAGTGGTAGAGTTGATTATGGGTTCAGAAAACATATAGTTTTACAATAAATATCAGCACATCGTAGATTTTACTAAATTTCACAAAGGGGCGGAGAACTCACAGTCTTTTATCGAACCATCTATATAATCGCCAAAAACACCACTTTCCAATATTGAGGTATAAAACTGTTTTGGGGTTAGGTTTTCTCTGTATCTGGAATCTTTGAAAAGAGTATTCAGGGTTGTGTTGGTTTCCTGATACTTTTCAAAAGTTGCGGCATCAAAATCTTTTGACAGCCAATTCAGATCTTCTTCTGAAACATCAGAAATGTCTACAAAGAAATTGGTGTTGCGGAATGAATTCCAGTTTCGTAGTTTGTATTCAGATGAATGTCGTACACCGACCCAGGAACCAAATGTTTCAAATTCAGAAAACCCCTGGTTTAAATTTTCTGAACCAACAGCATATAGTATTTTTTCGGAAAAATGCTCTCCGCTAAAGTCAGTTCGTTCAATTTCAGAAAGCATTTCTTTCATTAAATCCACTTTAAAAAGCATATGCTCTGAAACAAATGATTTTTCTATTATTTTTCCAAAACCAAAGAGTTTCTCGATTGTTTTAAAATAAACTTCATTATGTTCAGATTTTATATCAAAATATGGTTTTCCATCAGAATTGAACATTTCTATTTTTTTTAGTGGCAAAGTGTCAGAATCCCAACATAAGTAATATGGGGATTTACAAATTAAAGCGTAAGACATTTTTAAAAATTGTTGATAATACCAGTTTATTGCCGTGGGCTTTAAATTATTTTCAGGTGTAATCAGACTGTTGAAAACAGGTCTTAAGGGATCGATATCGAGAAGGCTGGTCTCATTAATAAATTCAATAGAGTGATTTGTAAAAATATCGTTAGCTTTATCACTTTCTATAATAGGCAAGAGGTTTTCAGGTCCTACAAAAATAATACGGTCTATTGGCAGAAACTTAAAAAAACGATTGTAATGTAGTCGCATACGTTGATAGTCTTTTACAATCGTTGGTATAACGCAAGGGAATAGTAATGACATGCGACTCTGCTTCATTTGTATAACCTCCACAAGAACTTCAGTATATTTATGAATCTATTGGTTTTGTATTTTATTTTAAATATTGATATACTTAATTATACAACATCAATTTATGTTCGTCATTTCAAACATTGGCGGTGCGATTTATGAATGGTGTACTTATAATAATTGTTTCATACAATGCAAAACGATATATGCAGGAATGTATATATAGTATCCGGAATTCGTTAAAAGAGGGTACTTACAAAATTGTGGTTGTAGATAATGCATCTACTGATGGTGTAAATATATGGCTTTCTGAGCAACCTGATATCATGCTTATACAGAACTCCGAAAATATCGGATTTGGTCCCGCGTGTAATCAGGCAGTAAAGGCAACGATTGGAACAGATTATGAAAAATACGATGTTTTTCTGCTAAATAATGACACTGTTCTAAATAGCAAATCATTGCCAAGGTTAAAGGAGGCTTTGAATCAAAATAAAAAAATAGGTGCTGTCGGTGCTGTTTCTAATTATGCCGGAAACAGACAGCAATTGGAAATAACCTTTGAGAATGTTGAGAAATATAGTGATTTTGGGGAAAAACTATCCATAGATGAATGTGACAGATATCTTGAAAAAGTACGTCTTAATGGATTTGCACTTTTAATCAAAAGAAATGTATGGGATGAAGTTGGTGGTTTCGATGAGGATTTTGCCCCGGGATACTATGAAGACGATGCACTTTCAATGGAAATATTAAGAAGAGGATATAAACTTATCCTAGTCAGAGATAGTTTTATTTATCACGCAGGAAGTGTTAGTTTTGCCAAGACCGGCAAAAACAATCTTTCTTATGATCACCATAAATTGTTTATTCAAAAATACGGATTTGACATATTGGATTATGCGTATCCATGTGGAGCGGTAATCTCTATGTTTCCGTTTAAACGAGATGACGCATTTACTTTTTTGCATGTAGGATGTGGACTTGGAGCTGAGATCAAAGCTATTGAAAGTCTTTTTCGTAATGCAAAGGGGTATGGCGTAGAAGAAGATGAGAAGTTATACAGTATTCAAAGAAATAACGCTAATATTTTTGAAAATGCAGAACGATTAAAAGATTATTTTCAGGATAATGTTTTTGATGCATTGATTCTGGATGATAGCTATTCACTTGATACAAGCCGACAAAAGATTATATCTGCACTGTGTAAACCTGGGGCTCTTGTAATTACTCGTATTCATAAATATGATAACTTTTCTTTTAATGATCTGAAGATAATTGCCGTGGATGAAGAAATATTTGATGAAAATATTTCTTCAATGTTGATGCTGCATGGGATTATCTGCATTCCTTATTCATATAAAAATGTAAAAGATATAACTTATAAAATTGATTCAATGGGAATATTGGATAAACGGATACTTTTTATTTCAGATTCCGTTGAACCGTATAATGGAAGGTTTAGGACAGCCGGATCTGATATAATGCCATACTTAAATGCTTTTTTTGCCAGATTACCAATTTCTGCCATACATAACGATTGTATGGAGCGGTATGCTCTTTTTGAAAAGATGTATGAAAATGCAGGAATATCCGATAAAAAAATATTTATTACTATAAATAAAAACTGCTTTGGAAAAATCAGTAAATTAAGCGCTTTTTTGAAAGATTGTGAGCTTCTCAATTATACAAAAGCATATTTATCTGAAGAACAATTAAGAAAGATAATAGTTGATGATTGGAATGAGTGCGCATATCTTACTGCAAGGGATGAAGATACTGATTACGGCATCATAGGTTTTTATGCATTAGATAAGCGAATGTCAAAACTAAAATGTTTTTCTTTTTCATATGTTGTAACAGGATTGGGAATAGAGCAGTTTGTTTACAACAGGCTTGGCTGTCCTGAAATTGACATTATAGAACCGGTAATTTCTTTGTTTGAAAAAAACAGCATTTCAGATTTTGTTATAGAAGAGTGTTCTGACGATGTTGCAGGCAATCACAAGGCTGATAAATCACTACGGATTCTTCTGAAACTTCAAAACTCATTTGCGCCTGTTGCAAATTACATTATCGGTGGAAATATCACAACAGAATATACTGATAAAGAAGTGTGGAAAGACAATTTGCCAACGAAAATATTTACAGGGATGTACAACGTAGTTTGCTATAGCTTTTTGCAATATTCTGCAGGGGAATGGATTGATGATAGTGATAGCATGGTCAGAAAATTATTTAACGCTCTTGAAGGAATATGCACAGGTATAAGCAGTAATACTATTGTTATTCTTTTGCTTGGCAGTGAAAAACAATTCGACAGTTGCCCTAACGATGAAAACGGGCTTTTTGAGATATATAGGGAAATTAATCCAATAATAATTGATTTTGTTAAGGATTATGAAAACATAAAAGTAATAAGAATCAGTGATTTTATAGATGGTCAAAGTGATTTTGAAGGCTCTGTAAATGTATTTACACCTAAAGTTTATTCCGATGTAACAGCAAAAATATGTGATTATGTCAATCAATCTTTTTAGTATATGTTTAGATGAGTATACAGGGAGTAAATCCGATGATAGAAAAGATTACCGGGAAATATGACAAGTTAAAAAAGCTATGTCAAAGACTTGAATGGTGGCCTGAAATGTCACCTTACGAGGTGATTGATTATATGTACAGCAATGATATTTCGTCCCAAAATCTGGTAGATATTCTAAATGCTTATTCATTGAATCCACAATATGTATTTGACAGAATTTATAAAGGTAAAGATAGCGTTGTTTTTTTTGAAAAACCTCAAAACGTAAAAATTGATAGGGAAACCATTTGCTTTATCACATGCTTTAATAAAAAGGTTGAACTGGATGAAATGAATGCCTGGATAGATAGACTTGATATACCGGATGGAATGGCTATTGAAAAAAAAGCTATTGAAGGTGCGAAATCTATGTGTGCTGGATATAACGATGCTATGCATTCATCGAAAGCTAAATATAAAGTATATCTTCATCAGGATGTCAGGATTCTTAATCCATATTTTATATATGAGATAGTGGATTGTTTTAATCGTAATTCACAAGTGGGATTAATAGGGATGCTTGGAGCGCTGTATGTTCCCAATTCCGGAGTTATGTGGCAGGCAGACAGAGTTGGTGCAGTTGTACATTCTGTATCAAATGAAGAGTCAATAGCTGAAACATTTGATGAGAGAGTTGCAGTTGAAGGGGATTGTCAGGTAAAACTTATAGATGGATTTCTGATGGCGACATGTGTAGATTTGAATTGGCGTGCGGATATTTTTAAGGGATGGGATTTTTATGATGTATCTCAATCATTGGAATTTATAAAAAAAGGATACGATGTTGTTGTGCCTTATCAAAAGAATACCTGGTGTCTCCATGATTTTGGTTCAATAAATTGGTCAGGATATGAAGAAAATAGGGTTCTGTTTGTAGATGAGTATTTAAATGATTATATTTAAGTGGTGGAATTGATGAATAATTTGCTCTTTGAAAGTGTTTAAGTTTCAAAATAGAAAAAAGGAATGATTAAGATGTATTCCAATCATGATAAGAGTAGAAGAAAAAAGAAAATAGCTATGATGTCGGGACAAGAGAGACCATGGGATAATCGCGAATTGGGAAAAGATTGTGGTTTAGTCCCTTACTTACTGTATAAAAATCATGGATGTGATGCGTTTATGGTTTGTGGAAAGGGAGAAGAGTATCCATATTTAGAGAAGATGAATGGATTCAGAGTGGAAAAGTTAAAAGATAATTCATTAGAGTCCAAGATAGAGTATTTGAAAAAAAATGGGAAAGAATTGGATGTTCTTATTTTATACGGTATTACAGATCATAATTTGGAAATGGCAGCTGTCATAAAAAAAATAAATGATAAATGTCTTTTGGCTTGTGCATTGGATATGAACCCGGATTTTGCAGACAGGATTCCTTTCTATATGAATCCATTCTATGATTATTTTGATAATTTGGATTTTATGTGGCAGTCGGATACAGAAATGACAACTTTTTTAAATGATAAATGGTACTGGCCAGTGGTATGCGAAAGAAATGGGTACTATAACCTGGAAAAGGGAACAAGCAATGTTGAATACGTTAAATTTGACGAAAGAGATAATGTCCTTCTATACGTTGGGAGAATAAACGATATACCCAAAAACATCAGTATGTTACTTGGGGCTTTTGAAAAAATATCGGATAAAGTTCCTGATTGGAAATTAAGGTTGGTTGGTCCTGTAGAAGAACCATTTAATGAATATGTTGATACATTTTTTGACTACTATCCTGAAATGAAAGAACAAATAGAATTTGTCGGAAACATTGAAGATAAGGGAAAATTGCACAAAGAATATGAGAAGGCAAAAATATTTGTGTCAACATCTGTTCTGGAAGGAGGAACGCCTAATGCTATGTCTGAAGCAATATGCACAGGATGCGTTATGGCAATTACCAAGATAGGTGCATATCAGGATATTATAGGAGATGGAGAAACCGGAGGATATACTGATACAGACGATGAAGATGCCTATGCTGATATGCTTCTTGATTTAATAAAAAATAAGGATTTGGCTAAAATGTCTTTAAATGCTTACAAGCGCGGAAAAGAAATGTATAATCTTGAGAAAATAGTTGGGGATATATATGGGAGACTTTGTACTAAGGGATTATAAATTTACATATATTGATGAAAATTCTAGTAAAGAAGTTTTATTGAACCTTAATGATTATTTGTCTAATAGAGGAAGAATACCTTTTCATTCTGAATTTACAAATGTAACAATACCTAACATCATATTAAGAAACATGGAAATGCATGAGAGTATTTGTGGAAAAAATAGTAATTTAATTAAGTATGAAAGTTATTATTCGTTGATTGATGTTCTTTTTATAAGAGAACATATCAGGAATAAATTTCCTAAATACGTGATACAAATAGGTGCATCGGATGATGTATTGTCGACGCATATTAAGAATATAGCAAAAGAATTGCATCCAGAAACAAAATATGAGGTTATATACGATTTGGAAGAACTTATAAAGATACAGTCAAAGGCAGATATCATTTTCTTGTATGGAAGCATTCATGCAGATAGTAGTGGAGAATTAGAAAATAAATTCTTTCGAATTTTAAAACCTAATGGTTGGATTTGCGCTTTGTGCAAGAAAACAGACGTTTTTTTTGAGATGAAAAATTGGAAGAAGTATTATTTGGGAGCAGACCTTATGGTCTGCGAAAGCCATGTTTCCGCTTTATGAATAGTAGAATGAGAGAATGAAGGGGTATGTTCCCAAAGGATGCCTTTTTTACTTCTGATAATTCACATAGATAAAAGAGCTTTTTGATAATACAGTATATCTTCCGTTTGAAAATACATATATATCTGCACCGGCTAGATATGACGAAGTGCTCAATATAGAATATGGGGATTTTATGCGCGTATCCAAAGAATGGATATTTCATAACTATCCGGTATATCGTGAGCAGGAAAGGATCCTTAAAAACAACATAGGAAGAAATCCGTACAGATACACTATTGACGATAAAGCACTTCTTACTTCAATAAAGCGCTACTCCTTAAGTGTGCTTGCACCACCCAAAAAGAAAGACAAAGAAATAATTGTTTTTCTTCCATGTCGCGCATGCTGGTGGGAAACGATGGAAAAGCTTTGGGAGGAATACTCTCAGGATGATGAAAAAGAGGTGCATGTAATTCCGATATTTTATTATGACTGCGATTACAATGGAATAGTAAAAGATAAACATGATGAGAAAACTTTATATTGACACGATGAAAGGGCTATGCGGAGAGGAAACCGGCAAGTACTGTGAGCAGAAATGTATTATACAAAATAGTGAAGCATGTCCGAAAAATAACAGCACGGATATTAAAGATGTTGACATAAGTGATTGTGATAAACTTGTTGGTGCATTCAAATGCAGAAAATACGCGATTTATTATGCTAGTATCAGTATGCTCATGCATTATAAAGAAAGGGGAATAGACAAAATCAGACGCTCATTTAAAATTTTTGAGGAGTCAGCTGATAAAATCTGTGTGATATTCATACTTCACGAAGCTGTTTTTGACTATTTGGAGCAGATTGACGCCGGGGTGTATTCAAAGTTAAAAGGAATAGTACTAAATCTTCATGACGCAAAGAATATAGTTTATGACAGTGAAGGTGTAGCGCTTAGACACATGGATAAATGGGATGCATACTACGGCGATAGTAGCGCTCGATATTCCTTTTTTTACAAAAAGGCAATTAGTTGATTGATGAAAGAATGAAAGAATTGACAACATCATTGGTTACTTCAAAAAGTAATGATTTTTTGTGTTACCTTGAAATTATATCCATGCATTTATGAAAAGATAAGCTATTGTAGTTGAGTTTATGCGAACTTGTACAATATGATTCTTGATTAGTGTTCGATATGAAGATAATATATATACTATATGATATAATGCGATATGATTAAGGCATTGAAATATCTACACTATTACAAATCGAAAAAGTACTGGAAGTAAGTTGTATGAATATAATAATCAAGCCAAGATTTCATCGAACGTAATAATATATGATTTCTCAGAAGATACTGTTCTGATAGTAATGGCATCGGAAATATAAGGAAGTAGATTATATAAGAGATTATGAATAATTTCCTCGGTTTGTGCAAAAGGAATAATAGTTAGTTTATGAGATAATTTTTTTGAAATGGTTGATTTGGATTAATTGGATGCTTTTTAATACTTTTTTAGGTTAAAGGAGATATGGTTGAAATATGAAGTAAAGCAAGTGTGCCGGCTTTAATGTATTTGTTGTTTTCAAGATTTGGAATTGTGCTTTTCGCAATCTCACAGAGTAACCTGTAATATGAGTAAGGCGGAGCGTCAAATCTTAGGATAATACATTTCTAGATTTGCAGCTTGCTACTCACATATTATCTGATATTAGTATTTTTATTTACTGTGATGAGATGAAGTTATATATTTCTGAATACCGTTCTTCCCAAGTATCATATTTCAATGCAGTATTATATCCATTGCAAGCAATGGTTTCAGCAGCTTGTTCATGGCTTAAAAGCCATTTAATATCCAATGCCATTTGTTTAGGATTTGCTAAATCAAAATATATTATGTTTTTGCCATCAATATATCTGGTTGCAAGATATGAATTGTAATCAGATACGCAAATAGCACCACTTAATAAGGCATTCAGATTTTTTTCTCCAACTCCGTTTTTTATCCAAGGCATAAAGCAAAGCGCAATTTTTGAATTTGCTAGTAACGACGATAATTCGTGCATTGGTATACGGTCATGTCTGATTATATTATCGGAAAAAGAATAGCTTTGATCGTCCCATCCTTTTCCGAAGGTTAAAACATTTATGCCTAAATCACTTAAAGCTTTCATTCCTTCTAACTTGAAATGCCGTCTGATTGATGATTCTAATTCAGAGCTGAAATTAAAGTATAATTGATATAAGTCATCTGGTGTGATGATTATGTTGTTATCGGATAAAAAGCTGGCAATTGCTTCTTCTGTGCTTTTGTTGGGATTGCAGAGCATGAAATTATATGTGTAATTGTAAAACAATTGCCCATTATCTTGAAAAAAAGGTATTTTTTTGAATCCATAGAAGGTATTGCATTCGGACAGGCAAATCACATCATATTTCCTGTCTGAGTACTTTGGGCACTTATTTAAAATTGTTCCGCCTAAAGGCATAAAACATACATTAGCGTTAGGAAAGAAATCTTTGATAAGTGCTAAGTGATTATAGTCGGCAACAAGATAGGTAATGAGACAAGGTTCGTTTTTAAAATATTCATCAACCATTCGCGGATGATCTAGTAAATAGTCATATACATGAATATTATATTCATTCCAAATATTTTTTCCTGAGAGATTAATATTTATACCAATGTGGTTAAATGCTAACAGAACACAATCATTTTGGGCTATATAATCAAGAAAACAGTTATTATTCCAACTTTTTTCGTTGGTGGAATCTGCGCAATAGCATCCTATATCCCTTTTTTTACAAAAGGCAATAAGTTGATCAATGAAAGAATTAACAACATCATTGGTTCCTTTAAAAGTAATGATATTTTTTCTCATGTATTCCTCCGAAATTGAATCCATTCACTTATGAAGAGATAAGCCTTTGTAGTTGAGTTTATGTGGACCAGGATAACATAATTCTTAATTAATATTCGATATAGGGATAATATATATACTATATGATATAATAAAATTGTGGCATTGGAAATATCTATGCTATGACAAATCGAAAAAAAATGGAAAGGAAGCTGTATGAACATAATAAGCGAACGAGCCAAGATTTCACCGACCGTAATAATATATGATGATGTAAGTATCGGAGATGATGTGGTAGTTCATGATTATGTTACCCTATACCCCGGAACTGTGATAAAGAATGGAGCTGAGATTTTCGAGCACAGTACGATAGGGAAAATACCGACAAGTCCGGGGAGTACTGAAAGATCTTATTCAAATGAATATGGAAAAACAGTTATTGGAGAAAGATGTATTATATGCCCTGGAGTGGTTATATATACTGGCACTGAAATATCTAATAATACTTTACTTGGAGATAATTGTTCTATCAGAGAGAATTGTAGAATAGGTAAGTATTGTATTATTAGCAGGTTGGTTACTGTAAATAATGAAACTGTGATAGGCGATTATACCAAGATTATGGATAATGCGCATATTACTGGGAATATGCGTATTGGAAGTCACTGCTTTATAAGTGTACTGGTTGCGACTACAAATGATAATTCTATGAATCGTGATGCAAATGCAAAAGATCATTTGCAAGGCCCAATTATAGAGGATTATGTTACGGTAGGTGCTGGGGCAAATATTTTGCCTTCTGTTAGAATTGGGAAAAATGCTATGGTAGGTGCAGGAGCTGTTGTTACAAAGGATGTTCCTCCTGCAAAGGTTGTTATGGGAGTACCAGCGAGAATTATACGTGACATAGATTGAATTAAGAGGTGAAAATGAATATAGGGGATAGCGCTACATTTTCTAAAACTATTAGTGAGAGCGATGTGTATACGTTTGCTGGAATTACTGGTGATTTCAATCCATTACATGTTAATGAGACAAAAGCAAAGAATACTATATTTAAGTCTAGAATTGTGCATGGGATGCTTGTCGGAAGCTTTATTTCGACGGTGTTAGGTACTAAATTTCCGGGACCGGGAACTATTTACTTGGAACAGGATTTGGTATACAAGAAACCTGTATATATTAACGATACTGTTACAGCGATAGTGACACTATCGGAAGTGATAGACGCTGAAAAGAATATATACAAATTTGATACCATAATTGTGAATGATGATAATGAGAAGGTTATTGAGGGGTACGCTGTTGTTAAGGTGAATAGACCGAAGGAGTGCGAAAATGCAAGTTGTTAAGTATATGTTTCAACCTCATGGTGATGAACGAGGACAATTGGTTTCGTTGGAAGAATATACTGATATTCCGTTTACTATAAAACGTGTTTATTTTATGTACGATACACTGCAAAATGTAGTCAGAGGTAAACATGCTCATAAGAACTTGGAACAGATTCTTTTTTGTGTGAATGGAAGTTGTAAAGTTAGTCTTGACAATGGCAAAGAAAAAAAAGTTGTGAATTTGGAAAAACCATATGAAGGGTTGTATATACCCGGTAATATGTGGCGTGAAATGTATGATTTTTCGGAGGATGCCGTTCTGATGGTGTTGGCATCTGAAATATATAATGAAGAAGATTATATAAGAGATTATGAAGAATTTCTTCGATTTGTGCAAAAGGAATAATCTTTAGTAAAAAAGTCTTGTGTTGGCAGTTTTTTTGATTAAATGCACTTATTATTTGTCTGGACGTGACCCTTATGGACAATGATTTCAATTTAGGAAAACTGAAAAAAGATATATCTTTAACCAAAAAATATGCAGGGTGTAAGGGATGCTGAAAGATTATACCGGTGAAGGAGCAGATGCGGTTCCGCTCCTGTATCAGACAGGATATCTGACAATAGTAGATTATGATAGAAACGGTCATGAATACACATTATCTTTTCCTAATGACGAGGTGAAGTATGGTTTTATTGAGAACTTAATGCCTGAATATGTGCCGGATTCAGCTGCGGGTTCCGGAAATGATATATTTACTCTGCGAAGGTATATTGAACAGGGAAAACTTGAAAGTATCAGAGATGTACTCGCTTCACTTTTTGCAGGAATACTCTTTGCCGTTTGTAGCAGATTCAAGGAAACTTTATAAAATAGGAGTTTCTTTTGGTTCAGAAACAAGAAAACTGGTCGGCTGGGAAGTATCTGAATAAAACATATGCGAGGAACTTACTGAATGGAGAAACTCTCATAGTCCAATTTTAACCACACTATCACATAGCTTTTTGAAATCCTGATTATTGAGAATATTATAACACCCTGATAGTAGTAATCGATGGTGTTCTGCAAGGATGCCGGCTTTAATGTACTTGTTGTTTTCAAGATCTGGAATTGTGTTTTTCACAAACTCACAAAGTAACCTGTAATATGAGTAAGGCGGAGTGTCAAATCTTAGGATAGTACATTTCCAGAAAATCAGAATACAGGAGTAAACAAACTCAATTTCCAGTTCTTCTTTATACTCTTCCATGAATCCGCGAGCAGACAGATCGGCCCATAATATGGACCAACCGGTTATTATGTCAATGTGGTATGTCTGATTTTTCTTAAGGACTGTGGAATTGGGATTTATAAAATAATGGTATGACTTTTGGTGCAAAAGAGTCAGCTTTTTTGAGTATAGGCTAAGAAGTAACCCAAAACTGATATCTTCATATTTAAGACCATCGTAAAAGAAGATATTGTTTTCGGTAAGAAGGCTTCTTTTTATTAGCTTAAATGGAGCATTACTGCTTATTTTTTTGTCAAGGATCACTTTTTTTCTGGTATTTACGTCACTTAAATCAAAAGTCTCACTATTTACTGAAGATGATGAGGATCCTGACAAAGCATTGAGGCATATGTTACCATCGTCCCGGATAAATTCAGTTTGTACAATATCACTGCCTTCTTGAGCAGCCTTTTCATACATACTTTCTATATAGTTTTCTTCAATCCAATCATCGGAGTCCAAAAAAGCAACATAGTCACCGGAAGCATATGACAACCCAATATTTCTGGCTGTGCTTTGCCCACTATTAATTTCAAGTCTGACTAAAATAAAATTATCCGGATATGTTTTTTCCCAGACCAATAGTTTTTCGTATGTAGAATCTTCAGAATGGTCGTCCACACAAATGATTTCGATATCAGACAGGGGAAATGTTTGTGAAATAACAGAATCAAGACATCTGTCTATGTATTTTTCAACATTAAAACAAGGAATAATAATACTGATTTTCATGTATGGCTACCTCATTTACAAACGGACTAAAGAAACCTTTATACATCATAGTTCGAGATCCTAACCGACTTTTTGTGTTCAGCAAAAACCTGAACAAGAGGAGACACGCTCCCATAGTATGCATCGAAGCTCATAGCGTTTTCGTCAAGGTCTGTGATGCTATAGGTCATGTAGTCACAGGCAAGACCTTCCTCAGTTGCGATATCTAGTAAAATTTGCGAGCAGTTATGGCCAGAAGGATATATTGTAATAGTGATTTTATCTGAACTTTCTTTGAAAATATTAATGCGTTCTTTTAGAGCATCGGTGATAATATCCTGATGCTCTTTTAAGTGCGCCTAGCGGCGCACGTTTCTAACGGGTTAAAGTCCCGAATCCGCCCGGAAGAGCCAATGATTCTCTTGCCTTTCATAATCATGGATGACATATTCTGACGGGAGTTCAGAATCCGCAACTTCTCTGAACTTGGTGTAGTCATCTCTTTTCATGCATATATCAAGATCATCATCCCATGGAATAAAACCACCGTGCCGTACGGCACCAAGAAGTGTTCCCCAGTCAGCATAGTAGGTTATATTGTGAGAAGTGCAGATGCAATCTATCTCAGCAAGCACATCAAGAGAACAGGCCCATGCCTGCTTAATGGCGGTGGGAATGTAGAATCCGTTTCTTACTTCGTCTCTGAAAAAATCGATAGAATGATTCATTGTCTGTATTCTCCTATGAAATAATTGTAACATTATTATCGTAATTAAGTTAATGCTTTGTGAGTATTTGGGTTACGTTGCTAGACTAGCTAAAACTTTGTATAATGAACTCAAATATTACCCTAAAATACGAGTGTTGATTATTTATACTGCTGATGTAAAAAGAGCTCAGACAAAGCCTGATTTAAGTCTTGGTGATTTTACAATGCATATTGAAGAGGCATTTTTATCTGAAATAGATACAGAAGAACTTTGGATGAGAATATCAGAAAATGTCAGAAGATTTGAAAAACTTGAAGACAAGGATCTGATGCAGCTTATAATATATCCGCTCACTTTTAGAGAAAGAGAAGAAAAGCAGCTCGCAATTCAAAGAGCAATTGAACTTGTAGATGAGATAAAAAAAGAGAATCAGAGGATATTTGCATTAAAAGGTTTACTTGTATTTTGTGATAAGGTGATTCTTATGGAAGATGCTGATAAGATAAGGAGGATGCTGATGTTGACTAAGGTAGAGCAGATAATAGAAAAAGAAAAACAGGATGCTATTGCTGAAAACACTAAAAAGGTAACAACAAGTGTAACAGATGGTATTGCAAAAAATCTTCTTAGGAGTGGTAGCAGCCTGGAGTATGTAGCACAAAACACTGGATTGTCAATTGAATATATAATGAAGCTTAATCTTACAGAATAATGAAAAATTGATATAAGGTAGATATGAAAAGAAATGTGAATGTTTTTGAAACGCAAAAACTCCTGATATAAGGCATAGAGTTTTGAAAAAGTTTGTAGCCGATGCATGATTTAAATGTGCATCGGACTATGTAAAATAAAGTGCGTAAGTTAGTGGTTGCTTAACTTACACACTTTATTTTACATAGTCATTTACATAGTCGATTTTGATTTAAATTTTTTAAATGTATCTAAAAACAAGTCTTTTGCATTTAACAATTTTGACGCGCGTTCTTGGGCTAAAAGACTCATTCTGCTATAAAATTCTTTATCATTGTAATATCTTTTAATTAATTGCGGATAATCATCATAATCATTAGCACAGAATTCATGGCCGGCATTAATTGCAATATCTCCGTAGTTGCATGTGACAATGGGTAATCCTTTGTACATTGCTTCTACACAGCTTGTGCCACCACCTTTTCTCTTGGGGTTAATGTAAAGATCGCATATATCCAGCCAGCTTAAATAATCATTTACATATCCTAAACAGATTATATGATTGCCTAAATCTGTATTTATATCACTGATATTTATGGGGCCAATTAAAATGAGCTTTGCATTGGGAACCTGCTGCAGAATGTTTCTGAAGCAATTAATAAAACTATCGCTCAACTCATCAATTAATCTTCCACCGGCAACTACCATAACAAAATCATCTTCAGTCAGATTAATTTCAGAGCGTGTATGAGTTTCTTTTTGCTCAAGGATAGAAAAGCCATAGTGATCAGAGTGTAGTATATTATCTTCTGTAAGACCAAGCGCATTTAGCCTATTATAATAATGTGCGTTCTTCTCTCCTGAATATATTTGATAGTTTGCGCCGCTAATAGTCAATTCGTAAGACATAGGTATGCAGAGCACAGGTATAATGTGAGCAAGTAAACCTTCAAATATTGTTCCTGAAGCAATTGATATAGCACAAGCAGGTTTTAATTCTCTTATCATAAGCAATAACTGGCGTATAGATTCATAATTGGGCATATTTTCTTCACATTGGAAATATGGAATTTCAGCACCATTCCATTGTAATGAATTAATCTCAAGATATTCATTGATATATGAGGCTTTACAATTATAATTATAAAGAAATTCCAAGCTACGAACATTTGATAAAAGTTCAGCTGTATTTATTAAAAGAACTTTATACCCTGAGTCAATTAAAAATTTACATCTTTCAAGTGCTATTCGGCTTGGGGCATGCGAATGAGAAATCAATTGTTGCGTAATTACAAGGACAAGTTTCTCATTACGATCTTGTAGAGGAATAGGTGCGCATTCTAGTTGTAATAGATTGGCATAATTTGATAAACAGTATTTATATAAATCTAAATTCAGTTTGAATATTTCATCGCTATCTGTTTTAGGATAACGAAAATTCATATTAAGAACCTGCTGGTAGATAAAAAAGACATTATCACAGCCTAAAATTTCTCTGTTTTTAAATGTGCAGAGAAGTATTTTTGTCACGATTTGCTTATCCTGTCTATATATGAAAATCATTGAATATAAAAGGAGTGCAGCTTCTGCTTCAGAATTATCTGCAATTATTTCGATTCTATCCAGGACTTCATTGATAGTCATTTCATCTAATGTGTTTAGCTTTTCCATAAGCGAGTTGAAGTAATTAGTGGCAAAAGTATTGAGCTTATAGGTGTTTAATGAAATATTGGATTCGAGCGCATCTAAGAGGCCGCTGATTTCTGGATTCATATGTTTTAGTACTCCTCATGTTTTGAAGGCTTTGAATTTTCAAATAATGATTATATACTTAATTATATGATATAAATAGTTGCTATTACAAACAATAACGTAATGAATGGTGGATACATTTAGTTAATATGTTACTGTTCGGACAGAAATCCTGGTTAATGATTTTCAGATGGTTAGTAATTTGAATTTATCGTTGACTACTCTCTCCTTAGGGGATACAATTGTCATCAGTCAAATACCTAAGGGTATCCGGAGCATATCGCTCATTTTTCCATGAATTGTTTGTATGACGACTGGGATTAGCCTATAATGACATTAGAAGTTTCTTGAATTTCTGTGATTTAGAATGCTTAATATTAATTACGGACACAACAAAAGGCTTATTAAGGAATGTTCTCCGTTAAAAGAGTATTCGTGGCTTATTGACAGGATCAGAACGTATAATGTTGAACTTGGAATAGAGAAAGCTACAACAAAAGCAATTAGAGAAATGCCATCATATTTTGAAATCAAGAATTTTTTAGTTTTGCATATGTCGGAGGTAGCAGATATGATGTTAGCTGAAGATCAAGAAATCAATGCACTGGAACTTGTAGGGAATGCAAGAGAAAAGAAGGGAGTAGAAAAAGGAATAGAAGTCTTTATTGAAGATAAGTTAGAAGATGGTATTTCTACTGATATAATAAAAAGCAAACTGTGTAAGAGATTTGAAATCTCAGAAGAAAAAGCAAATGAGTATATAAATAAAGTGCTCAGTAAAACAGAATAAAAATGATAAAAACTCCCAATGTAAGGTGTGAAGTCTTATGTTGGGAGTTTTTTAGTAGATTATTTATAAAAACGGCGAGAAGTACATATGAAGGAAAAGATATGGACTCAGAAAAGATTTTTGTTACCAAGTAAGCGTTCAATGGTTTGAAATATGAAGTGTTATATTCAGTTTTTATATCAAGATAGGGCATGCCAAGATCATTGAACATATTTATTTTTTTAAAAGGCAGGGTATCTGAATACCAGCAAAGATAAAAGTCTGCAGGACATATTTTAGCATAGGCAAGTTTCAAAAACTGCTGGTAATACCAATTGATAGAGGATGGGTCAGGCTGAGTGGCTTTTTTAAGAAGCTCATTATAAATAGATAATAGTGGAGTAAATGGGAGCAAGTCGGTTTCAAGAATGAAAGAAACTTTATTGTTTCCATATACTCCTGACTCAATATCTCTATTGATACATGGCAACAGTTTTTCCGGACCAATAAAAACTATCTCATTTATTGGAAGGTAAAGAAACTTAGATAATGAGATTTTGTTCTGGAATAATCTGCTTCAATTGTTGGAACTATGCAAGGGTACTTTAAAGTATTGGACATGCCTACACCTCGTTATTGTTATCTATAATAATTGTTATAACGAATAATAGTGTATAATTAAATGGTAAATAGATGGGAATGGAGGGGTATATGAAAATATACATACTATGTCCGGCAAAAAGAGTTACTGGCGGCGTTGAACTGACTCATCAGCTCTGTTGCGCTTTAAATACATTGACGGAAATTGAAGCAAAAATGTGGTACACGGATATAGATGATACAAGGCTGGAACCCTTGGTTGTAAACGAGAAAGCACCGGCAGAGTATGCACTTTATCATACTGAATGCATAAGCGATTATTCAGTGGTAGATAAAACCGAAAATATTGTTGTTATTCCAGAAGGGCTTACCGGATATATCGATTTGATCGATAAAGCCAGAATAGTATTATGGTGGATGAGCGTAGATAATTATATAAGTTCTACAAATGAGGCAGATCTTGATATAATTAAGAATAAAGTTGTTCTCCATTTATATCAGTCATATTACTCAAAAGATTATGTCGAAAAAAAGATTACTGGTGCGAGAGGTATTTTTTTATCGGATTATATCAATGATGAGCATGGCAAATTCATTCTTCCCACAGAATTTAGACGTAACATGGCTTTGTATAATCCAAGGAAAGGATATAGCGAAATAAAGCCTCTTATAGATAAAACAAAGTGGATTGAGTGGGTTCCTCTTATTGGAATGGAAAGAGAAAAAATGATATTGGTCATGCAAATGGCTAAGATTTATGTGGATTTTGGAAATCATCCCGGAAAAGACAGAATTCCAAGAGAAGCAGCAGTTAATGGATGCTGTGTGATCACAAATAAAAAGGGTTCTGCTGCGTTTAGTGAGGATGTATCAATTCCTGAAGATTATAAATTTACGGAACCAAATGATATGCTAGATGAAGTCGAGGCGTTATTGCGAGATATTTGTGATAATTTTGATGTGCATAAAAAGGATTTTGATAATTATAGAAAAACAATTAAGTCAGAAAAAGAAAAGTTCAATAATGATGTATTACGTTTTGTAGAATTCATGGACCGTTTTTGATTAAGTGTTGAAAGGAAAAAATGGATAAACTTGCTTATCGTAAACAGGTGGTTTCTATATAATATTTTAAAAATTTTCAATTCAGATGAAAATATTGGAATGATCGGAATGGTGGGGACGGATTATCTTCCCGGAAATGCTGTAATGTGGAATGGAATAAGATTTGGTTCGCTTTTTCCAAGGGATGGAACATTTGTAGATAATAAAATTGTAAATGTTGACTTATTTGAAGCTGTTGCCGTAGATGGAGTAATAATCGTTACATCATTTGATTTAGAATGGCGCGAAGATTTATTCGATGGATTTGACTTTTATGATGTTTCCCAAAGCTTGGAATTTAGAAGAAATGGGAAAAAGGTAGTAGTGCCATGCATTAGTGGATATCCGTGGTGTATTCACGATGATGGTGGATGGATGAATTTGCGCAAATATAATGAATACAGAAAAAAGTTGATTAGTGAGTATGATTATAGTGAATTTATTAGCAGTTTTGGAAGGCAAATAAGGAATAATAATACTGATTTTCATGCAGGACTACCTCATTTACAAACGGACTAAAGAAACCTTTATACATCATAGTTAGAAATCATAACTGTTTTTGTGTGTTCCACAAAAAACGTAACAATCTAGTGGCGTGCTTTTGCAAACTCCCTATACCTTCGCAGAAAAGTTGACTTACTCAAGCCCAACCTTTGAGCAGCAACGGTACTGTTAATTTTTTTCATTTCATAATCTGTAAATACATCTATGGCTTCCAATTTGGCGATTTTTATCCTTTTTCTTCCTTTATATTTTCCATCTTTTGCAGCAGTAACCATTCCTTTTTTTCTTTGTGTGTCCAAATACTTTCGTTCAGTAGAATAAAGAGCAGTCAATAACTCAAAATATTGCTTTCTATTACTATCATCTATAACCAAAGATGGTGTGACGACAATGCCGCCATAGCAAATTGTTTCTAAAAGCTTTCGGCATATAACAACGCTGCGATTCCCTAAACTGGTAAGTGACTCTTCATTTATGCGTTTTTTTTCTGATCTTTGGACGAAAAGATTATCTCCTGAATACCTTTTATCTGTTCGAATCAGCCACTCAAGTTGATTTAAGTACTGCATATTATTATCATCTAAGAGTTTCCATAAGTCCTCTCTGTTTTTTGAAGGTGTTCTTTCGCTTATAAAAACAGGTACTATGTTTTGCCTTTTATAAGATGTTTTCTTTAAGTCGAGATTTAGACCGGGTATACCCTGAAAAATCTGTGGAGACAATAGACTTATTACACTATAATTGGGTGTTATTTCATATGTAAAAGTTTCATCTTCTCGTTCAGTATATTGTATCTCTGCAATTTTATATGTCAGATTGTAATCATCATTTAAGCAGATATCTCCGCGTGTTATTAATTCTCTCATTTGTATCACCTCATGAATGTAGCTGAATATAAGAAGAATACAGGATAATATTATATCTGGCATTGATCATGTGCTTATAAAACAATTTCTGAACATCTGTAATCAATGGTGTCTCATCAATTAACTTTGCGATACTATCTATATTAAGTCGATCCATAACAATTTTTAAAGCTTTATTACACTCATCATATTGTAAGCTATTTATTACTTCGAAATACGAACTTTTTTTTCCGTTCAATTTAACCTGTGAGGTTGGAAATTTATATATTCTTTTCTCTGTCTCTTCTGTTGAATTGATTATACTAAGCATCTCTTCTTCATCGACAAGATTAGGAAAAAGACATGAACCATTATCAAAAACAGGCGCTAAAGAATATCGGTTTTTTTCTTTTATGAATCCCCAATTTGCTCCATGGCGGTCAGAAGATATTTAATCATATAATCGTCGCCGTCAATAGTTATTCCTTCTTTTCTTTCAGATCCTCCATAAAATTTACCATTTAGTTCATATTCAGAAAAATCTATCGCATTAAGCATGATTAGTCTCCAGTAGACTTCTTAAATAAAGTATAAATAATAATGTTTGTTCGTGGCAATAGAATTTGAATTTATCGTTGACTATTCTCTCTTTAGGGGATACAATTATCACCAGTCAAATACCTAAGGGTATCCGGAGCATTTCGCTCATTTTTCCATGAATTGTTTGTATGACGACTGGGATTAGACTATAATGACATTAGAAGTCTCTTGAATTTCTTTGATTCTTTATTTCTGTATTAGTCTTGTTATTACCTTTATGGTGTTTGATTAAAATCATAAAGGAGGGCAAGGATTTGTCAGAAAAAGAAAAGGTAACAATTAACAGACAGCACAAGGACAGATTATTTAATTTTATTTTTGGAAGTGAAGAGAATAAGAAGTGGACATTATCTCTATATAATGCTGTGAATGGCTCAAACTACGAGGATGAGTCACTGATTGTATTCAATACATTACAAAATTATTTGTATGTCAGCATGAAAAATGATACTTCATTTATCATAACGGATACAATGAGTCTTTATGAGCATCAATCCACATTTAATCCTAACATGCCACTTAGAATGCTAAAATATTTGAGTAATCTGTATTCTAAATATGTTAAGGAAAATGCACTGGATATATTTGGCAAGGGTATTATTGAATTGCCGGTACCAAAGCTGATAACTTTCTATAACGGCCTTGATGATGTAGAAGACGAGATCATACTTAGGTTAAGTGATTCGTTTCCTGAATGCCAAAAGGAAAATGGAGATGTAGAAGTTAAGGTCAGAATGCTTAATATTAATTACGGACACAACAAAAGGCTTATTCAGGAATGTTCTCCGTTAAAAGAGTATTCGTGGCTTATTGACAGGATCAGAACGTATAATGTTGAACTTGGAATAGAGAAGGCTACAACAAAAGCAATTAGAGAAATGCCATCATATTTTGAAATCAAGAATTTTTTAGTTTTGCATATGTCGGAGGTAGCAGATATGATGTTAGCTGAAGATCAGGAAATCAATGCACTGGAACTTGTAGGGAATGCAAGAGAAAAGAAGGGAATTGAGAAAGGAATAGAACAAGGGATAATCAGCACTATCAAATTAAAATATACCCTATAAAGTGGACACATTAAGAAGAAGGCATCCTAAAAAATGGACATAAGAAGAAGGGATTAATTCCCCAAAAAGTGGACGTGGTAGGAAGGGTAATTCTTCCTGTAG
>NZ_JAGBLU010000105.1 GCF_017635265.1 Butyrivibrio sp.
AAATAAAAGGAGGCACATTATGGCAGCACTTAATGAAAGAAAAGTAGCAGTAGTAGGTTGTGGATTTGTCGGCTCAGCATCAGCTTTCGCTCTTATGGAGAGCGGGCTTTTTTCCGAAATGGTGCTGATTGATGTGAACAAAGAAAAAGCAGAAGGCGAAGCTCTTGATATCAGTCACGGACTTCCTTTTGCAAAACCTATGCAGATATACTCCGGTGATTATAAAGACGCCGGAGATGCTGCTGTTGTGGTAGTTACTGCAGGAGCAGGACAAAAACCGGGTGAAACAAGACTGGATCTTGTGAAAAAGAATGTAGGTATCTTCAAGTCCATAATTCCGGAGATTGCAAAGTACAATAAAGAGGGAATCCTTTTGATAGTGGCCAATCCTGTGGACATACTTACCTACGCTGCGGCAAAACTCAGCGATTTTCCTGAAAACAGAGTGTTTGGTTCAGGAACAGTTCTTGATACGGCAAGATTTAAGTATCTTCTCGGCGAACATCTGAGTGTAGACAGCCGTTCCGTACATGCTTTTATAATTGGAGAACATGGAGACAGCGAGATTGCAGCCTGGAGCAGCGCGAATGTTTCAGGAATTCCAATCCATGATTTCTGCGAGATGAGAGGACATTTTGAACATGAAAAATCTATGAAAGAAATAGCAGAGAATGTAAAGAACAGTGCCTATGAGATCATTGAGAAGAAGGGCGCAACATATTATGGAATCGCCATGAGTGTAAGGCGAATCTGTGAAGCAATCATCCGGGATGAGAAATCGATACTTCCTATCTCAAGCATACAGCATGGTGAAAATGGTATTGATGGTGTCGCACTGAGCATGCCTGCCATAGTTGGAAGAAGAGGTGTTGAAGGCTCTGTGCCTATCAGACTAAACGAACAGGAAAAAGAAGCACTTCTTAAGTCTGCGGAGACATTGAAAGCTGTAATAGAGGAATCAATTTAGGGCATATGCAGTTATTTTAACAAAACAAAAACATGAAGGAAACAAAACTCTAACACTTTTATGGTAAGATATTATCGTAAAAACGTACTGGAAGTGTTAGAGTTTTTTTATTTGCATAAATTGATGACTATGTATGGTAAAAACTTCAGAAAGTAAAGACAAGATCCAAATGGAAGTATTATTCAAAAGAATAAAGCCCTACTTCTTGGATGAAAAATCATCTTTGGCTGTCATAAATATAATAGGTATGTCGGGATTGTTGTCAATGATGTGAACGAAAAAACAAATATATGATACAATTAAATTGATACCGGAAACATTCACATCGGGAGATTTTTATGAAATCGGAAGCAGATATCGTGAAAAGGCTAAATGATGAGATTGACAGTTACCTTACTTGTCCCAAGTTTACTGTAGAGGAGCATGCCCACAACGTAACAATGCTGGCATGGGTTCTTGATATATCTGATGAGCATCTCAGTGAAATGATAAAGGTCTCTGAGGCTTCTTTTGGTGGAAGTGTCACTGATAGTTCCGATTATTATGATGAGGACTGATTGTTGATGAAGTAGTGTGCTAACGCTTTGTTGTGAGGAGGTATGCCATGCTTAAAGATTTCGTTAAACCGGATTACTCAAATGATGACGAGCTTAAAATGCGGATAAAAGAGGAGCGAGCTCATTTGACTGCTTCGCAGATGAAGATAAAAGAGGCAGGGCTTCCTGTCATGGTTATTTTCGAAGGATGGAATGCTGCCGGAAAAGGTGCCATTATTGGAAAAGTCATAAGAAACATTGATCCCAGATTTTTTAAGGTTGCGACCATGGACAGAGAGCCTAGTGATGAGGAAAAGAGATATCCCTTCCTTTATAGGTTTTTTAAGGAAATTCCGGAAGCCGGAAAATTCAGGTTTTATGATACTTGCTGGATGAACGAGGTTGTCAGCGGTGTCATAGATGGAAAGTTAAACGACGAGGATTATAAAAAGAAAATTCATTCAATTAACGTTATCGAGAGACAGTTGTGCGATAACGGCTATCTTGTTATGAAGTTCTTTTTCCATATATCAAAAAAGGAGCAGAAAAAGCGTCTTGAAAACCTTCTTGATAGCAAGGATACAAGGTGGAGAGTTGATAAAGAAGATTTAAGGCAGAACAAGAACTATGACAGCTGCCTTGAGGTGTATGAGAAATACCTTGAAGACACCAATGAATCCAGAACCCCATGGTACATTATTGATGCGACAGATAAAAAAGTGGCAGAATATGAAGTTTTAAGGTTTTTAAATCAGGGAATCGATATTGCACTTACTAACCATAAGATGAATGTACCTATTCTTCAGAACACATTTCCGATGGAGAAAGTAACAAAGCTATCTGATATTTCACTTACAGATAAGACTCTGACTGATGAGGAATACAATGAAGAACTTGAAAAGCTTCAAAAGGAACTTAGAGATCTTGGAAATAAGGTTTACAGAAAGAAAATTCCTGTAATTATCGCTTACGAAGGGTGGGATGCTGCCGGAAAAGGAGGCAACATCAAGAGAATAACGGAAGCTCTTGATCCAAGGGATTATGTAGTTGAGCCGATTGCCAGCCCTGAACCTCACGAGAAGGCAAGGCATTATCTGTGGAGATTTTGGACTCGACTCCCCAAGACCGGACACATTACCATTTTCGACAGAACATGGTATGGAAGAGTGATGGTTGAGAGACTTGAAGGCTTTTGCTCAGAGAATGACTGGCAGAGGGCTTATAACGAGATAAATGAGTTTGAAAAAGAACTTTATGAATGGGGCGCCGTGATCATTAAGTTCTGGGTACAGATAGATAAAGATACTCAGCTTGAGCGCTTCACCGACAGACAGAACACACCTGAAAAACAATGGAAGATTACAGATGAGGATTGGAGGAATCGCGATAAGTGGGATCTGTATGAGACTGCGATAGATGAGATGATAGAAAAGACAAGTACAACATTTGCTCCCTGGTATGTTCTTGAATCCGTTGACAAGAAATATGCGAGGATAAAAGCGCTAAAGATTGTAATTGAGCAGATAAAAGAGCGCTTATAAATATTATTTTGTTGTAGTAAAAAATGTCTTTTGGTAATCTATGTAGGGAATTGAAGCCCAAGATACCATTTAGGCTTTTATGCTGCCTTTTTATTAGCCATGATTTTTAGCGAATCCGTCAGATGCTGATGATGGACGTTTGTGGCATCAAAGTTTACCGTTTTAAAGGCAAACTGCATGATTGGGCCTGTAGCGAAAGAACAGATTATTGTTCCTACCCCTACAGGGCCGCCAAGCAGCCAGCCAATAAGTGTTGCAAGGCTAAGAAGAGTGATGCTTACAAGACCTATCGGTATTTTATGAGCGCGTTTAGCAAGTGCTACAAGTAAAGTGTCACGTGCCAAGAGCTTCAGAGGTTATTTTCTCCCCATTTCTTTAATTCAAGAAGGATAGGAATCAGGCTTTTCGCCTTGGCAGTAAGATTATACTCAACTCTTACAGGCATTTCATCATACATTTTTCTTTCAACAAGCCCATCTCTTTCAAGCTCTTTTAGTGAAGTGGCAAGCATGGTATTGGTGATTCCAGCGATAGAACGGTTAAGTTCTCCATATCTGACAGTTTCGTTGTTGTCGATGACGCATAGAATCATGATTTTCCATTTTCCGCCTACAATATTTATAACCTTCTTTAGTCCGCAGCCTTCACCGGCAATACTGTTGCACAAAGGCTCTTTTTTTGCTGTTTTTCCCATGGTATTGTTTTCCTTACTAAGTACATATAATCTGCGTACTTGATATATTTTTTATACCTAATACAATATAAGCATTGGCAAGAAAAATCAAGTAAATATCAAGTAAATATTTAGGTAGGAAGGAAATGGTGACAAATGAGAAAGGCAGTTAATGATATAAACAGGTGCGTTGCCTGCGGAGTCTGCGCTGGTGAGTGTCCAAGAGAAGCAATAAGCATATACAAGGGCTGCTACGCGGTTATCGACACGGCTAAATGCGTGGGCTGCGGTATATGCCAGCGTGCATGCCCGGCAGGATCAGTAAAGGTTGAGGAGGTTTAAGATGGCATCTAGAAAGAGAAAGCATTGGTATGATTACCTTTGGATTTGGACAATTATATACTTTGCATTAGGATTTTTTAATATTCTTTTTGCATGGCTTGGTATGATAGATTTTATACTGCCTCTTATATTTGCAATAGCAGGAGGCAATAAATGGTTTTGCAACCATATGTGTGGGAGAGGGCAGTTATTTATGGTGCTTGGAAGAAGTCTAAAATGTTCCCGAAGAAAACAGGCACCTTCCTGGATTTCATCCAAATGGTTCAGGTATGGTTTTTTGACATTTTTCATGACAATGTTTGGTACAATGATATTTCAGACCTATCTTGTTTTTTCGGGAGCAGGATCACTTAGGAAGGTGATAAAGCTGTTTTGGACCTTCAAGGTACCATGGAAATGGGCGTATAATGGATCTATATTACCTGACTGGGTAGCGCAGTTTGGCTTTGGGTTTTACAGCCTTATGCTAACATCCACACTTATAGGGCTGATTGTGATGGCAATTTACAAAGAGAGAACCTGGTGTTCATTCTGTCCAATGGGGACAATGACTCAGGGAATTTGCAAGATTAAGGCAAGGAGAGGATAAAACTATGACAATTGAGGAAAGAGCAGCAAAAGCTGTGGAAATGAAAACATCAGGAAAATATAACTGTGCGCAATCTGTGACAGCAGCACTTGCTGACAGGACTGAACTTTCAGAAAAAGAGCTGATTCAGATTTCAGCAGGGTTCTGTGCAGGCATGGGAAATATGGAGGCAACCTGCGGAGCGCTCATTGGTGCAGGGATGATTGCAGGTCTTGAAACAAAAGGAAGCGGCACCCTTGCAAAGACAAGGAAGATTCAGGAAGAATTTGCCGGAAGGTGCGGAGCAATAAAATGCAGAGACCTTAAGACTATGACAGATGGAAAGCCACTATGTCCATGCGAAGAATGCGTCAGAAATGCTGTGGTTATCTATGGAGAAATTATGGGAGAGTAAAAGCGCAGTACTAAATCAGGGCAGTTTAGATGTTTGACTCTATTGAGCCAAAGGCCATAAAAGTCATGGCCTTGCCCTCAAGCCGCGGAAAAAGGTTGTAATACCTGCCAGTATACCTATCGTTCCCAAGCTGAACATGACGATGGGAAATGCTTTGGAAGAAGCTATAATCTTGGTCGGATCATCGGGATTGTAATAAATGCCTATTTCTTTTCCCTCATACATTGAAGCATTGTATTCTCCCATAACGGTTTCAATTTCCTTACCATCCGCATTGAACTTTACGGAAACCTTATAATC
The DNA here is from genome assembly GCF_017635265.1 of Butyrivibrio sp. Lineage (GTDB taxonomy): Bacteria > Bacillota > Clostridia > Lachnospirales > Lachnospiraceae > Butyrivibrio. Next base: position 5,343 of record NZ_JAGBLU010000105.1, read on the forward strand.
ATAATCTTCGGTGGCAGAATCATATGTTTCCTCAATATGAGTAATTACACCGGTTGTTTCCGTATAAACTGCACGGTTTCTGATATTTGTGATTCCTGTAAAGATTGTGAAGCATCCGGCTGCAAAGAAGAGGATAGGCATTACAAATCTCATAAATACTCCGTTCATTTCATGCACCTCCTTCAAATTTATACATAAATTATACCATTTTGCGTATATTATTTTTGTAAAAAAAGTAAAAAAATAAGCTGCATCCATGCGACGAACTGTTGAAAAATGCACTTCCCAAAAGTAAAATAATATTTAGCGACGTTGACTTTTTTCTTAGGAGGTGCTTATGCGATACTCTATTGAAGGCGAACCATTACCTGTTGTTATATGTGACGTTGAAAACGGGGAAATGCTGAAATGCGAAAGCGGTTCTATGGCCTGGATGACTCCGAATATGAAAATGGAGACAAAGGGCGGTGGAATGGGAAAGATTCTGGGACGGGCTTTTTCAGGAGAATCTATTTTTCTCAATAACTTCACAGCAGAAGGCGGACCCGGAACAATTGCTTTAGCTTCCAATGTACCCGGTTCCATAAGAGCCTTCGAGATTAGCCCCGGGCATGATATAGTTGCGCAGAAAAATGCGTTTCTTGCCTGTGAAGCGGGAGTTGATCTGGATATCTTTTTTCAAAAGAAATTTGGCACCGGAATCTTCGGTGGAGAAGGCTTTATAATGCAGAGGCTTTCAGGACAGGGAATAGCTTTTGTTGAATTTGACGGCTATTGCAAGGAATATGATCTTGCAGCAGGGCAAAGTATGATTGTAGATACCGGATATCTCGCAGCTATGGACTCTACTTGCTCCATTGATGTAAGGACTGTACCCGGAATTAAAAATGCGCTGTTTGGAGGGGAGGGGCTGTTCAACACAGTAATCACAGGTCCCGGACATATATGGCTTCATACCATGCCTGTTTCACATCTTGCAGGTGCATTACTGCCTTATATTCCATCAAAGAGCTGAAATTTATCTGCTGATATATTTTGAAATATATGATATATATCATATATATTTGATATGAGATTTTTTTACTAAATTAGTGTATGCTCAGCAACCGGCTGATTTTTTCAGCCGATGCTTTCGCATAAAAAATAACAACAATTGTACCTTGAAAATATCAAAATCAATTTTTGGAACAAAGAAAGCCTTAACAGGCTATCCAAGTTCATTGA
>NZ_JAGBLU010000021.1 GCF_017635265.1 Butyrivibrio sp.
ACTACAAAAGCTGCCTGATATCTAATTTGTCATTTTCAATGTGCTATAAATGAATTAGCTTTATTAAGGTTACCCAAAATGCAGGTAATGGCTAATTTCTAACATTTTCAATTTACTCCTTGACATTTCTTAGCTGGACTCTAATAACGCGGTTTATTATCTGACATAGTCCGGTCGGATGCGGATACCGTAACCGACCCAAATACGGTCGCTAACGGTAACCAGCTCCTCATAAAATAAGGCTTTATGTGAATTTGTGTTTGTTGTTCTATTACAACTATAACACAGAAAAAGATAATGTCAAATATTATTTCGTTATTGTTATTTTCCGGCCTGCATCATTATTTTTCTATATATGTTCAGGAAAGATGTTCACAGCAAAAAGACAGGGACTGTGATGAGGGCAGTCCCTGTCTTTTGCAGAACTATATGAAAGTTTTAAAAGGGGTTCAATTAAATATTATCTGAGAATAGCGCTCTTTGTTGTTTTTCTTATAACTGTGATTGATGTAAATGCTGCAAGGAGAATGAGCATTATTCTTGCAGGTGTATTTGTTGTATCTTCAGTTGAAGCTCTTCTTGCGCCGAGTACTGCAGCTTCATTATTTGTATCTCTTGTTGCTCCAAGGACAGCTGCTTCTTCGAAAGTAGCTGCTAATGGGGTAGGAGCTTCCGGAATTGTTATAGCTTCCGGAGTAACCGGTGTAGTTGTAACAGTATCATCAGTTGTTGTATCGTCTGTGTCTGCTGTGTCGTTGTCAGTAGCATCTTCGTCATTATTTACAGGCGTTGGAGATGCTGGAACCGGTAAATCAGGGATAATCGGTGTAACTATAAGTTCAGGATCTGGAGCCGGTGTAATAATAGGTTCAGGATCGGAAATCGGTGTGACAATAGGTTCCGGCGCTGGAGTTGGTGTAACTATCGGGTATATTACAGGAACTGGAGTAATTTCAGGTGTTACCTCGGGTTCAGGAGTAACTGTTGGTTCTGGATCAGGTGTAGGAGTAACTGTAGGTTCCGGATCAGGTGTAGGTACTACTTCGGGTTCTTCCAGAAGATCCATAAGACTAATGCGACTTAAATATGATCTTTTGCTGGGTGCTGTGAGCTTTTCAAGGATATTTGGGGTATAGTCAACAAGATTTAAAGTTGGTTCTACAGGTGTGTTATAGGTTTTGTAGACTCTAAGTGGCATCCATGCGTAGTCATAAATCATATCTATATCAGTTATATCACTGGCATGGTTTGTCCCGTCTTTATAAGTCAAAGTATGGCTATCGCCACTATTCCATGACCAGGAAGATGTGACTGCGTTGTCCATTAGCACACTTCCTGCACTTATCCAGTATCCCATGCTGTGATTTTCATCGGTGTTCATATAAAAGCATGCATAACCGGGATTGGTAGTTTCAAGCTGGGCACCGGCTGAATTAAATGTAATAACGTCGTTTTCATCAATTTCGAAATCTTCAAAATAGTAGAGACCTATTTCTGAAAAGTTGTGCTCGATATGTATTTTTACAGCATTGCCGGATTTTTCAGAAGCTTCTTCAATAGTATAGGAGTTACCGATTGAAAATACTGCGTTCTCATCTGCATTTTTTTCTACGGAAGTGTTTGCAGGATTGTTGTAATAAGTATTTATCGTGTTGTTGTACTGCTCTACAGAATCATATCCGGCTGCTTTGATTCTTTCTTCCATAGCAAGATCTTTTTCATACTGAACAAGATCTTTTTCATACTGTGCTTGAAGTTTTTCGTTTTCTTTTCGGATTTCCTCGACCTTTTCAAGTTCAGCCTGATTGTTGGCTTCTATTTCTTCATTTCTTTTTTCGGTATCAACTATAGCCTGCTCATATTCAGCATCAACTGCGCTGTTGTATTCATCAACCTGCTGATTATAATTTTCAGCTTCTGAATTGTACTGGCGGATAATGTCGTTGTTTATTTCGCCTGTAGGCTCTTCAGGTTTTGTCGGTTGTACAGGACAGGAAGCATTAGTACTATCATTAGAATTTTCTGCTGCATTTTCTAAACTTAGTGTATTTGTTTTTTCTCCGGCAGCTGTTGCATCATCTGAACTATTGACTGACTGTTCATCATCTGTTGTAGCATTTGTGTTATCACTTTCTTCTTCGGTGGAGTTTAAGTCATTCCGGCTATTTTCATTATCTGCATCACTTTCGTTTTGCTCATCAGACTTATTGGCTGAATTATCTTCAGTTTGCTCATCAGACTTATTGGCTTTATTAACTTCAGTTTGCTTATCAGACTCATTGGATGCATTAACTTCAGTTTGTTCATCAGATCCATTGTCTGAATTATTTTCGTTTGAATCTCCGGATTCATTATTTCCGGTGTTTACATCATTGTGGTCCTGCTTATTATTTTCTTTATTATCATTCTGGTCATTCTGGTCTGCATTTTCGTTTCCGGTATCCTGATTTTCATTATCGTTGTTATTATCATTATTTTCGTTACTGCTACCAGTGTTGTTTTCGTTATTTACATCTGATTCATTGTTGTTTTCTTCAGATTCAGAAGCTTCGTTTTCCTGCTGATTGTCATTGGCGTAGGATGTAATTGGCATTCTCATTGTTCCGGAAAATGTAATTAATGTTGAAAGAAATACTAACATCCAGGTTCTGAATTTGTGGTTTCCTAAATTTTTTCTCATCATAACATTCACCCTCACTTTCATTTTTGTTGCTTCGCCCTTTTGTTAGCTTCATAATAGCAACGGCACAATCATAGGAATAATCATAATTGCGCTCAAAAATGTAAGTTAACTGAATGTTTATGAGTGCTTTATTTTCTTTACTTTTTTGTTATTTTCTCCACATAAATTTTTAGAAAATTAAGAAAATTTATTGTTGACTTTGTCATATATATAGCCTATCGACTCTAATTTAGATACAATATCTTGTAGCTCACCTTTTGACAGATCCAGCCCTTCGGCAAGAGAATCCAGATTATCGTATTCGTCTCTAAGCTTCATATTTATGTAGCTGAGCAGCATAACAGGGTCCTGTGGAATCATTTTTTATCTCCTTTTCGAATAAACTTTTTGCTCTATAATATCACATTCCAACAATATTTTTTCTTCACCCAATATATTGGTTAAAATTTTATAAATTACCACACTATATTGAAACAGCAGAAAATAAGGGTGTATAATTAGTTTGATATATCATATATTTTTGTGCGGTCTTTCAAAAAAGCATTTCAAAGGTAGATACAAAAATGCAGGCTTGTATTGATATTCATTGTCATGTAATGCCCGGAGTTGATGACGGCTCGCCGGATGCGGAAACGAGTCTGAAAATGCTACAGATGGCTGAAAAAGACGGAACTGTAGCTATGATACTTACGCCACATCATAAGCCTATGCATCATAATGTAAGTCCTGATCATAATAAAGCATATACAGAGGGGCTTCTTAACAAGGCAAAATCTCTAGGCTTAAAAATAAAACTCTATTCCGGAAACGAAATATACTACAGTGAAAAGATCCTTGAAGAACTTGAAAATGGGGAAATATGCACCCTGGCTGGATCAGACTACGTACTTGTTGAGTTTCATCCAACCAATCCCTATAAAGCGATTCATAATGCCGTATATCAGATTTTGGGAGCCGGCTACATTCCCATAATTGCTCATATTGAAAGATACAGTGACATAGTTTCCCATCCATCATATGTTAAAGAACTGATAGATATGGGATGTTATATACAGGTAAATGCGTCGAGTGTCATGGGAAAATATGGATTTTTAATATCCCATTTTACAAAGAAACTGATAAAAAAGCGTCTGGTTCATTTTGTGGCATCTGATGCCCATGATACTAAAACAAGAGCACCGCTTTTGCAGGATTGCAGGAGTTATGTTGATAGAAAAACAGATGCTGATTATGGAAGGAAGATATTTTTAGAAAACCCGTTAAGTGTTTTAAAAAATGAATTGATCTGATACTTTACAAGCATCAAGGGAGATTAGTGTGAACAAAAGAGATGACATAATAGAAATTAATCTTGGGGAACTGTTTGCAATTCTTTTAGGGAGAGCCTTTTTGATAATAAGTGCCGGAGTCTTTTTTGCTTTGGCAGGACTTTTTATCAGTAAATTTGTGCTTCACCCGATTTATGAATCAACAACAAAAATTTACATTCTTAATAAGGAAGAGAATCAGACTGTTACATATTCTGACGTGCAGATATCTACGCAGCTCACTCAGGACTATGCTGAACTAATTAAGAGCAGATATGTTCTTGAGGAAGTTATTCAGAGATTGAATCTTGTGGAAATGGATTATAAGGATTTATCCGATGTTCTTAAAGTGGATACGCCATCTGATACCAGAATAGTTGCTATAACGGTCAGGGATGAAGATCCGCTTATGGCCATGAAGATTGCCAACTGTATCCGTGAAGTTGCAAGTGAGCATATTACAAATGTTATGGATATTGACGCAATAAATGTTGCGGAAACAGCAAATGTTCCAACGGAGAAGGCCAGTCCCAGCGTTGGAAAATGGACTGTTTTTTCAGGATTTATCGGTGCAGTTATAATGGCGTTCTTTGTGATCCTGGGATATCTTTTGGATGACACAATAAAGAACAATGATGATGTTGAGAGATATTTGGGACTAAGTACACTGGCACTGGTTCCTTTGACAGTTGACGAACAGGATAAAAAGAAAGCAAAGAAGGCAAAGAATAAAGCTGGTAAGAAGTAAAGTGGGGGAATTATGCAGAACGCAAAGCTTCATTTTAGTCAGGCGGAAAATAATTATCAGATAAAAGAAGCGTACAAGACCTTGCGAAGCAACATAGAATTCAGTGGTCAAAATGTCAGGATTATATCTGTGACAAGCTGTACGCCGGGCGAAGGAAAAACTACGGTAGCTATGGCTCTTGCCAGAGCTTTTGCTGAAGCCGGAAAAAAGACAATTCTGGTAGATGCCGATATGAGAAAGTCTGTTCTTGTGGGAAGATACAGAACAGGTTCCGTGAGGCTTGGGTTAACCCATTGTCTTGTGGGTAGAGAAAGACTTTCGAGTGTTATTTGCGAAACGGATACACCTAATTTATATGTGGTATTTAGTGGACCGGTTCCTCCCAATCCCAGTGAACTTTTGGGCGGAAGAATATTTGAAAAAGTTTTGGAGAACATGAAGCAGGTATTTGATTATGTAATAATCGATACTCCGCCGCTTGGAAGTGTAATAGATGCGGCGGTTGTTTCCAAGCTGTGTGACGGGACAGTTATGGTCGTTGAAAGTAATGCCATCAGCTATAGATTTGCACAGAGAGTAAAAGATCAGCTTGATAAGGCCGGAGCTAAAATACTTGGAGTTGTTCTTAACAAAGTGGATATTTCCGGTAAAGGATATTATGGACACTACGGCAATTACTATGGCAAATATTATGGTAAATATTACGGTAATTACTATGGTAAAGAGGCAGACAGTACTACGGGGGTAAATAGCAGACCCAGGGAAAAGGAGCCTTCACCTCCCGATGATGACCTTGACGAACTTAGCTATCTTGCGGAAGTTACCAGAAAAGACGGATGATCAATTAAAATTAATTGGAGGAGCAGGTGAAAGGGAATATTTTCGGTATATTTTTTACCATATTAAGTGGGGTTCTGGTAGTGCTTATAGTTCTGGCATATGGGAGAAGTGATAAGCTGCCGCCGGAATTTAGATTTACTGCGCTGAATCTTACCTATGGTTCCGAAACAACAGATAAGGATCTGCTTGCAGGAATAAATGCTTATGATTCAAAAGACGGAGATCTTACTTCCAGGATTGTAGTTGAAAAAGTCGTACTTAACAGAGATCAGGAGACAGCGGTAGTTTATTATGCTGTGGCTGATTTCAGCGGAAATGTGACAAAACAATCCAGAGTTTTTCCGGCAGATATCAAAGATATAGACAATAATGGCGATGCTGTGGATGTAATGGAGGATGGTCTTTTCCCTGATATGTTGATGGGAGAAACGCTTGAATCCGACCGGGACAATAGCGCAGATGCTTCGTCAAACGGAAATTCTTTGGAGGATTGACAACAGGAGATAATACATGCGTGGAGCAGTAAAGGTCTTTCTCATAATCTGGGCTGTACTTATGACCATTACTACACTTGGTCTTGCCGGGTTTGAGGTAATGCGAATATTTGGAAAAACAAATCTTGACTCTAAATCCGCAACATCAACGCCAATGATGGCTCAGACGGATACGGCAGTCTATGAAGATACTTCTGCCACATGGGAAGATGACTGGATCACATATGACGGCAATGTTTATGACTATAACGATGATATAACAACTTTCCTGATTATGGGAATAGATAAAGATGATGATACGGTAGTAAAGGTTGCCGAGGGAACGGATGGAGGCCAGGCAGATGCGTTGTTTTTGCTGGTCCTCGATCCTCATGATCAGTCAATCAAAATAATTGGTATTAATAGAAACTCCATGACAAATGTTGATGTTTATGATGAATTTGGCAGGTATCAGACCACAGTAATTGCTCAATTAGCCACACAGCATGGCTTTGGAGACGGTATGGAAGAAAGCTGTGGTTATCAGGTAAAGGCTGTTTCAAATATGTTTTATCAGCTTCCGATACATGGATATGCGGCTATTAACATGAGCGCTATTCCAATTATAAACGACCAGGTTGGAGGTGTGGATGTAACTGTTTTGGAGGATTTGACCAAGTGGGATAAAACACTAAAGAAAGGTGCGCAGGTCCATCTTGAGGGAGACAGTGCTTTTTACTATGTTAAATCCAGAGATGTAAGTGTATTCGGGTCTAATGAAAACAGACTTGAGAGGCAGAGGCAGTACCTTGAAGGCTTTATTGAGGCAGCAAAAGAGACTACTAAAGAAAACAATAACGCAGCGGTTGAGCTGTTTAGTGCCATAAGCAGCAAGATGGTTACAAATATTACTGCGGATGAGATAAGCTATCTGGCTCCGCTTATCTCAAATTTTGAATTTGATTCAGAAGACATAATTACGATTAAAGGTGAAAATGTTAAGAACGGAAAGTTTGAAGAGTTCTATGTAGATGATGACGATCTTTACAAAACAATAATTGATGTTTTTTATGAAAAAGTTGATGCTGTGGACTAAATAAATGAACAAAACCAGACGATATACAGATATAGATAGGGAAATTGTCAAAAAAATTATTTTAGTGGTACTTGTTTTTCTGGCAGTAACAGGATGCGCTAAAACAGATAAAGAAATAAATCCTTCGGACGGCGATGGGACACTGATTGATTTTGAAAGCCTAAGGGAAGAAAACGAGGACATTTTTGCCTGGATTTATGCTCCGGGCACAGGAATCAACGGACCGCTTTTACAAAATTCTGACGGTGATGATGAGTTCTATAAGTCACATAACGTTGCAAAAGAGCCGGATCCAAACGGGTGCTATTACATAGAATCCGCGAACATGAAAGATATGTGTGATTTTAATGAGGTGGTTCACGGAGTTCCGACTGCAGAGCTTGGCAGATTCCTTGACAGAAGCTATTTTGAAAGTCATCAGTATATTCAGGTCTACATGGATGGCAATTCTCTTATTTACTACATAATGGCAGCATATACAAGAGACAATTCAAGGCTGCTTGAACAGTACGATTTTTCGTATGCGTCAGGATGTCAGCAGTTTATTGATGAGATATATTCCGGAAGGTCTATGAATAAGAATATCAGATCCGGATGGGAAACAGGACTTGAACCCGGACATTTTCTTTTGACACTTACATCTGATGACAGTGATAAGCAGACTGTGGTAATAGGTTGTCTTGTGGGAGATGCTGCAGGGAAAATTGACAGGGTGATTGACTGGGAAGATCAGGAGTAAGGAGCTTTGGCAAAAAAATTTGTTTCGCTGAAGTTTTTTTAAATAGAAAGTTATATTGTGCTTAGTAAAAGTATATGGAGGCAAAAGATTATGAAGAAAATTCTTGCTCTCACGGTTGCAGGCATTTTGCTTGTAAGTTCATCTTTAAGCGTATTTGCGGCAGATGAAACTACGACAACAGGTTCAAAGAGTATTACTACAGAGGATCTGATGAATAAGATTGAAGATCTGCAGACAAAGCTTGAAAGTGCTATTCAGGAAAGTGAAACAAACACTTCTGAGCAGGTTACAACTCTTAGAGAGAGCGTGGCTACTTTGAGAGAGAATGTTGTTACTTTGCAGGAAAAAGTGCAAACGCTTAAAGAAGAGATAGCAGTTTTACAGACAAACGAGGAAGCGAATGCAGAACAGATTGCTGAACTTACAACAAAAATGGAAGAGTACGAAGTAATTCTTGAAGGATACGAGGAACAGCTTCAGAGTAGTACTGCTCAGCTGGCTCTTTTGACAACTCAGGTGCAGAATCTGGCAAATGCAATTTCTGCAAGCGGAAGTAAGGGCTCTAAGTCGTCAGGGTCTTCCGGTGGTTCAGGCGGTTCAGGTGGAGGAAGTTCTTCATCTGCAAATGATTTTTATAAGAGAAATAATATAGTTGGCTATGGCTCAACTATCGTAGGACAGGGCGGTCATGTAGAGATTAACGGTGGTAAGAGCAGTGTGACATTTGTACTTACTCCGGCTACCGGTGGGCAGCTTACTTCAGCAACCTCTCTTGCAGCAAGTGTTGGAGGAACGCTCCTTAATGTGGTGACAACAAGTTCTCCCGGAGCTTCATTTAAAACAGCAAAGGTTAATTTCTACGTTAGTGGAGTATCTGTAGGAGATAATATCGCTGTATATCAGCTTCAGGGAAGTAAGTGGGTACAGCTTCAGGTGTCGGAAATTCGTAAAGAGCATGTAATTGTAAATATGTCACAGCATGGAACAGTAGCATTTATAAGAGTTCCTGTTATGGCATCCGCAACAAATTGATTTGATTCTGCTAAAGTTCTATAGCGTAAGAAGTGTCTGCTGTCATTTTTGACCTATGAGGGGGCTAATTTATGGCAAAAGCTGCTACAGTACCGGTAAGAGTCGAAAAAGTTTTGGCCGGTCGAAAGATAATTGAGCTTAATTATCAGGAAATATATGATCATAAGCCCAATGTGTACAAATGGATAAAAAGGGCGTTTGATATAGTCGCATCAAGTATTGCAATCATTATGCTTTCGCCGATATTTATAGTGACAGCATTAGCAATCTTTTTAGAAGATGGCGGTCCTGTTTTCTTTACACAACAAAGAGCAGGCAAAGATATGAAGAGCTTCAAGATTTACAAGTTTAGAAGCATGTATAAAAATGCTGAAGCTCAATTTGAGAGAATGCAGGCTCAGAATGAACAGACAGGTCATGCATTTAAGATCAAGAATGATCCAAGGATTACCCATGTTGGTAAATTCATAAGGCGCTACTCCATAGATGAACTTCCACAGCTCTTTAACATCATTAAAGGAGATATGAGCATTGTAGGACCAAGGCCTATACTTACAACTCAGATGGAAGAATGTAACGCTTATGAGAAGCAGAGAACAATTGTTAAGCCCGGACTTACCTGCTACTGGCAGGTATGTGGGAGAGCCAAGATAAAATGGGATAAGTGGGTAGAGCTTGATCTTCAGTATATTCAGGACATGAGCATTGCAAAAGACATAGAGCTGATATTTAGAACCTTCCCTGCAATTTTCGGACAGGATGGAGCATATTGATAATCCTTAATTTAATAACTGACAATAAAAAAAGCCTTGCAGCTTGATTTAGCTGTAAGGCTTTTTAGCGTAATTTAATAAAGAAGGGCAAAAACTAAAAGTAACAATTCCTGCCGGATATCCTGTTACAACTCTTCTTGATGGAAATGGTTATTGTGGATATATGCACCTTGTAGATATTTTTGGTGCAGTTGTTTTAGCAGAATAGTCAAAGTAAAAAATAGCGGAAGGTACTTTTAGATATAGTGTAATAAAGTTCAAAGACCGAAGTCAGTACTAGTGACTGAATTATTGTTATAGTATGTTTATCGGTGAAGATTAAGGGAGAGTTTTTTAGCGTAAGCAAAATGCTTGGCTAGAATACTCTCCCTAATCTACAACTACTGTCATACCAGTTAACCATCATATTGTCTATTGAGTCCGTTCATAGGTATATTTTTCAATTTACCAGTCAGAATCCCAGTCTGTTCCGCCTGAATCCCAGCTGTCATCTGAACTCCAGTCGTAATCTGAGTCATAATCGGAGTTACTTGACGAATGATATTCCTCATAATAGGAAGAATTTTCCCAATTATCAAAAGTATATGAATCGTTCCAACCCTCTGAGAGATAGTATTCGTCATAATTAGATTCAAGTTCTTTTGAAACTTCTCTTGCATAATCCGGACCTGCAACCTGTTCAAGCGGCTCCCAATCGTATACATCCCAATAATACCAGTCACCCTGGTAGTTGTACAGGACATCCGAATTGTATTGATAGTAGCCGTTATGTCTGTTCTTGAACGGACTTACGATAAATGAGTTTATCAGAATCAGGATTAAGGCAAGAAACCATATTTTGGGTGCAATGTGTACAAGTTTGTCAACAAACCCCATTTCTTTAAATGATCTGATTGAACCGGAAACTGATCTTTTGTTTCTTTTATCACTGTTTAGTTTTTTTTGATGGACTATTTCATCTTTTAATCTTTGATAAAGCTCATTTACAGCGTATTCTTCGTCTTTGCCCTGATATCTTACAGCCCGGCTCCCGTCAGCCTTATTTTTATAGACGATAAAATCACCGTTTTCATCCTTATATATTCCAAAGGCCCTTGGTCCCTCATGGTTTTCTCCGATAAAGAACCGGGTAATCTCATAGGAAGGAAGGTTTCTGTTTTTGTACCACTCCTTTAGTTCTTCAATTGATTTAGGCTTTCCGGAATTTTGATGGGATGGATTTGGTGCTCCACAGGATGGACACTTTTCTAAAGTATCCTCATATGTGTTTCCGCAATAATCACATTTAATTTTCATTGATTTCCCCCTGATAAAACATAAGAAAAGTGTAGTAGACTTTTTGGGCACTGTCAACAATGCAACTTAGTGTCATTCCGATAAACATGCGATTTTATGGATTTTTAATGGACAAATTGAGGTTAAAAATATATTATTAAATGGTATGGAAAACGATTTCCTAATTTTCGGATAAATAATCGTTACGGACAGATAATTGAACTTGTCTGGCAATGAATAATTCTATTGGAAATAACCTGATTTTCAGAAAATTAGAGACATACCAAATAACATATAATAAATAACGAGGAAAAAATGGTATCCATAAAAGATGTAGCCAAGGAGGCAGGGGTAGCGATTTCTACCGTTTCGAAGGTTTTAAATAACTATCCCAACGTAAGCGATAAGACAAAAAACAAAGTTAATGAAGTAGTTGAAAGGCTGGGGTTTGTTCCGAACGCCGTTGCCGTTTCGCTTTCATCCAAAAAGACGGGAAGAGTAGCGCTTCTTATAAAACTTAATTTAAACACTCAGGCCAGTGATGAAATCAATATGCAGTACATTTCAGGGGCAGTACATAAGGCAAAAGAACTGCAGCTGGATGTTATCACTGTTTTTGCCTCAATGATAGAGGATATGACGGTTGACGAGGTTACAGGTTATTTTGAATCACAGGGAATCAGGGGAATCATAGTCTATGGTATGACAACTAAGGACAAAGTTATCCACAAACTTATAAACAGTGGGCGCTTTAAGATGGTTGTAGTGGATGCACCAATGGTAAATGATTCCACATCTTCTGTAAGTGTTGACCATGCTAAAGCTCAGTATGACGTTGCCAAAAAGACTATTGCAGAGAACAAATGCAAGAAGGTTCTTTATCTTGCAGGAGAAGATACCGGATATGTCACAAAGGACAGACTCCTTGGCATAAAGAAACTTTGCGAGGAGAAAAATCTCAAGCTTACAGTAAGGAACGGACAGTTTTCCGAGCTTAGGGCAAGGGAGCTTACAATGCGTTTTGCCAAAAACGCAGACTGTGTAGTATGTGCATCGGATATGATGGCTATAGGAGCAATGAAAGCGCTTATTGATATGGATATTTTCAGACCTGTTTGTGGATTTGACGGGATTATTCTCATGGGATATGTGGGAAAGCAGATGAATACAGTAAAACAGGACTTTACAAAGATATCTGAAAAGGCTATATGTGAGCTCAATAGATTGATGTCAGGCGAGACCGGACGAAAAGTTACAATAAAGCATGAACTTGTACGTATAAAGTACGAAGATATTATTGTATGACTTTTTGAACTAAAGTTCAGAAACCCGCACCATTAGCGGTGCTTTAAATATTTTATTTAATTATCGGGAAAAAATGCTTGCAGAAAACGTTTTCCTATGATAATCTTATCACATAAATAAGAAAGAAAACGTTTTCCATAACCCCAGTTTTACTAACGAGAGGAGAAAGAATAATGTCCAAGCACACAAACATGCAACGCGACGTACTTGTACTCAACCTTGAGGAGCAGCTTGAGGGAATTGCCGATGAGAAATTTGGCAAGACAATCAGGGAATGTACAGATCAGGAGACTTACTACATACTTTTAGAGATGTCTTCACGCCTTATGGATGTGGCTGAAGTTTACAACGGAGAAAAGAAAGTTTACTACATCTCTATGGAGTTCCTTATTGGTAAGCTTCTTTCAAACAATCTTATTAACCTTAGAGTTTATGACAGGGTTAAGGCTATTCTTGAAAAAAATGGCAAGGACCTTTCTAAAGTTGAAGAGTGCGAGCCGGAGCCATCACTTGGAAATGGCGGACTTGGAAGACTTGCTGCCTGCTTCCTTGATTCTATTGCAACATTAGGTCTTGCAGGTGAGGGAATTGGTCTTAACTATCACTTCGGACTTTTCAAACAGGTATTTAAGGATCATCTCCAGTGTGCTGAAAAGAATGACTGGATCGAGGAAAATTCCTGGCTTGAAAAGACAGATACTACTTTTGAAGTAGCTTTTGGTGATAAAAAAGTTGTTTCCCGCCTTTACAATATGAACGTTGTTGGCTACGACACAGGAGTAAACAAGCTTCGCCTCTTTGATATAGAATCAGTAGATGAGAGCCTTGTAAAAAAAGGAATTGATTTCGATAAGACTAAGATTGACAAGAACCTCACTCTTTTCCTTTATCCCGATGACTCTGATGAGGCAGGAAATCTTCTTAGAATTTATCAGGAGTATTTCCTTGTATCAAATGCTGCACAGCTTATCCTTCGTGAGCAGAAAGAGCGTCAGTATGACCTTCATGAGCTTCACAAACATGCAGTAATTCAGATCAATGATACTCACCCAACAATGATCATTCCTGAACTTATCAGAATTCTTGTTGAGGAAAAGGCATTTAATATTGATGAAGCTATAAATGTAGTCAGCAAGACATGTGCATATACAAACCACACTATCCTTGCAGAGGCTCTTGAGACATGGCCGCTTAAGTATCTTGAGAAGGTAGTTCCACAGCTTGTTCCTTATATTAAAGAGCTTGATAAGAGAATCAGGGCTAAGTACAAGAACCCTAAGGTTCAGATCATCGACAAGGATAAAAAGGTTCACATGGCATTTATTGATATCCACTATGGTTTCTCAATAAATGGTGTTGCTGCTATCCACACAGATATTCTTAAGGACAGCGAGCTCAACGACTTCTACAAGATCTATCCTGAGAAGTTCAACAACAAGACAAACGGTATCACATTCCGCAGATGGCTTCTTTCATGTAACCATCCACTGGCTGATTTCCTTTCAGAGACAATCGGAGATGGCTTTAAGAAGGATGCAAATAAACTTGAAAAGCTCTTAGAGCACATTGACAATCCGGAAGTTCTTGATAAACTTGAAGAGATTAAGATGGACAAAAAGAAAGAGCTTGCTTCTTATCTCAAGGAGCATGAGAATGTTGAAGTTGACCCTGATTCAATCTTTGATATTCAGGTAAAGAGACTCCATGAGTACAAGAGACAGCAGATGAATGCTCTTTATATCATCCATAAATATCTCGAAATAAAGGGTGGCAAGAAGCCTGTAAGACCGCTTACATTTATATTTGGCGCTAAGGCTGCACCTGCATATGTTATTGCAAAAGACATTATTCACCTTTTACTTGTGCTTCAGGAGATCATCAACAATGATCCTGATGTAAATAAGTATATGAAGGTTGTCATGGTAGAAAACTACAACGTAAGCTACGCTGAAAAGCTTATTCCTGCATGCGATGTTTCAGAGCAGATCTCTCTTGCATCAAAAGAGGCTTCAGGAACAAGTAACATGAAGTTTATGCTTAACGGAGCAATTACTCTTGGAACTGATGACGGAGCCAATGTTGAGATCCATGAGCTTGTTGGTGACGACAACATCTATATCTTTGGTATCAGCGCTGACGAAGTTATTAAGCATTACAAGAAGGCTGATTACGTTTCAAAGGATTACTATAAGAAGAGCCCTGTTATAAAGGAAGCTGTAGATTTCATCGTAAGTAAAGAGTGCCTAAAGGTTGGACATAAAGAGAATCTTGAGAGACTTTACAACGAGCTTCTTAACAAGGACTGGTTCATGACACTTATTGATCTTGAGAGCTATATTGCCAAGAAAGACGAGATCTTCGCTGATTACGAGAATCGCGATAAGTGGAAAAAGATGATGCTTACCAATATAGCTAAGGCCGGATATTTCTCATCAGACAGAACAATCGCTGAATACAACAGAGACATCTGGCATCTCGACTGATATTACTAAAATAAAAGGCTTGCACTTAACATAAAACACCCACGTTTCCTTAATGAAAGAGAGAAATTGAAGTGACAATAAAAGATTTACTTATTGGTGAAAGTGCACGAATTGATATTGTTGGCGGAGAGGGAGCTCTTCGCCAACATTTTCTGGATATGGGAGTTATACCAGGGGCGGAAGTTACACTTGTTAAGCTTGCGCCTTTAGGTGATCCTATGGAACTTAGGATCCATGGGTATGAGCTCACACTTCGTCTTGCTGATGCTGAGAAAATTCAGGTGACTAAGCTATCTGAGGCAAAAGAACCTGGTAAGGCAGGACAGTCAAAAAAGAATTCTAAAAAGATCGAACACCCGGGACTTGGTGAGGAAGGTAAATATCATCCAAAGGGAAGCGGCAATCCTTTGCCGGATACAGCTCTTTTGACATTTGCTCTTGTAGGTAACCAAAACTGCGGAAAGACGACTCTTTTCAATCAACTGACAGGTGCAAATCAGCACGTTGGTAATTTTCCCGGAGTTACTGTGGACCGCAAGGATGGTTCAATACTCGGACAAAAAAATACAATGATAACGGACCTTCCCGGAATATATTCCATGTCTCCATATTCCAGTGAAGAGCTTGTCAGCAGGAACTTTGTGCTTGAGGAAGAGCCTGAGGCCATCATCAACATTGTGGATGCCACAAACATGGAGAGAAATCTGTATCTGACTATGCAGCTTCTTGAAATGGACATTCCTGTGGTGATTGCTCTTAACATGATGGATGAACTTAGGGGCAATGGTGGAACGGTTGATATTAACCTTATGGAGAGTATGCTTGGGGTTCCTGTTGTTCCTATTTCTGCAGCCAAGAATGAAGGCATAGACGAGCTTGTGCGCCATGCTATGCACATAGCCCACTATCAGGAGAGACCGGGACGCCAGGATTTTTGTGATGAAAATGATAATGGCGGCGCTGTTCACAGATGTATCCACGCAGTTATGCATCTTATACAGGATCACGCTAAGACAGCAGAGCTCCCATTGAGATTTGCGGCCAATAAGGCAATAGAGGGAGATCAGCTCATAATTGATAAGCTAAGTCTCGATGATAATGAAAAAGAGACACTTGAACATATTACAAAGCAGATGGAGGCAGAAAGAGGCCTTGACAGGGCAGCAGCCATTGCCGACATGAGATTTGCCTTTATCCACAAGATATGTGATGAATGCCTTGTAAAACCTCATGAGAGCAAGGAACAGATCAGAAGCCAGAAGATAGATAAAGTTCTAACCGGCAGATTTACTGCTATTCCGGTGTTTATTCTTGTAATGGCATCTATTTTCTTTTTGACCTTTAATGTGATCGGAGCTTTTTTGCAGGGACTTATCGAAACGGGAGTTAGTGCATTGACAGGCCTTGTAGACAATGCCATGACGCAGGCAGGAGTTAATGCAGCAATTCACAGTCTTGTGGTTGATGGTATTTTTGAAGGTGTGGGAAGTGTCCTTAGCTTTTTGCCTATAATCGTTACAATATTCTTGTTCTTATCACTTCTTGAAGACAGTGGATATATTGCAAGAGTTGCATTCTTTATGGACCAGCTCCTTAGGAAAATAGGACTTTCCGGAAGAAGTATCGTTCCGCTCCTTATCGGCTTTGGATGTACGGTTCCGGCGGTAATGTCGACGAGAACCCTTCCAAGTGACAGAGACAGGAAAATGACGATTCTTCTTACTCCATTTATGAGTTGTACCGCCAAGCTTCCTATTTATGCCTTTTTTGTGGCAGCATTTTTCCCTGATAAGGGTTGGCTGGTGATCACCGCGCTGTATTTTCTGGGGATTGTCTTAGGAATAATAGTTTCTTTGATTTATAAAAAGACATTGTTTAAGGGCGAAGCAGTTCCGTTTGTTATGGAGCTTCCAAATTACCGCATGCCCAGTGCCAGAAGTGTAATGCAGCTGATGTGGGAAAAGTCAAAAGATTTTATTCAGAGAGCTTTTTCGGTTATTATGCTGGCTTCAATAGTTGTGTGGTTTTTCAAGAGCTTTGATTTCCATCTGGAACTTGTGGACAGCACCAAGGATAGCATGCTTGCAGCAATTGCCGGAATTCTGGTTCCTATCTTTAAACCAATTGGCCTTGGGGATTTCAGAATATGCACATCTCTCATAAGCGGATTCATGGCAAAAGAGAGTGTGGTATCAGTTTTGGAAGTGCTGTTTGACGAAGCTGGCGGCGTTTCTGCTGCTATAAGCACTCTGTCTGCAGTAAGCCTTCTTGTCTTTTCACTTGTTTATACTCCATGCGTTGCGGCTGTTGCTGCGATTGGCAGAGAGATGGGAAGACGATGGGCTGTTGCCGTTGTTTTATGGCAGTGTGTAGTTGCGTGGATCGCAGCATTTATTGTGTATTATGCAGGAATGCTTATAGGAATCTAACGCATTATTTCTGGTTCCTGAATTCCACCGGCGTCATGCCAAAGCTCTTTTTAAAGAGTCTGGTAAAATATGAGTAATTATCGTACCCGACGTGGAGTGCGATATCGTGAATTGAATAATCGGTTTCTGTTAAAAGTTTTTTCGCAAGGGACAGGCGCTTTTCTATAACGTAATT
The DNA here is from genome assembly GCF_017635265.1 of Butyrivibrio sp. Classification (GTDB taxonomy): domain Bacteria; phylum Bacillota; class Clostridia; order Lachnospirales; family Lachnospiraceae; genus Butyrivibrio. The sequence goes on from NZ_JAGBLU010000021.1 coordinate 17,359, forward strand.
TTTGTAGCTAAAGCCTGTCTCTTTTTTGAATATTTTAGTGATGTAATCCGGATCAAAAAAGAACATTTCAGAAAGCTGCTCTCTGCTTATTTCTTCTTTAAAATGTTCGTCAACATATGCTAAAAGAGCCTTCTGCGCCGATTCTGTATCAGATGTATCAAGCTTGTAAAAAGAGCTTTCGGAAGTGTCATTATCATAGGCTTCCTTTATGGCTTTTTTGATGATGCGGGTCAGCTCTGCATAGTCAATTGGTTTTAAAAAATAGTGAAAACTCTTAAGCTCAATTGCCTTTTGGGCATAGGAAAAATCTGCATAGTTAGTCAAAAAGATAGTTGGTACCTTGTTTCCATGCTCGCGCAAAAAGCTCAGAAGATCCAGACCTGTACCATGCGGCATATCGATGTCGCTAAGGAGCAGGTCTATTTTATTTGAATTTATAATTTCTTTTGCCGAATTGATCTCGCCTGCTGTGAAAACTTCAGTAAATCCGAGGCTTTCCCAGGCGATTCCTTTTTGGAGCGCCGCAATGACAAAGCGGTCATCGTCCACAAGTAAAACATTCATTTATTGATACCTCTTTGGGAGCACCAGAGTAACTACGGCGCCGCCCGAAACGCTATTTTCTATAGATAGATCAAAGCTCCCGTCATATAGGAGTGAGAGTCTTCTGATGCAGTTGGTTATTCCGATGTGGCTGCCATCTTCTGTGAGATCTTCCTTGTTCTTTATTTTTTCTATGATCTCATCAGGAAAACCCTGACCGTTGTCTGCAATTGAGATGGCAACAAAAGAGCTGCCTTCCCTTTCAAGGTCTTTGCTGGATACTGTTATCTTTAACACATTCCCCTTGGAATCCGCATGTTTGATGATGTTTTCGATAAAAGTTATAAGTAAAAGAGGCGGTATAAGAACATCCATGTGTGAATCATCGATATCGCAGTCGTAGTCAATGTCCTCCGATAGGCGCATCATCTGAATATCAAGATAATCTTCCGCATGAGAAATCTCATTGCTAAGTGTTACAAAATCCTTATCTGCCTGAAAAAGATATCTGAAATACTTGGAGGTAAAGCTGAGCATTTTCTGAGCTGCGCTGACGTCTCCAAGGCTTAGCATGCTGTCTATCGTAGTGAGGCAGTTTAAGTAAAAGTGCGGTTTTATCTGCTGCTGCAAAAAGTGGATCCTGAACTTGTTCTGGTCAAGCTCTGCTTCATAAATGTTGATGCGGAGCCTTGTTATTTCATGGATAAGATTTTTGAACTGGTCATTTATCTGGTTTAGCTCCTGTAATTTGCCGTCAGTAAGATCAAGGGTTGTAACTTCAACACCTGATAGTGAGTCCATTTTTGACAGGTTTTCGGAAAAAATCCTGATGGGCAGGATAACTTTTTTATATGTCAAAAGAATGTAGCCGCCCATGATAAAGGAAAGAGTTAGAGCGGTTAAAAATACCAGGAACTGAAGGAGAAAGATCTTTCCATAGTTACCGAGCATATCTGAGTTTACAACTAAAGTGAAAGGAAGACCTGCATCTTCACCGTGGAAAACAATCTCGTTATAATAATAGTCCAAAAATCCGCTGGGGCTGGCTGCAGTTTGATAATAGGTGTCACCTTTGAGGTTCTGAAACTTAATATTGCCGTGGTTTCCAAGGTTCAGACTGCCCAGTGGAGAGAGTAGATCTTCTATCGGGACCAGCGACACAAAAGTTCTATGGCTATAGGTAATTGCGTAGTACAGGTAGGTTTTGCCACCTATAACAGTAGGTATCCAGGATAGACCGCCTGATGTAAGCCCCTGCGAAACGTCAGATATTATCCTTTTCCTGATGGTCTTGTACCTGTCATAAGTAACTGCCATGTCAGAGGCATTAATGAACAGATTTCCTTCATCCCAGTAAAAGAAATACATATATTCTGAACCTGTTGAATACTGCATGTCGCTTACTCTTAGCCTCAGATCGGTACTGGCTTTTCTGTAATCCCCCATGTGACCTTCAATAGAAAAGCTGTCAAGAATAGGATCGTGGAAAACAGTCCATTGAACGAAGTGTTCTATGGCATTAAGTCTTTCGGTTAATTCTGTTTGATATATTGATACGGCATTCTCTACTGCAAGATTATTCTGCTTTCTTATTTCCAAAAATGAAAAGACACTTACTATCACAAAAATGATAACAACCGGCACAGAAATAAGTAGTGTTTTTCGAAGTATCTGCACAACAGGATATGCTCTGTTTCTTCCTTGGTTTTTCATAAGTTCATTATAATTTAAAGGTTTGGAGCCTGCCACAGTTTTTAGTTTCCTGTTCGGAAAAGTGCTATCCATAAAACTGAATAGTGCTATTTTTTGTTTTTTAAAATCTTTAAGATTTAGAACATGAAATCAAGGAGAACAAAAAATGAAGAATAAAATTTTTGGGAACATAAAAAAATACTATCAGTTGTATTTACTTCTTTTACCATCAGCAGTACTGCTATTTTGTTTTGCGTATCTTCCGATGGTCGGAATAGTGATAGCATTTCAAAACTATTCACCTGCTCTTGGAATTCTGAAAAGCCCTTTTGTGGGAATGAAAAATTTCATGCAGTATTTCAGATCATATCAATTTGCGGTGACCATAAAGAACACGCTGGTACTGAGTTTGTACAGTATACTTGTAGGATTTCCGCTTCCAATCCTTCTTGCACTTATGTGCAACCAGATGAAGACCAGGGGATTTAAAAAAGTATTTCAGGTGATAACCTATCTGCCACATTTCATTTCAACAATGGTAATGTGCGGACTTATCCTGATCTTCCTCTCGCCAAGCAGCGGTCTTTTTGCAAATCTCTTTAAACTACTGGGACATGAATTTCCGAATGTAATGTCAAGTGCCGCAGGATTTAAACATGTGTACGTATGGAGCGACATATGGCAGCACCTTGGCTGGGACAGCATCATTTACCTTGCTGCGCTTGCGGGAATAGATCCTACATATTATGAGGCGGCAACAGTGGATGGGGCCAGCACACTTCAGAAGATAAAGTACATAGATATTCCCATGATCATGCCGACGGCAATGGTACTTCTCATTATGAGGGCCGGAAGCATATTGGGAATAGGTTTTGAAAAGGTATTCCTGCTCCAAAATGTTCAGAACATCATGAGCAGTGAGATCATTTCAACCTATGTTTACAAAATGGGTATGCAGAGCATGCAGTACAGTCTGTCTACTGCAATAGGTCTTTTCAATACGGTAGTTAATGTGATCGTGTTAGTGCTGGTAAATCTGATGGCCAAAAAGCTTACGGACAGCAGCCTGTTCTGATATTGGGAGGTAGAAATGGTAAAAAAGAAAAAGTTTTCACAGGACGTTTTAGTAAATATCATATTTCATCTGATAGCAGTGCTCATGATAATTGCTGTTATTTATCCGCTTTGGTTTGTCATAATTGCCTCTTTTAGCAATCCTGCGGATGTGGCAAACGGCAAGGTGTGGCTGTGGCCAAAGACTATAGATGTAAGGGGATACCAAAAGCTTTTTGAACAGAAGCAGATCTGGAAAAGCTATTGGAACACCATAATATATACCATTTCCGGCACACTGGTTGCTCTACTGGTTAATATTACTGCCGGCTATGCCATGTCAAGAAAAGACCTGCCTGGTAGAAAGATAATAAATGTCTTTTACCTGATACCCATGTTTGTAGGTGGCGGCCTGATCCCTACATATTTGGTAGTTAAGCAGTTTGGCCTCCTGGATAATTTCCTCGTTATGGTAGTTCCGTTTGCGGTATCCACTTACAACATAATCGTGGCAAGGACATTTTTCCAGAATTCACTTCCCGAATCACTTTGGGAGGCAGCACAGATAGACGGCTGCAGCACTATAAGGTATTTCGTGCAGTTTGCAGTTCCTCTTTCAAAAGCAGTAATTGCGGTGGTTGGTCTGTGGACAGCAGTAGGTCTTTGGAATTCCTGGTTCAATGCACTTATTTATCTGCAAAACGAGAATCTGATTCCACTGCAGCTTTTACTTAGGAGAATCCTTATTTCCAATGAGTCACTTCTTGGAGCGGCTACAGGCACTATGGCCCAGGAGCTGCGACAGCTTTCAGACATGATGAAATACGCATCAATTGTGGTTTCAACATTGCCGATCATGGCTCTTTACCCTTTCCTGCAAAAGTACTTCAATCAGGGCGTAATGATAGGAGCAGTAAAGGGATAAATAGTATAAAATATTTTTAGAGAAGGAGAAAAATAATGCGAAGAAAGTTTAATTTGGTAGCGGGAGCACTGGCACTGACAACTATGCTCGCGGGCTGTGGCCAGGCGGCTGAAACAGCAACAACTTCTGACAGTACTACCACAGCAGCTGCGGTAGCAGAACAGGGAGCAGGTGCCAATGCAGCTTCTTACGAGGTAGCAACAGTAAGATGGGCTGATTGGGGAGAGGATTACCACACAGGATTCCCTGATCAGGCAGCAGGTGAAGCAGGAATATCTGTAAAGTGGGATACTATCCTTAATTCAGACTGGGGTGACAAAAAAGCAGTTCTTTTAGCAGGAGGAGATCTTCCTGACGCATTTATGGGATCAATTTGTTTCTCAGAATCAGATGTCCTTACAAACACAGGATCATTCATAGCTCTTGACGATTATATTGATGAGTATATGCCAAACTTTAAGAGCATCATTGAAAGTGATCCTACAATGAAGGCTCTTGCTACTTCTGCAGACGGACATATCTACGGGCTTCCATCAAAAAAGCCCTGCAGACCAACTGTAGCAAACCAGATGTTTATCAACAAGAAATGGCTTGATAACTTGGGACTTGAAGTACCACAGACTTATGAAGAATTTGAGAAGGTTCTTGTAGCCTTTAAGGAAAATGATGCCAACGGAAATGGGGATCCTAATGATGAGATTCCTTTCGGACAGGGCTATGCTGATTCAGTTATGTTCTTCTGCCTTCCATTTGGAACAACACTCGGCGCAGATGGAACATACATGATGGCTATCCAGAACGGTGAGCCTGTATATCTTCCTGTGACTGAAGGATACAAAAAAGGCGTTGAATGGATGCATGAGTGCTTTGAAAAGGGACTTATTGATCCTGAGCTTTTCACAGAAGATACTTCAATGCGTGATGCAAAGCTTATGAATGAGACACCTATCATCGGTGTAGCTCCGGGCTGGACAGCAGATGCAACATTTGGTGCCAATGCCGGAGAGTACGTGGCACTTCCTGCACTATCTGGCCCTGATGGAGAAAAGTACATCTCCTCAGACCCTGAGCACTGGAATTACAGCAGATATGAGTTTGTTGTAACTTCAGCCTGCGAAAACCCTGGTCCACTTCTTGCATGGGTAGATAAGTTCTACACAGAAGATGCATCAATCCAGAATTTCTATGGCTCTTTTGGAATCGGTGTTGAAAAGGCAGCAGATGGCACATACACAGTACTTGAGCCACAGGATGGAAACTCAGCTGATACATTTGCATGGATCCAGTCGCTTAGAGACTTTGGACCAAAGTATGTAGCTGACGGATTTAACGACAAAGTAAAGTACGCTGCTGAAAACGGTGATGCTTCCAAGCTTGCACTTGATAAGGAACTTAGCAAGTTTGCAAAAGAAGCCTTCCCTAATGTAAGTTATACAAATGACCAGCTTAGCACACTTGCAACTCTTTTCACTGATCTTGACGCATATGTTGCATCAAATCAGGCAACATGGGTTACAGAGGGCGGCATAAATGAGCAGTGGGATAATTATATCAAAACATTGGAGACAATGGGATATAACGATTTCATCAAGATCCAGCAGGATGCTTATAATACATACAATTCAAACAAGTAATTTAATTTAGGATATAAGAGGTTGTTTTAGTGAAGACATATGAGTTTAAACCCATTTGTCCGAAGGAAAAAATAATTCAGGGAGCAAGCTTTCGTATCAGTGTTTTGACGGAGAGCTTGCTCCGTCTGGAATATGAGGAAAACGGACATTTTACAGACAATGCAACGCAGGTTGTTTTAAACAGAGACTTTCCACAGGTGGATGTGGATATTATCTGCGATGAAGAAGACAAATTGTTATTTAGGACAAAAAGGCTTGAAGTCGATTATGATAAAAGAGCTTTTTCTCCCAAAGGGCTTAAGATAAAGCTTTTAGATAACGGAATTGTCTGGAACTATGGAGAAAATGGTTGGAACCTTTTTGGAACTGTGAGAACTCTTGATGAGACCAACGGAGTAGTTCTTTATGAGAAAGGCCTTTTTTCAAGAGAGGGATACGCTTGGTTTGACGATGGAGAGAGCTGCGAACTTTCTGGGGAGGAGATCTTTGACAGACAAAATCCTGAAAAAGATATTTATTTTTGGGGATATGGAAAGAGATTTAAAGAAGCTTTAAAGGACTTTTACTATTTGTGCGGCAAAGCACCAATGATTCCAAGGTATGCACTTGGCAACTGGTGGAGCAAGTATGAAAAGTACACGGAAAAAAGCTATCTTGAGCTGATGGACCGCTTTGAAAAAGAAAATGTTCCGATCACGGTTGCTGTTATAGATATGGACTGGCATTTGACTGACGTAGGCAGTGAGTACGGAAGCGGTTGGACCGGTTACACATGGAATGAAGAGTATTTTCCGGATTATAAGAGATTTTTAAAAGAACTTCATAAAAGAGGAAAAGCTGTTACATTAAATCTTCACCCGGCTGATGGCATCAGAGCTTTCGAGGTTATGTATGACAAAGTGGCAAGGCGCATGGGAATTGACCCTGCTACCAAAAAAGCTGTTGATTTTGACCTTATGGATAAGAACTTTGTAGATGCCTATTTCGAAGAGGTAATGCAGCCTTATGAAGAGGATGGCGTTGACTTCTGGTGGATAGACTGGCAGCAGGGCACTAAGGCAAAGTCAGGAAGTGTAGATCCTCTCTGGATTCTCAACCACTATCACTACTTAGATCAGCTTCGCCGCGGTAAAAGAGCTATGATATTCTCCCGCTTTGCAGGAATAGGAAGCCATAGATATCCAATCGGCTTTTCCGGGGATACCTGTGCTACCTGGATAAGCCTTGATATTCAGCCATTCTTTACTTCAACCGCATCAAATGTCGGATATGGCTGGTGGAGCCATGACATAGGCGGACATATGCACGGAGAAGAGGACTGCGAGAGAACATGCAGATGGGTGCAGTTCGGCGTATTTTCGCCGATCATGAGACTTCACAGTTCATGCAATCCTTTCTTTTTCAAGGAGCCATGGAACCTTCCGGAGCCTATGCGCAGCATAGTGGATAATTTCATGAGACTAAGGCACAAAATGATACCTTATCTGTACACTGCAAATTATGAGGCGTACAGAAACGATGAGCCTCTCATGCAGCCTCTTTACTACAACAGTCCTGATTCAGAGGGGGCATACCATTCAAGAAACGGCTACTATTTTGGAAGTGAGCTGATTGTTTTCCCTATCACTTCAAAGCTTGATGACGAGCTTATGATGGGAGAAGTTTTGAGCTTTATTCCTAAGGGAAGATGGATTGATATCTTTAATGGAAGAGTTTACGAAGGCGAGAAGATGAGAAAGCTCTACAGGCCGATCGAGCAGATGCCTGTACTTATAAAGGCCGGAGGCATCGTTCCAATGTCCACAGTCATTGATGAGGATGTGAATAATCTTCCTTCAAAACTAACAGTTTATCTTGGAATTGGTGCAGATGGCGAATACACTCTTTACGAAGATGACGGAAATACAAATGACTATATGAACGACAACGGAGGCTTTACTAAAATTAGCCAGCACTATGATAAGGCAACTGGAAGGCTTGTTATAAGGATACATGCAGCAACGGGGAAAACAGCTCTTTTACCTGAAAAGAGAAACTATAGGTTTGTTCTGTGTGGTGCAAATCCGGTTGAAGGCTATGACGAAAAATCCGGACAGGTCTATGTGGAGCTTTCTGGTGTTGAAACATCTGAGGGTGCAGAGATTGTAATAGAAAACGTTACTCTTGGCCGCAATGATCCTCAAAAAGATCTGTTTGATTTCCTAAAGAGATGCAAATTCAGCTATGACCAGAAACAGAGAATATATGATGCGTACCTTAGAGGAGAACTTGATTCTGAGGAAAGCATACGCAGGCTTGATATTTCTGAGAAGATGAAGGATGCGATATTGGAAGTACTGGGATAAACTTCAGGGAAGTCAGCGGGGACGGTTAATTTGACTTATTATCATTAGTCAAATTAACCGTCCCCCTGGCTTTCCTTTTTTAATGTTTGATCGTATGAGTTTCTATGATGTTTCTAACTGTTTTTTCAAGATGTGGCTTAAGGTCATTAAGGGATACAGGATCGTTATACATAATGGAGCTGTAGCCGGTTGAACCAACAAGCTCTATTATAAGAAAGAGCATTACTTCCGGGTCTTGAAATTCAAGCTCGGACTCTTTTATCATTTTCCTGTATACTTCTCCAAAATCAATGTCTTCGCTGTTTGTAGGCGTGGTGAGAGCTTTTTTGAACACTGCCCAGGAAAGGTCTTTATATATAAAAGCAAGAAGCCCCTTGTTGGCTTCGAGCTCATCCAAAACATAGTCCATTATAAATATAAGTCTGTCTTCAAAGCCTTCAATTCCGGCATCTCCGAGAGCCTCATAGGCTTTCATGAAGAGTTGACTTGATTTGTGGGCAATGAGTCTGTTCCTTATATCATATTTATCCTTAAAATAAAGATAAAAGGTTCCCTTGGCAACTCCAGCCTTATTAACAATATCTGAAATGGAAGTCTTGTTTATTCCCTGTGAAGTGAAAAGTTCAAAGGAAGTATTGAGAAGATTTTCCATTTTTAATTTCTTATTATCTGCTGCTTTTCCCATTTTTATATCCTCGTTTCACTAATTCTAACATATGACATTCCACGCTGCAATCTGCATAAATTCGGCTATTAATGCCTCATTTAAATGGCAATGGAATACTTAATAAAATTTTTATCTAAAAAATATTGACCGATGGTCATATTCATGTTATACCATAATATATAAAAAATGACTAGCGGTCAATAAACTATTTCTTAAATAATAGTTCCGCTTGAAATAAAAATTATTAAACGAAAAAGGGAGGCAGTTTGTTATGAATAAGCTTTCACATTTAATTGTAAAGCTGAGATATGTTATACTGATAGTGGCAATAGCACTTCTTGTTCCGTCCGCAATCGGTTACTTTAACACAAGAGTCAACTACGATATCCTTACTTATTTGCCTAAGGATATAGAAACCATGAAAGGTCAGGATATTCTTCTTGATCAGTTTGGAACAGGCTCTTTTGTCTTATATGTAGCTGAGGGCATGGAGGAAAAAGATGTTGCAAATCTTAAATCAAAAATCGAAAATGTGGACCACGTTGCAGATGTGATCTGGTACGACTCTGTAATGGACTTGTCAGTTCCAATGGAGATGCTTCCGACAGAAGTCTACGATGCCTTTAATAGCGATGACGCCACAATGATGTTCGTTGTATTTGATGAAGGAACATCATCAGACGGAACAATGCAGGCCATTGAGGACATCAGAAAGATTTCCGACAAGCAGTGCTTCATGAGCGGTATGAGCGCCATCGTAACAGATACCAAGAATATGGCAGAAAAAGAGACACCTATATATGTAGGAATCGCAGTACTTCTTGCAGTGATAGTTCTTTCACTGACAATGGATTCCTATCTGATACCTCTTTTCTTCCTTTTAAGTATTGGAATGGCAATCGTTTACAACATGGGTACCAACGTCTTTAAAGGAGAGATTTCTTTTATAACCCAGTCACTTAGTGCAGTACTTCAGCTGGGAGTTACACTTGACTATTCAATATTCCTGTGGCACAGCTACCAGGAAGAGCTTGAAAGAAATGATGACAAAAAGGATGCAATGGCAAACGCTATTTCAGCAACCTTTACATCAGTTCTTGGAAGTTCAATAACGACAGTTGCAGGTTTCGTAGCCCTTATGTTCATGAGCTTCACACTTGGACTTGATCTTGGAATTGTAATGGCTAAGGGTGTTGTATTTGGTGTTATCGGATGTGTAACAATTCTTCCGAGTATGATCCTTGTATTTGATAAACTCATTGAAAAGACAAAGCACAAACCGCTTATGCCTGAGTTTGACAGAATTCCTAAGTTTGTGGCAAAGCATTACATTGCTTTCCTTGCTATATTCCTTGTGCTTTTGTATCCGGCAATTTACGGAAACAATCACACAAGTGTTTATTATGACCTGACACAGACATTGCCAGACAGCCTTGAGAGTGTTCAGGGTGCGAACGAAGTTGATGAGAAGTTTGAAATGAATTCAGCATACATGCTTCTTGTTGATAAAAACCTTGATTCAGCATCCATGAACCAGATGATAAAAGAGCTGAAAAGTACCGATGGTATTCTTTCAGTATTAAGTACAGATTCACTTATAGGACCAGCACTTCCAAGGGAGTTTATTCCTGAAGATGCGTTAGATAAGCTCGAGAGTGACGAGTGGAAGATGGTTCTTTTAACAACTGATTACAAGATAGCTTCTGATGAAATAAATGCTCAGATCAATCAGGTAGACAAAATTGTTAAGAACTATGATCCGAAGGCTATGGTAGTTGGTGAGGCGCCTTGTACAAAGGATCTGATCAATATTACAAATCATGATTTCAACGTAGTTAACACAGTTTCAATCGGACTTGTATTCCTGATCATCGCTTTTGTACTTAAGTCTGTATCACTTCCATTTATCCTTGTTGCGGTAATTGAGTTCGCTATCTTTGTTAACATGGGACTTCCGTTCTATACAAAGACAACAATTCCTTTCATCTCATCAGTCGTAATCGGAACAATTCAGCTGGGAGCCACAGTTGACTATGCGATCCTTATGACAACCAGATATCTCAATGAGAGAAGGAATGGGCATGACAAGAAAGAGGCAACTTTGATAGCTCTTTCAACAAGCATGAAATCAGTAATTGTCAGTGCTCTTTCATTCTTTGCAGCAACATTCGGAGTTGGACTTATCTCAAGTATCGATATGATAGGTTCACTTTGTAACCTGATGGCAAGAGGAGCAATCATCAGTATGTTCACAGTTCTTTTGGTACTGCCTGCGATGTACATGCTCTTTGACTGGCTCATTGTTAAGACAACCTTCGGCATGAAGGGGGTTGAGGCTGTTCACCATGAGCACCATCATTTTGGGGATTTTATCCATCACGTGGCATGAGCTGAGAGGACTTGGCGAGGTTTTTTCGAGCCTAGTCCGAACGTGTTCTGGCGAGGCTTTAGCCGAGAGCAGAACTTCATTAGCTGAGAGGCCTTTTTGAGGCTTTAGCCGAGAGCAGAACTTCATTAGCTGAGATTTAAAATAATAATATAGAGGAGAAATTAGTCATGATCAGAAAAAGTTTAATGAAATCATTTTCAGTTATAATGGCAGCAATGCTTGCTATGATGTCAGTAGCATGCGGCGCTAATACAGTTACAGATGAGACTGCAGCAGTTGAGACACAGGCTGAGTCAGAGATTGAAGAGAGCATGGTAACCAATTCAGCTGTTGCTTCAAGTGAGTCCGAGGCCGGCAAGGTTGAGACAGTATATGTAAAGACTGATGCCAATGGTGCAGTAAACGATGTCATCGTTAGCGAGTGGCTCAAAAATGCAGATGCATCAAGCGAGATGTCAGATGCTACAGAGCTCAAGGATATTGTGAATGTAAAGGGTTCAGAGACATTCACCGATAACGGCGACGGAACACTTACCTGGAATGCTTCAGGCGCAGATATTTATTATCAGGGAACTACAGACAAAGAGCTTCCTGTTGACATGAAGATAACATATACTCTTGATGGAAAAGAGATTTCTCCTGAAGAACTTGCAGGAAAGAGTGGTAGGGTAACAATCCGCTTCGATTATGAGAATAAAGAAAAACAGACTGTAGAAGTTAATGGAAAAGAGATTGAAGTTTATACACCATTTGCAATGGTTTCAGGTATGATGCTTGATTCAGATAAGTTCTCAAACGTAGAGATATCAAATGGTAAGGTTATTTCAGATGGTGGCAACTACGTAGTAATGGGTGTTGCAGTTCCTGGTCTTAAAGAATCTCTTGATATTGATGATGAGAAGTGGGAAGAGCTTAACGAAGACGGCGAGCTTGATGAAAAACTCACAAATCATTTTGAAGTAACTGCTGATACAACAGATTTCGAACTTGGTATGACAATCACAATGGCAAGTTCAGATATTCTTTCTGACTTTGGTTTAACTGATCTTTCTGATTCAGACAAGCTTGATGATCTCAAAGATGACATGGGAGAGCTTAACGATGGTTCAACAAAGCTTGTTGACGGCAGTAAGGAACTCAAAGACGGTACAACAGAGCTTCGCGATGGTGTTACAGAGCTTTACGACGGAACCAAAGAACTCAAAAATGGCACAAGTGATCTTAAGGACGGAACAGTAAAGCTCTATGATGGTACAAGTAAGCTCTATGATGGAACAGGTTCATTATATGATGGAACCGGTAAGCTCTGTGATGGAACAGGCAGCCTTAAGGATGGCATAGTTGCATATACAGATGGTGCAAGCAAAATCAATGATGGTGCTGCAAAGCTTGCTGATGGAGCTTCATCAGCAAAAGCTGGTTCAACAAAGCTTAAAGATGGGCTTGCAAGTGCTAAGACAGGCGCTACAACTCTTGCAGCAGGTTCAAAGCAGTTCAGTGATCTTCTCTCAGCAAAACTGGGTGGATTTGATGAGACTAAGATAAAAGAGTTATCAACACAGCTTGAAGGACTTAAGACTCAGAGTGCAATGTATCATGCAGCATATAACTACCTTATTTCCGGAGGAGAGTGTTCAGATGAGCTTTACGCTTTCATAAATACACTTGCAGGTGGAAAGATTGAAAGTAAAGAACAGCTTGCACAGATGGTAGAAGCTGGAAAATCTACACTTCAGGCTACTTCAACAACATCAGTTACACAGCAGGCAAATGGCGATAATCTTGAGCAGGATGTAGAAACAGATACAATTACCAATCCTGAAAATGATACTGATGACGAAGATCTCGATGAAACAGAAGATACAGAAGAAGTTGAGGAAAATACTAAATCAGCTACAGAAACGACTACCACAGATACAACAACTACAGGCACGACAACAGAAACAACTACCACAGATACAACAACTACAGGCACAACAACAGAAACAACTACCACAGATACAACAACTACAGACGCAGCAACAGATACAACGACTGCTGATACAACAGCTTCAGATACAATTACAGAAGATCAGCTTGTAGAATCAAAGACTTTAACTACAGGAACAACTACTCTTAGTTTAGACGAGCTTCAAAATGATTCACTAGGTCAGTATTATACAGATGAAGAAATTGCTGCTATGCTTGAGGAGAGCAAGGTTGTAACAAATGAAGATATCATTAATTATATTAATGATGAAGGAAAAGCTTATTTCGAATATCTTGTAAAGCAGGCAACAGAACAGTCTGTAAAACAGTATTTGGAAGAGAATAAAGCAACTATTATCTCTAACCTTAAAGCTCAAGAAATTGCTGATGTTATAAAGACAATGGATGATGAAAAGCTGCAGGAAGTAGTTGGAGGATTAGATCCGGTTACGCTTGGAAAAGTAATGACATGTATGGATACTACAACACTTGGCGCACTTATCAGTAAGATGCCGGTTCAGACACTTGGAACAGTTATGGCAGGCGTTGATTCAACAACTCTTGGAGCAATCATTGCGAATATGGATGCAGATACACTTGTATCTATTATGTCTACAATGGATGATTCCAAAATTGCTTCACTTATCAGCAGTCCTCAGATGCTTGCCAAACTTGGTTCTATCATGAGTACTCCGGAAGGACAGGCAGCACTTGCTCCTGTAATAAAAGAACAGGTTATGAAGAACGCACCTGTATTCACATCATATGGTCAGCTTGTAGGTGCTACAAAGGCAGGATATACAGCGATTGATCAGGTACTTGCAAAAGTACAGGCATCAGGACTTGATGTGTCATCACTTGGTAAGATTCAGGAAGCAGTTGCCGCTGCAAAACAGATTGCAGATGGAAGCGCAGCTCTTTCAGATGGTATCAATCAGCTTTATGCAGGCGCAGGAACTCTTGATGATGGCCTTGGACAGCTTAGTAGTGGCGCATCACAGCTCCATGATGGAACAAAGGAACTTGTTTCTAACAATGGCAAACTTGTAGATGGAGCATCTCAGCTTAATGATGGAGCGGCACAGCTTAAAGATGGTGCATACCAGCTTAAAGACGGTGCATACCAGCTTAATGACGGCGCAAGACAGCTTGATGACGGTGCAGGAAAACTCAATGATGGAGCAATTGAGCTTAACGATGGCGTGGGCGAGCTCAATGATGGTGTAATCGAACTTGATGACGGTGTTCAGGAACTCCTTGATGGCGTTATCAAGCTTGACGAAGAGGGTATCAAGAAGCTCTACGAAGCGTTTGATGGAGATCTTACAGAGTTTGCAGACAGAATGACAGCTTTAAGAGAAGCCGGTGAGAACTACACATCATTTGGTGGCGCAAGTGAAGATATCGACAGCAGCGTTAAGTTTATTATCAAGACAGATGCTATTAAGTCGCTTTAATAAGTAATGATCAAAACTCCTTTCTGTGGCATTTGAAGTCGCAGAGAGGAGTTTTTCGTTTCTATAAATGATTGTGATATACTTATAGGATAATCTTTAAGAAATTGGGGGATGATCATGAACATTAATCTATTTTATGATAGATTTGCCGCAGGAAATCAGGTTCCGGCAGATATTCTTTCCATGTCCATCATGCTTTTGGCAGGATTTCTTATGACAAGAATAACCAAAAAGCTTAAACTCCCAAATGTAACAGCATATATAGTAGCCGGCATACTGATTGGACCATATTGTTTTAATCTTATTCCTCAAAAATTTGTAGAGGCATCGGCTTTTTTGCCGGATTTAGCATTAGCTTTCATCGCCTTTGGAACAGGTCAGTTTTTTAAAATTGATACCTTGAAGAAAAATGGCCCCAAGGTATTTATAATCACGATATTTGAAGCTCTTTTGGCGACAGTTTTTGTTTTTATCCTGTGCTTTAATATGTTCAGGCTTCCAATGTCATTTTCAGCTGTTCTTGCAGCTTTAGCAGCTGCAACGGCTCCTGCTTCAACCATGATGACAATAAGGCAGACCAAGGCAAAAGGTGAGTTTGTTGATACGCTGCTCCAGGTTGTGGCTCTTGATGATATGGTGGGACTTATAGCTTATAGTATTGCCATTTCTATTGCTACTGTTTCCATTTCAGGCGGAAAAGTAAGTGTTTTTGGAACTATTGTGCCTCTAATTTTGAATCTTTCCATAATGGTCCTTGGTGGATTGTTTGGTTTTTTTATCAATCTTTTTATGAAAAACAAGCATAGCACTGATAACAGGCTTATAATCGCCATTGCTATGTTATTTGCTTTTTGTGGGATAGCGGCAATTCTAGATACCTCACCTCTTTTAGGGTGCATGGCAATGGGATCAGTATATATAAATCTTTCGGATGATGACAGGCTGTTCAAACAGCTCAACTATTTCAGCCCTCCTATATTGCTGATATTTTTTGTCAGATCAGGAATATCTTTTAACTTAAGCGCACTTTTTAATGGAGGCAATTTTGGTTCTCTGCCACTTATAGTAGTGGGGATAGGGTATTTTGTTGTCAGGATTATAGGTAAATATCTGGGAGCATATTGGGGATGTAAGATTGTAGGTTCAGGAAACCTGGTAAAAAGATATCTTGGCTTTGCGCTCATTCCGCAGGCAGGGGTAGCTATCGGGCTTGCAGAGCTTGGGGCACGAACTTTAAAAGGCGAAATGGGGAGCGCTCTTTTAACAATAATTCTTGCTTCCAGTGTGCTTTATGAGCTGATTGGTCCTGCAGCGGCCAAGTTTGCACTTTATAAATCAAAGTCTTACGGAGATGATCTGGATCTGACTGAAAATGTAAATAGTATAGAAAACGCTGAAAATCAGGCTGTAGAAGATGCTGAATCGGAAGTAGAAACTACGGTAGCAGATATTATTGGAACAAGTGCTGACATGGGTATTGAGTTTTCAGTAACGATGATAGATTATGATGACGAAGTGAATATTGAAGAGAGGGCATTTGATGAAGCTGCAGAAGAGTACTTCCAAAACCAATATAAAGAGGAAGAATTCAAGAAAGTAAAGAAAGATAAAAAATCCAAAAAAGAAAAGAAGGATAAAAAAAGCAATAAGAATAAGGACAATAAAGATAAGAAAAAGAAGAAAGACAAGTAGAACCGCTATATTAAAAAATCATGCTCCCCATTTGCAGGTACCGCCTGGCACCTGCAGGTGGATGAAGTATGTAAGAGAGTGTCAAATTAAGTGTGTAAGTTTTTTATTTTACTAAAATTTGATATTATAACAACGTGCGAGAAAACCCCTTCCGATGAAATCGGTTGTGGGATGAATCGCACTAGCTTTTCTTTTTGTATTTCCCAGTCTTAATGTATTTGCGTTTGTGTTCTTCTGTTCGCTGATCTTCGATGTATTTCTTAACGGTATCAAGAGAAACG
The DNA here is from genome assembly GCF_017635265.1 of Butyrivibrio sp. GTDB lineage: Bacteria > Bacillota > Clostridia > Lachnospirales > Lachnospiraceae > Butyrivibrio. The sequence goes on from NZ_JAGBLU010000021.1 coordinate 34,005, forward strand.
CTTCCGGTAGTTGCACAAAAGTAACTTGCGCTCCAGAAGGGTGAATCTCCCCAGAGGTATTTCTCAACGTGTGTTCTA
>NZ_JAGBLU010000106.1 GCF_017635265.1 Butyrivibrio sp.
AAAGTACGCCATTTTTAGGGCAATTCTTCTCAATCGATCCCATATCTTCCAATCTTTTAGGATAGTATTAACTTTTCAAGGTTCAATCGGGCGGATCCCGTTATTTATGCTCTAAATGCACTTCAATTCCGAAAGGCTATGTACTTCTGCCCTATGAGGTAAAAAATCAGTACAGGGAGTACACTAAGGAGCAGTCCTGCCATCATTGGAGCGTACTCTGCAGAATGGTTAGTAAGGAATGTCTTGATGGAGATAGCCAGTGTCTTGGTATCTGTCTTAGTAAGAAATAAACTGGACATCAAGAAGTCGTTCCACACACCCATAGCAACAAATACCGTAACAGTTATGATTATTGGTTTTAAAAGTGGCATTATAATATTGAAAAAAGTCTTTGTAAAACTGCACCCATCAATAAGAGCTGCTTCATCAAGTTCCCGTGGAATCCCCTCTACAAATCCTGAATAAAGAAATACCGCAAATGGTATGTTTAATCCAACTGCCACATATGCAACCATTAGAAGGTTATTTGAAAAACCAAGTATTCCCGCATATATTCTGACAAGAGGAATCATATAAACCTGAAATGGTGCCACCATTGAAGCAAGAAAAGCCATAAAGATTATCTTATTTATCTTCCATTTCTTTCTTGCAAACAAATATCCTGTCATGGATGAAAGAATCATATTTATCACTACTGCTGTTACTGTGATAAATGCAGTATTTGCCAGCGATTTAAAGAAATTCATCCTGTCTATTGCTGTTACAAAATTTTCAAAACTAAGATATCCCGGTAGTGCAAATGGATTTCTGATAAAATCTGCAGTTGACTTAAATGAGTTAACTACCAGCATATAAAAGGGAACCATGAAGAATATTAGTATTATCAAGGTTATAGCAAAAACAATGCTCTTTTTTCTGCGTTCTGAGCTCATGCATCAACCCTCCCTCTTCTGGTAAAGTATACCTGTAATAATGAAATGACAGAGACGATAACAAAAAGAATGATCGCCTGAGCCTGTCCAACACCAAAGTCCATACTTGTAAAGGCTGTCTGATAAATCTTATAGGCTATAAGTTCTGTAGATTTATAGGGACCTCCCGCTGTAAGGGACAGGTTAGTATCAAATGACATAAAGCATCTGGAAATTGCAAGGAATACGCAGATTGCTGTTGTTCCTCTTATCATAGGTATCTTTATCTGCATAACAGTCTGAAAAACTGTTGCTCCATCTACGCGGGCTGCCTCCATAAGATCTGCGGGAACGGCTGTAAGGCCCGCGATATAAATAACCATCAGATATCCGCTCATCTGCCATGCACTGACAATGATAAGCGCCATCAGTGCCCTTACAGGATTGGTAAGCCATGAAGTCTGCATCCAGCTTATTCCTGTGAATTCACCCAGTTTTGTAAGACCGAATGAGAAGATGAAATTCCAAATATAACCCAGAATAATTCCGCCAATTATGTTAGGAGTAAAAAAGCCTGTTCTGAAAAGGTTCTGACCTTTTATTCCACTAGTTACCACTAAAGCCAGAATAAAGCCTATAAGATTACTTAATATAACCGTAAAAAGAGCATATACAACCGTTTTCCAAAAAGCTCCCAAAAAGGCTGAATCAGTTAGTATGTTCTTGTAGTTTTCAATTCCAATAAAATTTATATCCTGTGACAAACCATTCCAATCAGTAAACGTGATAAATAATCCATATACGAATGGAATAATCACCACCGAGAACCATATGAAAAATGATGGAAACCCAAATAAAAGAAATTCTTTTATGCTCGTCACTTTTTTATTTTTGACACGCATTCTAATTCTCCTTGAAATCATATAAAACAGGGAGGGACGCGCCCTCCCTATCTTACTTTTTTAGATCAATATTCTCTTTTATCCTGTTTGGACCAGTACTCATCGATCTGAGTTGCAAGTTTTGTTCTGTCGCATGCACCTGAAAGGTATTCGCACATATAAGCTCCGCACTCATACCAGATATCTGATGGGCAAAGACTTGGTGTGCCATAGAAATCTGCTGTTTTTCCTGCTGAGATGTAGCTTGCAGTTGACTTACCAAGAGGGCTGTCAATTGTAGCCTGGCAGTTCTTAAATGGAAGGGCCTGTCCAAGGCGCTTTGCCTGAACTTCATGTGAATAGCTGTCAGATGAGATGTACTCAATGAACTTAAGACCTGCGAGCTGCTGTTCTTCTGTATTCTGACTTGCATCAATGCAATAGCCCTTAGCATAAGATGTAGGAAGCTGCTGATTTGTAACATCACCTGCATCATCGCTGTGAGGAACAGGCATAAGTCCAAACTCATCTCCCTCACCTACAAGTTCTGCCATGTATGTCCATGCCCAGTCACCCATGAACCATGTACCGCATTTACCTTCTGCAAGTGCCATAGCATCAAGGTTTACGTCTCCAACAAGCGGATCATTTTTGTTGTAGTTGTACTGTGCAAGCATGTCAAAGGTATCCATAAATCCATTAAATACTTCTGAATCTATCTCTTTTGTCTCTCCTCCAATAATAGAGTTAACGTAATCAACACGTGCCTTGGTATCTCCAATAGCTGCGCCGTAGGTCTGGCAAAGATAATGTGCTCCAAGAGACCAGTTAACGCCTGTAAGGCATGTTGCTGCAACACCGGTTGCCTCGATCTTATCAAAAAGGTCCTTTAAGTCAGATCTTGTCTTTATTGTACTTGGATCAAAATCTCCACCTACTGCCGCATCACATACAGCCTTGTTGTAAAGTAGTCCTATACCTGCCGCAGACATTGGAACTGCATATACAGTACCATTAAAAGTCATTGTGCTAAGGGATGCCTCCTCAATATTGTCGAGCATTGCCTCGCCGGTAAGAGGACGCATTCTGTCCTGGTTTTCCCAGATATTAATTGGATCCATAAGTGCTACTGTTGGTCCTTCATTACTTGCATACAGCGCCATCCACTGCTGAAGCTGATCATCGCCAGCTGCAATATACTCTACTGTAATCCCCGGGTTCTTGCTTTCGAAGTCAGATATCAGGTCCTGATACATATCATCCTTACCTGTTTCTGTTGTGTAAAACGAAATAGTTACAGGCTCAGATGAAGTTTCTGCATTTGTGGTTTCTGCAGCCTTCTCTTCAGTGGTTGTCTTAGCTGCAGTAGTTGAGTCACTACTCTGTGTAGTTGTAGAAGCTACACTTCCACATCCTGCAAGTGTTGATACCCCAAGCACTCCAGCCATCAGTAAACTAAACGTTCTTTTCCTCATAAAAAATACCTCCCTTCAATGTAACTTTAGAATAACAAAGTCATTGATGAGAGGCTTTCCTATTTTTGTCGGTATAGTTGTCAATTTTTATTCTGGTAAAAGCTCGGCTCTTTTTCCCTGTTTCATCCAGTCTGAAGGCGTACAGCCAAAGTTCTTTTTGAATGTTTGAATGAAGGACTTGGCATTGGGAAAACCATGATTCAGAGCGCATTCTATCAGCCTTACATTTTCATCTTCCTTCATTTCATCTACGCAGTGCATAAGCCTTACATTTTGAAGATACTGATAGAAATTCTTCCCCACATGCTCTTTAAACATCCTTGATAAATGGGCAGGGGTATAATTAAAAGCTCTGGAAACTCCTGCAAGATCAAGCTGCTCCATATAATTTTCATCTATATAATTAATTATGGACTTTATATTTATATCCCCGTTATCTTTGCATTGCTCCGAAGCTTTTCCCGTTATAGCGCAGCTTTCCTTCAACATAATAAGGAAATCAAATACAAGTTCCATCTTTTCAATGTCAGATTTTCCCTGTTTTTTATACTCGCCAAATTTAATGAGTTCCCGCCTTATTCTTTCCGCATCCTCTTCTTTTTTGGGATATTCAAAATACACGTTTTCTCCTATCCACCTGTCTATAAAGCTTTTTGAGACTTGTACACATATTCCCTCAAAATGATCACCGGGCTCAACCCAGTGATTTGAATGCAGAACTCCACTGTTTATAATACAGAAGTCCCCCGGCGAAAGCATCTTGTTTTCGCCATCAACATTGTATTTTATCCTTCCTGCTGTAGTCAGATTAAACTCAACATTTCTGTGCCAATGGAGTGAAGTAAAAATGTCAGTTCCATCAAAATAATGATTAAAAATCCTTACAGGAACCTGATTGTAAATAAATGCCTCACTCTCATAAAGCTGTGCCATGGTGTTCCTCCTTAGTTATGCAATAACTGCCGCATAATAATGCGGCAGGCTTTACTTATCCCATAATAGTCTTAATATCCACAGCCTTAGCCATTTCCATACCACCTAAAGTATTAGGGTGCAGGCCGTCACCAATGTTCATGTTATTTCGCATGTAGCCAGGTCTGTTTGCATCTTGCAGTGCCTTATCAAAATCAAAATAGCCGTCGTGCAGTTCTCCCTTTCGAATCCAGTCATTGACTTCATTTCGCACCTTTTCAAATTTTTCAATCCACCACTTAGGATAGTCATCATTCCCGCTTGGCATTATGGTTCCAAAAAAGATCTCAGCACCGTTTTCGTGAGCACATTCAATTATCTGCCTGTAACCTTGTATCAGATCTTCTGAAGAAATAGTTTCTTCTTTTTCCTCGAGCTGTATTGGATGCATAATATCGTTTATTCCAATAAGTACACATACAGCGTCTACATCATCAATCTCAAATACATCTTTTTCAAAGCGCTTAACTCCGGCCTCTCCAAAAAGAAGCAGTTCTTTTCCTGCTGCTTTCACATAGGTCGCATCATTTATGAGCCTGTTACCGCCAATTCCACAGTTTATTACAGATACCTTCTCAAAATACCCATTATAAAGACGCTTAGTCAGAGCATTTGTATAAAATGACATATGGGTAATAGAATCTCCAAATGCAGCGATAGTCTTCGTTTCATCAAAGGTAAGAACCTGCACTGCATCGAAGCCGATAAACATCGACTGCATGTGGATGTTAGGATCATTTTTCATGAACTCGGATATAATGTCGCGTGAAATCTCCCTGCCATCACGCTCAAGAGTAACCTTCGCTCCATCATCAGCCCAAAAACAGCAGATTGATTCATATATCTGCTTTTGCCCAAAATGAAGTAAAACATACAGCTTATCGCCGGCGCTGACTTCAAGCAAGGTCTCATCGCTAAATATCTCCTGCCCCGGCTCTAAGGTAACTACGGACTTCCCATCAACTTTTAATGCTTCTTTTCCTATGTCTTTCCCATTTCTGATAACGCCAATATAAGCCTCATCTATAACGAGATTTCTTTTGGCATACTTGTTGGAAAATCTTACTCTCACCTTGGATCCGCTTATGTTGTTATAGAAAACAACCTTCTGGTCTGCATTTTCAATACTTGCGATATCTTCGACATAATTAATTCTCAAATATTTAAATGAACTAACCCATTTCATATAATAAACACCTCCACTCTCATACATATTATATGAAGCGGAGGTTTGTCCTTCTTTTCAATTTTTGCGGAAGCTGTTGTCGTTTTTTGTGATGACTGATCCACGATAAATTATTCTGCATCTCCATCATAGAACGATATTGTCACTCCGCCAGGTGCTCCTGTGACTGTTCCCGTGATATCCGCTGTTTCCATCCACTTAAGTGCCTCTGAATCAGTGTAGATAATTGGCTTTGTGTGGATAACTCCGCCACCACTTATAGGAGCTGTCTCACCATTATTCTCTATAAAGATGAGGCAGTCTTTTCCATCGCAGTCTTTTCCCTCCAAAATATATCTGGCGGAAAGAAATCTCGGCTCACCTGCTGCCTCTTTTTGTGTATCCACACCGCCGGGGAGAATCCTGCCTTTGAAATTCTCGCAGTTGCATGAGCCATGAAACAGGATCATTGTTGCCTTGCCGTCGGTACCTTCTACGTTGAATATTTCATCAAGCAAAACATCAATTACCAAAATAGGTTTTTCCATCACTTACCCTCCATGATACTGTCCGGAATAGCCAGACTGTTTCGGCTTCCCTCAGGAATCCCTGTAAGGAAAGAAAATGCCGGATCCATCATTTTTTCCCAAGCTTCAAAATCATGATTACCTGTGGTCTCCCAGAATCTGTAAGGAATGCCCGCTCCATCAAGGGCTTTCCTAAAGCACTTCACCTGAGAGTCCACTGCAATGTCCCTGTCTCCGCAACCGATAAAGAGCTCTGGAATATCTTTTTTATCTGCCTCAGTATAGGTTCTTGTTATGTTCCATTTGCTCTTTTCATATTCTTCAAAGTTTCCGAACATATTGGCAAACTCAGCATCTCCAAAGCCGCCCTTAGCCGGATCGCACAGAAGCATATACGGATCTGTTGCCGGTGAAAAGGCCGCAACCTTTGAAAAGACATCGCTATATAAAAGGCCATTTAAAAGAGCTCCGTAGCCGCCCATTGAAATGCCGGCAATGTAGGTATCCTCCCGCTTGTGGGACAGATTAAACATATCCCTTGTTCTCTCAATAAGCTCTTTTCCTATAAATGTACTGTAGCTGGCATTTCTCTCAGGATGATCTACGTAAAAAGAATTCTGACCGTTTGGCATTACTATTGCAATGCCCTTTAGTTCAGCCTGTTTCCTCACTCCAAGCATAGTGATGATACTTGAATAATCACCGCTGTAACCCGGCAAAAAATATACTGTTTTATAGGGAGGTTTTGCATCTGAGCCAAAAGGGCCTCTCTCAGGCATAAACACTGCCATTGAAACTCCTTGTTTTAGACTCTCCGATAAAAAATGAACTTCTGAAAAAGACATACCTCGCTCCTTTAATTGTCATTTACTATACTTTCAGTTCATTCAGGCTTTATGCGTTCTCAAGAACCCATTCAATGCCCTTTCCGATGTAAGCATTCCAGAAATTCCAGTCATGAATTCCCGGGCCTTCTTCATACTTCATTTTTGCACCCTTGTCTTCAAGGAACTTTCTCATGATCTGGTTGTTTTCATATAAAAAGTCATCTGTTCCGATTGCCATATATACAGGAGGAACTGGTTTTCCATCTTTCTCTATCCTCTCATAAAGGACTTCCGGATTAGCATCGGACTCTTCTACCTTTGAAAGATCTCCAAATACCTCTTTGTAATAATCATAGTTTGCAATCTCATCTCTTGAATCAGGATCCATATTTGCAATCTGGTGGATAATAAGCGCTGATGAAAGAGCTACAACTCCCCCAAAGGTCTCAGGATATGCAAATGCGGTGTGAAGCGCACCAAAACCTCCCATAGAAAGGCCGCCTATAAATGTATCCTCTCTCTTATCAGAAAGGCCAAACATCATCCTGGTAAATTCAACAACTTCCTTTCCTGCATATGTGCAGTACTGAGTGCCTGTTGCCTTTCTATCAAGATAAAAGCTATTGCCTCCATTTATCATGATCACTGCCATGTTGTACTTAAAGGCTATATCTTCTGCTATTCCGTTATATTCCCAGTCACATTCATTACCTGAAAAGCCATGTAAAAGATACAGTGTCTTCATAGGTCTTTTGTAATGTGGATTATCTCCCATCATCATCACAGGAACATCCTTTGGAATAACATAAACAATGTTCACCTGCCCCATCAGTGCTAAAGAATAAAAACGTAATCTCCCTGTTGCCATACCTTACTTCTCCTTTTTAAATCATATTATGTGTTTTTCATCTGCCTTCTCTTGTCTGATAGCTCCACATATCTCCTGTCGGAACATATGTTACAGATACGCCTTGTCCAACAACTTCCGGAAGCCAGTCTGCTGCGTATTTTGCACCGAGCTCTTCCCAGTTAAAGTGTCCTATATTAAAGCATGCTTTGTGCTCTCCAAGAGAAACGGCATCTCTTATATATGATAACAAATTCCATTCAATTATCTCACCGGGAATTATCGCATCTATGTTTTCTTCCTGCATTGTCCTTATTATTTCAGTGGTATAGTCTGTGTAGTAACCATCTTTTTCCGAGGAAGGAATAAATGCTTCAGGATATATATGCCCTACCAGAGCAATCTTTTTAATTTTATCTTTTGCTCTTCCTATATATCTGGTTCCATTCATTCCAATCTTTTCAATAAGCTCTGTGATAATATCTTCCACAGTCTCCTCTTTTGGAAGATTTACAACATAGCCAAAAGGAATGCCCTTACCTGTTGTATCTACGCATTCGCTCCATCCCATGTACTTAAGAACACCTGTAAAAATGCCATCAGGTCTGTGAGCATGAGTATGGTCATGATCCCTGTAAATCACAATTCCATGATCTTCTGCCAGCTTTATCTTTTCATCATATACGTCGCACTTAAAGTCAGCCTTCCAGACGGCAAAATCAGGTGTCAGGTAACTTGTAGGCTCATGGACATAAAGGAAATTGCACCCAAGCTCAATAGTCTTTTTTATGACTTCAACTGTAGGAACAAGGGCTGTCACAATTCCTGTGCACTCAAGGTCAGGATTTCCACATTTTACCCCATCGCAGCCATTATAATCCGGCCCCAGATCTGGATGATACTCTTCTATCTTTTGAATAATCTCACTAATCTTCATATTTTCCTCCAAGCTCTATATTAAACAATGTATTTCTGCTCTAACTCAGCCTTTCACAGCGCCTACTACAACACCCTTAACAAAATACTTCTGAACAAAAGGATATATAACTACAATCGGAAGTATTCCTATAACAGCCATGGACATTCTGACCGCGTTACTGGGAAGTGATACCGCTCCCGTTCCTACCGCGATACTTGCGGCCCCGCTCTTTAAGTACTGAATATTATTCATGATCCTTATAAGAAGGTTCTGAATACCGTAGTACTGAGGCTTCTGAATGTAGTAAAGGGCATTTACCCAGTCATTCCAATAGATAAGGGCGGTGAAAAGAGATATCGTAGCTACTGTAGGTATTGCAAGTGGGAAGATGATCTTAAAGAAAATAGTAAGCTCACTTGCACCATCAATCTGAGCTGATTCTATAAGTGCCTCAGGAATGCTGTTGCTGTAATAATTTCTTACCAGAAAAATATTGAAAGCACCGCACAGGTAATTTGGAATGATAAGGGCCCAGATAGTATTCTTTATATTAAAAACCTGTGTCCACATCATGTATGAAGGAACCACACCACCATTAAAGAGCATTGTAAAGAAAACGAAGAAAGCAAGCGCGTTCTTATATTTAAAGTTTCTTCTGCTCATGGGGTAAGCGATCATTGTGGTGATAAGTACACTTACGACAGTTCCTATTACTGTAACAAGGATTGAAATTCCGTATGCTCTGAAAATAGTTGAGCCCTGCTGGATCATATATACATAAGCATCAGTGGACCACTTTTCAGGGAAAAATGAATATCCGTTTCTAAGAAGCGTTGTCTCATCAGTGAACGACGCTATCACAATAAGTATGATTGGTAAAAGAGCCATGACAGTCAAAATGCCGAGTACTATAGTTGCGACTGCCTTGAAATTCTTTGTATCAGATGCTCTTTTCATTTTCATAATGTTTTCCATTTTCTATCTCCTATATCTGACTTTTAGAACAATGCATTGTCGCTATCAATCTTACGAACAAGTGCATTGGCTGAAACTACAATTATGAATCCAAGAAGTGACTGGAATAGTCCTGCTGCCGCTGACATTCCTACATCATTAAGCTCCATAAGACCTCTGTATACGTATGTATCAATAGTCTGCGTTGTAGAATAAAGAGCTCCTGAATTCATTGGCACCTGATAAAAAAGTCCAAAGTCAGAGAAGAAAATTCTTCCAACTGCCATAAGTGTGAGAATGATAACTGTAGGCTTGAGCATAGGCAGTGTAATCCTGAATATCTGCTGAAGTTTGCTTGCTCCATCAAGGCTCGCTGCCTCAAATACTGACTTATCTATTCCCGCAATGGCTGCAAGATAGATGATCGACTGATATCCCGCATTCTTCCACATCTGAACAAATATGAGGATAAATGGCCAATATTTCTTTTCCATGTACCAGGCAATATCCTCTTTTCCAAGAGCCTTCAGGATAGTATTGTTGATAAATCCGCTATCCGAGTTAAGGAATGCATACACCATATAAGCTATGATTACCCAGCTCATCAGATTAGGTAAAAGAAGCGCAGACTGGAAAAACTTTGTTCTAATAGAATCTCCCAGAGCATTTAAAAATATCGCAATGGTAATCGCAAGTATAGTTCCTATCACAATAAAAGCCAGATTATAAAGTATGGTGTTTCTCGTCATTATAAATGCATCTTTTGTTTGGAAAAGAAATTTGAAATTATCGAATCCATTCCACGGGCTTTTCCATACGCCTTTTTTGTAACTAAACTTCTTAAAAGCAAGGAAAATACCGAACATTGGAATGTAGTTATTGATCAGTAGATAAATTATACCCGGGGCCGCTATCAGAAGAAGTGGACCGGATTTTGCATATTTTGTTTTAACTTTGCTTTTTTTCATATCAGACATAACTCGTCTCCTTTCCTGACTATAATCAGTATAAGGAAGACGAGCCGTCTTTTCTTTCAAAAACAAGTTCTGTTTTTTTGATTTTGAGATTTGGTTCTTCCATTAAAACTATAAACAATAAAATAACCGGTTGCTGCTACCAAAAGGAATCCACAGAAATAAAAAATAAGTGAATATCCTTTAATCCCAACAAATGCACCAATAATCGCCCCTCCAATTATTGGTCCGATTCCCTGACAAATATCTCCTCCAAGATAAAAAGTACTGGTAGCTACCCCGCTTCTATCTTTTCCGAGTTTAGCAACACACCCTGCCTGTAAGGATGGCTGAGCAGCCCCCTGACCAATAGCCCTTATTGCTGCAGTTATTAGTATTGATATGTATGTTGTGCTACTTCCTAATAGAAACATAGATATTGTTCCAAGAAATAGCCCCGGAATTACCGTGTAGCATATTCCTTTTTTATCCATAAGTTTGCCGGAAAGAGGTCTTGTTATAAATAAAACAACTGCATATACAGAGTAATATGCACTAATTCCCTTTATACCAAGTTCATCTGTGAACATTACAAGATATGAAGCTATAACTCCATTTGCAAAAGAAAACATTCCTGCTACATATGTATACGGAATTGCTTCAGGTGCTATTATGTCTGTAAATTTTACTTTTCGCAGCGTGCATTTCTTTTCCTGTTCATCCAAGATGTATGACAACGCTACTGCCAGCAGTGTCAGGCCCGCTGCTATCAAAAATGTTCCCTTCATCCCGATAGTTTCAGATAGAACCAGTCCAACACCTGGGGCTACAGCAGATCCTATAACCATTCCTAGTCCAATATATCCAATCCCTTCTCCCATTCGTTTTTTAGGAATCATCCTGGCAGCCATGGACATCTGACAGGTTCCGCTAAATGCAAATCCTATTCCATTTAGAATTCTGAATAAAATCAGCATTTGGCTATTAGTTGTTATTGCAAATCCCAAAAGACCAACACACATAAGAAAGTAACTGATTCTAAGAAGTTTCTTGTTGTTTACTCTGTCTGCAATAACTCCGCTAATAGGCCTACATATAAGTGATGTCAATGAAAACAGTCCTACGATCACACCTGCAAATGTAATACTTATTCCTATACTTACAAGATATTTTGAGAGAGTTGTTGCTATCATATAGAAGGAAAAAGAGCCTGCCAAGTTTATTAGTAGCAAAACCACAAACTGTCTGTTCCAAAGTCTTATATCATTTTCAACTCTCATTGCTCACCTAAGATTTTCTTTAAATTTTCTAATATTTTTCCTTCTCTCTCATTCATCTTTAGTAGATTGGGATGTATTTCTGATCTGCACTCCGGAACACAAAGCCTCATGGTATACCCCTCTTTGCCAAATGTTTTCCACTTTGGCATATTGTCCCCATTGGGATCACCGTATTTTGCAAAGTTTGACCAATAGCTCAACATAGTCTCAGAGAGTTTATAATCATCTTCTGTATATGGTCTCCAGGTATCATCAAGTGTCCCAAAAACATATCTGTTGTCACAGGAATGAGGGGTACCAATATCATCTCCCGGCTGAGGTCTGTCAAAGCAGTAAACATAAGGTTCTTTTAACCCATGTGCTATTAATTGTCTTCCAAGGAGCCTTGCCGATGGAGCCATGTCGTTCCCAAAAACAGAAGTTATATCCGGGTTGTAGCCTTCATCAACTGTTGTTCCCATTAGATAATCTACATTGTGCATATTACCTTTGAAAGCACATGCTTCGATAGATTCCGGCACAACATATCCATCACCATAGACATTAAAAGTATTTAAAAAACTTGTTTTAACAAATTCAATATTGTTCTGTTCAAGGTCCTGCCAGGGCATTTTTCTCATTTCTTCTATAGACTTGCATCCACAAAAGTGCATAAATTCTTCGCCTCTTACTTCCATCTGCTCTCTTGTAACTATCCCGAATGTTGTGAATAATCCTCCACCGGAATGCATGGCTGCGTGTTGAAAAAGCCCCTTTGTTAGAGTACTGCAACATATTGCCTGAACAGCCCTGGCCCCACCGGATTGACCAAATATGGTAATATTTTCAGGATCACCACCAAAGCCTTTAATATTTTCTTTTACCCATCTAATGGCCATGATCTGATCCATGATTCCGTAATTGCCACTGGCATTGTTTCCACTTTCTTTGGCCAGTTCCTTGTTTACATAAAAGCCAAAAACATTAAGTCTGTAGTTGATAGTTACAACTATGCAGCCTTTTTCACAAAATCCATCGCCACAGTATTCATAACAGGATCCGTACCAGGCCTGAAGACCTCCTCCATGGATATATACCATAACAGGAAGCATATCATCAGGACTATTTGCCGGAGTGTACACATTAAGATAAAGGCAATCCTCATCCATCTGCGGAGGATATGCATATCCTGGCGTTTTCGTTATAACATGGCCTGTTTCATCATGCATGCTAAAAGAAGCCTGCGGTGAAACCGGTCCAAAATTATCACACTTCCTTATCTTCTCCTCGTAATCCGGCTCCTGTGGAAATTTGAATCTTCTATCGCCAATTGGAGGTTTTGCGTATGGAATTCCCTTAAACAAAGCAAATCCAGCGGGACTTTTTACGCTTTCAAGCTTTCCATATTTTGTATCTACTTCTTTAATCATCTTGTCTTTATCCTTTCACTCCACCTACAACTATTCCCTTAACAAAAGCTTTTTGAACAAACGGATAGATAATTATCACAGGCGCAAGTGCTATTACTGCGATTGCCATCCTGATCCCCGTACTTGGCAGGCTACCCGCAGCAGCCCCTCCTTGAGAGGCTGCCTGAGTAGAAAGAAATTGGACATTATTGATCATGGTATTTAAAACATTTTGAATACCATAAAGATTTGTTTTCATCAAAAGAAAATACAATCCATTTTGCCAGTCATTCCAATATGCCAGTCCCACCATCATTCCAACAGTAGCAATTATTGGTTTTGATAATGGAAATACTACTTTATTAAGAATCTGTAATTCAGTTGCTCCATCAAGCTTTGCTGCTTCTAAAAGCGATTCAGGAATATTATTCACAAAAAAGTTTTTCATGATAATAACGTTGAAAGCGTTCATCATTAGATTTGGGACCAGAAGCGCAAAATAAGTATCGCGTATATGAAAAATCTGAGTCCACATCATGTACGAAGAAACCAATCCTCCATTAAATAGCATTGTAAAAAACACCATGAACAATATAATATTCCGTCCCTTCAAATCTTTCTTGGACAAGGGATATGCCAGAAATGTTGTCAAAAAAAGATTTACAAAAGTTCCTATAGCTGTTACGGAAATGGTTATAAGATACGCTCTCAAAATAACATTTCCGCTGAACAGAATGTATTTGTACGCATACAAACTAAAAACCTGTGGAACAAAAGAATATCCGTTTAGTATAAGTGTCTGTTCTTCTGTTATCGATGCCATAAACACCAGAAAGATTGGAAGAACGCTAAAAAGAGCTAGTAGGGAGAGGATCACATTTACAAATATTTTGAATGACTTTTTATTTGTTATCATATTATTCTCTCCTAAAATAATGCATTTTCTTTGTCTATTTTCTTTGTCAGGGCATTAGCTCCCAAAATGAGCAAGAATCCAAGAACAGACTGCATAAAGCTTGCTGCCGATGATCTGCCGATATCATTTGATTGCATAAGGCCCCTGAATACATAGGTATCAATGGTGTTTGTCACATTAAATAACAATCCATTATTCATTGGCACCTGATAAAAGAGACCAAAATCAGAATGGAACACTCTTCCAAGGCTTAAAAGAACTAATGTAATTATTGTGGGTTTAAGAAGCGGTAATGTTATCTTAGTGATCTGTTTCCAAATGGACGCACCATCCACTACTGCTGCTTCATAATAAGTCTTGTCTATTCCTATGATCATAGCGAAGTAGATTATTGTGTTATATCCAAAGGTTTTCCATAGATATACTATTATCAATATGTAAGGCCAATACTTAGGATCTGAATACCAGCTTATTTTCTCAAGTCCAAGCTTTTCAAGTATCCCTGAATTTATAAGTCCCGCATCTCCCGCAAGAAAAGCGTACACCACATAACTCAAAAGGACACTGGATAAAAGAAATGGCAACAGAATTGTAGTCTGATACACTTTAAGTACTGTCTTCCTGGTCACTTCAGCCAAAAGAATTCCCACGATAATAGACACAATAGTACCCAGAAAAATGAAGGCTAGATTATAACCTATGGTATTTCTGAAAATTATAAATGCATCTTTCGTCTTAAAAAGATAAACAAAGTTGCTAAAACCAACCCAGTCACTTTTAAATATTCCCTTGGAATAGTCAATTTTCTTAAAAGCAATTACCAGTCCAAAAAGCGGAATATAATTATTTATGATCAGGTACAAAAGTCCCGGCACCATCATCAGATACAATGGCAGATTTTTGATCGTATTTCTTTTTTTCATAGATTCACCTTTTACTTATTTGCAAGATATTCATCAAGCTGGCGCTGCTTTTCCTCTATGATTTTGTCAATTCCAGCACTCTCAAGTGCACTTAAAAATTCCTGGTATGATGCATCCATATCTGATGGAACTCCGCATTCCAAAGCAGGTCTGTACTGTGCCACTACATTTGCACATGCTGAAATCTCGTTTTCAACAGCTGTACTGTCAAATGCAAATCCAAAGGCATCCGAATACTCAACTGAATTGTTTGCTTCAACCATGATTTCGTAATAATCAGGGTCAGACTCAAACGGAATTGAGATTGTGCAGTTAGGCCATGTCCATGAAACTCCCATTGACCAACCGGTTGTAGTCATGTCTTTTCCGTCAATATAAGCTGCTGTTCCATCTTCAAGAATCTGATAATGAACATTCTCAACACCAAGACACAGAAGGTTCTCAATATCAGGATCAACAGTCATAAGATAAAGAAAAGCTGCTGCCTTATCAGGATTCTTACATGTTGGAGCTACGCAATACCACCAGTCAGGTGAAGTAACAGTTCTATCCATGATAGATACACTTATGCACTCAACTCCATAGTTGGTAGTAGAATAATTACCATTTGAAGCTGCGTCATAATGAATAGCAAAGCATCCCAGGCACTTTCCACTTGGGAGATAATCACCTGGTCTGTCAACCACATTAAGCGGATCATCCATTGTGATGCCAATCTCTTTCCACTTTTTGAAATATTCAACCATATTCTTGTAGTCGTCAGTTGCATAGTAGTTCACTACAGTTTTATCATCGTCTGCCAAAAGCCCTCCAAGAATATTGGGATCTCCCATGTTATCTACACGTCCAACAAAAGCCTGATTATTAAGTCCTGCTGAACTTGTTCCAACCAGCGCCTTATCGGGATAATCTGCCTTTACCTTTTCAAAAAATTCCGTAAGCTGGTCAAGCGTTATAGCATCACCATTCTGAAGTCCATATTTATCGCCTATTTCTTTAGTTGTTGTGTATACCGGAAATCCTGCGAAGTTCAGATATCTTGTAAGACCGTAAGTAGTTCCATTTATTTTTCCACAGTTATATACACTCTCTGTAATAGCTGCTTTCATCTCTTCTTCATATGGTGCAAGATACTCATCCAGTGCAATAGCCTGACCGTTATTTACTACACTGCTTAACGTGCTCCATCGTCCCGTAAAATAGATATCAACAAGATCATCTCCACCTGAGAGCAATAACGACATCTGTTGCTGCATGTTTCCGTAAATTATTGGAACAAACTCAATGTTACATCCGATTTTTTCTCTGGTAATCTTACTTATTTCCTCTTCAACTGTTGCCTTATCGGTTGGTTCATTAATGCAGAGTACACTCACCTTGATTGTTGGATAATCTTCAGGGTTTATACTTACATTTTCTACTGTTGTAGCAGTATTTTCCGAGGTTTCCACATCCGATGTTTCTGAAGTCCCTGTTGTTGATGTAGTACCTTGACTTCCACATCCCCAAAGAAAAGTTGACATTACCACCGTGGCTGATGCACAGCACAACCACTTTTTAAACTTTGTTTTCATATTCCCTTCTCCTTTCTTTTGGAAACCATCGCAGTAATCCCCTAACACGCTGATTTCCCGCAAGTTTTCTTGCTAATATAGAAAGTATATGGAGGATTGAAATGAATTATAATAACTTCAAAGAAACCTTGTGCATGGTGCACATTCATATGTTTTTATCGCATAAATCGAGTAGGCTGACTCCTACTCGATTTCGCACACGAACATTCCGCACTTAGTGCTCCATGTTCTTACGACCGGCAAATGAATTTGTATGCAAGCATCCATTCGCTTGCCGGTCTTGTGCAACAAAAAAGAACTGTGATTTTTCTCACAGTCCTCAAAAAGCCACTATTTCATAATATTTCCCACATAATCTCTGTAATACATAACAATATTACATGACAAGAATAGATTATACAGAAGCCGGTTGTCATCTAATTTTAGTGCAGTCAGCTCTTTTATACGATTCAATTTGTTCAGTATAGTGTTTCTGTGAAAAAACATATCTTTAGCAGTTTCAGTAACATTACAGTTATGGGTTATGTAGGAATAAAGAACATCCAATAAGTCAGTATGATTCTGAAAATCATGTATCATAAGCGTCCATACGGCAGGATGAGTAAGATAAACTATATTGGAATGTCCTACATGCTTGATATAACTTTCAAAAGCCAGGTCTATCAATTGAAAGCATGAATTTTCAAGATGGGGATAAATATTGTTGTATTTTGGCTTAAGTCCCATTTTCTCAGAAATATCAAGGACTGATCTGGCATTAAAATACAATGTGTAAAGATGTTCTATCGCTCTGCTTGAATTGCTAATACCTGCATGCAAATGATAATGCTCAAGCATTTCAGAAAGCATTCCGTAATCAAATTCAAATTGTGGATAAACTCCGTCCCATTTGTCCTTTTGGGATTGGGTATGAATTATAATAAATTCTTGGGTTTTTCTGTAATAGAATACATTCATATCCGGAAATAGCTGACTTATAGAGAACAATATCTTCTTAATGGTTCTTTCATCTAAAGTCTTGCCGTCTTCATTTCCGCTTTGCGATTCATTTTGAAAATACCTTACAACAAATATGGCCATATAATTGCCAAGCCTATGAGGAAGAAGCATTGCCTTCTCTGCTGTATCAGATTTATTGTCAGTCTTATTAGCTATTACCGTATCCCAGAATTTTGAGCATATCTCTTCTGCTGATATTTGTAAGTGTTTTTGCTTGTTGAGATTGGCAATACGGTTAAAAAAATTTTTTTCGGAAATTGATAAGATCAAAACGTTACTTCTTATCTCTTTTACTTTATCAATTGAAATTTCATCAGCTGAATTAAAAAGCACAAAGAGTGTATTTGTATTCTTAGATTGAAGTATTGGATAGAGACTTTCAAAACAGGAATAATCTCCTGCATAAATTGTGCAGAATACGTTATTAGATGAAATGATGGTGCTCATCCCCGGATATAAATATCTGATTCCATCGTAAAGATTACAGTTAAGCTCAGTGGTTAAAATGTTTTTATATACTATCTCCGTATTGAAAATATTGATAAATTCAGAAATGTTCATAGTGCCCTCACGCCAAGAATCATATATCAGATCAAATCATTCATAAATTTTTTTGCAAGCTCTCTATCGGCAGAATCAGTCCTATATACGCCGTATATTTCCCATTTATAGGCGTCCTTTATTGGAATAGCTCTTATATCTTCATTGTCTTCAAAGAACTGTGGGCATATTCCTATTCCGATTTCACTTTTAACAAGCCTGTAGATTGAACGCCCTTCGGCTACCTTAGCCACTATTTCAGGCATAAAGCCATTGACCTGACAGATGTTGTTGATATCCTGATAAATATGATAGTTTTCATTCATGGAGATGATTGGCTCATCTTTAATGTCTTTTATTTCAACCTGCGCAGCATCCCATAATCTGTGGCCCCTATAAACATATAAAACCACATCTATTGCTTCTACAAGCTGCACTGACAGCCCAGGATCACCGGGCTTTCCCACCACGAATCCAAAACTTATCTCATCATTTATAACCTGCTTTAGGATTTTCTTATTTTCATACTCCGACCAACTGGCCACCAGTTCAGGATTGTCATTCATAAAATTATTTATCCTGGCTATATCAATTACCCTGATAGTCCCTGCAGCAAAACCAACTCTGAATCTCTTTTCCTTGTTGTCCACAACCTCAATTGAGGACAACATTTCATTTATATCCTTGATGATCTTCTGAGACTTTTCGTAAAAGACCTTGCCGCTTTCGGTAGGCATAAGACCATCTTTACTTCGATTAAAAAGCTGAGTGCCACACTCATCCTCCAGCCCTTTGATAATCTTACTAAGGCCTTGTGGAGACAAAAAGAGCTTACTAGCTGCAGTCTGCAGATTATGTTCCTCATATACAGTTTGAAAACACTTTAGATTTCTTGTATTCATAAAAAATATTTTATTATAAAATCCCCTGCCAAACAATGTGCTTGGCAGGGGACTGTATATAAAAGTATTAATGAATTAGATGTGATTTGCTACTTCGAAAGCATCCCAGATAGCATACATGATGTTTGATACCTGTCTTGCATCACCAAGAAGATATACTTCATCGATGTCATTCTTGTACTGGTTGTAGAGTGATGACTCACTTGTGTATCCAACGCAAAGAGTTACGCTGTCTGCAGCGATCTCTTTTACATCTCCACCGACTTCAGCCTGAAGCTTTCCATCCTTGTAGCCTGTAACCTTTGCTCCTGTAACAACCTCGATTCCATTGAATGGAATGAGCTGTTCAAGCATTTCCTTGTTGGCACTGCAAAGAGGTCCGTTTACTGCAAGAAGCTTATCAAGAGCTTCTACGATAGTAACCTTTTTGCCCTTCTGAGCAAGGTCAAGAGCAAGCTCACAGCCAACGAGTCCGCCACCAACTACAACAGCGTTGTCTCCGGTTTCTTTTTCTCCGAGAAGAACCTGCTCAGCTGTATATACTTTTTCATCATCGCCAAGAGAGAACTTCTTTGGACGAGAACCTGTAGCGAAGATTACTGCGTCAAAAGATTTATCCAAGATCTCTTTTTCTGTAGCCTTAGTATTCATGTGAACTTCAACGCCAAGGCGAACCATTTCATCTTCATACCACTTAGCAAGTGCAATGTCATCTTCCTTGAAAGCAGGAGCGCCACCGGGGATGAGGTTACCGCCAAGTCTTGAAGATGCTTCATAAAGGACAGGCTCATGGCCTCTTTCAGCAAGTACTCTTGCAGCTTCACATCCGGCTACACCGCCACCCACAATAAGAACTTTTTTCTTCTTAGCAACAGGTGTGTACTGGTTAAGTCTCTCTTTTCCACACTGTGGATTAACAGCACAGTTGATAAGTGAGTAAGTCTGGATACGTCCCATGCAGCCTTCCTGGCAGCTGATACAAGGACGAACCTGTGAAACATTTCCTCTGCGGATCTTGTTAACGATATCAGGGTCTGCAAGTGTAGGTCTTCCAAGAGATACCATGTCACAGATATTATTGTTAAGGCACTCAATAGCAGTGTCTGGATTATCTACACGACCTGCCATGATAACAGGAATGTTTACATTCTCTTTAGTAATTCTTGCAAACTCTTTATATGGAGCCTTCTCCATATACATCGGTGGGTGATTCCACCACCAGGCATCGTATGTGCCGGCATCTACGTCAAGGGCATCATAGCCATACTTCTCAAGGAGCTTTGCTGCCTCGATACCTTCTTCAATATCACGGCCCTTTTCTTCAAATTCTTCTCCAGGAAGAGCACCCTTACGGAAATCTTTTATCATACTCTTAAGTGAGAATCTAAGAGCAACAGGGAAATCCCAGCCGCATGTCTTTGCGATTTCTTCACGGATTTCTTTTGCAAACCTGAGTCTGTTCTCAAGTGATCCGCCATACTCATCAGTACGCTGGTTAAAGAATGAGATAGCAAACTGATCGATAAGGTATCCTTCATGAACAGCATGGATCTCAACACCATCAAAACCAGCTCTCTTAGCATTGTAAGCGCCCTTGCCAAAGCTCTCTACGATGCCGTGGATCTCTTCTACAGTAAGAGGACGACAAGTCTTGTCAAGCCATCTGTGTGGAACTGCAGAAGCAGATACTGGTGGGAACTCTCCTAAGTTTGTAGGGATAGTAACTCGTCCAAATCCACCACTCATCTGAAGGAAGATCTTGGAGCCATAAGCATGAACTCTTTCTGTCATCTCACGGCTTGTTCTTACGAACTGAACCGGGTTGTAAGTTGAGTTTGGTGTGTTAGGGAATGAAGGCTTTTCAACCTCTGTATCAGAGAATGTTACACCTGTGATGATAAGGCCGATTCCGCCCTGTGCACGTCTTGTATAATAGTCAATTCCTCTGTCATTCCAGCCACCTTCGCAGTCTCCAAGACCAAGTGGTCCCATAGGAGCCATTGCGTAGCGGTTCTTGATTTCGAGCTTACCGATCTTGATAGGCTCAAAAAGTCCTTGGTACTTCATTAAATCTCCTCCTTATTTTTAATGACATACGCCATTTGTTATTTTTTTGTCATAATATGCATTAATTTTAACCTATGATTTTTTTACAAGCCATCAACAAAAAGTTTCATACGCTAAACAATAATTTTATATTAAGCCGGACATGTTTTTTCTCCATAAAAATAGCCCTACACCGTTTTTAAACCGGCATAGGACTATTTATTAAAGTGGGTTTACGAACCTTTTTATAATTAAAACTTACTGCTGTGAAAGCCAAGCATCAAGCTGTTCCTGCTTTGCATTAAGGATATCATCATAGCCTGCCTCCTTAAGTGCCTGACGGAACTCAGAGAGAGCTAACTCTGTATCAACTGAACCGCAAGCGATACCTGGAAGGTACTGCTGGATCACATTGCTTACTGCTGTGTACTGTGTCTGAACAGAGGAAGGATCAAATGTGAAGCCCATAGCTGGTGAGCAAGGAGCATTGTGGTTCTGCTCATCCTCCCAGGCAAGAGACTCTGCTGAGCCTGAGCCCTCAAGTGGCCACTGAATAAAGAAGTTTCCAAGTACACCGCAAGAAAGCTGTGCTGTATAAGGAACAGTTGCTGCGTCCTGTCCTTCAGGGTAAGAAACTGTGCCATCAGCATTCTTCACATAATCTTCACCCTCAATGCCATAGAGCATTGTGTTGATAACTTCAGGATCTGTATATGTAAGGTTAAGGAACTTAAGTGCTGCATCAGGATTCTCTGATGTGGATGCAATAACCTGTGCTACTGCATTCATTGAAGATGTATCAAGATAAGCATCTCCAAGGGCAATTGCACCAACTTCATAACCTGAAGGAGCAGAAAGAGAAGCTGCTGTATCTTCAAGTGGATAGCTGTATGAAGCAGAATATGCGAAATATCCGCCTGATGACATGAGCTCTGCTGCCGCAGAAGTTGTTGTTGCTGCATCCTTCATGATGTAGTCACTCTTGTACCAGTCTCTGATAAGAGAAGCATACTTCTCAAAATCTGCAAGATCATAGTAGCTTGTTACTGTCATATTATCACCCTGAAGGACACCTGTTGGTGATGCAAAAGAATCACCAAGCCAGTCGATAGATGGAATCCATCTTGTAAGGCCGCTGTCACCCTGTGAAACAGGTGCAAGTGGTGTAATTTCAGGATGTGCCTCTTTTACCTGAGCAAAGATAGCTGTAAGATCATCTACACTCTTAACTGATTCCATATCAAGGCCAAGTTCCTCAGCAAGGTCCTTTCTGTAGATCAGCATAGGCTGAAGAGCAAAAGGCTTAAGTGTTGGAATAGCATAAAGCCTTCCATCGTACATTGTGGTCTTAAGCCACTCCTCTTCAAAAAGAGCTTTAAGTTCAGGAGCATCTGTATCGACCATATCTGTTATGTCATAGCACATATCACTTGCAATAGAATTGCCAAGATCACCCAAAGTGTGGAAAATATCAACTTCACCGTTCTGAACAGCAAGGCTTACCTGCTGAGTATAGTCAGCAATTGAAAGAGGCATAAGATGAACTTCTACGCCGATCTTTTCTCTTGTGATCTGGTTAAGTGCCTCTTCTACCTTTGAAGTATCATCAGGAACTGTGTTGAATGTAACAAATGCGTATGTAATCTGTGCATAGTCGCCATCCTCTGCTTTTGAAGCAGTCTGGACAGAACTATCTGAGTCCGCATTACTACCGGATGTTTCTGCAGAAGATCCACAGGCAACAAGTGAAAATGCCATAGCTCCGGCAAGTAACATACTTACAATTTTCTTTACCATAATAACCTCCCTTGTTAAAATGTGCATTTTATATTGTGCACTCATTATACAAAAGGGTGTTAATCATTCTCTTTCAAAAACAAGCTTTGATTTTTTGATTTTAAGGTTTTTATCCATTTGTCTGATTATGATACTCATTTGGAGTAAGTCCCGTATTCTTTTTGAATACCGTTGAAAAATAGGAGAAGTTGTCAAACCCTACTTCTGTAGCGACGTCACTTATGCGAACGTCAGCCCGTGACAGAAGTTCTTTTGCCTTATCTATTCTAAAATCAGTTATATACTGCTTAAGGCTGACTCCGGTCTCTTTTTTAAACATCTTGGCCATATACTCAGGAGTAAGATAAACACTCTCCGCAATCTCATTCCTTGAGATATCTTCCTTGTAATGCTCATGAACAAAAGCCTTGGCTCTTGAAACTATAGAGTCTGATGCCTCAACCTCTGAGACATAATCAAGGGTTGTTGAAATGATATAAACCTGCCATCTCATCATATTCATGAGAGAGTCCGTTGACTGTCTGGCAAGAGACTCTGATGCTTCATTGGCAAAAAGCTGCGTCGCCTGAATCTCTTTGCTGTGAAGATAAACAAAAACAATCTGAAGCAGATCCTGCTTTATTTCTGTAAGAGCTGCTGCATCCAGTTTTTTGGCTGCTGCCAGATTTTCCATGCTAAACTTCAAAAGATTCAACAGTTCTTTCTTTTTCTTTTCATTCAGGAGAAGTCTTATCTCCTGTTGATCCAGCATATGTCCTTTTTCTGATGCAAGAACTATCTCATCATTCTCATGGAATATCTTCCCCTTCGAGGCAACATTGTTTTTATCAAGTTCCTCCATGTGGGTCTTTGCAAGATAGAGCTTCGATATGCTGCAGGGATTCCCAATATAGATTGTGATGGTATTTTTTAGCTTTTCTCGGGCTTCCTCGAGTATTTCTGCATCGCCCACGCTCATACGCTCATTTATTATTCCCGTTTTGGAGTCTTCTACAACAACCGCAGTATATACAATTCCCTTTACGCGATAGTTTACAAATTTACTTTCAGAAATTCCGATAAATATCCTTTCGCACAGGATAGAAACCAGTTCTTTTTCATACGCACCGGCTCTGCCCGCTCCCCAGCTTTCCTCAATCTGCTCAATATTGCCGCTTGATATGATATAAAGCCTGTAATCAATTTCCGGGGCTATATTTAATCTTCTCTGCTCTATTTCCTTACTGATTACAGATTCATCTGCAACAATTCTCTGCTGCAAAACATCAAGCCAGAACATTGCCTCTACATACTCAAGATTTCCGGAATACCATTCTTCGTATATAGATGCCTTCTGACTCTCCTGCTTTTCATGTATTCTCTGGAGAGCCATATTAAGCTCTGCTTCCATTCTGTCTGCATTGAAGGGCTTTACCACATATCCGCTGGCTTTGTATTCTATGGCCTGCCTTGCATAGTCAAATTTTTCATGGCTTGTAAGGAAGATAAACTCAGTGTCAAAAGAGTTCTCCCTGGCCCACTTGATAAGGTCCAGTCCACTTCCCATAGGCATCTCGATATCACAGATAGCAAGGCTTATCTCATTCTCTTCAAAAAGCTTCTGCGCTGTTTTTATGTTGTATGCTTTATGAACTTTTTCGATATGAAATTTATCCCAGTCAACCGCATTTACTATGACATCGACCGTGGGAAAATCATCATCAATTACGATAGCTTCCATACACTGCTCTGCCTCTTTACTCTCTTTGGTATCCACATATCAACTTTACTGCCGTGAGGCTCTTTATTAGAAAATTCTATCAGGTCATCTCTTCTGTACATCAGACTTAAAGTCTTTTTGAGATTCCAAAGGCCTATTCCATGTCCATTTTCTTTTACTGCCACATTACCATTTTTTACCTGCAAAAGAAATTCCGAAGGGAACCCAACTCCATCATCCTCCACGACAATATGGCACATCTCCTCACCATTTCGCTCTTCAAGCTTACAGGAAATAAGTATTGAAGTAAGGTTATCCACAGAAACAGTGTGTTTATAAATGTTTTCCAGAATTGTATGAATAAGAAGCTGTGGAACAGGATAATCGAGTATTTTTTCATCAATGTCAATAAAATCAAATACGCATCCCGGATACAGAATTTCCTGCATCGCAATATAGTCTTTTATATGCTCTATCTCTTCCGTCAAAGGAACAGTGTGCATTCCGGATTTAAAAAGATATCTCACGTTTCTGGAGAGTCTTTCTATGTAATCACGTATTTCCTCATTCCGATCCTGATAAGACATACTGTGTATCGTAGTAAGCGCATTTAAGAAAAAGTGAGGTTTTATCTGAAGCTGTACGTATTTTAGCGTTGCTTCATCAAACTGAATTCTCTCCTCATAAGAGCGCATTCGCAGATTGACAATTGTGTCTATCATCTGATTAAAGCTGTTATTTATCTGTCTGAACTCAACTGTATCTGCTTTGTTGGGAAGTCTAAGCGACTGTTCTCCATTTTCTATCTTTTTCATGGCAATAAGTAATTCCCGCAACGGGGCATATACCACTCGCCTTGTATAAAGAGTTATGACACCCAGCAAAACGATCGCCGAAACAACAAGCAGTATTATAATAAGCTGTATCGTTTGATAGTTTCCATATACTCTGTGTTTTTCCAATGCCACAAAAATACCAAAATCCCCTTTTGCTGATGGTCCACCAAGTACAAGATATTTTCCGTCATCAGACCATGAAGCACCCGAACTCACTTTAAAGCTAAGATCTGAGCTTGTGATCTCTCCATTATCCGTCTGAACAATAATGTCGTTATTAATATCAGTTATCGCGTAGCATACTGAATCATTAGTTATGAGTCTTTCCAAAATTCCTGATATATTTACCAGTGCCCCAAGCATACGATTTTTATTTTTATAAAGGCGTAGAAGATATTTCTTTTCTCCGATCTGTCTGTATATCCATTTAGATGGCATGTTTCCTGGATACTCCAGGATCATTTCTTCTATGCTCTGACGGATCATTACAGTATCGTTATAATTTAGGCCGTTTGCAGTCTTAGCTATATAGTTATTTCCAATAAGATCATAGAAAAAAATAGTCTCAACGTCAGTACTACTACCTGCTATGTTCTTCAGAGTCTGTAACATGTTTTGTTGTGCTATAGCCTTCTGGACATCCGTGCCATTTTTAAAAGCAGAAATATCAGCATTATCCTGCAGAACAACAGCAAGAGCCTGTTCATTAGCCTTTAAAACTTCTTCTATTTCATAATCCGAGATTTCTTTTGCCTGTGATAGCGTAGCCCCCGCAGCGCTCTCCAATGTGGTCCTGGTATTCCACCATATGGCTGACAAAATGATTATCATCAGGATCATGTAGAATAGAACCGCAGATGCAATTGTACGTATAAAAGAGTTATTCTTTTCTTTTAGCTTTTGCATAATAAACCTTTGTACCTGTCTAATTGGTATTTCAGAACCGTTAGCGCCCTGGATTGTGGTTCTTCTCTTAATGCCGCCTCTAACTTATCATAATCGATTCTCAATGTCACACCTGCCAGCTGTGCCTGCATTTCCAGACTGGATGAGAAGGGCTGCCCATATGCCGATTCAATATTCTCATCAATAGAATTATCCATTGGAAAGCGTGTAAGATCACTAAGAAGACCAGCTCCATTGTCAAACACAGGTGCTTCAAAACATTCTTCTGTTTCTGTATCCACAATTATTCCAAGATTATTAAAATGCCTGTCGGTATTCAATATAAGCATATCAAATGCAAGTATTTTTGACAGATAATCACTGCAATCAAATCCTGTGTAATCACGTATAAATTCTTTTATAAAATTTATCCTATCCTGAGGATCATCCATAATGATAATGCGCTCAGACAGGTTCCCTCCAAAATACATATCATACAATCTTTGAAAACTCAAAAAAGAACATCCTTCTTTTAAAAAATTCTGAGATCTGCATCCTTTTTTCCCATTGATAGTACATTCTTCGTATCTGACAAAATAATCCACATTCGAACAGGAAAGAACAAGCGATGCCAACTGCTCAGTTTTTCCTTCATAACCTGCTCTGTTCTCTTTATACCAAAATCCCTTATCAAAATATTTTGGCTGAGTTCCCTTTGAACTTCCTGCAACCATCACCATCGCACGAGGGCTTAACTTGTAGTCTCTCATATCAATTTGACATCCTTCCATTTTATTTTTTCATCGTGAAGCTTAATCCAAAAAGTATCTTCATAAGTCACTCCGTGAGACAGTTTAATAAATTCATAAGGATTATTGGATGTAAGATTAGCTTTTTCTAAAATTCTATCAAGGTCCGCCCGTCCATCCTCGTAGCATCTGTCCTTCAAAAAAGAATAAAAGCGCTCTAAATTAAGCCTGTTTCCGGAAAATGGTTGTCCTATACCATCTTTCTTTATTTTGTTGAATTTAATATTTTTTCTACTTCTATCAAGTTCCACTATACACACTATTTCATCTCGATCCATAACATCATATACTGTATAATCTACCGGAGTCAGGTGTATATCCATGCCAAGCACATCCAATATAGAAAGAAGTGTATCTAAAGAAGGCATCTGCTTTCCCAATTCAAATCTACTATAATTTGACTGTTTAATACCGCATAGCTTCGCCACCTGCGCTTGAGTCATTCCAAGAGCTTTTCTTCTTTTCTTTATTTTTATGATTATTTCTTCAACATTTTGTTTCATGCGTTATTCCTCTGTAATTAGAATATATCATTTTTGATATATTATCAAACAAAAAAAGAAGCTGCAAAAATGATTTCTCATTTTTACAGCCTCTCGTCTTTATAACACTCATTTTTTATGCAGTTTCTTCTGCCTTATTTCCTGTATAGAGCTGGTAGTAACGCTGCTTCTTGGCAATGAGTTCATCGTGAGTTCCCTGCTCTACGATGCGGCCCTGCTCAAGGACTACGATGCAGTCACTGTTTTTAACAGTTGAAAGTCTGTGGGCAATAACAAAGGTAGTTCTGCCCTTCATGAGTTTATCCATACCATCCTGAACGATCTTCTCTGTACGTGTGTCGATTGATGAAGTAGCTTCATCAAGAATAAGTACAGGCGGATCTGCTATGGCAGCTCTGGCAATAGCAAGGAGCTGACGCTGACCCTGTGAGAGGTTTGCTCCATCACCTGTAAGCATTGTGTCGTATCCCTCAGGAAGTCTTTTAATAAAGCTGTGTGCATTTGCAAGCTTAGCTGCTGCAATTACTTCTTCGTCTGTGGCATCAAGCTTTCCGTAACGGATATTGTCGCGCACAGTTCCTGTGAAAAGATGTGTATCCTGAAGTACTATTCCAAGTGAACGGCGAAGATCAGCTTTTTTTATCTTGTTGATATTGATGTTGTCGTATCTTATCTTACCATCCTGGATATCATAAAATCTGTTGATAAGGTTTGTGATCGTTGTCTTTCCTGCACCAGTTGAACCAACAAATGCGATCTTCTGACCAGGCTTTGCATGAAGGACGATATCGTGAAGAACCATCTTTTCATCTGTATAACCAAAGTCAACGCCATTAAATGTAACATCGCCTTCCATCGGCTGATAGGTTGTTGTACCTTCTGCCTTGTGGTAATGCTTCCATGCCCAATGTCCTGTATGATGATCAGCCTCAACAACTTCTCCGTCTTTAATCTCTGCATCAACAAGAGTTACATAGCCTTCATCAGTTTCAGGCTGTTCATCAAGAAGTCTGAAAATACGCTCAGCTCCTGCAAGGGCCATGATTATTGAGTTGAACTGCATGCTCACCTGGTTGATAGGCATTGAGAAGCTCTTATTGAAAGTAAGGAAACTTGCAAGAGCACCAACAGTGAAGCCTACCGCAACTGAGTCAGAAAGAGCTATCGCTCCACCTATCATAGCGCAGATAACATAGCTGGTATTACCAAGCTGAGCATTTATAGGTCCAAGAGCACCTGAAAAGCCGTTAGCCTTAAATGAGCTCTCATAAAGCTGCTGATTGAGCTCATCGAATTTTTCGATTGCTTCCTGCTCATGATTGAATACTTTGATTACCTTCTGACCAGTCATCATCTCTTCGATATAACCATTTAATGAGCCGATGTTCTTCTGCTGAGCTACGAAGTTTTTACCTGAAGCCTTTGTGGCCTTAGCTGAGCAAAACAGCATAATTCCAACCATCAAAAGAGTTATCAGAGTCAATGGAATACTGAGCACAACCATAGAGATCAGAACACTCACGATTGTGATCGCACTGCTGAGCATCTGTGGAATACTCTGGCTTATCATCTGTCTTAATGTATCAATATCATTGGTGTAGATTGACATGATGTCGCCATGGGCATTTGTATCAAAGTACTTTATAGGAAGACTCTCCATGTGGACAAAGAGCTCTTCACGGAGTTTTCTCAATGTTCCCTGGTTAATATAGATCATAACCTTCGCCTGAACAAAAGCTGCGATAACACCTATTCCATAGAAAATCGCAACTCTTCCCATCGCAGCAAGAAGTGGGCCGTAGTCACTGTTTCCACTGTCAAGCATTGGCTGAATGTAGGAATCAATAAGTGTCTTTGTGAAAAGAGTTCCCTGAACGCTTGAAAATACTGTTAACAGTATGCAAACAAGCACAGTTATCATATGTAAAGGATAGTATTTAAAAACATATCCCATTATTCTTTTAAATAAAGCACCGGGGTTTTGCACCTTAGGTCTTGGCATTCCACGTCTGTTTCCACCGCCGGGACCTGTTTTTATCTGTTTTGTATCTGCCATCTTCATACCTCTCTATTTTCATCAAAATCTGCGTCGCCGCTCATTCCGGTCTGTGACTCATATACTTCCCTATAAATATCATTGGATTTAAGAAGTTCATCATGTGATCCAAATCCATTCACTTTACCATCGTCCATAACGATTATTCTGTCGCATCCCTGAACTGAGCTTATACGCTGAGCAATGATAAGCTTTGTAGTTCCAGGTATTTCCTCTGCAAAAGCCTTCCTGATCTTGGCATCTGTAGCTGTATCAACAGCACTTGTTGAATCATCAAGGATAAGGATCTTAGGCTTCTTTAAAAGAGCTCTTGCGATACAAAGTCTCTGTCTCTGTCCGCCGGAAACATTGGTTCCGCCCTGCTCGATCTCTGTGTTATAGCCCTGAGGCATTTTCTCTATGAATTCGTCAGCACAGGCCATTTTGCAGGCTCTCTGGCATTCTTCCAAAGTCGCGTCCTTATTGCCCCATCTGAGGTTATCAAGAATTGTTCCTGAGAACAGCACATTCTTTTGAAGTACTACAGAAACCTGATCTCTCAAAGTCTCAAGATCATAATCTCTTACATCGATGCCGCCGACTTTAACAGAACCGCCTGTGACATCATAGAGTCTGCTTATAAGGTTAACCAAAGATGACTTGGCTGAACCGGTTCCGCCGATAATTCCAATAGTCTCACCGGATTTAATATCAAGATTTATGTCTTTTAACACCGGTTCCTCGGAAGTCTTGTTATAAGCAAAATTAACGTGCTTAAATGAAATACTTCCATCCGGCACTTTCATAACGGGATCAGAATTATTTGTAATATCTGTCTTTTCCTCAATTACTTCTGCAATACGCTTACCACTTGCTGTTGCCATCGTGATCATTACAAATATCATGGCAAGCATCATGAGGTTCATAAGAATTGTCATGCAATATGTCAAAAGACTCATGAGGTTACCGGTAGAAAGACTACCTCCAACAATCATGTGTGCTCCCAGCCAGCTGATAAGAAGGATGCAGGCATATACAGTTCCTGTCATTATAGGACTCATGTATACTACATTCATTTCTGCTTTCACAAACATGTTGTAGATATTAAGTGCTGCCTTTTTAAACTTGTTGTTCTCGTAGTCTTCTCTTACATATGCCTTAACTACTCTGATAGCCGAAACATTCTCCTGAACACTTTCGTTAAGGGCATCATACTTTTCAAATACTTCTTTGAAATACTTTGTAGCCTTATTCATGATAAAAATCATTATGATTGAAAGAATGATAACTGCTATTAAATATATTGAAGCAAGTTCTGAATTGATGGTAAAAGCTGCAATCATAGCAATTACAAGAGATGAAGGTGCTCTCATTGCCATTCGAAGTATCATCATATATGCATTCTGAATATTGGTCACATCTGTTGTAAGTCTTGTTACAAGTCCTGATGTTGAGAACTTATCAATG
The DNA here is from genome assembly GCF_017635265.1 of Butyrivibrio sp. Lineage (GTDB taxonomy): Bacteria > Bacillota > Clostridia > Lachnospirales > Lachnospiraceae > Butyrivibrio. Next base: position 31,031 of record NZ_JAGBLU010000106.1, read on the forward strand.
TTTGAAAATGAAAAGGTCTGGATATTATCAAACATGGCCTTTCTTAAGTTCCTTGCAAATCCGGCAGATGCTTTTGAGCCGAAATAGGCTCCGCCAAGTCCCGCACAAAGCCCTAAGATAGCAATAACTATCATCATTCCACCGGTTCTGAAAATAAGTCCCATATCATTGCCATATATGCCAAGATCCACTATTCTCGCCATCAGAATAGGAATCACCATTTCGCATATAACTTCGCCAATCATACAGATTGGTGTCAATATGGATGGAAGTTTGAATTCCTTAAGTTCTTTTAATAATGTCTTAACCATAAGTCTCTCCTTTTAATAATCTTAGCTAAGGGATCTGAGATTATCAATTATTCTGTCCAGATAACCTCTAAGCTGCAGAATTTCTTCTTCACTAAACCCACTTACAAGATAATTGTCTGTATGGTGCCTTCTCTCTTTGTTTTTTTCAACAAACTCCAGACCCTTTTCAGTAAGCGTTATATTTCGATACTTCCTGTTTTCGGGGTCTGTAACAACCTGAATCATCTCTTTTTCCACAAGCCTTTTTATAAGGCCTATAGTCGTGGGATGTTTGATGTGAAGTGCATCTGAAATGTCCTTCTGCGTAACTTTTTTCTCACGGTTTCCGTCAAGATAGGAAATAACCATAAGCTGAGAAAAAGTCATATCATCCTCCCGGAGCTGTTTATTAAAAACAGCAACAAAAGCCTCATGAACAAGCTTGAATTTAAAGCTTATGGGCTCATGCTCCCTGTCTCTAAAAAACTCTCTTGCATCATCTGTGCAATCCATGTCTACCTCGCTTTTTTGTAATCATATATAAAAGACAACATGTAGTTAGCTACATTTAATATAATAAGTAGCTAGCTACATGTTGTCAATACTTGTTAATATAACTTCATAATTATTTCATATTTAAAGACTCCCCTCTTTTTTTGAAGGGAGTCTTTCTCATTATTCTCTTGTCTCTTCTTTTAAGAGAGCCACAATATCTTTTTCATTATCAAGAGCCATTACTTTTTGAGTTAATTTATCAGCTTCTTCTTTACTCCATTTGGATATGATACATCTGGCTGTAAGAACAAGAACCGGATTGACGCTAAACTCAGTCAGACCATAAGAAATAAGAAGAGGAATCATCATAGGATCTGCCGCCGCTTCTCCACACATACCTACCGGAATTCCGGCTTTTCTTCCGCATTCTATAATGTGCTTAATAGATCGAAGCACAGAAGGCTGGAAGGTAGAGTAAAGATATGCAACATCAGCATTACCTCTGTCAACACTCATAGTATACTGGGTAAGATCATTGGTGCCAATCGAGAAGAAATCCGACTCTTTTGCAAGGATATCCGCAATAAGCGATGCAGAAGGTGTTTCAATCATGCATCCAACCTCAATATCCTTGTCATAAGCTATCTGCTTTTCGTCAAAATCCTTTTTTATTTCCTCTACAAGCGCCTTAACCGCTCTAAGTTCATCAATGCAGGTCACAAGCGGAATCATGATCTTTACTTTTCCAAAAGCGCTGGCACGCATGATTGCACGAAGCTGTATCTTATAACTGTCTTTATTGCCAAGGCAATATCTGACAGCCCTGTATCCAAGGAATGGATTTTCTTCCTTCTTCATATTGAGGTAAGGAATATCCTTATCTCCACCAATATCAAGAGTTCTTATAATCACAGGCTTGCCGCCCATGGTCTCTGCAGCTTCCTTGTAGGCTGCAAACTGCTCATCTTCTGATGGCATATGATTGTTGTCCATGAACAGAAACTCTGAACGGAACAGTCCTATTCCTTCACCATCACATTCAATCGCTTTTTTGGCATCCTTGGGAGTTCCGATATTACAGAACAACTCAACCGACTCACCATCAAGAGTCTTGGTTTCCTTTCCAAGAAATCCCTTAAGTTCTGATTGTTTTTTTATGAACTCTTCTCTCTTAAGAATAAACTGTGAAAGAATGTCTCCTTCCGGATTTATATAGACATTTCCCTCTGTTCCATCAACAACTGCAGTATCCTTGTCCTTTACAAGTTTGGTTATGTCCGGCACCGAAAGAACTGCAGGAATTTCCAATGCTCTGGCAAGAATAGCTGAGTGTGAAGTCTTTCCGCCTATCTCTGTCAAAATACCCACAACATTATCTTTGTTGATCTGGGATGTCATTGAAGGAGTCAGATCCTTGGCTACAAGTACTGTACCCGGGGCTACTTTACTTATATCTACATCCTTTATTCCAAGGAGAATTTTGAGCATAGAAACTTTGACATCGCTGATATCTGATGCTCTCTGACGCATCAAGTCATCGTCCATCTTTGAGAACATGCCAATGAACATGTCACAAACCGCTTCAACAGCAGCCTCGGCACACTGGCCGGAGTCGATCATTTTTGTCATCTCCCCCGCCATAGAAGGATCAGAAATCATAACAAGATGTCCTTCAAAGATTTCTGCTTCTTTAGGACCGATTCTCTTTCTGATATCTTCTGCCATAGCAGTAGTTTCAGCCTTGAATTCATCTATAGCTTTATTAAAACGTTCCTTTTCAGCATCTATGTCTTCTACTTTTTTTGCATCATATTTTAGTTCCTGCTCTACAATGACACATACGCTTCCGATTCCTATTCCGCGCGATGCGGCGATTCCTTTATACATCCGTATCCTCCTAAAATAAGGAAGTTCTGCTCTCGAACTTCGTTCTCGCCAGAACGACCATGACTACTAAACTCGATAAAACCTCGTTAAATCAGCAGATGTTCTGCTCTCGAACTTCGTTCTCGCCAGAACGACCATGCCTACTAAACTCGATAAAACCTCGTTAAGTCAGCAGAAGTTCTGCTCTCGAACTTCGTTCTCGCCAGAACGACCATGACTACTAAACTCGATAAAACCTCGTTAAGTAGTCATGGTCAATCTCCCAATCCACTCTCAACAAGTTCAACCGCTTTCTTTAAAGCCTCTGCTTCATCCGGACCATCGCACTGAATCTCTATCTCTGCCCCACATTTAATGCAGGCACTCATAAGCATCATAACGCTCTTTGCGTCGTAAGCTGTTCCATTAAAAACCACCTTAACATCACTGCTAAAAGGTGTTACGGTCTGGCAAAAAAGACTTGCCGGACGCATGTGCATTCCCTGTTCATTTGTTACTTTTACTGTCTGTGATACCATTTTTTTATCCTTTCTTAAAAACCCTAATGTACAGCCACCTTTTTTCCAGTGGCTGTACATAACTTATTGTTATATATCAGTCTTCTGCTTTCTTTTTAAGAAGACCGAGCATTAAGCATCCTACTACTGATCCAACAAGGAGAGCAACAAGATACATTGCTACATTACCTACTACAGGGAATACGAAGATTCCGCCGTGTGGAGCCATAAGTGTACATTTAAATACCATTGAAAGGGCTCCTGCAACACCTGAACCAACCATAAGTGATGGAATTACTCTTATAGGGTCAGCAGCTGCAAATGGGATTGCTCCTTCTGTAATAAAGCAGAGTCCCATAATAAAGTTAACAGGACCTGACTTCTGCTCAGCAGGAGTAAATCTGTTCTTAAAGAAAATAGTTGCAAGTGCAATTGCGATTGGAGGAACCATACCACCAACCATGATTGCAGCCATGATCATATATCCTGTTTCATTTTGGTTTGCAAGACTTGCAAGACCAAAAGCATATGCAGCCTTATTAAGAGGGCCGCCCATATCTGTAGCCATCATTGCACCAAGAAGAATACCAAGAACAACCATTGACCCGGTTCCCATTCCCTCAAGAAGTGCTGTAATACCTGCATTGATAGCACCAACAATAGGATTGATGGCACACATTACAATACCGATAATAAGAATTCCGCAAAGAGGATAGATAAGTACAGGCTTAATTCCTTCAAGCGCCTGTGGGAGCTTATCGCAGATCTTTTCCATCCACTTGACAAGGTAACCTGCTGCAAAACCTGCAACCAATGCACCAAGGAAAGCTGATGGAACATCTCCTGAAGGAGCTGCAAATGTTGCGCCTGTGCTTGCAAGAGCACCACCTACAAAACCAACTGCAAGACCGGGACGATCTGCAATACTCTGTGCTATAAATCCTGCAAGAATAGGTAGCATAAAGCCAAATGCTGTTCCGCCTATTGACTTGAACCATGCAGCCACGGGAGTATTGCTACCAAAGTTACTCGGATCAATTGAGTAATCATCCAAAAGGAATGCAATGGCAATAAGTATACCACCACCGATAACGAATGGAAGCATGTGTGATACACCGTTCATAAGATGCTTATATGCCTGACGTCCAACTGATTCATTTGAATCATCAGATGAAGCTGAAACCTTTCCGGAATGGTGATAAACTGATACATCTCCATCTGTTGCCTTCTTAAGAAGGTTCTCCGGATTATGGATAGCTTCTTTTGTTGAAGTAATGATTACAGGCTTTCCGTTGAATCTTCCCATATCAATGTTTTTATCACATGCTACGATAACTGCGTCTGCTTCTTCAATTTCTTTTGCTGTAAGAACGTCTTTTGCTCCGGCTGATCCGTCTTTCTCAACCTTTATATCAATTCCAAGCTCTTTTGCTTTGAGCTCCAAAGCTTCAGCAGCCATAAATGTATGAGCAATACCTGTAGGACAAGCAGTTACACCTACAAGCTTTTTAACCGAAGGTTTTGACTTGGCAGGTGTAGCCGCAGCTGCCTTTGCATTTACCTCTTTATCTTTTTCCGCTTCCTTATCATCAATAACTTTAAGGAACTCGTCAGCTGTCTTTGCTTCAAGAAGTTTTTTGGCAAAAGTCTGATCCATAAGAAGTGTCATAAGTTTTGAAAGAACTTCCAGATGAGTGTCCGCAGCTGTATCCGGTGCTGCAATCATGAAGAAAAGATTACTTGGATTTCCGTCAAGTGACTTGTAGTCAATTCCGTTTGGAATCGTTATAGCTGTAAGACCTGCATTTTTAACTGCCGCAGATTTTCCGTGAGGCACAGCGATTCCCATACCGATAGCCGTAGAACCCTTTTCTTCGCGGGCAATAATCGCCTTCTTAAACTCAGCTGCATCATGTAGATTTCCAACTTTTGAGTGCAGCTCTATCATTGCATCGATCGCGCTTTCCCTGTCAGTAGCAGGGCAATTCAAGAGTATACCCTCTTTCTTTAGTAAATCTGTGATTTTCATAGTCCCTCCTTGTATGCCTTATAGGCTATTATATAGTTCGTGTATTGCTTCTCCTGTTGCCAGATCATCTGAAAAAGCAGTTGCACTTCCGGCAGCAGTACCCATTTTTAGAGCCTCTTCGTAACTCCCTTTATTTAGATATCCGGCGATGAAACCAGCGACCATTGAATCGCCTGCTCCTACCGAATTTCTAACCTTCCCCTTAGGAACACCCACGCGGTATTTCTCACCGGTCTCAGTAATGAGCATTGAACCGTCACCAGCCATAGAAATAAGAACATTTCTGGCCCCCATCTCCTGAAGTTTTCTAGCATGTTCCTCAATCTCATCATCGGTCTTAAGAACCGTTCCAAACATCTCACCAAGTTCGTGATTGTTGGGCTTTATTAAAAATGGATGATACTTAAGGACGTTCTTTAAAAGATCCTTTGTGGCATCAACAACAACTTCGATCTTTTTATCGCAGACAAAAGAAATAATTCTTTCATAAACGTCGCTTGGAAGTGAATTTGGAATACTTCCTGCAAGAATAAGAATGTCGCCATCCTTAAGCTCTTTTATCTGTGCAAAAAGCTTATCCAGAGCATCAGCCGGGATCTTGGGGCCCTGAGCATTTATCTCTGTTTCAGCCTGTCCTTTTATCTTTACATTGATTCTTGAGATTCCATCGCTTAGCTTTATGAAGTCAGCTTTAATTCCTCTCTCATTTACACTCTTTTCGATTGCTTCTCCGGTGAAACCTGCAACGAATCCAAGAGCTGTATTGTCTATTCCCAAGTTCTTAAGAATAGTTGATACGTTGATTCCCTTTCCACCAAAGTAACATTCCTCAGAATCTGAGCGGTTTGTCATTCCAGGTAAAAGAGAATCGCTCATTCTGACTACATAATCAATTGCCGGATTAAAAGTAACCGTATAGATCATGTGTTTCCTCCTTACTTCATACAACCTTCACGATTGTTTTACTACTATAGTTCTTACTGGGCTCTTTATCTGTTATAATGCAGCAGCTTGTTATGTCTGCAAAAGTAACTGAACTAACCTGACCAAACTTGGTATGATCTGCCAGAACATAAGAGATATACGCATGTTTGACAGCTTCCTGCTTCACCAATGCTTCATCTACATCCGGTGTTGTAAACCCGGCCGGAATTGATATTCCGTTGGTTCCCATGAAAGCCTTTGTAAAATGATACTTACTTATTCCTTCAATACAGTCAGGACCGATTATTGCTTCTGTGGAAGCCTTGCATCTCCCGCCGATTATCATTGTACTCAGGCCCTTTTCCAGAAGCTTTTTGGCATGGACTATTCCGTTTGTAATATATTTGGCCTTGGTATTTTCTATGTACTTGATCATCTCAAGTGTTGTGGTACCGGAGTCAATATATACAAAGTCATCATCATATATTAAAGAAGCCGCATATTTACTGATTGCATTCTTCTCATCTTTATTAAGAGATGCCTTTGCCGATACAGAAGGCTCAAATGTAGTAACATCTCCTGCAATGATGGATGTGGCACCGCCAAAAACCTTCAGAATCTTCTTTTCATCATGAAGCACTGAAAGGTCACGACGAATAGTAGCGGCAGAAGCATCAAATTTCTCCATCAGTTCTGCTACTGTAACTGCATTGTTGTCATTGATATATGAAACTATCAGATCCCGACGCTCTTGTGTAAGCATATTCCCCTCTTAGTCTTTTTATTGAATAGATAATATCATTATATTTAATCAATTTCAATCAATATTAATCACAAATAATCATTCTGTATATTGTAAAATACTCACAAACATAATACAAGCAATCAAAAAGCGCTATTATTGATGAGTTTTTTTGAGCATTTAGGTTTTATTATAACCGGCACAAATATCAATAAATATATTCTAAAAAAAGAATAAAGCTTAGGGGTATTGCGTAAATCTTCTTTACAAAGGCGCTTCGAATAAACTAAAATATTATTAGGTTTTCATATTAAATCATGGAGGTAGCTGTCTTGGAAGGAATGCATTTAACTCATGAACAGGTTGATATCTTAGGTGAGATTGCAAATATAAGTATGGGAAATTCTGCAACAACCCTTAGCATGATGGTAAACAGAAAGGTCGACATCACGACTCCTAACGTCAAAGTGATCAAACGAAGTGAAGCTCTTGATGATTATGAAAAGACCTGTATTTTTGTGCAGATTCACTATGTTAAAGGTTTAGAGGGCAATAATGTACTGGTACTCAAAGAACATGATGTCAAGGTTATGACCGATCTCATGATGGGCGGTGATGGCACAAATACTTCCGGAGAAATCACGGAACTTCATCTGTCTGCTGCATCTGAAGCAATGAACCAGATGATGGGAACCAGCGCAACCAGTCTGTCTTCCATGCTGGGTGTTCCTACAGACATAAGTACTCCGATAGTTAATCAGATTGATGTGGAAAGCATAAAAGTTTTTGAAAAAATGTTTGATACTACTTATGATAAATTTGTTAAAATAGCCTTTAGGATGACAATAGGTGACCTTATCGATTCCGTTATGGTACAATTATATCCGGTACAGTTTGCAGAGGATATGTGCCAAAAATTTATGAACAAAGGAAAATAATATTTATAATGAATAAGGCAGAAACACTAGAAATCAAGAAACAGTTTACACCAGACAGATGCACCATTGATCACATCTGCGGATGCTACGTTGATCACGAAAAAAACAAGAGACTTACTTTCAGAAAGGCCTTTGGACAACTTCCTGAAGAAGAGATGTTTAAATATCTTGATATTTTCCAGCATACACTTGCAGGTACATTTGGCAAGAATCTGATCAGTCTTGAGTTTCCTCTTGACCAGGAACAACCGGGAGGAACTCAGGACTTTCTTTTGACTTTACGTAATTCAAGGCTCGAAGACGATGAGCTTGTAGATGAATTCTACGATAAGATCATCGCCAATTATATTAATGGTGAAAACTATTATATTATAGTCGTTCACGCAGTCTATGACATTCCGGGTGTCACAAATGATGGCATCGAAATGGAGGACGCATCCGATAAGATTTACGATTACATTCTTTGCAGCATATGCCCTGTAAAGTTATCAAAAGCCGGTCTCGGGTATAATGAATCCAAAAATGTGATTGAAGACAGATATCGCGACTGGGTTGTAGAGGGTCCCACAAAAGGATTTCTTTTCCCTGCTTTTATAGAGAGAGATACAGATATCCACAATATGCTCTATTTCACCAAAAAGCCCGATGATCTTCAGCCTGAATTTGTTGAAGCTATGTTCGGCGGAAGAGCTCCTATATCTGCTCCTGAGCAGAAGGATATATTTGATGCGGTTGTTCAGAACACAATCGGAGAAGATGCCGACTATGATATCATGAAAAATATCCACGACAATCTCAATGATATGATTGAAGATCACGAAGGAGATCCGGAACCTTTAGAGCTTTCAAAAAAAGATGTGAAGCAACTCCTTCAGGACAGTGGTGTTTCTGAGGAAAGACTTGGTTATTTTGAAGAAAACTACACCAAATGTGCAGGGGACGAGGATTTTCCTCTTCTTGCCAGCAATATTGCCAACACCAAAAAATTCGATATCGAAACTCCTGATGTCGTAATCAAAGTAAAACCCGATCGGACAGATCTTGTTGAATCAAAGATAGTGGACGGCAGACAATGCCTTGTAATTGCCGTAGATGATCATATTGAAGTAAACGGAATCAATGTAAGAACATTCATGAACAAGTAAAGAAAAAGAGCTTTTACTTTTTTGTAAGTAAAAGCTCTTTTTGTATTAGTGCATGCTGCGAAGCATCTCTATCGCCGTCTTAGGCTGATTGTCAATTTTGTAATTATAGTTATCGTACTTATTAAGAAGTCTTGCACGCATCTCCTCAGGATGATTATATAACTGATCCATTACTCGGTCAAAAACCTGTTTCCATTCACCCATATCGTCGCCTCCATTTATAAAAGACCAACAACAGTAGCGTGATTTATATTATCTGTTTTTCATTAATTATTCAATGACATTTTTCACAAAAAAGTGTGAAATAACTGTGTTCTCGAAAAACAAAATCAGATTTTTGACCAAAGCATGAATAATTTATTCAAAAGAGATTATTAAACAATGCCCTGAGCTTTCATAGCCTCTGCAACCTTAAGGAATCCGGCAATGTTTGCTCCTGCCACATAGTCGCCTTCCTTGCCATACTTCTTGGCTGCTTCAGAAATGCTCTTGTAGATATTAACCATGATTCCCTGGAGCTTATTATCGACTTCTTCGAATGTCCATGAAAGTCTCTCACTATTCTGGCTCATTTCAAGAGCTGAAGTTGCAACACCACCGGCATTTGAAGCCTTACCACAGATAAAGAGTACACCGTTATCCTGAAGATACTTTGTTGCCTCGATTGTTGATGGCATGTTAGCACCTTCACATACAGCAACTACTCCATTTGCAACAAGTGCCTTTGCATCGTCAAGGTCAAGCTCGTTCTGTGTAGCGCAAGGAAGTGCAACATCACACTTAACATTCCATACGCCATGCTCGCCGTTCTTCTTCTCGTGATATTCAGCTGATTTTCTAGCAGCAGCATACTCTGAAAGACGTGCTCTCTTAACTTCCTTAACTTCCTTAAGAAGTGCAACATCAATTCCTTCAGGATCATAAATCCAACCTGTTGAATCTGAACATGTAACAACCTTGGCACCGAGCTGCTGTGCTTTCTCAATAGCGTAGATAGCAACATTACCTGCACCTGATACAACAACTGTCTTACCTGCAAGGTCATTGTTGTGATCCTTTAAAAGCTCCTGTGTAATATATACAAGTCCATATCCTGTAGCCTGTGTACGGGCAAGTGAACCACCATATGTAAGTCCCTTACCTGTAAGAACGCCTTCGTATACGTCCTTGATTCTCTTATACTGACCATATAAGAATCCAATCTCACGTCCGCCTACTCCGATATCTCCGGCAGGAACGTCAGTATCTGCACCGATATGTCTGTGAAGCTCTGTCATAAAGCTCTGGCAGAATGCCATAACTTCTCTGTCTGACTTGCCCTTAGGATCAAAGTCAGAACCACCCTTACCACCACCAATAGGAAGGCTTGTAAGTGAGTTTTTGAAAATCTGTTCAAAGCCAAGGAACTTGATAATTCCAAGATTTACTGAAGGATGGAAACGAAGACCTCCCTTGTATGGTCCGATTGCTGAATTAAACTGAACACGGAAACCGTTGTTTACCTGAACCTGTCCCTTATCATCTACCCACGGAACTCTGAAAAGAATCTGTCTCTCAGGAGTTACCAGTCTCTCTAACAGAGCATCCTTACGATATTCTTCCTCATTAGCTTCAATAACAACACGGAGTGATTCAAGTACCTCCTTAACTGCCTGATGGAATTCCGGCTGAGCTGGGTTCTTTTCTACAACATAGTTGTAGATCTCATCAACGTATGACATTTTCATTCTCCTTCCTGTGCCTTGGCACATAGCAAATACATTAGTATAATATGATTTCGCTTTGGAAATCTTTGCGCACCTTGCGGAATAATTTTTATTGAACATTTTATAAAAATATTCAATAAAAGGGCGTAAGAAACCAACGGTCTCCACGCCCCATTGCGCAAACATCATCACATGTATACGATTATACATTTTAGTAATTTAAAGTGCAATAGCAAATTTTATTTTTTATTTTTATTCACTTTCATTATCTGAACTTTCTTCAGATTGTTCCTGCGAATCTTCCGATGAATCCGAAGATTCGGATTCATCATTAGATTCGTCCGTAGATTCAGATTCTTCGCTTTCTCCCACACTATCACCTTCACTGTTGGAATCTTCAGAGGATTCGTCAGTTTCCTCTGAATTATTTTCGCTTTCTTCCTCGGTGTTCTCTTCGTTACTTTCCTCAGTACTTTCTTCGGTGCTCTCGTCAGTACTCTCTTCCGTATTTTCCTCTGACTCTTCTTCCTCAGTTTTTTCTTTTACTATCCATCTGTAGAAAAATGCGTGGTTTCCTATCATCTCGTATTCAGCAATGCCATAATAATCTGCCCAATACTGCGTCATAAAAAAGAGATAATCACCAACACGGGCTCCGTCCAATACCTCCTGAGCTGCTCTGATACATGTGGAATTAGGACCGTTTGAAATGATAAGTTCAACCTTACCTGAGCGATATGATGCAAACTGCATGTTTTGAGTTATAACTCCTACAACAGTATTGGGAAAAGCAGAGCTTTTAACTCTATTCATAATAACAGAACCAACCGCAAGTTTACCGGTATAGGATTCGCCATCAGCTTCAGCCTGTATTGTAGCAGCAAGCCAGGTAAGTTCATCTGCACTTGCAGCGTAAGATCCGGAAGTATCTTCCTTTGTAATTGCAAGTCGTTCAGCAATCTGTTTAGCCAAAGCTGCCTGCGCCGCTGCAGTCTTTGCTTCCAGAGCTTTCATTTTGGTATCCAGTTCAGTAAGCTGTTTATCGTAATCAGCAAGCTTGCTTTTTTCAGAAGAAAGACTGTTTTTGGTACTGCTGAGCTGTCCCCTGACGGTATCTGTCAAATCAGCAAGTTCATCGTGTTTCTCATCCAGTTCACCCTGATACTTATCAAGTTCTGCCTCTTTTTCTTCTACTACAGCTTTCTTGCTTTCTATATCAGCCTGCAATTCTTTGTACTCAACAATTTTCTTTTGATCATATTCTATGATCGCATTCAAATATTCAAATTTGGTCAGGAACTCCTGAATAGTACCGGAAACTAATAGAATCTGAAGAAGGCCCGCACCCGAGCCTTTTTCATAAGTAGACTTTAATCTCTTTTTTAGAAGTTCATATCTTTCCTGCTCTTCAGCCTTAGCCTGCTGAAGTTCTGAATTAAGCTTAACTATTTCCGAAGAAACTTCGGCCATCGCTTCTTCAGCTTCTGATATTTCCTCATTAAGAGAATCAAGCTTGTTGGAATAGCCATTGATGGTACTCTGCAAGACACTACTTTGACTTTCCAGATTAGATACGTTGCTCTGAGTCTGTGCCTTTTGTCCTTGAAGCGTACTGATAGCATCCTGAGTCTCTTTAGTTTGTTTTTCAAGGTCAGATATCTCTGCCTGAGTCTGTGCTTCCTGTTCCTGCATTGCAGCAATAGTTTCATCATACTCATCAGCAAAGCTGGTAAACGGCATACTTCCCACTATGATTGCTACAAGCAAAATACCCAACAAAAACTTTCCGCGCATAAACTCCTCGTTTTACTCTTTGTCCTCTATAGCCCCCATATTTTCTTCTGCCGTTATTTCAGAAGCTCCCTCACCGGCTTCTGTATCACTAACTGTTTCTTGCAAACTGTCTTTTTCGTTTTCTTCCCTGCATTCCAAAGCCTCAGGTTCGGAACTATCCGAACTTATAACCTGTTCCTGCAAAGCGCTGTCTTTCTCAATAGGGAAATTTATACCATTGGTCTTTCGTATGAAATCCATCATATTGAGAATCTTTAAAGTTTCTGAGTGAGGCATTTCAGGACATTCAAGCCACTTTTCATTTAGTGCTCTTACGCACGCCTCAACTTCATACTCGTAACCTGTCTTCTGCTTTGGTCTCTTATAATAGGCAACTTTTTTATGATTAGAATCGTAGACAGTAATTCCCTCAAAATTATTTATATTATCTACAACGATATATCCTTTGCTTCCGTAGATAACACCGCTTCTGTCGCTGACAGAAAGAGCTGAAGCATTCAATACTGCCATTTTCCCATCTCTGTATCTCAAGGTAATGCTATCATGAAGATCCATACCAAAATTATTAAATGAACACATGGAAACAATATCAGTCACATCATCTCCAAAGACCATAGACGCAAAGTTAAGCACATAAACGCCAAGGTCAAGGAGTGCGCCTCCTCCAAGTTCAGGCTTGGCAATTCTCTCTTTTGCAGCAATGTTATATCCAAGGTTGGCAGTCAGCATTGTGGGCTCGCCTATTACACCCGAGGCAAGAATCTCCATAAGCTTATTTCTCATTGGCATGAATCTTACCCACATGGCCTCTACTACCAAAAGATTTTTTTCTTCAGCAAGCTTAAAAATATTTTTGGCCTGCTCTTCATTAAGCATAAAAGCCTTTTCACACAGTACATGCTTGCCGTTTAAAAGAGCAAGCTTAACATTTTCAAAATGCTCAGAATGAGGCGTCGCTACATATACAAGGTCAACCTTAGGATCAGCTACAAGACTTTCATATGAACCGAAATGTCTTTTTATGCCATATCTTGATGCAAATTCCCTGGCTTTGTTCTCAGTTCTGGATCCAACCGCATAACAAGTCACACCCTTTGTATTTTTAAGGGTTTGTGCCATAACTCCGGCAATCTTACCTGTTCCCATAATAGCAACTCTAGTGCGTCCAAACATATGGTATGCCTCCTTTTTGCTAGCAATCATTCAAGGAATTCTGACTTAACGTATCCCGTACTTCCATTATACTCTACTTTTGCCCAACCATTTGAATATTGTTCCACCACATTAACAGCAGAGCCTGAATAAATCATTTCAAGTATCTCTGAATCAGTACTCTGAGACTTACGAAGTCTTACAGAATCATTGACCGTCATTTTCCCGGTCTTAGCAGAAGTATCTTTATCAGCAGTAGAAGTCTCGTCAGCATCAGCCAGGCTTTCAGTCTCCTCATTATCGGTATCGGCTTCTACAGTTTCCTCACTTATAACCTCAAAAAATTCAGTTTTCACGTAGGCGACTCCGCCATCATATTCAATTTTACTCCAGCCGTTTGCAAGTGCTTCAAGCTGTTTAAATTCCTGTCCTTTAGTAGTTTTACCGAGTATATCTGCAGTTTCACTATCGGATTTTCTTATGTTAATAACATCAGTTGCTTTAATTGTACGAACTATAGCTGTTTCAGTCTCACTTTCTTCTGTAGAAGCAGCCTCAGAGCTCTCTGCATTTGAATCTGTTTCTGATGCATCCTCAGAGGTTTCAGATGCACTGGCCTCTGATGAAGCAAGTGCCTCACCTACAGAAACCTGTAGTCCTGACCTCATCTTAGTGAGGAGCTCTGCAAGAGTCTCATCTGAATTAACCATTTCGTTATAGCTTGAAGCAACCTTATTATTAAGGTCAATAACATCAGCCTGAACATTTACATTCTTGATATACTCAATTTCATTGGCATCAGCGATATCTCCGTTGATATAAAGATTACCGTCATCGTCAGAGCAGATATACATTGTCTCAAGTCCGGGAATAGCCTTATCATAATCATAAAGCTTAACTTCATTGTACACATAAGCGATGTAGCTTCCTGTAAGAGGTCCCGGTTTTGTATAAACTACAATATTTTCAAAATCCTCGATATATTCTGCTGCAGCAACAGCTTTCAGAGCTTCAGTCTCATCAAGTCCCTTATAAATTGACTTAATGGTCTCAGAATCACCTTCTGCCATAGCTGTATAGTATGTGTCAACCAGTGCATTAACTTCAGGATAAGCATTTTCTTCCATAGTTACATCCTGAATCTCATAAGTCGCAGCTGCATCCGAATCAGATGATGCCTGCGCCAGCTCGGTAGCCCTGTGATTGGCGCTCAAAGCTATTGCAACAGTAATCACAACTGCAACAATCAAAATAACCGGCATCAATATTTTTTTATTGTCCCCTAATATGGCAAATATATCTTTTTTTTCTTTTCTCCAAGAATTTAAATCATTTTTTTTCTTCATTATAAAAACCTCTGGATTTATATTAATCCCCACTATATCTAAAATGATGCACCCGACTGGACTCGAACCAGCAACAAAGGCGTCGGAGGCCTACGTTTTATCCATTAGACTACGGGTGCATAAACACTCGAATATAATATCATATGCGCACCCTAAAGTCCAATTTATATAGCTATTTCTTCCTGTAATATTCCAATCTTATCTGTCTCTTTGTCATAATAATAGACATTATCACTTAATATCTCACCCTCTTCAACAACCGAAGAATTGACCTCTTTTACCATTTGATATATGGCCCCGGCTTCAATCTTCACCCTGTCGTAGGGAAGGACTATTACCTCATGCACAGATGAAGGGATTATCACAATACTGCTTTCAAGTTTCTTTGAAATTGTCTCAATAACTTTTGGGTAAAGAAAAACTCCTGCCCCATTATGTTTGGCACTATTGGTAAGAACAAACATATCAGGAAACGGATTCATGAGCATGGCATCACTTTGCTTTACAAGATACTCTGAAATATTGGAAAATGAGTACGGCGAGATCTTTGGTGCATTCTCAAACACATTTTCCCAAAGCTCATTTTCGCTAACTTCCCAAACTTTCAGATGATCACTTTTTATAGTGATACTTCCATCCCCAAGCTTTTCATTGTGTATCAGGCAAACAGGCACCAGTGCCAAATCCGCAAACCTCTTACATGGTATATCTTCAAGATATTTCTGATTTTTATAATAGTTTATGACCTTAAATGACAGGAGCGCTGCAACCTTTGAAAAATCTTCAAAAAAAGTCATATCTACACCTTTTCCCGGTGCATTCTGTTTATATATATCAACTATTTCATTCACAATGCTCATAAGCACCTTGCCATCTTTATACTGATCATAAAGATGGTCAATATAGATTGTGGGAGCCACGTTTTCCTCTTTTTTCTTAATAATAAGAGCATGATTAACTATTCCGTTATTTTTGGTTACTTCTCTATACTCTACATTCACCTTTTCTCCCAATACATCACTGACTTCCTCTGACATGATTTTTCCAAATTCCAATATATTCATTTAATTTCCTCTCCATTTGTTTTGATAAAAAAGTAAAAAAATAAGACAATAGCTATTGTCAACTATTGTCTTACATTCGTTTCTATAAAATTATGATCCAAATGAATCAGATACGGTTATATACAGATTAAACTCTTGAAAGGTACTCACCTGTTCTGGTATCAATCTTGATAACATCTCCTTCGTTAACAAAGAGAGGAACATAAACTGTAGCACCAGTCTCAACTGTAGCAGGCTTTGTAGCACCTGTTGCTGTGTCGCCCTTAAATCCAGGCTCTGTCTCAGAGATAGCAAGTTCTACGAACATTGGAGGCTCAACTGCGAACACGCTTCCATTGTAAGAATTGATCTTGCATACTTCATTCTCTTTAACGAACTTAAGAGAATCTCCAACCTGCTCTGATGTGAGGCCGATCTGCTCATAAGTCTCTGAATCCATGAAGTTATAGATATCGCCATCCTGATAGAGATACTGCATATCTTTTCTGTCGATACGAGCTGCAGGGAACTTCTCAGTAGGACGGAATGTTGTCTCTTTAACACCGCCATTGATGATATCCTTAAGCTTTGTTCTAACGAAAGCAGCGCCCTTACCAGGCTTAACATGCTGGAATTCAATAATCTGACATACGTTACCATCGATCTCGATGGTCATACCATTTCTGAAATCACTTGCAGAAATCATAAAAAATCCTCCTAAAAAACGTCACTATCTGCTTTTAAGAAAGTAACAATATAAATTTTTACATCAAACAACTAGTATAGTTTAAACTATAACCCTATTTTTTTCAACTGTTTTTTATAATGAAGTCAATCAACAGCAAATAGTTTTTTATATGAAGGCCTGTCACAATATATCTATATGTTCTCCGGCAAGAGCTTTGTTCATACTTCTGACTGCACAGAACTTACCGCACATTGAGCAGGTATCATCAAATTCAGGGGCTCTGTCAGTTCTTATTGCTTTAGCCGTTTCCGGATCGATGGCACATTCCCACTGCTTATCCCAGTCAAAATTTTTCCTGGCATCTGCCATTTCATTGTCTATATCCATGGCATGAGGAATCTTTTTGGCTATATCTGCCGCATGCGCAGCAATTTTCGATGCGATAATTCCCTGTTTAACGTCATCAACATTAGGAAGAGCAAGGTGTTCTGCCGGTGTTACATAGCATAAAAATGCCGCCCCTGCTGCCCCGGCGATGGCACCGCCGATTGCCGAAGTAATATGATCATATCCCGGTGCAATATCGGTTACCAGAGGGCCAAGTACATAAAATGGTGCGCCCATGCATATTGTCTGCTGCATTTTCATATTGGCCTCAATCTGATCCATCGGAACGTGCCCCGGTCCTTCTACCATTACCTGCACGTCTTTTTCCCAGGCTCTCTTAGTAAGTTCTCCAAGCCTTACAAGTTCCTCTATCTGACAGACATCACTTGCATCGGCAAGGCAGCCCGGTCTGCAAGCATCTCCAAGAGATATTGTCACATCATATTCTCTACATATTTCCAATATCTCATCGAAGTATTCGTAGAAAGGATTCTCCTGCCCTGTCATGCTCATCCATGCAAATACAAGAGAGCCGCCTCTTGAAACAATATTCATTTTTCTCTTGTGCTTTTTAATCTGATCAATGGTTTTTCTTGTTATCCCACAATGAAGAGTTACAAAATCAACTCCATCCTCAGCGTGAAGCCTTATAACATCGATAAAATCCTTAGCTGTCAGTTCCGATAAATCTCTTTGATAGTGAATAACACTATCATAAACAGGAACTGTTCCGAGCATAACAGGACATTCTTCAACAAGCTTTTTTCTAAAGGGCTGTGTGTTTCCGTGGGAAGACAGATCCATAATGGCATCAGCACCCATGTTTACAGCCGCCATCACTTTTTCCATCTCAACATCATAATCCTTGCAGTCCCTTGAAACCCCAAGATTCACGTTAATCTTGGTCTTTAACATTGAGCCTACTCCCTTTGGTTTTAAACATTTATGATTTTTATTGGCACAAATTGCCACCTGACCTTTTGCCACAAGTTCCCTTATTTCCTCAGCCGTTCTGTATTCATCATGGGCAACCGCCTCCATTTGAGGGGTTATGATTCCCTTTCTTGCAGCATCCATCTGAGTTGTATAATTCGTCATATTTTATCTCCTTACAGTTTTATTCATTACTTTCAAATTCACGCTTCGTGCTTTACATTTGCACAAGCCTGCAAAACATTATGCAAAAGAGGTCCTCTTCCTTTTCCGAGCTTTAATCCCGCAGCTATACAGCTTTCGATATAGTTCTTTGCCTTTTTTACAGACATTTTCATATCCATATTACCTGCCAGATTACAGGCTATTGCACTTGAAAGCGTACACCCGGTGCCATGGGTATTTGGATTGTCGATTCTTTTTCCGTCATACCATACGATTTGGCCTTTGGTGCTGTTATCGCCTGCCTTATCCGGAATAAAGCACAGGCAATCCGCACACAGCCTATTCTCATCAAAAGAGCTGTGTCCGCCCTTTAAAAGAACGCTGCAGCCATATTCATCAGCCAAAAAGAGGGCTGTTTCCTCCATATCACTTTTAGAGTTTATTTTCCTTCCGCTTAATATCTCCGCTTCGGGGATATTGGGGGTTATGAGACTGCACAGGCAAAAGAGCTTTTTTTTCATAAACATAATTTCATCTTTTTTGGAAAACTTAGTTCCTGATGTTGAACTCAAAACAGGGTCCAAAACAACATAAGAAGGTTTGTATTTTTTTAATGCATCAGCCACAACGCTCATGACTTCTATATCCGGAAGCATTCCTATTTTTACAGCATCGGGAAAAATATCCTCAAAAACCGCCTCCATCTGTTTTTGGACAAAATCACCATCCACAGCCCTTACCCCCATTACTCCGGTAGTGTTTTGAGCAGTCAGGGCCGTTATGACGCTCATTCCATATACTCCATGGGCTTCCATTGTCTTTAGATCTGCCTGAATACCGGCTCCACCGGAGCAGTCACTCCCGGCAATCGCAAGTACTGTCTTTATCTCTTTTGATCCACCGTTCATAACAACTACTCCGTTTTCAGAACCGTATAAGCTTCAAACAATTCTTTTGCCGCCATATATGGATTTTCTGACTTCATAATGGCTGAAACCACGCATATACCGGATATTGGAGCATCTTTAAGGACACTTATGTTATCTTTATTAAGACCTCCTATGGCATTTACCGGAATCGGGACGTTTCTGCAGATTTCTTTTAACGTATCAACAGAAGTTATAACTGTCTTAACATGGGTTGTTGTGGGATATATGGCTCCAACTCCCAGATAGTCTGCACCATTTTCGTATGCTGTGGCTGCCTGCTTAAGAGTTTTGGTGGTGGCACCTATTATCTTCCCGTCTCCGAGTATTTTTCTGGCAATATCTACCTGCATATCACTCTGTCCAAGGTGCACGCCTTCCGCATCAACAGCCATTGCCACATCAACTCTGTCATCAATAATAAGCGGCACATCATATCTTTTGGCTATTTTATGCACCTTGTCAGCAAGAGATATATACTCTCTTGTACTTTTTTCTTTTTCTCTTATCTGAAGCATGGTCACACCACCCCTTAGGGCATCCTCGACCTTTTTTAAAAAAACTTCTTCAGTCATATCTGTACTGTCTGTGACCAGATACAGCTTCATTTGACTTTTTTTCAGTCTTGTCATTTATATATTCCTTTTCTTTATGTACTGCTGATATTTTGCTTTTTTATTTCTCCGCATTTAAAAACTTATCTTTTCTGATTTAATCTGCCTGTCAACATAGTCACCACTTAAAAGAGATATGGCATCCAAAAGCTTTATCAGAAAACTTCCGCTTCCTATCTTTTTTTCACGTAGTCCTGTTGTTTCAGCTATAGCTTCTTTATATCCAATGTTTTCATTTTCAGGATAGCTTTTGTATGCATACTCTCCGGCAATTCCAAAAAATCCGCAGGCTCTTACAACCTGCCCGATATCTTGCTTTTTGGAAAGAAAACTTGCGCATATGGCTCCGAGCATACATCCTGTTCCGGTTATGTTTCCCATCTGCTCTACTCCGTTTGAAACAAGAAAAGTTTCTTTACCATCGGTGACAATGTCTTTTTCACCACTGCACAGAACTGTTACATTTAGGTTTGCGGCCAGCTTTTCACATATTTGGGCAATATCTTTTATTTTTATTTCTTCATCTGCATCGACACCTTTGCCTTTGTATGTGTCATCAAAAAGTGCTTTTATTTCTGCATTGTTTCCTTTGACAACCATAAAACTCTCGAAATTACCAATATCGCCAACGGATTCTTTTCTTATTTTCAAAAGCTCACCGACAAAATCCCTCCGAAGCCTTGAACACGCAACTCCCACAGCATCAAGTACTATCGGGATTTTTTTTGACAGTGCTGCTTGGAGAGATATCTTCATAGACTCCATCCTTGAATCAGAGATGTTTCCCAGATTCAAAAGAAGAGCTGAAGAATCATTGGTTATTTCTTTTACCTCCAAGGGATGCTCTGCCATTATGGGCTTATCGCCGAGAGCCAAAACCGCATTGGCACACTGCATCATCGATATCGGATTTGTAATACAATGAATGAGATTTGCCATTATGCCGCCTTTTCGTTTGAATTAGTATCTTTTAAGCTATTCTGGATTTTAGAAAGGACACCTGCTGCCTCTAATCTGTTAAGCAGTACAAACGCGATGCTTCCGCCTATCAGAGTTCCGCAGATAAAAGATGGCACATAGAAAAACCATGTAAGTCCCTGTTTGCCCCAGATATATGTCATTACCGGATATGAAACGATTGCTCCAATGATTCCGGTTCCAATGATTTCTCCAAGAACTGCAGCAATGATCCTGCCTTTGGATAATTTGTATAAAATACCAGAAAGGGCTGCTCCAAAAACAGCTCCTGTCAGTGCCAGGGGAGGAATTCCCATTATCATCATTCTTATGACACCAATTAAAACAGCGCACAAAAATGCATAGGCCGGTCCCATAAATACTGCGCAGGTGATGTTAATAAGATGAGCCATGGGGCACATTCCCTCAACCCTTAAGATAGGTGATATCACAACCCCAAGTGCCACAAACATGGCCAGCATCACCATCCTGATTAAATAGTTACTTTTTTTCATAGTCTTCTCCTATTCCCAGACGGCTTGCATACGACTCTGCTCCCTGAAGGTTTTGCGTGTAAAGCAGAAGCGGAAGTAACCTTGTTTGGTTGCTTCCGCTAAAATCTCCTATTATCAGGCATCCCTACGTTGGCATTATCCAAATCAGGTTCTCGGTCGAAGGTCGCACCTTCCTCTCAGCCTGTAATACAAGCTCCCGTCTGTTAAATTTTCCTTTCTTTTTATACACCAATTCATTATCCGGCGCAAGGGATATTTTGTCCTTTATTTATCTTTTGGCTGGTCAGAGTTACAGTTCAGACCCTAGCTTGACGCACAACCCTAACGATTAAAAATCACATATTAAAATTGTCTCAAACCCAGAAAAAATCTTGCTTTTTCTGGGTTTTTCTATTGCATTTTACATCGTTATGGTATATAATATAAACG
>NZ_JAGBLU010000107.1 GCF_017635265.1 Butyrivibrio sp.
AGCCAGCAAGATAGCCAATGCATCCGTTGAAGAAGTCGCTGTTAAACTTCCCAAGTTTGAATCAGAGACGTCCTTTTCAGAGAACCAGCTCATCGATTTCTGTGTAGCCCGTGGTGCAGAGCAGGCCTTCACTCAAGACGCAGACTTCTCACTCATGAGCGATGAGATGCAGCTCTTTATCTCTGACATTATACAGAAAACCAAGATCAAGGTCGATGAGAAAGGAATCGAAGCTGCCGCTGCCACAGCAGTCATAATGACTGAAGGTTGTGCCCTGGAAGAACCTGAAGTAAAAGAGTTTATTGCAGATGAACCATTTAAGTACATGATCCTGACAGACAACGAGACTCCGGAACTCCTCTTCTACGGACAACTTGTTGAATAAACTAATAAAGGCTGAGCTTTTGATGGCTCAGCCTTCATTACGCACCTTTATAATTCCTATAATAATCAAAGGTCTTCTGCTTCTTTGCCCTGCAGCCAGTCCATAGAACATAAGTATTCATAAAAAGTCCTGTATTCCGGAACCGGCCATTTCCCTTCTACATACTCAATCAGATCCGAATCGGCACTATACTCTTCATCGATGCACTTCCCATGTAAATACAATGAAGCGCTACTATCTCCTGCCCAATAATCCCCGGTTTCAACATCAAAAACTAGTGTCTGATACTGTTCTCCTCCATCAGGAAGTCCATCCGCCTCCACAAGGTCAAGCACAATAAAGTGGTAGTGTTCCAATAAAGCAGCTTGTTCTCTAAGTCCATCTAAGCTTTGACTCACGTTAAAAGTTACATAGTTTGCACTGTTTCCTTTGACATTCTTATATGTCCGGTATATTGCTTCATAATTATCGTTATGTCTATAGAAATCATTCAGATCATATTTCATGTTGTGCCTGAATATACTGGAATCAAAATACCACTCTTCCTCTTCTTCATCATATTTTTCTGCCAGTGATACAAATGAGCATTTATTTACTTTTGGACAATTAATCTGTTCATCTTCAGAAGCATTTGCTGATAGCGAGAAATTCTTTCCGCAGCCAAGTAATCCTATGCTAATACTCAATATAGTTATTGCAGACAATACCTTTTTCATTAAATAATTCCCCATCTTTATTCTTTATGACTTTTGTCTTTTAAAGACTCCCAAAAAATATTACCACTCAAATATCCAAAAGTCTCTTCGTCACAGAATCTTTTGACTAGTTCTGAACGTAATTCCTCGTAAGAATCTTTATCGTATTGCTTGAAAGAAAGGTGTGAAAACAGTTTTGACTTAGTAAAATCTGATATGGAATCACAATTACTAATCAGGGCCTCCATAATCCTTGCAGTTTCATCACTGGCCATTACAGTACTCCATGCTTATAAACGATTTAGCACTTTCCGATGTTATGAATCTTTTATACTTAGAACTGTATGCAGAAAGGTATCCAATGATTTCTTTCCTATCTTTTTCATATTCAAATACCCACTTTATGCTGTATAAAAGAAACTTTATTGTGGGCTTTGAATTATATTTTTCTTTTCCTGTTCTCTGTCTGATCCAGCGCCTTATTGTTCTTACTAATCTTTTATAGATTGGTATATCCAACAGGATGATGTAATCACATTTCTCAAAACTCTCGCGTAACAGTTTCCTTGGAGAGCCTTCAACAATCCAGTCATCACTGTTTATGATCTCCTGAAAAAGCTGGTCTCGCTCTTTGTCATTACGTTTCTTATCACCATTGGGAGTTCGCTCCCAAACAATATTATCTTTTTGATAAAAAGGAACGTGATATGTCTCTGATAAATTTCTTGCAAGAGTAGTCTTCCCGCTGGCAACAGATCCGATGATATCTAGCTTCATACATTCTGTCCTTCGCTATCAATTTTATCTAACGTATCATCAAGAATTGCTTTTCTAAGATCTGTGAGCCACTCTGAAAAAGAAACCGTGTCAAATGCATATGTCTTATTAAGCTCATACTCATTTTCAGACCAGGTATCGATTGGAGACTCATTATGCTGGATCAAAGCCTCAAGCTTATCCAACGACTTGTACAGCTTAGCTTCTTTCGTCTCCTGCGCATCCATTTCTTTATACAGAGCCGCTATATCATCCGATAATTCCTTGGGAAGAGACTTGACCCACTGATCCAGAAGATAATCTTCAACTTCCCTGTCAGCGTCAGTCTTAATGAATGTAGGAATATCTCCCGTGAAGCATTCGCCAAGGTCGTGAATAAGACACATATCAACCACCTTATCGATATCAAGATCCTTAAACTCATGTCTTAAGAGAAATGCCATGAGTGATATACGCCAGCTGTGCTCTGCAACGCTCTCTGTCCTGCGCTTCGTTGTTGTACAGTGACGAGGTGTGTCTTTTAACCTCTCAGCCACATGTAAAATTTCCAAATACTCCCTTGCATTCATATCTGCTCCTCCGCTTTTTTGATAAACACTAAAACTGAAATATAATCCTATATAATCACCTGGAAATACCGTCATCTGTAAACAGCTCATATGCGCTATTATCACAGTCATAACATTCATAACTGATGTTATTATAATCAATCTGTTCTGTTCTACCTGCAGGTACTGCAATGGGAAGCGCGTGGCCTTTTTTGATAAACACCAGCACTTCATTGAGGGCAGCATCAACATAGTGATGCCCCTTTGATATGATCTCAACATCATAATCGTTATAGCTTCTAAATCTGCACAGCTTCATGTCTTCGGGAAGGTACACATATCTGCCGTTAGCATTCTGTTTATATACAGGTGCAACCATAATGCTCTCTCCCACAAAAAGCTGGTCCTCTACTTCGTAAGCCATTTCATCATCCGGATAATCAAAACATAGAGGTCTGAACAGCATTTCGTCGTTATTTACTGCCTTCATGAACTCTGAATAAAGGTACGGAATCAGTGCGTATCTGAGCCTAAGAATGTTTTTAAAGCTCTCTTTGTCAGTAAATCTGTAGAATTCCTGTCTTCTGGTGCCATCTGCGGAATGATTTCTAAAAAGAGGCGTGAAAATACCAAATTCAGCCCATCTCATAAGCAGGTCTTCTGTGACATCAGCTCCAAAGCCGCCTATATCAGCGCCACTATAGATAAATCCACACATATTGAGCGCCGGCATCTGCTGAATATTAAGCAGTAAATGACTCCACCAGGATTTATTGTCGCCGCACCAAACGCCGCCATAGCGATGCATTCCTATATATGATGACCTAGAGAACATGAGAATTCTTTTATCTGGGGAAAGTCTCTCAAATGCCTCGCCCGCAGCTCTTGTCATATTATAGCCAAATAAGTTGTGGACTTTGTCGTGGCGATATATCTTACCTTTATACTTGTGGTAAAATCTCCTGTAATCCTCTTCGTTGTTTGCAAGTCCCCCAACTATATCCTGAAATTTAAAGAAGGATCTTATATCCAGATTTTTCCCCTCTAGCTCTTTTATCTGCTCAAAGACCTCTTTCAAATGGTCCTCGGTATAAAAAATAGCCGGTTCATTCATGTCATTCCAAAAGCCGTCGATTCCATAGTCCAAAAGAACTTTATATTTTTCGCCAAACCATTTTCTGGCATCCTCGTTAAGGAAGTCAGGGAAATGCACTTTTCCGGGCCAAACCGCAGCAACAAGGTTCTCTCCATTTTCTTTTTTGCAAAAGAAATTATTCTTTACCCCTTCTTCATAGACGTCATATCCTTCTTCAATCTTCACTCCTGCGTCAATGATCGGGACAAGATGTATGTTTCTGTCAGCCATTTCCTTCACAAATGCACTAAAATCAGGAAATCTCTCATCGCTGACCGTGAAATCCTTATAGCTTTCCATATAGTCGATGTCCAGGTACACGCTATCGATGGGAATATCCAGTTCATCGTACTTGTCAACGACTTCCCTTACCTGGTCTTCATTCATGTAGCTCCATCTGCTTTGGCCAAATCCAAAAGCCCATCTTGGCGGAATGTAGCTCTTTCCTATTATGCCACGGAACTCTTTTACAATCTCAAGGATGCTCTCGTCTTCAATCAGGTAAACATAGGCATCGAAGTCCTCAAAGACAATGGAAAAAACATCCTTATCCGTATATCCTATATCAAAAGAGACCCTGCCCGGTGTATCAACATACATTCCAAAGCCCTTACCGTTCCCCCAGATAACAAAAAAATTCTGAGCGGCATAAAGAGATCTTTTGTCTTCTGTATGATTGGGATCATCTGAGCAATTGCTGACGTAGATATACCCTCTTTTATTTATTCCGCGCACAGTTTCACCAAGCCCGTAAACACGATCTTTTGCGTCCACATTATATTTCAGTTCATTTTTCCCCTGAACTCTTTCAAAATATGGGATTTCTTTTTCTTCATTGGCAAAGGAAACTACCACTGAATCTGTTTCTATGGGATTACCAATTTTATACTTTCTGACCATTATCCCTTTACTCCTCCTACTGTGATTCCCTGTTTCATCTGGGTTTGAGCGATTATATATACCACTATACAAAATTCAATTTTTTTCTGCAATTCATGATTGGAAACCGGTTGAGAAAAACAACAAATATGATATGATTTATTTAACAGGCAAAGGCGTCGTTACATAAAGGCGTTCTTTGCCTCTTCTAATAATAGCAGGAGGTGCACTATGGAGATTACAGAAAAACTAGACGCATTATTAGAAAAAGCCGGCAAAGACAGTGTTCTCAAAGACAAACTTTTAGCTACAAGAAAGTCTCCCAACCCCATTGCCGACTTTTGCGATATTGCAAATGAATATGGTATTCAGATAAGCGTTATGGACATAGTAAATCAGGGAGAAGAATTCTACGCAGAAATCAAGCGCAGCACCAATGGCGGCGGCGAAAACTCTCCTGATCTTGATTTTCAGAATGATGAGTATTCTATTTTTATGATGAGACTACAGTGAGGATATACAAGCTCTTCTCTGAACCATAAACTCACGAACATTTTTAGATTCCTCAAGATCCAGAGAGAATCCTAATTTCTCTGCCACATACACTGAAAATATGATACGTAAATATTTCATTCAAATTATCATTATCTTCCGATGGTAAGCTTTAGCAGATTTGGATAATCGCTGTTTTCCAGCCATTCATAACTGTTTTTTTCCGTTAATCCTTTCAAAATGGAGAGTCCGAGATCATCTCCTGTTGAAGTCATATCAAAACGAGGTCCATTATAACTGAATGCAAGTTCAGCAACCTCCGTCTGTTCTGAATATTCACATACCGTATGGATGCTTAAATCATTCATTCCTGATACAAGAATACGCATAACCTCCTCAAACATGAGCGTAATATGTTTGGCCATCTTTGGAGCAATCTGATTTCTACTGCAATAAGCTGAAATCTCGCCTACTACGCTGAGAAAATTATAATCACGACTATTAATATCAAGTTCCAACACCTTAAGTCTATGTATAAATCGCCGAGTATTCTCCCCCTTAGGATTATCAAATATCTGCTCCGGACTACCATCTTCATATATTTTTCCTTCATCCATGAAAAATACACGGTTACAGATGCTCTTGGCAAAATGCATCTCATGAGTAACGATCAGCATAGTTTTGCCAGTTTGAGCCAGATCTCTGATAGCAGATTGCACCTCTCCCACCATTGTGGGATCAAGGGCACTAGTAGGTTCATCAAGCAAGATCACATCCGGATCCATTGCTAAAGCTCTAGCGATGGCCACGCGCTGTTTCTGTCCACCTGAAAGCTGATCAGGATAGTTTAATGCCTTTTCGCCAAGACCTACTTTTTTGAGCAGTTCCATGCCTGTATCATATGCTTGCTGCCTTGATTTGCCCAGAAGATCCACGGGTGCCAGCATTACATTTTCTATTACTGTTTTATGATCAAACAGATTAAAGCTCTGAAACACCATCCCCATCTTCTGTCGAACCTTGTTAATATCAGTCTTGGGATCAGTGATTTCCATGTCATCCAACCAGATTCTTCCCTCGGTCGGTTTCTCTAATTGATTGATACAACGCAGCAGCGTACTTTTTCCAGTTCCCGATGGCCCAATGACAGATATGACGTCCCCGTCATGAATTTCAACGCTAACATCCTTAAGCGGAGTGACATCTTGATATGACTTTTTCAAGTGCTCTATTCTGATCATCAGTGCTTGATTCCCTTCAAAATCTCTGACTCTTTACGGCGTTTAGGATTGATATTCACACTTATTCTCCCAACCCCAAAGCCAACTAGCGTTTCCAAAGCAAAATATATAACCGTAATAGCGATTAGTGGAAAAAATGCTTCATAAGTACGCCCTCGTACAATGTCTCCTATTTTTGTAAGATCCTGCACCGCAATGTAGCCCACTATTGCTGTCGACTTAATTAAACTAACAATTTCCCCCTTATATGCAGGCAGAACAAAAGGCATTGCCTGTGGCAGGATAATCTTGTAGAAGGTTTGACGTTCTGAATATCCTAGTGCATATGCACCTTCATACTGTCCAATCCCAACTGCACCTACACCTGTCTTTAATAAACCGAAAACAGAAGCTCCAAATGTCAGAGTAAAGCCAATTATAGCCACTAATACACCATTAATGGCCACTGAACCAAATATTACGTAAAAAAGAATCATAAGCAGCACTACCATCGGCATGCCCTGTATCAACCACATAAAAAATTGTGTAATAATGTTGGCCACGGGATTACCGTTTCGACATGACATAAATACCACAAAGCCAAGCGCTGTTCCAAACAGTACTGCAAATATCGTAATAAGCAAAGTCGTCATAATTCCTTTTTGAAATAATTGCCAGCGATTTTCTCGTATAAAGGTCTTATTAAAGCTTTCAATGATACTATCCCAAAAAGAATCGTTATACTCGGCGTTTTCTTTGAGAATCATAGCAACAGTGCCCCCGGAAAAGTTAGGCTTTGAGAAAAGAACGCTTTCGGCACGTTCAGGTGTAATACTGATGCCGGCTAATGCAAAATCACATTTACTTGTCTGAATTGCTGGCAGTATCCCGTCAAAATTCATGTCTATGATGTCAAGACCGTACCCGCTGTATTCACAAAACATAGCGGCAAGCTCCATATCATATCCTACCACCTTACCATCTCTCATATACTCAAATGGTGCATATCCCGATTCTGTCGCCAGTTTAAGAACACCTTTTTTTGCTTCCAGCCTGCTAATATCCGGCATCGTCTTATCTGCCTCATTTTCACTGAACCACTTGACTGAAAGATCATCAAGGGTTCCTTCCGGAAGGTGCTCCAAAAATGCATTAAATTGATTCCTTAGCTGTTCTCCATCCCGAGTCTTTGGAAATATTGGTGCAAAATCATAACTATCAAGATACTCTGGCAAATACACAACATACTTGCTCTCACGTATCAATATTTGAGCCACAGCCTCATCAACAATAAAAGCATCAATCTTTTTACCTATGAGAGCCGCCAATAGATCGGCTTTACCATTGTAGTATTCCAAATGAGCTTCCGGCATTTTTTCACGTACAGCTGCATCGAAACTGGTGCCGGTCTGAATACCTATCCGCTTTCCGTTCAGATCTGATAAAGAATCAATCACATGGTCATTCTGCTCCGATGCCGTACATATAACCGATTCCTTCAATACTATCAGGATACCGACAAGAACAGCTGCCAATAAAAAGAGAATCGTTGACTTTCCAATAGTTTTTTTCTTCATACAAATTAACTTCCCTGGCACTCGCAGTCATCGTTATAGCGTGTTTCTATGTGCTATTAATTATACATCCCATAGCTAAAAAATCAAAGAAACTGTGTTTTAATTGCCAAGCTGCATAAGCCTTGATTTAAGACATCTGTATATTATTTCATTTCCGGCATCATTTGGATGAAGACCGTCAGGACAATATCTTTCTCTTAAAAAATCCTCTTCGGGCTGAATCCCGCTTTCTTTATATAGGTCTACTACAGGAAGCGAGTAATACTGCGCTACCTCGCGTATTATCTCAACATAATCCGAAAGTGTTCCCCAATTGCGGATTCCTCTTTCGTTGTAAACTCTGTTCTCATCTGTTCTATGAAGAGGTGTCATTACAATAACATTTGCCTTGGGATATTTTTTCAATATTTTCTGATACAGATCATGCAGTGCCCCATAAAAAGTGTTCGGTGTGCGGTCGGTCATGCAACCCTTTGCTGCATCTCCATGACCGTAGTCGTTAGTCCCACCAAATATCACAACTACATCAGCATCGTTGTCCATAGCATCAACTCTTGATGCAAAATACTGATCCATTCTCTCATCATAGGGAACCTGCTGATTGGCTATTCTTGTTCCTCCAATGCCATATCCCCTGCAAATGCATCCATCCTTCTCAAATCTTTTCCAGAAAAAGAACTCCGGAGAAGAAGCTCCATGCCCTTCTGTAATGCTGTCCCCAAGAAAATTGATCTTTAATCCTTCAAGTCTCATTGCCTGTTGTACTCCTCCCAAATATCTTTAATACAGACAATTATAGTATTTTTTCTAAAAATGGACCACTAACCCAGTCCCTATCCAGGCACCCTTTCAGCCCTTATCACCTTTTATTGTGTAGAATAATTATCCAATATAATGAACTTGGGATTCATCATATCTGTCCTGCTATTCTCTTAAACTCGTCTATATCATCCTTCTAATTTACTGCGAAACATCCAACAATTTGCCTTGTGCAGTAAGTATCATTATCTTTTACTGTACAGGTACAAATACTACTATTGGCACAGTATTAATATTCTTTTATTGATTTGTCTTGTCAGATTTATTACTGCAAGAATAAGATTTCTAAAATACTACAGTAAAATAATAGTTTAATTTACCGCAGAATCTTGAAAACTATATTTTTGCAGTATTCACATTACTGCAAAAATATAGTTTCTTTACATTATACAGTACTTAAATAGAAACCCTACTGCACATTTCAAAATTTCTTGTAATATGCAGTAGTATCCTTATTTAACAACACAATCCGAGGCTCTGCATCTTCTCAATCATAATCGATACATAAGAGGAAAAGCAGTTAAGACTATAGACGAAGCAGTTGATTTTTATGAAAGTCTTGGCTCTGAAAGTCTTGGCTCAGAACGCGCTGTCGTCATGCGTACCAGAGGCTTTGGCACTCATGCAGAGATTAGTCTCCCTACAAGTTAAAAGAAATCAAGTAAAATCATACCTTTTAACTTCGCAGTTTCTGATACCAAAGCATGAGAATTCCTCATTGTTCATGTCTCTGAAATAGGACTCAACAATTCTGACTATTCCATTATGTGCCACGAGAATGCACTCTTTATCGCTCTTTTTTACATCATCAATGAGGTTGTAGATTCTTTGGGCCATCTGGAGCATGGATTCCCCTGTTCCAAAGCGGCTTGCCATGTCTTTTTTGGCTTCGTGGAATTCTTTGCCATCGCGTGGGGTGGATTCCCAGATTCCATAGTTTTGTTCTATAAGACGCTGATCAACTTCCATAGGAATACCTGTTATTTCTGAGATATGCCTCGCAGTTTCCTTTGCCCTGATAAGAGGCGATGTAAGTATGACATCCGCCTTAATTCCCATTTCCAGTATTTTATGGCCTGTCTCTATGGCCTGCTGATGGCCTTTTTCAGTGAGTTCTATATCAGTTGCTCCACAAATTTTATTTTCTACATTCCACACGGTCTCACCGTGCCTTACAAAGTAAAAATGATCCATTCTTATCCCCTTTAAATTTCTTATCGCTCAAAGAGCTCTATTAATGCTCTTTTCCAGCTTCTTCCATACGGGTGCTCCCGCATTGACAGATTCCCTTTTGTAGCACCAATAAGCACTGTCGCTGGATGCGTAAATTCGTCAAATCCCCATTTGCCATGGTATGCTCCCATACCGGAGTGGCCTACACCATTAAACGGAACGCCCTTGACCATCATATGAAGGCATACTTCATTTATGCATCCGCCGCCAAACTGCATTCTTTGCATGACCTTTTTAGCCCATTCCACATTGCGCGTAAAGATATAGAGCGTAAGGCCATGCTCTCTCTCGGAAATCGTATTTAACACATCCCTGATTGCGCTGTCTTTATATTTTACTACAGGAAGAATCGGGCAAAAAAGCTCTTTTTGAACTAATTCTTCATCAATATCTACCGGATATATAACAGTTGGTTCGTATTTAAAAGAGCTCTCATCACCTTTTCCGCCATATACCACTCTCTCCCTATAGTCATTTACTATACCTGCGCACTTGTCATAGGCAGATTTCCCAATGAGGTGCGGATATTCAGGATTATTTAATGGATCGTCACCAATTTGCTTGGAAAAAGCTTTTTTCAGCTCATGGACAAATTCATCACTGACTTCCTCAGCAACGGCAATCTGGTTTATATTTGTGCATATCTGTCCGGAATTTAACAGCTTAAAAAATGCGATTTTTCTTGCAGCATCTTTTAAATCCGCATCTCTCCTGATTATGCACCAATTCCCGGTTTCTCCTCCGAGTTCGAGAGCTGTTGAAGTCAAATTTTTTGCAGCTTCTGAGAGCACATGAACTCCAACTTTTGGGGATCCTGTGTAAAAGATCTTGTCGAAACGCTGTGCCAGACACATATCTGCAACATCATGGCCGCCATCCAGTACTGTTACATACTTTTCCGGAAAGATCTCAGCAATCATCTTTTTTAAAAGAGCTGTGCTTGAAGTTGACTTGGAACTGGCCTTAATAACTGCAGTATTTCCTCCAGCTATACTTGCGATCAAAACGCCTATTGACAGCATAAACGGAAAATTAAAGGGGCTGATTATAAGCGATACTCCATAAGGCATCTTATAAACTTTTGTTATCACGCTTGGGAAACAGTGAATTCCACTGAAATGAGTCTCCGGCTTTGCCCATTTCCTAATGCCTCGTATTGTCTCATTAATTTCGAGAACAAGGCTTCCAACATCACAAAAATAGGCCTCAAGAGGAGTTCGTCCAAGGTCATTATAAAGGGCATCTTCTATATCAGTTCTATGTTCAAGTATCAATTTTTTCAACCTTTGAAGCTGCCTTATACGAAAATCTATGTTCAAAGTCTTACCCGATCTAAAGAAATCCCGCTGTTTTTCTACTATTTTCTTAACACCAGATTCTGTATACATGGCTTTCCTCCAATCAATTGACTGAATCATATTTCACGAAATGCGCTGATTATGCAATAAATACCTTTTTTATCTAAATTGTATCACGTAGTATACCTTAATATTCCATGCGTGATAATATTATTATATCAATCATTTTTCATCGCGAAAACGGAGGGTATTATGGGGAGAAATCATGAAGTCACAACTGTTCATCCACTTCTTGGTGCTGATGGCGAGCTGATAGAGCCGGGCTGGTCAAGATCTCTTTTGCAAAAATATGACAGGGCAATGATAAAGGCTCCTAAGTGGCGCATTAAAGAGTGGGATTATTATCTAGTTTTATCTGATTCTTTTGCCGGTGCCTTCACAATTTCTGATGATGGCTACATTGGCCTGCAATCCGTTTCGCTTCTTGAATTTGGAGACAATCCCTGGGAACACACGGAAACCGTGCTAAATGCCTTTCCTATGGGTAAGCTCGCTCTCCCTTCATCTTCCGAATCAGGCGTAACTGTTTATGAAGACAACAGACTTCAGATGAAGTTTGAAGCCATTGATGGCAAAAGACATATCACATGCCACTTTGAGAACTTTTTTGAAGGCAAGGCTTTTAACTGTGACATTACCCTTACGCAGCCGCCCATGGATTCCATGGTAATAGCTACGCCTTGGGATAAAAAGCATGCATTTTACTATAATCAAAAGATAAACTGCATGCGCGCGTCTGGCTTTATGGAGTTTAATGGGAAAAAATATGAATTTAACCCCTCCACGGACTTTGGCACCCTTGACTGGGGCCGAGGCGTCTGGACCTATGACAATACATGGCACTGGGGATCAGGCAATGCTGATATAGATGGTAACTCCTTTGGTTTTAACATAGGTTACGGCTTTGGAAACACCAAAGCCGCAACTGAAAATATCATTTTTTACAAAGGAAAAGCCCACAAACTAGACGATATCACGTTCCATATACCTGAAAACAGCTATATGGAGCCTTGGAAATTTACATCATCAGATGGCCGCTTTGAAATGGATTTTGTTCCCGTCCTGGACAGGGCAGCATGTCTTGACTATAAGCTCATAGTATCAGACCAGCATCAGGTTTTTGGCAAAATGAGTGGAACTGCCATTCTTGATGATGGCACTAAGATCAATGTAAAAAATATCATGTGTTTTGCTGAAAAAGTGCATAACAAGTACTAAAATCTGTTATAATGTTTTTCATTATGAAAAAAGAAACAAATCCTCAAATAAAAAGTTCATTACTTCTATTACTAGCATCTATTGTCTGGGGCGCCGCTTTTGTTGCACAGTCACTTGCCAGCGGTTCAGTCGGAACCCTTACTTTTAATGGCATACGCTTTATTATCGGCGGCTTGTGCCTGTTGCCATTACTAAAAGGACATAATATAAGACCATCAAAAATTCCATTCAATAAACTACTTGGCGGAATTATTTGTGGCCTTGCGCTCTTTCTGGCTTCGACTTTTCAGCAGGCAGGGATTGCCCTCGGTGCATCTGCAGGAAAGTCAGGTTTTCTTACTGCCTGCTATATAGTTTTAGTTCCAATTCTAGGTCTTTTCATCGGGAAAAAATGTAATATCTGGGTATGGCCCGCAGTTGTGATCGCTATTTCAGGATTGTACCTCTTATGCATTTCCAAATCTGAAGCAGGATTCTCCATATCTACAGCTGATCTGGCTATCTTAATGTGTGCTCTGCTGTTTTCAATTCAGATACTCTGCGTTGACCACTATGCTCCCATTATGAGTCCGGTAGCTCTTTCCTGCGTCCAGTTTTTTGTAAGCGGATTTGTGTCGATGGTTGCGGCTATCATTTTTGAAATGCTTCCCAATCCTTCAGCGTGGCTGATGAGCCTGTCTGCGCCCACTTCATGGATTGCTATTCTTTATACAGGAATCTTTTCAAGCGCTGTGGGTTATACTCTACAAGCTGTAGGACAGCGAAATCTCAATCCGGCACTTGCTTCGTTGATCATGAGCCTCGAGTCTGTGTTCTCTTCGCTTTTTGGCTGGCTCATACTTCGACAAACTATGACCGGAAGGCAACTGGTTGGATGCATACTTATTTTTTCAGCCGTCATACTTGCTCAACTCCCGCAGAAAAATCCAGATAGCCAGGAAACTACATCGCCTTCAATATCAAATTAGTGCAAAGTCTTTTTCATTGGTAACCATCGCTACATAACTTCTAAGGCTCTCTGCTGCTTCCGAATTCTCAGACCAATACTGGTTAAGCGCCTTGCCTTTCTGGCTGCCACATCCGGTTATTCCTGCACAAACAAATATCATTACCATTACCAACAGCATGGATAATACCTTTAGTCTGCTTCTCTTTTTCATAATTATTCTCCTTTATCATGAAGTGATAATAACGTTATAGCAATCATTTCAAAACGTGGAAATGATAATTGCAAGCTATGCTATTTTATACGAATGAAAAAGAAAAAAGAAAGTGTTGCAGCATATTTTGCCTCAACACTTTCTTAATAAATCATCAATTATTATTTATTACTTGATCACAGGCTCAATTCTCTTTGCTACAACTACAGCCAGTGCCATCTTAATGAGATCAGGAATAATGAATGGGAATACGCACCAGCCAAGTACTGTAAGAAGTCCAACTTCGCCGCTGCTCTTAATATACACGTGCATGAACCATGCTGTTCCAAACGCATAGCATACCGCAAGACCAAGCACAAGCGCTACAATTTTCATAACCAGATTCTTTTTTAAGAACTTGGAAAACAGCATATATATAAGTCCCACAAATAAAAATCCGATAATGTATCCTCCGGTGCTTCCCAAAAGAATCCCGATTCCGCCGCTAAATCCTGCAAATACAGGTACACCGACAGCTCCAAGAAGTACATATACCAGTGTTGCTATTGTTCCCCTTTCACCTCCAAGTAAAAGCAATACAAAAAATACAGCAAATGTCTGAAGTGTAAACGGAACTGCTGTAGGAATGCTTATCCAGGAGCATATAGCTATCAGCGCTGCGCTAATTGCTATATATACCATATCCAATACTTTTGAATTTTCTCGTGTTTTAATTGCCTCTGCATTACTCATGATGTCTGATCCTCCAACTATAATTTACATTTGAGAATACTCAGTCCCAAACGCTTATATGAAGTTACCACATCAAAAACAGATTGTCAACCAATTACGCTTCATTGGTTGACAATCTGTTTTTAATCGGTTGACAATTCCGTGCTTGACTTTTATGCCCGACAATCCAATACTTTTTCAATTACCCTTGCTATTAGCGCATTTTTTGTAATTGTTGCTTTTCCGGCATCAAACAGACTGGTTGCTCTTTCTCTCACATCTTCGGGAAATTCACTTATATCCGAGTCAAAGTTTATCCCTATTCCTGCAACTATCCACTGCAGAGTGTTGCTGTCAAATTCGCTGCCTGACTCCAGCAAAATTCCGCATATCTTCTTGTCATCAACGTACAGATCGTTAATTCCACCAATATGGGCTTCAATCCCGGATAGCTCTTTAATAGCTTCTATCACAGCTTCTCCCACAAATGTTGTCACTTCTTTACTATCTGTGCTGAACAATGATTCCGGTCTTAAAATAATGCTCATATACAGACCACCTTCCGGGGAAAAGAAAGTATGATCCTTCCTGCCTCTCCCTCCGGTCTGTGTCGTCGCAATTATGACCGTCCCATGCGCTGCTCCGGTCATAGCAAGCTCTTTTGCCTTGTCACTTGTAGATTTCAAACTATCATATACATAAATATCTGCCTTATCAAAGTCCGTCGGCAACTCTGCTTTTATTCCCCCGACAGATATAATATCGTTATTATCGGTCAACCTGTAGCCCTTATTACTGACTGCCTCTATATTGTAACCTTTTTCTCGAAGATCCTTTATGGCTTTCCACACCGCATTTCTGGAGACGCTACACTGTCTTGCCATATCTTCACCGGAGGTATATATGTCTTTATTGGATTCAAGTATATATAAAACTCTTTCAGATGTACTCATTTTCCCTCCCAGTTAAACAATTTAATTCCTTTAATGTATCAATTATTTCACATTAAAGGTGCGGAAAGCCTTAATATAAGCTGACTAAAGCGTAAAAATGCACCTCTTCCACTTGCATAATACTCTGTCACTTCCTTTGATTCTTTAAATATCTGCTCAAAATCTTCTTTTGTTTTCTTTACCGCGTCACAATCCGCATAAAGGCACCCGTTTTCAAAGTGATGATACAGACTCCTATAGTCTAAGTTAATAGTCCCGCAAGTTGCAACGAAGTCATCTGCAATACTCATTTTAGCGTGACAAAAGCCCGGTGTATATTCGTAAATCTTAACTCCGTTTCTCGCAAGACCATTGTAATAGGATCTGGTCAGACTATATACAATTTTTTTATCCGGAATTCCAGGCGTGACAATTCTTACATCAACACCTCTTTTGGCTGCAAGAGAAAGAGTGTGAGTCATCTCCTCGGTTATGATCAGGTAAGGTGTGATAAACCAGACATAATCCTTTGCCATATTGGCTATGGACATGTAAACTTCTTCTCCCACCTGCTCACCATCCATAGGATTATCCGCGTAGGGTACCACATATCCCTTGTTGCCTGCAGTATACTCGTAATCCCTAAGATACCTGTCAAAAGTCACATCATCAATATCATTTCCCTTTATAGCATTCCACATTTCAAGGAATGTAACTGTGAGAGATTTCACTGCGTCTCCCTCAAGCTTTATTCCTGTATCTTTCCAAAAGCCATAAGGCTCAGCTAAATGGAAATATTCGTTGGCAATGTTATATCCGCCGGTGAATCCGATTTTTCCGTCGATAACAGTAATTTTCCTATGATCCCTGTTATTAAGGAAAAGATTAAGGCCCGGCGCAAAGGGATTAAATACCCTTGCTCTGATTCCTTTTGCTCTAAGTCTTTTTACAAAATCAGTGTTGACAAAGCCAATGCTTCCCATGTCATCATAAAAAACTCTGACCTCAACGCCTTCTTTTACCTTTTCCTCCAAAATGTCCTGAATGCTATGCCAGCTCTCTGCGTCTTCAATCGCATGATATTCCATGAAAATAAATTCCTTTGCCTGCTTAAGTGCATCCTTTTGAGCTTCAATGCCCTTAAGCGCGTCATCGAAATACGTTATATCAGTATTTTTATAAACAGGATAACCGGAATATTTCTTAATATAATGGGTTATATTGGCTAAATATGGAGCATCCTTTTTTATTTCCTTCTGAATTTCAGAATCTTCCGGCAAAAGAGGCAGCAAAACCTTATCTATAGCCTCATAGCGCCTTCGCATCTTATTGGTGCTTCCGTTAAGACCTACCAAAAGATATAGCACGAGGCCTGCCACAGGCATTGCCATAATAAGCATGATCCAGGGCATCTTTATGGAAGCTGTCTTATACATTGAATAAATGCCTAAAACTACCAATACACTAATGACAGTAAGAAGCATTGAGAGCCAGTGCCATGTGTTGTTTAACCAAATGACTCCCCATACTACCAAAAGACTGTTTATAACAACCGAGAGAACCGCTATAACCATTCTCTGAACGCCGTTTTTTACAGCTGCTTTTTTCTCCAATGTGTACTTATTAGGTCTGCTCATTTTTTCCCCTCCATGTACATGATACCCCAAATTCAATCTGCATAAAGATCATATTCCCATTACCTTCTTTTAAAAGTGCTTACGGTTCCACAATGCAAGTCTGATAAGGAAAAGAGTTCCTCTGACGCAGAGTTCCGTACACATGGCAATCCATGCACCGACAAGACCAAATCTTGAGCCCAGCAATATGGCCAGCGGAATCCTTACTACCCACACACTTACAAGATTAAGCACACTTGACATAAACGTCTCTCCCGCACCCCTAAATACACCCGCGGATACAATTGATGCACCGTATAAAGGTTCGGCAAAAGCCTCAATTCGTAATATTTTTACACCAAGTTCCCTTATTTCCCGATCAGGTGTAAGTATGCCAATCATCTGAGGCGCAAAAATATACATCAAGAATCCGCTGCTTCCCATGATTAAAATTCCAAGAACTACAGCGATCCACCCAAGCCTCTTTCCCAATTCATTTCTTTTTGCTCCGATACATTGACCAACTACCGTTGAAGCTGCTACACCTATACCATATCCCGGCATGTAGCAAAGACTCTCGGCAGTTATAGCAAAAGAATTAGCAGCAATCGAAGCAGTTCCAAACGGAGAAACGATTTTCGTAAAAGCCACATATGCAAATCCCATTATGGCGCTGTCAGCTGCTATAGGAATTGCAATTTGCATAGCTTTGGGAATTTCCATCTTTATAAATCTTCTAAAGTTCATATTATAATTGTCTTTTCTGCCAAAAAGGCTTAAAGACTCTGACTTTACCAAAAGATAATAAAGCATTATGCCTGTTATAATAATCTTGGCTATAGTTGTTCCAAGGGCTGCACCTGCCACTTCCAAACGCGGAATGAGCAGGTAATTAAAAAGCACGTCAAGTCCACACATTATCACATTCAGCATGCTGGGAAGTCTGATATTTCCACTTGACTGAAGCATACCTTGAGACACTATCAATAGCTCCTGAACTGGAATTGTCAGTGAATAGATCAGAAAATACAAAGAGGCGTTTTTTCTTATTGCTTCTTCACCACCCATAAGCTCCGGAAGATAAAAACTTAAAATTACAGAAATCACCGTTACGATAAGACTAAATAAAAATGAGCATAAAAGTCCCCATTTAACAATATTTCTGGCAATCTGATCCTCTTTTGCTCCAATCTTATGGGCAACCCGAATTGTAAATCCCATTCCGGCTGCAGATATTATCCCGCCAATGAGCCATGTAGAACTTGAAACAAGTCCTATAGATGCAGAAGCTGTCGGTCCTAATCTTCCCACCATAGACGCATCTATGTATTGCATTATTGTAGAGGAAATCTGCGCAAGAATTGCAGGAAAGCTAAGCTTTAATATAAGTGCAATCTCCTCGCCAAATGACAGTTTCTCTCCGTCTCTTAGTTGTTTTAAGCCGTCTTTTTTATAATTCTCCATACCATTTTCTATCCTATCTTTTTGCCCAAGCATAATACTATCAGAATTATAGTTATTGGCAAGTGACTCCCCATTTTTATTAAAAAGAAATTTTCTCTACTCAAAAAAAGATCTCCGGACAGTACCGGAGACCCTTGTGATTAACATTAAACATATTTTCTGGCAAATCTCAAAGTTTCTTCTTTACAGCTCTCAACTGCCTTGCTCTTAAAATACAGTGTTTCGCTCTCTACTGTAATTCCTTTCTCTGTCAAAGCCTTCCGGATAACATCAAGTGCATGTTTTGAAAGCCATGAAGTTGAGAACACAACTGCTTTTCCAACCTTATCACTTGATAATGTATTCAAGTACTTTTTAAGATTATCGTCAATCCCATAAGCGTACAGCGCACCTCCAATAAAAAGCACGTCAACTTTTTCTGTCAATGCCGCGTCTTTTGAATCTACAGAAACTGCGCTAACGCCGGCTGCTTCTGCTATATAATCTGCAACCTTTTGTGTATTTCCTGATCTTGAATAATATCTGACTGCTACGTTCATATAAACCTCCTTGATTATATTTCCCTCTATATAATTGTGTACAATTATTATTTTAGTACTTATTTCGCAAAATTCAAGAGCTTTTTCTTTAAGCTATACTTCATGAGATTTTCTTTAAAACGGATTCCTCTTATGTTATCATTATCAGGTTGACGTCTAATCGGGAGGAATAATATGATAAATTATTACAATGCGTTTATATCTTATAAACACGCAGATCTTGATAATAAAATTGCCGAAGAAATTGTCCGAAGGCTGGAAAGATATCACATTCCAAAGAAAATCCAAAAAGATACCGGCATAAAAAAAATCAACCGAATTTTCAGAGATAAGGATGAACTTCCTATCACAAACGATCTCAATGATACAATCGCAAGTGCTCTTGCCAATTCAGACTATCTTATAGTTATCTGTTCAACTAACACCAGGCGCTCAACCTGGGTGGAAAAAGAAATAGAAACTTTCCTTAAAAACCACACTAAAAACCAGATTTTAACTGTTTTGGCAGATGGCGAGCCCTTTGAAGTTATCCCTAAGATCCTTTTGAACGATGAAAAGACTATTCAAGATGAACATGGCGTTTTCCAAACAATAACCGTTCCGCTTGAGCCTCTTTCCTGTGACTACAGACTTCCAATCAAAAAAGCCAGAGCAGAAGAACTTCCGCGTCTTGCAGCCACACTTATCGGGTGCTCCTACGACGAACTGATGAACAGACAGCGCCAATACAAGATGAAAAGGCTTACCTCAATTTTTGCTGTGGCAATGGCAATTGTTCTGGGCTTTGCAGGATATATGCTTTACAGCAATACTCTCATTCACAAGAACTACATTGAGTCTCTTAAAAACCAGTCAAAATACCTTGCTAATGAATCCGGCAAACAGCTTGATGACGAAAATCGAATCGAAGCCATGCAGCTTGCCCTTGCAGCTCTTCCTGAAGATGAAAATGACGATATGCCGGTAACTCCGGAAGCATTAAAAGCAATCACAAATGCATCCTATGCTTACGTTGCCCCTGCTGGGACCAACATGGCGGCAACATGGAACTACCAGATGCCCGGACATGTAAGCAGCTTTAAGCTTTCCGACGATTCATCGGTTCTTGCTGCCAAAGATACATCCGGAGTTGTAATGGCTTGGGATGTGGCATCTCATCAGGAGCTATTACAGACAATCAAAGCCGATGACAAAACAAGTGACTATATGTTTTTTAATCCCAATACACTTATTGTAAGCAGAGATTACAGCGTAGCTGTATACAATCTCAAAGACGGCAGTGAGGCTTGGACTTATGACTTCGGCAAATATGCTTTCTCGGGAGCTTCTTACATCAAATACTCTGACAAGAGCTTTTTGGCATGCAATTCACACGGTGAGATAATCGAGTTTAACATAGAAAACGGCGCCGTTCTTAACCATACATATATCTTTGGTGAAGAAGAAAGCACATCATTAAGCTTTGATACCTATTGCCAGCACTACTCGTTATCTCCTGACGGAAAAAAACTTGCTTTTAGCGCCTCAAATAAAGCTGAAAATTATGAATACAGTTACAGCGTATTTGAATATAATTTCGACACTAATGAAGTTAAAAGTGAAGTAATCGGAAACAATTATATCGGTAATATAGAGTGGCAAAATAATAATATTTATGTTTCATGCTCATTATCCGGTCTGGATAGCAGTATGAGTATGTATGCCTATTCATACATAACCGAGGATCACACCGGTATCTACTGTTACGATTCAGATGCCATGACGCAGAAATGGGCCTATGATTTTGTTTGCGAAGGCGTTGCTATCAACAATGGCTTTTTACCAATGGACAACAACACAATAGCTTATTATGCCGGAAATATAAGCGAGATTTGGGATTCTGAAACCGGTGAACTCCTAAACAGATACAATGTCAATGACTCGATCATTGACATCAGTGATAATGATCATGACGGTCAGCCTTTATACATCACGGAAGGCGGTAACACCGCTTCTCCTCAGTCTAAAGGCGAAACAACGGGAATAGGTACATATCAGCGTTTCAGCGACAACCTTGATGATGCGCTGGTTGGTAAGGGAGTATATACGCATAAATACCTTACATCTGCCATAACCTACTATGCCGTATCAGTATATGATGAAACCTACAAAGTTTTTTCAGATGCACCCAAGCTTGAATATACGCTTCCTGACGATATATACATTGACGAGTCATTATTGGCTTTGCTTGAAAAAGTTGATGACAATAATTGCAGACTTCATTTATATGACGTTCAGGACAAATCATATCAAGGTGATGTTTCTCTGGATGGTCTTCTTCATTACAAAGTCAATATACTTGGCACATATGACAACAAACTGTATATTCTCGGAGTAACTCGTCCTGATGACAAATACATACCAAATCTCTACGAAATTGACCTTCAAACCAAAAAGCTTTCAGTTACTGCTATAGAGACACTTACCGGGCTTGGCAGTGATTCTTTCGAAGCTAAAAATGCCGTTTTTGATGGTTCAAGGATCATTTACTACGATTCGACTTACAATGCATATGGCATAGGAATCATTGATCTTGCGACAAAAGAAAATAAAAAGATTACCATAGAAAATTTGGATTACAGTTATCTTAGAATGATCAAATGCTTCCCAGAGACAGGCACAGTTTACCTTGAATTTGATGACTACGAATTTTTGATAAATCTTGCAACTGAAGAAATAAAAGAAATTCATCTTACCGAAAACTGGAATAATACCACACTTGCCGTATATGATGAAAAATCCGGAATATACGCATTTACAGATGATCAGACTATTGTGCTTCTAAACAGCAATGGAGATTACTCATGCGAGATTTCCAGCATGAATCTGATGCCGTTTGTAATGGGATTTTATCAGTCAGATGATGAAGATAATTGTTTGATAGTAGCATATGATAATGGCACTCTTTACAGGTACAACACAGAGTCAGGTGAATTTGTGGGCAAAAGTGACCTATCTGTTTATTCCAATGCTTCACGATACTCCTATGACCGTATTGTAGTCGATGAAGAAAGTAACCACTTATATGTTTATGCCGGTGGGATATTGGATATATTTGAACTCGACTCCTGGACCGAAACCACTGCTATAACTGGTTGCTACGATTACAACAAGACTACAGATACATTTATTGTCTATGGATATGAAAATGCCGACGAATATCAAGTTGGCTACTTTAACCACTATACAACAGATCAGCTCATCGAAAAAACCAAAGATCTTCTTCAGGGAATTGAAATGACAGAAGACCAAAAGTCAATGTATGGAATTGGCTGATTCAATAACTTAAAAATCCGGAGGCAGCCGCCTCCGGATTTTTGGTTGTTCAAAAAATAACAGCTGATTCTGTTTTGCTCAGAAAAACAAAAGCATCCTGAACAGCATAGATAAAACCTGCATTATAATAAAAAACCTGAATATCTTAAATAAAAATGATCCGGTATATACCGGTCTTCTCTCCCAGCCGGTCCAATCATTCCATGTATTCCGGTTTTGGTCCGCACTACTGTTTCTTCTTCCGAAATCTTGCGTAGTATATGTCCAATAGGTTCCATAATTTTCAAATGGATTTTCCTGTCTTTGTGTATATGTTCTGTTCTGAGATTGTGACTGAGTATATGTACTTCTATATCGTTCTGCTCCCGGCCTGGTAAGTAAATCATATGCAGCGTTTATCTCATTC
Organism: Butyrivibrio sp.; assembly: GCF_017635265.1. GTDB lineage: Bacteria > Bacillota > Clostridia > Lachnospirales > Lachnospiraceae > Butyrivibrio. Next base: position 22,480 of record NZ_JAGBLU010000107.1, read on the forward strand.
ATTTTCTCCGCTGCTACTGCGTCTCCGGGATTAAGATCCGGGTGATATTTTTTGGCAAGGCTTCTATGTGCCTTTCTTATTTCTTCTTCTGATGCTCCGGGACTAACTCCAAGAACCTTGTAGGGATCCATCATCATAACTCTATCCTCCAACTCATTATCAAGTCTTTCTAATAAATCTCTCCCCGCACTTTGGACATCTTATCTCAATGCGTCCTTTTCCCTTAGGTACACGGATCTGCTGATGACATCCCTTGCATAGATAATACCTGCTGACTGATCTGTCTCTCCATTGAAGCCTCAAAAGCTTTATATATTTTCTCGGTACCTCAGTCATGCTCAAAAATTTTTGGTTTTCCTGATATCTCTTTGGAACATTCTTGGAATATACTCTGAAAATAGAATACCCAAACAATGCAACCCACAAAAAATAAATAATTACACTCTGAGCAAATATATTTATCAATAAAAGAATAATTGCCATTGCATTGCACGCTCTCGCCAGATTGTCATAGCCATTCCTGCCATATAAAAACTGTGCAAGTCTTTGTTGTAACTGATAGCCAAATTGTCTCATCTTATCCATACCTGTGCCTTTCTTTTCCGGTCAAATTCTCTATTTAAACTACAAAAAATGATTCTTAGAGTTCATTTTAATAACTATCCTTTTTTCTTTATATAGCAATTTTAGCAAAATAAACTCATTTATTTTACGAATATGACAATATTACATCCGCAAACTAAATGCAACCTAAAAAAAGAGGGTTCTGTTAAATCAAGAACCCTCATAAACAAAAACCATATATATTATCAGTACTGAATAAATTCAAGCGAATCTATGATAGTTGCAAGAGCATCTGATACCGGAATATCGATGGCATCATCACCTGAAGTGTGAGCAGTCATTTCAAAAATAAGATATCCATCCATATAATCTCTTGCAACAGCCGTCTCGTAAAGACCTGAACCTTCTACTGTAGGTGAAAGCGTTACCCAATACCCTGTCACATCTTCAGCTCCCGGAAAAGAGCTTTCATAAGTTTGGGTTCCTTCGCCCCACTGCTTTTGAAGGTCTTCTATCATTGTTTTTGCATCCTTATCAACGCCGTAGGTTGCAGTTACCATATTCGTCCCCGCTGATTCGCCGGTATAAACAAATGTGGTAATAGGACCTTCACTGTTAACTGTAATTACCGAAGGATCATATTTCACTTTCCATCCGTTCGCATCCTCATATGTAAGATCTCCGCCATTTTCAAGACTTATATAATTTTGAGCGTCAAAATTGTCAGGGTCTGCATCCTCCTTTGGAACAAACGCAATCTTAAGACCATCTTCCATATGTCCGATAACAGTCCCATCCTCAAAAGAATCAACTGTCAGAAGTTCCTCTGCGTCTTCTCCTTCGCCTCCCATATGAAACAATACCGTTCCTTCTCCCTGCTCACAGGCAAAAGGAAGCCCTATACCGTTCGTTCCATCCTCTGTGTATCCTGAAGCTTCATCATAAAACACATAGAAATATGTTTGCGGCGGGTCTTCTGCATCAACAGCATAATTCACATATACACCTTTTGTAAAATATGGCTCGTTAGCCGCTTCCTCAACTGATGTAACAGACTCTTTCCCGGCACAGCCTACCAAAAATGAGCCAATCATAACAACTGTTACCCCATAAGTCTTTATCTTTTCAAACACCTGCTTTTTCATATTTTCCTCCTCTAAGAATAATGGTTGTTCATCACTTCCACCTTAATAAATGGTAACACAAAAAATGTACCGACCTTAATCGTTTAAACGGATTTAATACTTTTTTAATGATTGCAATTTTTTCTATATTGAAAGGATTCCATTAATGATGTAATATACATACTTGTGCAATTTTTTCAGATAGAAAAGGAACTATTATTTATATGGAAAATCTACTTTATTCTTATGAAGAATCATGTGCTTTAATTCAGGACAAGGGATTAAAAATGACAATGAAACGCGACGAAGACCTCAATAAGCTCTGTCAGTTTGGTTCGCATGGTTCAATTCTTAATGTAAACACTCTATTATTCGATCGTTACCAGATTCATGCCACTGAGAAAGACTATAACTCAATAAAAAGAATGGCTGAATCCGAAGGTCTTGCCATTGTATTAAGAGAAACTGAAAAAGACGAATTAGAAGATGTTATCTCCGGCTATGAAGAAATTGGAAGCAAAGCAATTCTCTTTATTAAAAACGGTAATAAAGTTTTACAGCTCAATGAAACTGAAAAAAACTTACCTCACGAGATTATTTTCTTCACAAATGAGAATCTTGATTTTATTCTTGATTGTCTGTGTGAAAACTCCGAATATAAACCAAAACAGAAGGTCGCAGCACCTGTAGTTAAGGTAGAAAAGGTTGTTGAGCCACAGCTGACAGACGAAGAGATAAAAGAAATATTCCCTGAAGGCCATACGGTTATTCACAACACATATGGCCAAGGGACTATTAAAGAAGTTTCTAATGGTAAAGTGACAGTTGAATTTGCTGATTCAATAATAAAAATCCTTTCAGCAAAAATATGCATTAAAAACAAATTGCTTAAAGTAGTCTGATAGAAATTTTTCAGATAGCTGCAAAGCCCTTTTCAAGATCAGCAATGATATCGTCGATATGTTCTGTGCCGATTGAAAGTCTGATCGTGCTCTGGCTGATACCCTGATCCTTCAATTCTTCATCGGATAACTGGGAATGTGTAGTTGTCGCAGGATGTATTACAAGGCTCTTTACATCTGCAACGTTGGCAAGCAGTGAGAAAATCTCAAGATTATCAATGAATTTCCAAGCTGCTTCCTTACCTCCCTTAATTTCAAAGGTGAAAATTGAAGCGCCACCATTTGGGAAGTATTTCTCATAAAGTGCATGATCCGGGTGATCTGCCAATGAAGGGTGGTTAACTTTCTCAACCTTTGGATGGTTTTTGAGATATTCCACTACTTTCTTTGTATTCTCAGCGTGTCTTTCAAGACGAAGAGACAGTGTCTCAACTCCCTGAAGCAGCAAAAATGCATTAAACGGTGAAATTGTTGCTCCTGTGTCTCTAAGAAGTATAGCCCTTATAAATGTTACAAAAGCTGCCGGTCCTACAGCATCATAGAACGAAACACCGTGATAACTCGGGTTTGGATCAGCTATATTAGGATATTTTCCGCTCTCTTTCCAGTTATATTTACCGGATTCTACTATAATTCCACCAAGTGTTGTTCCGTGACCTCCGATGAATTTTGTCGCAGAGTGAACCACAATATCCGCACCATGCTCAATTGGTCTGATAAGATATGGTGTTCCAAAAGTATTGTCAATAACAAGCGGAAGGCCATGCTTATGAGCTATTTCTGCAATAGCATCAATATCGGGTATATCACTGTTTGGGTTTCCAAGGGTTTCAAGATATATAGCTCTTGTATTCTCTTTTATTGCCCCTTCAACCTCACTAAGATTATGAGCATCCACAAATGTTGTTGTAACACCATACTGCGGAAGTGTATGTGCCAGAAGATTGTAGCTGCCTCCATAGATTGTTTTTTGTGCTACTATATGTCCTCCATTTGCAGCAAGCGCCTGGATTGTATAAGTAATAGCTGCAGCTCCCGAAGCAACTGCCAGTGCAGCGCTTCCACCTTCAAGTGCTGCTATTCTCTTTTCCAGAACATCCTGTGTGGAATTAGTCAGTCTGCCATAAATATTTCCGGCGTCTGCCAGTCCAAATCTGTCAGCTGCATGCTGGCTGTTCCTAAACACATATGATGTTGTCTGATAGATAGGAACGGCTCTTGCGTCTGTTGCCGGATCCGGCTGTTCCTGCCCTACGTGTAACTGTAATGTCTCAAATCTGTAATCACTCATTTTTAACTCCTCCGTTCCTTTTAATAATGTGATAATACTCCCTGCTTACCGATTTTACCAATACATTAAGCTTATTGTTTGCGATAATCTATAGCTATAACTGAGATATTTTTTCATCTTTAGAAAAGTTTATAATAATTTAATTTGTACGACAGAAAATCTACATGATTGTATTGTAGTATAAATAGAAATAGTTGTAAGCGGATCTGGCACTAACGGGGAGGTGCTTATATGACTACTGAGAATTCAAAGATTAATATAAAGGGAAAGTCTAAAATTATAGATACTATCAGCTATAAGGGTAAATGCATTGATATAAGCATCTTAAAAAGACGAATTATATCTGCAATTGCTCTTTTGGGCGCTATTGCTTTTGCAGGTATCCTTATTTTCCTTTAAAAAAGCTAAGGCTGAGCAAGCGCTCAGCCTTTTTCATTAAAAACATCTGTTATTGATATATTACTAAAATCTGCCCCGGATGAACAAATTGTTATTTGATAACCTTCCATTTCTTTACGAAACAGCTTTAATTCCCCATCCGTCTCGAAGTCAGTACTTGTTTTTACCCTGATCTCTATTTTTAGAGGATCCATAGACAGCCCTTTTCCATAGTATTTCATTATGCTTTCTTTTGCTGTCCACAATGCAGTATATATCGCATCCTTTTCACCTTCTGCTGCGGATACCTGTTCTATCTCTCCTTCAGTAAATACTCTCTTTATGAGACCTTTTTCGAAATGGGTGATTTCCTGAATGTCTATTCCAACCTCCATATCCGAAATAGCTATAATTGCCTTATCGCCTGAGTGAGACAGGTTAAAAAAAATGTCCTTTTCCCCCTTTATATATGGTTTTCCGTAATCATTTTCATATATTTCGAAGGATTTGATCTCCGCCTCTTCAAAAGCTCTTTTTAAGGCTATTCCTGCAGCCAATGACAGTAATTTGCTCTGATCCGGCTTATATTTGTCAATCTTTTTCTTGCGCTCAATCGACATCTGTTCATACCAGTACTCATAAACATCCCTGTCACGGATGCTATTTATATCAACAATATATATTTTGTTCAAGCTTTATCTTTCTCCCTGATTGCTCCGCTTTCATATGCCTTTAACAGGTCTTTTAAATCTGAAATTTGTGTCTGAAGACTCTTTCCTACATCAGTATCTCTTACAAGAATCCTCTTTTTTGTCTTCTCTGTTATCTGAATTTCAGGTGTATTCTCCTGCCCCTTTACAAATGCCTTGTGCTTGGCAAGAGCCAGATGATGCGAATTAAATATAAGTGTGTATCCGGCAATGCCCGTCTGCTCATGATAAGCCTTAGATATTCCACCATCAATAATATAGAGCTTACCACCGGCCTTTACGGGACTCTCACCTTTCTTGGTTTTGACCGGTACATGCCCATTTATAATATGTGCCCATTCCGGATCAAGCTTAAATTCTCTTAATATTTTATCAGCATACTCCTCATTAGCCGAGAATGTATAGTATGGATTGTGATTTTCTTCGCATAACCCCTTCTCATTCTTTAAAAACAATCGTTCAAACGTAGATATCTTGTCTTTTCCAAACAGCGGTGAATTGGGACCGCACCACAAATACCACATAAGATCTACAGCATCCTGCTTCTTTTCAGGATCATCCTTAGCATCAAGAAAATAGGCATCGTGAATCTTTCCATTTAAATAATCCATCAGCTCTTTTCCGCAGTAACTTCCGTCCTTGGTTTTCATACAGGTAAAATTGCCCTTGTCATCCATCGGGATGCAACCATGGAAAAGGAGATTATTATTTACAGTCCTATACATTGCTCCGTGAGAGTACAAAAACTTCACATGCTTTGTAAGGAGCTGTGAGTGAATAAAGCTAAGGCGAAGAGTTCTCATAAGTTCCTCCTCCCCTTCAGATAAAGCATATGGATCTTTTGGATCTATAGTAGGGAAATTAGTATCATTAAGCTTGTACTTCTTATTTCCTATCTTTACTGTCCCTGCCTTATAATCAATTTTATCAAGAAGGAGTCTCTTCTCCAAACCATATTCCGGATGCTTTTTTATAAGCTGTCCCTCAAGCTTTAACTGAATAATGCTTATAGCCTTATACATTTTTGCCGCAAGCTCCGGATTTACAGAATCATATTTGTTCTCATCAAGTATATGCAGCTTAAAACAATTGCATGGATCATCTCTGTAAACTTCTGCCGCAAACATGGAAAGCGGTCTTAAATTGATTCCGTAACCATCCTCAAGAGCATCAAAAGAATTATAGCTGGTTCCTATTCTAAGGACATTGGCGATACATGCCGTATTTCCACATGCCGCCCCCATCCAGTCAATATCGTGGTTTCCCCACTGTATATCCACATCATGGAAATTCATTATTTCTTCCATGACAAGATCAGGCCTTGCGCCCCTGTCAAAAATATCTCCAATTATATGGAGTGAATCAATAGTCAGATTCTGAATAAGTTCGCACAAAGAAATAATAAACTCATCAGCAAAATCAATCTCAATAATTCCGCTTATTATCTCGTTATAATATAGCTTTTTATTTGAGTCATTCATATCAAGATGCAATAGTTCATCTATAGCATAGGCATAATCTGAAGGCATCTTCTTACGAACTTTAGATCTGGTGTATTTTGAGCTTACAACCCTGCAAATAGAAATAAGTCTGTTTATTGTGATCTTTTGGTGCTCATGAAGTTCTTTTACACTGATAGACTCATCTCTTCTTATCTTGCTGATAACTTCCCTTGGGTAATATATAAGATTTGCCAGTTCAAGCTGTTCCGCTTCAGACATCATATTACCGAAGGTTTCTTCAATTTTAGCCCTTATAATACCTGAAGAGCTCCTTAAAAGATGTGAAAAAGCTTCGTACTCCCCGTGAATGTCTGAAAAGAAGTATTCCGTTCCCTTAGGCAAGGCACAAATTGCCCGCAAATTTATGATCTCCGCAGCTGCTTTCCTTGAATTGGGAAACTCTTTACTCAAAAGCCTCAAATACTCAATATCTCTCATACTCTCTCCTATAAACAAATAGGCCGCATATTTCTATGCGGCCCTAAAAATTTCTTTATTCGATTGTTAAAATATCAACAAATCCTGTTACTTCAAAGATTTCTTTTATTTCTTCATTGGCATTCTTTACAACCATTTCTCCCTGCTTATTCATAACTTTCTGAGCAGATAAAAGAACTCTCAATCCTGCAGATGATATATACTCAAGCTTTGATAAATCAAAGTCAAGCTTTGTTACGCCGCCAAGTGCGCTCTTAAGTTCATCATCAAGCTGTGGAGCTGTTGTTGTATCAAGTCTTCCCTCCAAAGCAACAGTAAGTTCTGATCCATTTGCAATTTTGTTGATTGTCATATTGGGCTCCTCTCATAAAAATCTTTTTATTTGTTAAGGGTGCAGACAACAGTCATATCCACTCTGTCCCCTTTAACGCCTACAATTACATCCTTAGCAACACTGGCAACTATGGATTTTTCAAGTTCATCCCATGCCTGCTTGGCACTTTCATTCATGGTTACGTCATCGGAAAGAGCATTTCTATACTCGTACAGTGACCATGTTATTCCTGAATCCGCCAGTCCCTCCGTGCTTCCGTACATACCCATTGTACCATATGATATATATCCACCGCCATACTCCTGCTGCAATTTCATTACATTATTATAGCCAAGGATTCCATTTTCTATAACATCCCTAACTTTTCCCATAAATCCCTTAACAGAGGCATTTCCGCCGGAGGACATATCTAAAAGAGTACTCTTTTTTTCTGCACTCATAAGCGTCTTGGCTGTGAGCTTTAAACAAGCCTCATTCTTATACTTTTCAAACCATACAACAGCGCTGTAATCTCCGGTCATCTCCTTGAGCATTCCAATTGTCTCTTCAAAAACAAGCTTTAAATGTAGCGCATCTTTTTTACTGAGCTCAAGCTCTTCTATGGCCTCATCAGCCCTGCTGTTGGCATTAGATCCCTGTATATAATCGCTATCTACAATAAGTGGATTTGTGACAATCTGTGGAACACTTGATCCTACTGTACTGAGTGCTTCAGAGAAGTCCTTGATAACCCACATTTTAATCTTATTCTTATCAATAGAAACAATGATATCGTCTGCCAGGTTAGCCACAAGAGATCTCTCAAGATCGTCCCATGCTTCCTGGGAATACTTGTCTTCACGTCTCTTTCTTAAAATTTCATTTCTATAATCCTTCAAAGTCCAGGTTCTTTCTGCCGGAGCCTCAAAGAGAAATGCCTTTACAAGTTGAGAGAAAAATCCTGACTGCGCACTGTTTTCGCCTGTTGTAGATATAGATATAAGCTCTTTTTGCTTATTAGAATCAATATTATTATCTGCTGTAAGATAAATATTTGTAAGCTTTGAACCACCCTCAAACCAAATCTCTACTGTTGTTTCATCAACAATGGACTTTGCCAGTCTCAGCACTTCTTCTGTAAGAAGTCTAAGACGTAAGGCATTTTTTCCTTCCAACTTAATATCAAAGATATAATCATCCAAAAGTTGATATGCTCTGCCAATGTCTGTTTCTATGTTACTGATTCTGATATGTTCTGATTGCATATTCTTAGTCCCCCTTCAGCAAAATAGTCCGTTTACATTATTATATAAAAAAAATCATAAAAAAAGTATGAAAAAAACAAAACTCACCCCAAATAACCCTGAAGTCTTCCAAGAGCTTCCCTATGTCTTAACTTGGTTATTCCATAAGACAGATTCATTGTTTTGGCTACCTCCTGAAGGGTTAAACCTTTATAATATCTAAGCACGATAATATCCCTTTGTTCCTCCGGGAGTTTTAAAAGTGCTGCAGCAAGTTCACTTAAAGACTCCTGTGTGAGCACTTCTTCCTCTATACTACTCTTTGTGTCAGACAAATCCTCCGGAATCTCAGAATGAATATGATTAGTCCTGTAAAAGTCGATAACTGTATTACTTGTAATAGAATAAATCCAAGTAGAGATTTTCGCCTTGGATTCATCAAAAGTATCAAGTTTGTCGTAGACCTTTACAAATACGTCCGCACATAAGTCCTCTGCATCTTCCGGTGAATTGACATGATTTCTTATGTATGCGAACACTTTATCCCTGTAGTCCGTGTAAATCTGTTCCTTGGAAGGAATGTCCCCCATGCTGCAATTTCTCCTTTTTACAATAATTCGCCCTTTTTAGGGTCTTTACAAATTTCTTTCACTCCTGCAGCTGCTACGAATTCCAAATCATCATCCGATAGCATTTCCTTGTTGAGCGAATATTTTGATTCCACATTGTGAATAATCTTTTCCAAATCAGCATTTGGTGAATATTTCTGATAATCAAATAATCTTGATAATCTGTTTTCCATAATAAAACCTCCGTTTAGTTGCTATTTTGGTTACACTTATTTATACGAACCAAAACTAAATCCGGCAATTCTTATTCTATCATTAATTAGAGCTGTTGTCTTTTTACCAGTTCAGCAAAATACCCATTTTTTGCTAACAGATCATCGTAAGTTCCATCTTCCACAATATGCCCTTCATCCAAAACCACTATCCTGTCACAGTTTTTAACGGTCGATAGTCTGTGCGCCACGACAATTCGAGTACATTTTAACGTGTACAATGCATCAGATACCTTTTTCTGAGTAATATTATCCAAAGCACTTGTAGCCTCATCAAGTAAAAGAACTTTAGGTTTTGGTGCAATGGCTCTTGCAATCATCAGACGCTGTTTCTGCCCACCTGATATACCGCCCTGACCTTCAGAAATAATAGTGTTCATTCCCATAGGCATTTTTTTAATATCATCTGCTATTCCTGCAATTTCAGCCGCTTCCCAGGCATCTTTGAGTGTCAGCGTGGGAGCTGAAATAACAATGTTTGAGAAAATATCTCCCTCAAACAAAGAACCGTCTTGCGTAACACTTCCAATCTTTCTTCTAAGAGAACCAGGATCGAGCCTTTCTATATCCCTTCCATCATAATAAACTGCACCTTTATCCGGCTTTTCAAATCCCAAAAGGAGTCTCATGATAGTGCTTTTTCCGCATCCGGTCTTACCAACTATTGCCACATACTCCCCCGGCTTAACTTTAAGGTTAAGTCCTTTTAAAACATATGGCGAATTCTCACCGTATTTAAATGATATGTTGCTTAATTCTATTCCACCCGAGAGCCTCTCGACAGTTATTTTATTCTCAGTCCCTTCAGGCTCTACACTAAGTATCGGTTCAGCAAGATTAAGAACAGGCGTTATCTGTGCTGCGGCAGAAGCCACCTCCTCAAATCCCGCAAAAATCCCCTGGAAATAGCCAAAGGCAACCCCAAAAGCTATATAAACTCCGGGAGTAACTCCGCCTTTGACAGCAGAATAATATAAAATAATTGTTCCGATTATATCTATAGCCTTATTAATCGTTCCGTTATAAATGATATATGGTGGAGGACTATAGCTAAGCCTGGCACTCATATTATAATTATTTGCCCATTTTGCAAAAGCTCGCTTTTCGGCTCCCGCAAGCTTTATCTTTTGTATACCGTTTATAAGCGCATAACTTAGACCATCCTCATCGGCATCATATGCCATTATCATTTTATTTATCCTGGCCCTAAGCGCTATAGTCGTCATTGAAACCACAAGGCTTACAAGTACTATCGCAACTGACGGCATTACCAGACACCTGGCATAATTCCCAATTTGGAACACATAAAGCATTGAAATCACTATAGTAACCGGCAAAGCAAAGAGGTTTTCCACAATCAGGCTACATATCTGGTCCACAGCATCAATTCTGGATGCCAGTTCCCCTGAAGAAAAGTTCTTAAAAAAAACTGCAGGAAGATTCAATACTCTGCTCATAACAGCAGATTCCACGCTTATTGAGCTCTTTATCTCAATTCTCTCTTTTACTAGCTCCGAAGAAGCTTCAAAAAGCTGATTCGCAATGATAACCGTAAAAAAATACGCTGCTGTACCCACAAGCATTGGTATATTCTTGCTTGCAAGTACATTTACCGTAATAAAACCTGTAAGCTGCGTAGAAAAAATGGAACCTAGTGTAAGCATTAATACCAAAAATACATATAATGCAAGATCACTGATATCCATGCAGTTTTTCATGTAAATAAGCAAATCCGTAATAGATAATTTTTTTCTGGGAAGGGGCCTGTAAAAGCAGTATGCTTCCTCTTCGAATTCCTGATAGTTAGAAGCGTTAATAGCGATTCTTCTCTTCTTCTCATAATCAAAAAACTTATATTGACCGCCTTTTGGTATAAGAGCAACAGGCTTATTATTACTGCCGTGGTAAGCCAGCATCGGTCCATATGCATCTTTATACCACTTCCCCTCAAGTTTGATCCTTCTGTACATTATCCCGTAGGTTTTCACAGCATCCTTTAAGTCTCCTGTGCCTTCCTTCGGGGTAAATCCAAAGTAACTAATGATCTCTTCCACAGATTTTTTGGCAATATGCTGCCTGTCGGTTTCAAAAGGATCATACTTGCCATCTATGGAAGACATCATATTGTAGATAGCCTTCTCAAAGATATCCTGATCATTTTTTATTCTTTGTCTTATCTGCTCATCAAACCAGCCCACGTTCGCCCCTCATCACTCATTAATAACAAGTTCAGAATAATATCCGTTTTGTTCCATTAATTCCTCATGTTTTCCGCGTTCTACAACTTTTCCGTCTTTTAATACAAGTATTTCATCACAGTCACGTATCGTAGAAAGTCTGTGTGCAATAACAAGGCAGGTTATTCCCCTGTCTTTTACCGCTTTTATCAATTCAAACTCAGTTTTTGCGTCAAGCGCACTCGTTGCCTCATCCAGAATGATTATCGATGGATCCTGTGCAAGAACCCTGGCAATTTCAAGCCTCTGCCTCTGACCCCCGGAAAAATTTCTGCCATTTTCTTCAAGGCGACTCTTGTACCCACCTGGTCTGTCCATAATATCATCATGAATTTGCGCATCCCTTGCCGCCATTATCATCTCGAAATCTTCAATGGAATCATCCCACATCTTAATATTGTTTTCTATGGAATCTGCAAAAAGAACTATATCCTGATCAACGACTGCCACAGACCCCGCAAATACACTTCTATCTATTTCAGACATGGGCTTTCCATCAAATGTTATTTCACCTTTCCATGGCTTATAAAGACCTGAAATCAACTTTGATAACGTGCTTTTTCCGCATCCCGATCCACCTACAATAGCTATCTTGCTTCCCTGTTTCAGGGTAAAAGATACATCGTCAATGACAGGATCAGCCATTTTGGAATATCCAAATACAAGATTTTTTACTTCAACATTTCCTGACAATTTTGAAAAAGATTCGTTATCATCACCCTCTTTAAACGTCTGCTCAACAGGGTAATTCATAACATCTTCAACCCTTTCCATCTGGGTACGCATTTCCTGAATAGTCTGTCCCGCACCTATAAGCTGCATTGCAGGTAAAGTAAATGATGACAGATACATCTGGAAACTCATTACCATACCAAGTGAGAACTTCCCATGCATCACAAGTCCTACACCTATGAAAAGAACCAGACTGTTAGCTATAATGTTTAAAAGCTCCGGAATTCGTCCAATCCATACATTGATATGCGAAAACTCAATGTTCTCTTCCGTAACCTTTGCATGAAGCCCCGACCACTTTTCATAAAACCCGTCTTCAGCTCCACTGGATTTAATGGTTTCAATCATAGAGATACCGGATAAAGTAATTGCGGCAAGCTTTCCTGCATCCCTCATGTTTAATCTGGTTATATTGATCCTCTTTTTGGAAATGAACTTTCCCAAAACAACATTAAGAAAAATCGTAATTATACCAATCAGGGTAAGCGCCGGACTATACCTTATCATTACTATAAGGTAAAAAAACATCATTCCAATATTTATTGCAATAGGGGTAATTGTAGATACAACAGTATTAGCTATTGAAGCATTTGTCCTCTTTCTCTGAAGAATATCTCCTGATAGTCTGTTGTTAAAAAAATCCACTGGCAAATGAAGCACTTTCCACATGTAAGTACTGTTGCCAATGATAGCCATCTTTCCGTTTATCTTAAGTGAATATAGATCTGTCACTGCACTTACCATGATCTCCATGAAACACACAAATGAAAACAGAGCAATAAACGGATTAAGAAGTTCTTTATTTTCCCCTGTCAGAAGGTTGTCCATAAAGAATCTCTTAAATCCGGGATTGATTATATTAAACGTGTACGCAATGATAGTAGATAGTATAACAAATACAACGGCTGCACCTGCACCATTAAGCCTTTTCATTGCAAATTCAATTGTACTTTTTCGTTTTCCGCTTCTTACAAAATCTTTTCCTGGTTTGATAAAAAGGCATATTCCAGTAAAAGCCTCATCAAACTCCTTCATGGAAACAGCTATTGTTCCTCTGGCCGGATCATTTATATATGCTTTTCCATTCTTGAATCCATCAAGAACAACAAAGTGATTAAAGTTCCAGTGTATTATGCACGGAAACTCCCCTTCCTCCATAAGGGCGTCCGGTTCATATTTGTAACCGGTTGCTTCAAACCCATAGTTTCGAGCTGCCTTGAGGATGTTTTTTGCGTTGGAACCATCCCTTGATACCCCGCAATCAACTCTTACTTGTTCAAGAGGAACCCACTTTTCATAAAATGCCATGACCATAGCAAGGCACGCAGCTCCACATTCAAGCGCTTCCATCTGCATAACTACCGGAACCTTTGCCAGGCCATGCAATACAGGATTTTTTTCCTTACTGCTATTCATTATAATCATCCCCGAATCAGTTAAATAGTAAGTCGATCATTTGCGTCTGTTTATAAGAAGCTTTCGCTTCATAAGATCCGTCAGGTATTTCCATATTTGAAATTGTAATTACATTACCTTCTTCATCATGCTTAACATACCCTATGGTTGTAACAAGACCGCCAATTTCCAAATTCATGTCCTCTTTTAATGTCTGCGCAGCTTCACTATTGTCAAACGTAACTGTTACAACACCGTCTTTTGCTTCTGCTACTCCGTAAACGTAGCTTTGAATAGATGAAAAATAACTCCACCCTATGAGTCCAAATAGAATCAGCATAACCGCCAAAAGAATAATCCAGCCCTCCGCTCTTGCCACATGAATATAAGTTGTCAGATCATCCGGAGATGAGATTTTTTCGATACTCTTTTTTCTAAAAAGATCTTCTTTCATGTTTTTTATCATTCCCTCACAAAAAACTAATGAATAGTTATCTAAACTATATTTTATCACAAAAAAATAGGCTTTTGCGCAAACAAAAGCCTTAAAGGGAGGAAGGGCTGCTTATTACTATAAGCAACCCTTCTGTTGTGTTATGAAAAGTATATATGTGGGGTTCAAGAGTGTTGTCTCTCTTGATGTTTATTATGTTAAACTCCCAACCTTAAATGAACCTAAAAATAATGTGTCCAAATAGTGAATCTTACAGATGTTTCTCATAATAACCATCCTTCTTTATGTACCCCATCTTGCTAAGATAAGCCTTGTGGTTCTCATCCGATCCTCTGTAAATAAGTAACTTTACGCCTTCCATTGGAAGCTTTTTCTCCAGGAACTTTCCTATAGAAAAATCTCTATACTGTGGTACAGAGTAGTCCAGATCAATGTCAACCACGCCATCTTTTCTTTTACCAAAAAACATTGCTACCGGATTTCCGTTATGACATACTACATAACTAATATTGGATTCTTTAAAATCCATCTGCGTTCCCGGAAAACACTTTTTTATATCCTCTGCATAAAATCTTAAAAAATATCGAACTAAAGAGTCATCGTTATTTACATTCACGATCTCATAATTGACAGATGTATTGCTCATCTTTACCAGATAATAAATATTTATTAAAACAAGGCAAAGATTCATGATTGCTGTTGGATAGGAATGAATAATAAACGCATATATCGTAAAAATAATGCTGCCTACCGAATTAACGATTCTAAGTTTAAAAACAGATGCCATCAGAAAAGAAACAAGTACCAGCGCCGATCCTAAATAACCAATGGCCTCAATGATTGTATTTGTATTCATTTTTACCTCTTTCTCTATTCATAAAATACACTTATAATTGGGTTAATATCATATCAAAAAAACATTTATAGTTCAAATACATACTTTAGACACGTTAACATTGTATAATTATAAAAATTTTTTAGGAGGAGTGTTATGTTTACAGACTCATTTTGGTCACTGCTTCCGCCAATAATTGCTATTGCTTTGGCTCTTATTACCAAGGAAGTTTATTCATCTTTATTTATAGGTATCGCTGTGGGAGGTCTTCTCTATTCAGGTTTTAGCTTTACAGGTACAATAAATCATGTATTCGTAGACGGCATGATTGGCCAGTTGTCTGATCCCTGGAACATCGGAATTCTCATATTCCTTGTTGTTTTGGGAGGTATTGTAATGCTTATGAACCGTGCGGGTGGATCCGCCGCCTTTGGAAAATGGGCTTCAGAACACGTAACGACAAGAGCCGGTGCTCAGATTGCTACTATTTTGCTCGGTGTTATCATTTTTATCGACGACTATTTTAACTGTCTCACAGTTGGATCAGTTATGCGTCCGGTTACGGATAAACACAAGATATCAAGAGAAAAATTAGCTTATCTTATAGATGCAACCGCTGCTCCCGTATGTATCATAGCTCCAATTTCCTCTTGGGCTGCAGCTGTTACAGGTTTCGTTGACGGAGCAAACGGTCTTACTTTATTTGTTAGAGCAATTCCTTATAATTTTTATGCATTTCTCACCATAGCCATGATGCTTGGTTTAACCTTTATGAAATTTGACTATGGTGCCATGGCAGTAGCAGAGCAGGCATCACATAAAACTTCTGCTCTGAATAAAGTCAAAAAAAATGCATCTCTTACCGGAGCAGAGGATCAGCCCAATCCTCCCGTTTCCACTAAAGGAAGAGTAATTCACCTCATTCTTCCTATCATTACTTTAATAGTATGCTGTGTAATTGGAATGATCTATACAGGTGGTTTCTTTGATGGCGTTTCTTTCCTTGATGCATTCTCAGGTTCCGACGCTTCAGTAGGTCTTGTTTATGGATCTGTCGCAGCACTTTTAATAACAATTGTTTTTTATGCATCTACGAAAGTTTTAAGTTTTACAGAGTGTATGAATGCTCTTCCGGAAGGATTTAAGAGTATGGTTCCCGCTATCATGGTTCTCACTTTTGCGTGGACATTAAAAGCCATGACGGACTCTCTTGGAGCAGCAACATATGTTGCCGGTATTGTGCAAAATATTGCTGATAACGGCGCTCTTATGAGCTTTATTCCGGCAATTGTTTTTGTTGTCGGTGCTTTCCTTGCCTTTGCAACAGGAACATCATGGGGAACATTCGGAATTCTCATTCCTATTGTAGTTAACGTATTTGGTGGCAATCTTGGAAATGAGCTAATGATAATCTCCATTTCAGCCTGCATGGCAGGTGCAGTTTGTGGAGATCACTGCTCTCCGATTTCCGATACGACCATCATGGCAAGTGCCGGAGCACAGTGCGAACACATATACCATGTATCCACTCAGCTTCCATATGCTCTAACTGCTGCAGCTGTTTCATTAGTTTCATACATTTTTGCCGGATTCATTAAAAACTGGCTCTTTTGTCTGCCCCTTGGTATTATCCTTATGATATGTACCTTATTCGTGATAAAAAAAGTTAATGGAGCAAATAAAGCCTGATTAATAATTGGAATTTTGATAATATAATGATATGATTTTATATATAAGTTATGCATTCGATTGAATGAGAAAGGAAGGCCAGCTATGCAAGACTACAAAAAGATGGAATATTCTCAAAATAAAGATGTTGTTCTGCGTTATACTCCGGGTCACTTTATTACGCCTCATTCTCATGTTAACTACTATATCGATCTGTGCGATACCAAGGCGCGTATGAAAGAAGCCAGAGCTGCCGGTGAGTCATTGGCGGAAATGTATATGACCTCAGACATCATTGACACCATTCTTTGTATCAACGGAACTGAAGTTATCGGCTCTTACATGGCCAACAAGCTTACCGAGGCAGGAATTCTTTCGATGAATTCCCACAAAACAATTTATATTACAAGTCCTGAAATTAATGTAAATGATCAGATTATGTTTAGAGACAACAATAAACATATGATAAAAGGAAAAAAAGTTCTGGTTCTCATTGATTCTGCTACTACCGGAGGAACATTAAAGAGCGCCCTTGATTCCATCCGATTCTATGGCGGTGAAATCGTAGGTATTTCTGCTGTCTTTTCAGTAGCAACACAAATAGAAAAATTTCCTATCAAAGCTTTGTTTACAACAAGAGACCTTCCTGATTATGCCGGTTATGCTCACGATAATTGTCCGTTATGTAAGTCAGGAGTACCTGTTGATGCTATTTGTAATGGTTTTGGTTATTCTACAGTTTGATATTTCTTAAATGCAAAAATCTCTTGGCAAAGCCAAGAGATTTTTATTGCTGATTTCCCATATTCATCATCATTTTCGCTGTCTCAATATCATTTGCAGTAAGCTTAATATTAGACGCAAGCTCTTTTCCATCAGGAGTTGTAACCTTTATATCTATTATTGTTCCCTCCTGCATGGCATTTGAACCAATAGCCCTAAAAAAAGGTAAAACCTTAGGATGATCCTGTGAAAACAGGCTCAGGCGTTGTTGAAGCTGCATAAGCAGCATTGGATTCATATTCATTTCTCATACCTCCATGATTTCTTTACTAAATAATATATAAGTAAGTTAAAAAATAATCAATCTTTTTTGTTGAAAATTCAGTAAACTTGAGTTAAATCAAGTTTTTTAGCCATAATAAGTATTATAATCGCAATCGTTGATAAAAATACTATCTGATACATATAAGGAGGATAAAAAATGTACGGATTTGGTGATATGATACAAAAGCTTAAAGCTAACCCAAAAACTATTGTTTTCCCTGAAGGATCTGATCCTCGTATTCTTGAGGCCGCTTCAAGATTACTTGCCGGAAACTTCCTTAAGCCAATTCTTCTTGGTAATGAAGCAGATATCAATAAGTCTGCAGAAGATGCCGGCTACAACATCAGAGGTGCTCAGATAATTGACCCTGATAATTTCGACAAGTTTGATGAAATGGTAGATCTTTTCTGCGAATTAAGAAAAAGCAAAGGAATGACACCTGAAAAGGCTGTTCCTATTCTTAAGCAGACTAACTACTTCGGAACAATGCTTGTAAAGATGGGCCTTGGCGACTGTCTTCTTGGCGGTGCTACTTACTCAACAGCTGATACTGTTCGTCCTGCTCTTCAGATTATCAAAACAAAACCGGAAAATACAATCGTTTCTTCTTGCTTTATTCTTGTTCGTCCTTCAGCAACAGGCGAAAATGAAGTCATTGCTATGGCTGACTGTGGAATCAACATCAACCCTAACGAGGATGAACTTGTTGAAATCTGTGGTGAAACAGTAAACTGTGCGCAAAGATTCGGTGTTGACCCGAAGGTTGCCTTCCTTTCATTCTCAACAAAGGGATCTGCAAAGGATGACACAGTTACAAAGATGCAGAACGCTACAAAGAAGGCTCAGGAGAAATATCCTGATATTCCTATTGATGGTGAGCTTCAGTTTGATGCTGCTGTATCTCCACGTGTTGCAAAACAGAAAGCGCCGGGTTCAGCTGTTGCAGGACATGCAAATACATTTATCTTCCCGGATATCAATGCCGGTAACCTTGGTTATAAAATTGCTCAGCGTATGGGTAACTTCGAGGCATATGGCCCTATTCTTTTAGGTCTCAATGCTCCAATCAACGATCTTTCTCGTGGTTGCAATGCAATCGAAGTTTATTCTATGTCGATTATCACAGCTTCTTTAGCTTGATATATGTATTATTGATGTTATATAACAAAAAGCCCAGCGCTATAAACGTTGGGCTTTTGTTATCATTTGTTATTTTTTGTTATTATTCATTATTTTTCAGATTGTTCTTCCTTTATATGGCGTCTTTCGTGCTCTTTATAGTAGTTAGTCTTGTCATCATACATTGCTTCATCAGCTAGTTTCACTACTCTGTTTATTTCTCCTGAATTTTTACTCCAAACAGCACCTATCGCAACATTAATTTTCTTCTCTTTTTATTTTTTTACAAGTTCATTAAACTTTTCTTCTTCAATTTCCGGAAGGATTGAAATAAACTCATCTCCACCAATCCTGTAGCAGAACTTTTTCTTAAATATACTTCCAAATACGTTCGCCACCTGTTTAATCAACTCATCTCCTGCCTCGTGTCCCTTTTCGTCGTTTACTTTTTTGAGCCCATTAATATCAGTATAGCAAACACCAACTTTAACCGATATTCCTGCCAACAATCCCAATGTCTGATTTAAAGAATACCTGTTTCCAAGTCCTGTGAGTGCATCATGGCTACCAAGATACATCATCTCTGACGTAAGAGCCCTGTTCCTCATTTCATAGGAAATAAATATCGCGGCAGACTCTATTACATCTGTAACATTAAGCGGAAGATCATTTGCATAATTATCAACTACAAGATACCCTAGTACATCCTTTTTATCTCTTACTGTTGATATTATATATCTCTGAACCTTTCCAGCTAAATTTTCATCGTAAAATTTTTTGTTTGTTTCGCATATCTCATGAGTATCATTTATAACAGCAATATCCTTATTATTTAATTGCTTTTTCCACATCGATACAAAGTTATTATTTTCTATATCTTTTTTTGATGGAAGTTTTGAAGTTGCCGCCCCATTGGCCCATTCATGAATCGCTTTGACCTCATCACCCAAAGTTTCAACTATAAAAGCATGATCAGCTTCAATCGAAGTCCCAAGTATTTTAAGGACTTTCCGGATACCCTTTCCAAATTCTGCTGACGATAGCTCTTTTGCGCACTGTATAACTAAATTATTACTGTTTCTTTTTAGTGTTTTATCGTCTTCATCTCTTTTTGCTGCAGTAACGTCATGAATTATAAATGCGCAAAATCCCTTTTGATACACCGGAACAGACCAAAATTCAAACCATTTATCAAAGTCACTATTGTATGTTCTGATGATTGATGACTGTCTCAATATGGCAGCCTGATAGCTATATCTTATCCAATCTTCATCTCTGTTTTTTACAGTATTAAAATATGTATTGCCGATTAATTCTGCAGATGGTTTTCTTACCAATTGAGCATACTTTTCATTAGCAAAAAGGAACAACATGTCTTTAACTGTTCCAAAGGGATCCGTCAATACTTTAAATATACAACATGCATCAGGTAAATCTTTTAACATATATAAAATATCATTGGAGCTAAAATTAGTCGTAGATGCGTACTCTATTTTCCCATGGTTTTCCAATTCTGTCATATATCCCCCCTGAATATTGATAAATTAATACCTCCATACAGTAAATTATACCTTATATGCTCACTTCATGCACTATATTGCATTAAAATTTATGCTATATTTTTAATAATTTCTCTAAGCATAGAAAATGGGAGCATCAGTCGGATGCTCCCATTATTGCTTGTAATTCCTCTTTAATTTCAAATATGCTTTTTCCTGTTCGTCGCGCAATCCCTGAAATATCGTCATATTCAAGCTTTTTGCGCTTGACATCATAGCCTGAAGCCTCTTTTACACGAACCTTTCCATATGGTGTTTCCAGTGCATCTATTTTTCTTGATAAAACATATCTATTACAAATAGATTCTCGGACTCCTATCGTAGTTGTATGTTTAAACAATACCTTTAACATTTTCTCCCTGTTGTCAATTTGGCACATGCAGGAAAGAATAACTCCTGGTCTGTTCTTTTTCATATCAGCCGGTATTGTATAAACCTCGACGGCTCCGGCTGCAAACAACTGCTCTGTAGCAAAACCAATCTCTTCCGGAGTCATGTCATCAATATTACATGAAAGCTCAACAATCTGATCATTCTCATATTCATCACTACATTCGCCGTATATTGCTCTCACAAAATTACCCTGACGGAAATCTTTCTTTCCCATTCCATAACCAATTTTCCTAACTGTCATCACCGGTTGAGAGTTAAAATCGAAGGCAAAGTATTTAGCCAAAGCAGCTCCTGTTGGCGTGCATAGTTCTGATTTTATGGTCTCGCTTTCATAACTTGGAATACCTTCAAGTAGTAATGCCGTAGCCGGAGCAGGCACGGGTAATATTCCGTGTGCACATTTAACAGTACCTCCTCCTACGTTTATAGGAGAAAATACCACCTTATCAACATCCAGCTCATGCATCAGATAGCATACAGCAGCTATATCAGCAATTGCATCATAGTTACCAACTTCATGAAAGTGTATTTCCGAAATCGGCTCTCCATGTACTTTACTTTCAGCCTCGGCTAATAACTGAAATACTTCCCTAATGTCGCTTTTAATTTCTTTTGAAAGGTTAAGATTCTCAATTATATCTTCAATATCATAGAGTTTATTGTGATGGTGATGTGATTCTTCGTGCTCATGTGAATGTCCATCACTATGCACGCTTTCATGAATGTGCTCGTGATTATGTTCGTGATTGTGGAAATCCTCGCGCTCATGGGCAGCTTCTGAGTCCATTTCTTCCTGCCCTTTTACGAGCACTTTCATATGCTTACCTAAAACTCCACACTTAGAGGAATCTTCAAGAACAAATTCCACATTTGGAATTCCTAAATTGTTTAACTCCTTCTCTTTTTGCTCCATATCATCAAAAAGAGAAATAAGCGCTGCCGTCAGCATATCACCGGCTATACCCATTTTGCACTCAATATACAGTGTATTCACTCATACCTCCTCTAATCAAAAACTCTAAACAGCATGCAGCTATGTGTCATATATCAATTATATTTTTCATGTATGATATATATGTTATATATCTTATATATCTTCTCTAATTAAATTTTTTAGCGTTACACCTTTTCCCTCAATAATATGCGCTTTTTTCCCTCCACATACCGTGCATAAATATCTGTTTTCACTTGTTGGATAATACTCGCTTCCGCATTCCTCACAAAGCGCTTTCACAGGTACTTCTTCACAGATTAACTCCGCTCCTTCCAAAATAGTACCTTTGGCAGCTTCCGGATAATACTTATGCATATAATATGGCATTACACCGCTTGTTTTTCCTATTTGAATTACTATACTCTTAACACTTTTTGCATTGTTCTCTTTTGCTACATCTATTGCCAAGGATACCATCCTGGAAATATAGCTCATCTCATGCATGATTTATTTCCTCTTTATTTTCATTTAATTACAATTTAATTGATTATAAATCAAATTGCTAGATAATAATATATATAGGAGGACGTTATGGCACACAATATTGTAAAAACATGCATGGGATGTGGACGAACATTTGTCGCCAGAAATAGTGGCGCTCCTTTTTGCTGCCGAGCATGCAAGATTCGTTACTCATACCACTATTCGTTTAGATGCAAAGATTGTCGAAATGCATCTTGTAGCGTCCGCAATGAATATCTGCAGGGATGTGCCACTGATTGCCCCAATCTTAAATGGGATCCTTAATTATCTCCCGGATAGATGGTTAATAAACTGTTGAGCGCATCTTCCTGAAATTCCACCATGATTGAGCTCCCATCTGTCTGCTTCCATTTTAAGTTCATCTTCTTTCATATCTATTCCGTTACGTTTGGCTAATTTCAATACAATATCATAGTACTCCTGCCTTGACGGTTTATAATAACCAATATTTACACCGAACCTATTGGCAAGAGACAATTTTTCTTCCATCGTATCAGATCTGTGGATATCTCCATCCTGTTCAACATCTCTTCTGTCTTTCCATGTTTCTTTTATCAAATGCCTTCTGTTTGATGTAGCGTAAATAAGAATATTATCAGGTCTGGTCTCAACTCCACCCTCAATTACAGCCTTAAGAAACTTGTAATCAGACTCATCTTCCTCGAATGACAGATCATCCATATAAATAATAAACTTATAATTTCTGTTTTTTATTTGTGAAATAAGTTGTGAAAGCAGCTTGAATTGATATTTATATATCTCAATCATTCTCAGCCCTTCACCATAGTATTCATTTACAATAGCTTTTATACTTGTTGATTTACCGGTTCCACTGTCCCCGAACAAAAGAACATTATTAGCTTTTTTACCTTCCACAAATGCTTTTGTATTCGATATCAGTTTTTGTTTTTGTATCTCATATCCCACAAGATCGCTTAAAACGACTTTATCCATATTATTGATTGGATTAAACTCAATTTTTCCGTCAGAAAGCTCCCTTATCCTGAATGCCTTAT
This sequence comes from Butyrivibrio sp., assembly GCF_017635265.1. GTDB lineage: Bacteria > Bacillota > Clostridia > Lachnospirales > Lachnospiraceae > Butyrivibrio. The sequence continues at coordinate 45,720 of NZ_JAGBLU010000107.1, forward strand.
TTAATCCAAACTCACCTACACCGATTCTTTTATAAAAATCAGTAACAATATCAAAAAATTCATCATCGGATTTGGCTTCTTCAAGCTGCTTCGTCAAATTTCGTACTTTTTCACTAACATTGGAATTGTACATCAGCTCTGGCTTTTCTATTGCCTTATAGTTAGTTATGCAACTGAAACAGTCAATTCCAAGCTTTGATTCAATCTCAGTAAAATCATATTCAAAAAGCTGCCTGAAAGCGTGAAAATCTGCTGTTGCAAAATGATTTACGCTGCCATTTTTACTTCCAACTTTTTCACATGTCAGGCTAAACGGATTCTCATCCATGATAAGTAAATAAGACAAGTAATTATGCCACAAATTATCGTCAAATGCATTGGCTGTACCAAGTACAAGCAGTCTTTTCACCTGTTTATAAACTCTTGCCGTAAGATCTTCTACGTCGTAGTCGGTTTTATGCAGATCTTTTGATACTTTGGAAAGCTGCATTAATATTGAATCTTCCGGCATATCCCCATACATGAGTAGTTTTGCTACTATCTTTTCCATATTTTCCCTTTTTGTTATATAACATATATTTTATATATCAGTTATCAAGTAATTGCTTTTCAAGTTCTTCAAAATCTATATCTGTACGTTGTTCAAAATTATTGAAACTGTTCTTCTTTGAAGGTATTGGCTTTGCTTTATTATTGTAATACTCGTTTTTTATACAATCCTTCATAAATGCGATAGGTACATCTACCGTTGTATTATAGGTAAGCATATAATCATAAGCTTTCTTTATCTTCTCATAATCATATCCAGCGCAGTCTGCGATATCTCTTATCTCTTTTATTTTAAAATAATCATGCATTAATTCGATAAGATCATCAAGTACATCATCTTTATTTCGAACGACTTCTTTTTCCTTCTTATTGGTATTTGCAGCAATATTCTTTTTATCAACAAAAAATCTTATTCCAACCGTTTTTCTTCCACTCTTAATCGGTTCATAATCTATTATAAGGCTTGTTTTCTTATTAAGTTCATCCTTTGCCTTTGAAAGAACATTTCTGTTGAAAATTTTATATTCCTTATATTTGGTCTGACCTGTTTTTTCTATGAGTTCATCTATCTTTTCATAATCAGGGTAATCTTTTTCAAGTTCTGCTTTAATCTTATTATCACCGCCTGAATTGATAATTCCAAGCTCCAATTTAAGCTCAGTAAGATTATAATCCATAACCTGTTCGCCATCGATCTTCTCTATAGCTTTTTTATAATCAAACGCTGATTTTAGCATTTCATACAAGCGCAAAGAATAAACACTCTTAAGACTAAGGGTGTCTGCCAAACTAAGTACTGTATAATCCTTTTGCAAATTTACTATTTTATCGGTAAGTGAATTATTATAACGAAGCGTTAGAGTGCCATTCTTAAATGAAGCATCTGTAACAACCTGGTGAGCTTCAATCTTCCCATTTTCTTTATCTTTCATAAGAAGATTCCAGTCAAAAATAGTTGCCCCTTTAACCTGCCTGTCACACAATGCTTCAATATGTTCATATAATGATCCGGATGTAGATTTAAACATCTTCCTAAGATCTGTTCCATATATTGTTGCAACAACATTATTGGTATCATCTACAGTAATATGCTGCATGCCTATAGCAAACAACTTCTGACTAAGAGCAGTGCCTTTTCCCATGGCATTGATCAGTTCATTTGATTTTTTATAGCTCTGCCTGGCAATGAGCTGATCTCTTTTTTCATCTTTCATACGGCCCCCATTACTTCTGGTAAAACAGTTCCCTTTTTGTGCACCAATGCGGATTTCCTATATTCCTTTTTTGTACACCTTTAGGATTTAAATATAAAATAACATTCCCTTTTTGTAAACTTTAATTAATATTATATTCCTTTTTTTGTCACCTTCAAGCATTATTTGCCTATATTTTGGGGTTTTTATCTGTGTTTCCAGCTGTAAATCATTAATCTTTTTAGTCAATCATTTATCTTCCCTTTTTTAGCACCTTTTCAATTTTTCGTTCCCTTTATGTTCACCTTTGACCGCTTTGAATTGACTCGATGGGTTTATTATATTCCTTTTTTTGTCACTTTTTAATCCTATTTTATAACCTTTTTTTATATTTAATGAAAATTGCTTCATGTATTATATTCCCTTTTTAGTCACCTTAAGCTTTATTATTATTATTTTCGCCTATCTTTTTGTTCTCTTATACCATGTTCTGATTTTTATTAGCATATTTAGCCTGCGTTTATCTGCAAAAATTACATTCCCTTTTTGGTCACCTATCCTGTTCCCTTTTTTGTCACCCTTAGCTGTTTTGGGTTTTAGACTTGCCTTTTTATCTGCATTTACAAGGGTTTTTATGATTTTATTTTATTAAATTTCTGTCTTCCCTTTTTAGTCACCTATATTCCCTAATTGTGCACCTTTACTTCCCATAAATGTACCTTTAAGCCTATTTCCATACTTCCCCTTTTTGTACACTTTTTCTTCCCAATTTTGCTACTTTTCAATCCCTTTTGACTTACTTTTTTTTCCCTTTTTTGTCACCCATTCTTATTATAATTGGCTTAAACACGCGCTTTTTCTTTGTTTTAATTAATAAATAAGTGTAGTTTACTATTTAAAAAATTAACAACACTTATAGTGTGTAATTAAATTTCTACAAAAATACACTTTAGTAATATCTGCTCTCAATATAATTCTCTAGAGCTCTATTTTCCTATTCAATCATATATAAAACATTAATCTGATCTGTATGTAGACAGTTATTTAAAACCATTATGAACATTTTAACTATATAAACATATTGTTCCGTTAATGAGTATAATATAACAGATTTTGTAGTGCTTAATTATATTAATTCTACAGACTGATTCGTGAGCTTTGATATTACTCTTGAAATATGGATACTCAAACAAAGCATAGTAAAAAGTGCCAACCCCTCAGGACTGACACTCATTAACTATCGGAAAACCTCATGAAAATCGATTACCCTAAATTTTTGAAAACTTACACGAATATTGATTACCCTAAAAAAGCCTGACCCTTAAGCCAAACACATAAAACCTGTGTCAAACAATCAAAAAGTTTAATTATTTATATTTCCCATCATCCCGGCAATCAATGTTTAGTAATCTTTTGAACTTGCATTTTTTATTTTCTTTCTTGCATTTTTCCTTTATCTTTTAATTTAGCGAATAATATTTATATAACATTTTATCTTTTTGTGTTTTGTTATAGTTTAATTATATAATTAAATATTTCGTATGATATCTTTAATTTATTCTAGTATTAATTGAAATTATTTTACCTTATCTTAACGGATTATCACTATTTTTATATCATTCGATATATTTTATATTCTTTAATATTATATGTTGTTTTATTATTTTTTACTATTTATTTTGAAAACATTCTGACTTATATCTATTTTGCAGGTATATACATATTGACCGCTTTGGACAAAGATTTCTTTTAGATTTGATTATATTTTATATAATCACAAATGTAATTAAAATTAGAATTAATTATTGCATATTTATCTGATTTTTTCTGAATAATTACGCTTGATTTTATATTAGATTTTATGAGTCTTAGAATTTTGATATGCAAGTTTTCTTGCAAGTGCTGGTTTTTTCATTTATTTCTTACTTCTTGTTCTCTGAGAAGTACTGTATATACGGCAGTTTTGTTCAGATATTTATTTTTTTGACTTCCTGCATCATGTTGATTGTTTATTTATTGTTTTTTTATAATATTTTAATTTCTTTTTTACGTATATTTTATGAAGCAAACCCTTTTGACCTTACCTAATAATTCAATGTATCAAATTTTGATTAAAAGCCCTCAATTTCTTGATTTTTATTAATCTCTTAATGAATTTTTTTAACTTTTCCAATATTTTTATTTCTAGCTTTTATTACCAGCATTACTTTCTGATCTTAGTTTATAAGTTTGAATCATTTTAATATATATTATATATATAATATAGTACAACTTTCTTTGATATATATAATATTAAATACATATCTAATATA
>NZ_JAGBLU010000108.1 GCF_017635265.1 Butyrivibrio sp.
AGGACTTTACAGACACTACGATGGTACAATAACAAATGCAGACATAAATGGAGCTGCAAATATCTTGAGGAAAGTATTCCCAAAGGTAAGCCAATGGGATAGGGGCATAGTGGACATGCCCTGTTCTGCAGGATGCATAGAACATCGTGCGGGTTCATGCCGTTTCGCGGCATAACAGAAACCCTTTCTGACGTGGAGTCGGTGAGGGTAGTTCATTTCGTTAATACACTCATGTCCAACAATACCTTTTACGGAATCAAAGTTAGAGAGCTTATAATATTTCTTTTTCCCATGAAGAGATGAAGTCGCTTTTAAAAGTGTTCCGGCTGTTCCGCTTGAACTGCGTACGTGTGACCATTGCAAATATGTTGGATCCTGTTTTTCTAAGATAAGTTTAGCCATTGTTCAACACCTCATTTGGCAAAAAAAACATTTGACGAGCGTCAAATAGAACCAATAAATATATAATCACTATATAATAGACATTCCTGGTGTGAAAGAGTAAATTAATAGTAGTTATCATCATATTTACGCCTGTAGCTTGTAAGTGAGGATTTGAAAAAATAAAGATAGAAAACAGAAAGGCAAACCAGTGTTTAACAGATCAGACATAACCAGAAATCAGTGCCAACTCTTTGGTGGCCAGGCGAAGCTTGGGTACGATTGGTGGTGGCACTCTTTTACTGCAATAGATAGTGAGACGGGCGAAGAAAAGCCCTTTTTTATAGAGTTCTTTTTGTGCAACCCCAAAAGCGGTGGGACTGAGCCGGTACTTGGCCAGCTCCCGGAAAATAAGAAAAAGGGTATAAAACCATCATACCTTATGATAAAAGCAGGATGTTGGGGCAAAGACGCCAGGCAGATCCATAACTTTTATGGTTGGGAAAAGATTGATGTGGATATGGGAGTTCCTTTTTCTATAAAGGCGGGAGAATGCTTTCTAACAGAGAACAAAACCTGGGGAAAGGTGAGTTTGTCCGAAAAAGAGGTGGAAAACCATCCCGAGTATATGTCGGGAAGTGGAGAAATCTCATGGAATCTGACAATCAAAAAGATAATTGCTTTTAATGTGGGATACGGAGCAGGAAATCTTTTCAGAAAACTTCAGCTTTTTGAGATGTTTTGGCATGCTGAAGGCATGAAAACAGAGTATTCGGGAGAGATATTTTTAGACGGTCACAGGTATACGGTTGATCCTAAGACCTGCTATGGATATGCTGATAAGAACTGGGGAAAAGACTTTACTTCTCCATGGGTGTGGCTTTCGTCCAATAATCTTACAAGTAAGCGCCTGGGGAGAAAGCTTGAAAACAGCGTATTTGATATAGGCGGAGGAAGACCTAAAATTGGTCCGATTGCTCTAAACAGAAAACTTCTTTCAGCTTATTGGTACGAAGGAAAGCCTTATGAGTTCAATTTTTCAAAATTTTGGACTTTTACCGGAACAAAGTTTGAGTCTTCGGAAACGGAGGATGAAATAATCTGGCATGTTGAGCAAAAGACTTGTACAAACCGGATGGTTACTGACATAACATGCAAGAAAAAAGACATGCTCCTTGTGAACTACGAAGCTCCAAATGGCAAGAAACTTCACAACCGTCTTTGGAATGGCGGCAATGGAAAAGGCACAGTAAAGCTGTACCACTTTGGAAAGCTTATTGATGAGGTTGTCTGCGAGAATGTTGGCTGTGAATATGGAGAATATGATCAGCAATATTGTATGAATATTAAATCTTCTGCTAAAAAATGGTAAAAGACAAAAGTGTAATGGAAAAATCAGCTCATGACTTACGATAATATAGTAAAAGCCAAGTTTATATCCCGTCCCAACCGGTTTATTGCCGTAGTTAATGTAGATGGCGAAGAAATCAAGGTTCATGTAAAGAACACCGGGAGATGCAAAGAACTATTGATCCCGGGATGCACGGTTTATCTTGAAAAGGCGGATAATCCTGAGCGGAAGACGCCCTATGACCTTATAGCCGTTGAAAAGGATGGAAAAATAATCAACATAGATTCTCAGGCTCCCAACAAGGTTGTTAAGGAATGGCTTGAAAATAGCGGAAAATACAGTAAGATTCAGCCGGAATATAAATATGGCAATTCCAGAATTGATTTTTATATGGAAAAAGAAATATCTGGGAAATCATGTGCTGAAGAGATATCCGGATCAGCTCAAGCGGAAGATATGATACAGCCCTACCTCATGGAAGTTAAAGGGTGCACGCTTTTTAAGAATGGAATAGGGTATTTTCCGGATGCTCCTACAGAGCGCGGAACCAAGCATTTAAAAGAGCTGACTATGGCCTTGAAAAAAGGAATAAAAACAAGAGTTGCCTTTGTTATTCAGGGCGAGGGAATAAGTGAAGTAAGACCAAATGAGGAAACAGATCCTGAATTTGCCAAAGCGTTCTATGAGGCAAAAAATGCAGGAGTTGAAATTGTTTTTTATTTGTGTGAAGTGACACCTGATACATTAAAGATTGTTTCTGAAACGACATTATAGCGACGCATAGAAGATGTGTTTCAGAAATGAAAATGAAACGATATATTTGCACATTTCAATAATAATTATCGTTAATATAGAGCAGTTTAGCAAAAGAAAATAAGAGGATCATATTAGCGGAGGAGAAGGATGAGGGCAGTAGTTACGAGAGTTCTTTCTGCATCTGTGACGATAGATGGGGAAAAATATTCGGAAATTGATAAGGGATTTATGGTTCTTTTGGGAGTACATACGGATGATACAAAGGAAATTGCTGTGAAGATGGCAGATAAAATTTGCGGTCTCAGAGTGTTTGAAGATGAAAACGGCAAGATGAATGTAAATCCAAAGGATGCCGGAGCGCAGCTTCTTATTGTCAGCCAGTTCACACTTTACGCAGATTGCAGATCAAGGCGCCCGGGCTTTACCGATGCGGCCAGACCTGAAATTTCAAATCCACTTTATGAGCTTGTAGTAGAAGAGTGCAGAAACAGAGGCTTTGAAGTAAAAACAGGTGTATTTGGCGCAGATATGAAGGTTGAGTCGATAAATGACGGTCCTGTGACAATACTTCTGGATAGCAGTGACTTTTCTTCTAAAAAGTAGAAGCAGTGATAGCCATATTAATGAAGTTAATATTGTGCTATATGTTTTATCAATGAATTTCTTGTATAATGAACTTCATATGTAAATGGAGGAGAAATAAAATGACAGAAAACAAGAATTCATTTTGGACATTTATGCCGGTAGTGGTATTGGTTGCAATATTTTGCTGCGTGCTGTGGGGAAGCGCATCACCGGCCATTAAGATAGCATATGAACTGTTTAAAATAGATGCAAGCGATACACCATCAAGACTTATGCTTGCCGGAGCAAGGTTCATGCTGGCGGGGGTTATGACTATATTTTTTGGATTTCTTCTTGTTAAAAAAGCTTTGATCCCGCAGAAGTCATCTTGGAAATATATAGTGATCCTGTCTCTTTTTCAGACAATCGGGCAGTACTATTTCTTTTTTATGTCACTTGCCAATACTTCAGGAGTCAGAGGCTCTATCATAAATGCTTCAGGTAATTTCCTGGCACCGCTTTTTGCCATATTTCTTTTTAAGCTTGAAAAAGTATCAGCTAAAAAAATTATCGGCTGTGTGGTGGGATTCTTTGGAATAATCATGTTCTTTGGCGGCATGGGTGCTATAATAAGCGGAGCGCCAATGTCACTTGAAGGCGAAGGCGCAATGCTTGCAGCAGCGTTTTTCTATGCAATATCAGGCTGTAGCATCAAGATTTTTTCAAAGCATGAGAATCCGGTTATTTTGAGCGGCTATCAGTTCTTTATCGGAGGAACGGTACCAATGTCATTTAGATAGTAGAATTCTTGATAACAATATATTATTATAAACATGATAAATCCAAGCAAAATATATCCAGTTCTCGGGTTTACGGTCAAAAATCCTATTTTTGAAAAAGGCAAACAGACGGTCATCAGGGGC
>NZ_JAGBLU010000109.1 GCF_017635265.1 Butyrivibrio sp.
ACCGATTGCGCTTTTGTTGCGCAATGTGGAAAGGTACGAAAAAACGGAGGGATAAAAATGAAAAAGAAATTGGTTTCTGTTTTATTATCAGCTGCAATGGGTGCAACACTCCTTGCAGGATGTGGACAGCAGGCTGCTGAGACTGCAACCGAAACAGCGCAGGATACAGCCGAGACTGTAACTGAAGCAGCTCAGGAGGCAACTGAAGCTCCTGCTGAAGTGGATGAAGCAGCAGAAGAAATCACAGATTACGGCACAGGCGAGGTTAAGGTTTGGGTTGCTGATGCGGTAGTTGATTTTACAAATCAGCAGATTGCTAAATTCCAGGAAGCACATCCTGAAATGTCAGGTTACACATTCACAGTTGAAGCAACCGGCGAAGGTGATGCAGCCGGAAACATGATTACAGACGTTGAGGCTGGTGCAGATGTTTACGTATTTGCGCAGGATCAGATTGCAAGACTTGTTTCTGCAGGTGCTCTTGAAGAGGTTGAGCCTGCTAATGCAGAGGCAGTTAAGGCTCAGAATGATGCCGGTGCCGTTGGTGCAGCTACAGTAGGTAATACACTTTATGCTTATCCTCTTACATCAGATAACGGATATTTCCTTTACTATGATAAGAGCGTTGTAACAGATCCTTCTTCACTCGAGAAGATCGTTGCAGATTGCGAAGCAGCAGGTAAGAATTTCTACTTCGAAATCAATTCAGGCTGGTATCAGACAGCATTCTTCTTTGGTGCAGGTGCTGAACTTACATACGACACAGATGATGCAGGTAACTTTACAAAGTGCAATTCTACATATGCAAGTGATGCCGGTGTAGTAGCTCTTAAAGAAATCATCGAGCTTGCACAGTCAAAGTCATTCCAGAATGGTTCTTCAGTTTCTAACGCAACTAATTGCGCAGCAATCGTTGATGGAACATGGGATTCTGAAGCAGCAAAGGAAATGTTTGGTGACAACTATGCATGTGCTAAGCTTCCTTCATTTGAAGGTTCAGATGGTAAGACATATCAGATGAGTGGTTTTGGCGGATTCAAACTCCTTGGCGTAAAGCCTCAGGAAGATGAGCTTAAGCTTGCAGTATGTGATGCTCTTGCAGCTTACCTTTCAAGCGAAGAAGTTCAGCTTGCAAGATTCGAAGCAGTTGGCTGGGGCCCTTCAAACTTAAATGCTCAGCAGTCTGATGCAGTTAAGGCTGATGAAGCTCTTTCAGCTCTTGCTGATCAGCTTCAGTACACAATTCCTCAGGGACAGTATCCGGGTGACTACTGGACACTTGCTACATCACTTGGTGATTCTGTAATTTCAGGTGAGATTGCAGCAGATGCAAGCGATGAGGATATTTTAAAGGCTCTTACAGATTTCCAGACAACATGTGAAAGCTATGCAAAATAATTTATAAAAAGCAGAACATAAGCTTTTGATTAAGGCTCGGAATACCTATTATTCCGAGCCTATATTTTGAGTAGAGACTCGAAAGAAGGGAGGTCCAGGCATGGCAGGCAGTACTGGAAAAAAGAAGAAAAATAATATAGGCACGTTTCTTAATGCTGTAAAAATAAGCTTTAAGGATATTGGTGTGACTTTTGTAGAGGGAGATTTTAAAACCAGATTGTCATATTTGATATTTGGTTTTGGTCCGATTTTGAGAGGGCAAATTCTTATCGGAGCGGTACTTCTTTTGTTAGAAGTTCTATTTTTCTGGTATATGGCTGGTTTTGGCTGGCAGTATTTGTCTAAAATTTCCACACTTGGTACTGTGGCAACACAGAAAGTGGGAAGAAAGACCGTATATGGTGATAACAGTTTCCTTATTCTTTTGTTTGGCGTGCTCAGTGCTTTTGCGGTAATTGCTTTTATTACCGTCTGGTATTTGAACATAAGAGAAAACAGGAAAGAAGAATTATTATTAAAATCCGGCAAAAGGCTTCCTTCTAACAAGGAATCGTTTTTGTCACTTTTTGATAAAAACTTTGATAAGACACTTCTTTTCCTGCCGGTTACAGGAATATTTGTATTTACGGTTTTACCTATCGTATTTATGATTTGTGTCGCTTTTACCAATTATGACGCCAATCATCAGGCTCCATCCAATTTGTTTACATGGGTTGGAATTGAAAACTTTAAAAATCTTGTTTCATTTGGAACAGAAGGTTTTGGACCGACATTTTTGCAGGTTCTTGCCTGGACTTTGGTTTGGGCTTTTTTTGCTACATTTATAGACTATTTCCTTGGACTTGGAGTAGCGATTCTTATAAATAAAAAGGGAATCAGATTTAAAAAGCTTTGGAGAACAATTCTTGTAATGACAATAGCTGTTCCTCAATTCGTATCACTCCTTTATATAATGAAAATGTTTGCCAATGACGGACTTATCAATGGATACCTTATTAAGTGGGGCATAATAAAGAATGCAATTCCGTTCTGGACTGACCCTACACTTGCCAAGATCACTATTATTGTTGTGAATATCTGGATAGGTATTCCATACCTTATGTTGATTGCAACGGGATTACTTATGAACATTCCTGAGGATCTGTATGAGAGCGCCAGAATTGACGGAGCAAACGGATGGCAGATGTTTAAGAGTATTACCCTTCCATATATGTTGTTTGTAACAGGACCATTCATTCTTACACAGTTTACAGGCAACCTTAATAACTTCAATGTTATTTATCTTTTAACACAGGGAAAACCTCAATCTATGAGTCTTGCAGGTAATGCAGGCAATACTGATCTTTTGGTTACATGGCTTTACAAAATGACAGTAAATGACACTAACTACAAGATGGCGGCGGTAATAGGTATTATGGTATTTATAGTTACTGCTATATTCGCACTCGGCGTATATGGTCTGCTTCCATCAGTAAAGGACGAGGAGGGATTCCAATAATGAATAAATCATATAAAACAAAAAGAGCTATCGGAAATGCTATAGCATATATTGTTCTTATACTTATCAGTATTATATGGCTATTCCCTTTCGTGGGACTTGTGCTTCAAAGCTTTAGATCATATGCCACTGAATACGGCGGAATGGTTGACTATCTTGTACCAAAGCAGTTTTCACTTGATAATTATACTTTCCTGTTTTCGGGAGAAACCAATTATATAAGATGGTATGCCAATACACTTGTAATTGCATTTTTTGTTACTGTTTTTCAGACCATAATCATTCTTTGTGTAAGTTATGCACTTTCAAGAATGAGATTTGCGGGAAGAGAGCTTTTGATGCGCTTTTGGCTTATCCTTGGACTGTTTCCGGGATTTTTGACGATGATCTGTCTGTATTTCCTTTTGAAGCAGTTTGGACTTACACAGGCAGGTGCTATTCCCGGACTTATTCTTGTTTCGGTTGCAAGTTCCGGCATGGGCTATTACGTGTGCAAAGGATATTTTGATACTATCCCAAAGGCACTTGATGAAGCTGCCAGAATTGATGGCGCTACAAGAGCAAGGATTTTCTTTACCATGATTATTCCTATGTCAAAGCCTATTATCATCTATACTGCTCTTGTTGCATTTATGGCACCGTGGTGTGACTATGTTTTTGCTTCATATGTTGCTTTTGGTCACGATCAAAGCTACAATGTAGCAGTTGCCATGACCAGATGGGTATGGACTAACGATTATCAGGGATATTTCACAAGATTCTGTGCAGGTGGTGTTTTAATTGCCATCCCGGTTACTTTACTGTTCATGTTCCTACAGAAATACTACGTTGAAGGTGTAACCGGTGGCGCTGTGAAAGGCTGAGAACACTTGGCGAGGTTTTTTCGAGCCTAGTGTGAACGTGTTAAGGCTCACATGCTTGCATGTGAGAGCTTAACTTCCTTTTTTAGCGAGCGAAGCGAGAGCAGAACTTCCCTATAAACAACAAATGCGAGAAAAGTGTTATGAACAATCCGAAGATCACTATTGATGATGTAGCCAGAGCTCTTGGTATCTCCAAGACCACTGTTTCCAGAGCAATTTCCGGAAAGGGCAGGGTTGGAAACTCTACCAAGAGCAAGGTAATGGAATATATTGAACAACATAATTACAGACCAAGTGTTACTGCAAGAGCACTGGCACAGCAAAGAACCTTTAATATAGGTGTTGTGTGGCCGGATGATTATAATGCTGTGGATCTTCCTTTCTTCCAAAGATGCATGATAGGAATGAGTGAGATAACATCAGCTTTTGGCTATGACATTGTGGTTTCACTGATAGCAGGCGAAGATATTTCAGGGCTTAAAAGAATTGTAGAAAACCATAAGGTTGACGGAATGATTCTTACAAGAACTCTTGTAGATGATAAGCCTGCCGCATATCTTAAGGAGTGCGGAATTCCTTTTGTGGCTATCGGAACGGCTGCAGATCCGGAAATCATCTGTGTTGACAACGCTAATTTTGAGGCTTGTAAGGAACTTACATCTGTCCTTATAGCTAAGGGACTGAAAAAGCTTGCACTCATAGGTGGCTCTACGGAGCATGTTATTACGAGAACAAGGCACAGAGGCTTTGTAGCTGCTTTTGAAGAAGCAAATCTTCCAATGGATCCCTCGCTTGTATATTTGGATGTTGAAAAAAGATCCAAGGTTTCAGGGATTTTAAAAGAACTGGTGAAAAGCGGAGTTGATGGAATTGTCTGCATGGATGACAATCTAGCGGGAGAAGTAATTGCAAAGTGCAGAGAGGAACATATTTTAGTTCCGGAAAAATTAAAAGTTGCTTCGTTTTATAACAGTTCAATATTGGAAAGTGTTGTTCCTTCAGTCACATCGCTTAATTTTGATGATAGGAATCTTGGAGCAACTGCCGCAAAAAAGCTTTTGGAGATAATTGACGGACAGGAAGTTTCAAATACTGTTCTTAATAACTACGAAGTGATATTAAAAGAAAGTACAAAATAGATAATCAGGGAGATATTATGAAAATACTATCAGACTCAAAGATTAGCTTTGATCCGATTAGCATAATTGTTGACGGGAAAAGAGTATTCCCAATGATGGGAGAGATGCATTTTAGCAGATATCCTCATAAGTACTGGGAGGAAGAACTCTGCAAGATGAAAGCCGGTGGAATTGATATAGTTTCACTGTATGTAATATGGATTCATCACGAAGAAGTACATGGAGAATTTGATTTTACCGGTGACAGAAATTTAAGAGAATTTTTGGAAACTGTAAAAAAATGTGGCTTATACTCAATTTTGAGAATTGGACCATGGGCTCATGGAGAGGCCAGAAACGGAGGATTTCCCGACTGGCTTTTACAGGATGCTAAGGACAATGGATACGAGGTCAGATGTGACAATCCAAGATATCTGGAGCATGTGAGGAAATTTTACGAAAAGACCTTTGAACAGGCTAAAGGATACTTTATTAAAGACGGTGGTCCTGTAATCGGTGTTCAGATTGAAAATGAGTATGGACACTGTGGTGGAAAAACTGGAGAAGAGGGCGAACAACATATGAGAACTCTTCTTTCCATGGCAAAGGAAATTGGATTTGACGTGCCGATTTATACAGCTACAGGATGGGGCGGTGCCGTTACAGGCGGAATGATCCCTGTCATGGGCGGATATTGTGAGGCACCGTGGGATCAGAGAACCACAGAGATTGAACCGAGCGGAAATTACATATTTACAAAAGAGCGAAATGACCATAACATCGGATCTGACCATGGCCTTGGTGATGGAATAACTTTTGATATGAATAAGTTTCCTTTCCTCACTGCTGAGCTTGGCGGAGGTCTTCAGGTTACAAAACACAGAAGACCTATTGCCACAGGACTTGACACAGCGGCAATGACTATGACCAAACTTGGAAGCGGTGCAAATCTTTTAGGCTATTATATGTACCATGGCGGAACCAATCCCGAGGGTAAACTTACCACTTTACAGGAGACAAAGGCAACCGGATATCCCAATGATCTGCCTGTTTTGTCATATGATTTTAATGCTCCGCTTCGTGAATATGGACAGATGGAAGAAACTTACCGGGAGGTTAGACTGCTTTCTTCTTTTATTCATGATTTTGGGGATGATCTGTGTGATATGACATATATTCCTCAACCGGGAAATCCTTTAAAACCGGACAACTTTAAGGATTTAAGATGTGCGGTAAGATGTAAAGACAGGATTTTGAATGACGGAAAAAAATGTAAGTCAGGATATCTTTTTGTGAATAACTATCAACGCAGGTACAAGATGGATGACCACAAAAATATAGCGCTTAAAGCTTTTGATGAGGACGGAAAAAGTCTTATTGCCAGCTTTGAAAACAGGGATGTAAATGATGGAGATTTCTTCTTTTATCCTTTCAATCTTCCTGTGGGAAATAGGGCAACAATCACCATTGATGCAACTCCTGTCTGCACACTTGATAATTTTGACGGCAATGATCACAAAGCTTTCGTGTTCTATGTGGATTCTGACAGAGAGGCTTCTTTGTCTGTAAATGGGGATCTTGATGGTAATACAATAATCACTCTTACAAGAGATGAGGCAGTACATGCTGTGAAAATCGTAAAAGATGGCAGGGAACATCTTGTCATTTCCGAAGGTGATGTTGTTACCGGGGCCAATGGAAAGCCCTGGCTGTATTTTGAAGTTAAGGAGAATGAGAAAAAAGCGCCTCTGTTAAGGGCATTCCCGGAGTTTGAAAATGTACCTGAAAACTTTGAACTTGAAAAAAGACAGGGAGATGCATTAAATATTTCCGGAAGCGATATTTTTGCCATATACGAGGGCAAAATGATATATGAGAACAATGGGACAGCTCTTTTGACAAAAAAAGAAGATGATGATGATACATTGAAAGCTTCACTAAAAATTGAGGGTATGCCTTCCGGAAGAAATGAAATGTTTGTTAATATTTTTTATGAAGGCGATACTGCTGAAATGTATCTAAAGGATCGGATGATTGCAGACAGCTTTTATACCGGACAGAGTTGGGAAGTTGGTCTTAAGCGATTTGAAGATAATAAAACAGACAGCTTTGAGTGTGACATCACTGTTAATGCCCTTAAAGAAGGAACCAAGCTGTATCTTCAAAAGTGGCCGATGATGACAGACGGAAAAGCCTGTAAAATCAAGGACATTCAATTATCCGCTCAATTTAAAACTATAATTTAATAATATGTGATAAAATAGTGTTATCGGAAAATTTCTTTTCGATAACACTTTTTTACGTTAGGGTGATTATATGTCTGATGAAGAAATGAGAATGACTTACTCTGCAATTCTTACGGGAAAAGATAATAAAAAGATGGTAAGAGTATCTTTTGAAAGAAACGGGAAAACCGGCAGGGAGGTTGCAGAGGGCGTTGTTCCTGATGGAAAAATAGTTAAAAACAATGGGTATTCTCAGGAAGAAATAGCAAGTCTTGAGATGTATCTAAAAGCCAATGCTGATGATATTATTTCTAAGGCCAAGGTTATCAGCAATCCGCTTAAATGGCTATAAAAGTTGGAGATGCTGATGCAATATAATATATATTTTGATATTTGCGCATTGTTTATATTGATCACTATAGCTATTACTACTCTGTCAAGAAGACCGGTTCCTTCTTATAGACAGAGAGCTTATGGTGCGTTGTACTTCGCAATTTTTATGTCTACATTGTTTGAGCGTGTTGAAACATATCTTCAAATGCATCCCTTGAATTTTTCCGGATATGGAATACTGGAAAAAGCCATGGGTAGCGTTTTCTTTTTCTTTCATCTGGGCTCAGCGGTTTTTTATCTTTTATACATTATGTCTGTTTTGGATATATATATTCCTATTTCAACATTAAGGGGATTTTGGGCTCTTTGGTTTGGCTATATTGCGGCAAGTGTTCTTTTGATCATAAACTGGTTTAATCCGATTTTGTTTAGCTATGATGAAAATGGCATTTATCACAGAGGAACATTTCTGTTTTTGTATTACGTGATTGCTACGTATTATTTATGCGGCGGTCTGTTTCTGCTTTTTAAATATGACAAGCTCATGCGCAAAAAGACAAAGATTGTAGTTGCGTCATATGTGCTGTTTGTACTGGCCGGAATTATTATTCAGTATTTTTATCCGACAATTCTTATTGAAAATTTCTGCAACACCATAAGTGTTACATTTGTCTACATTACGCTCCAAAATCCAAGTGAGATGGTTGATGAAGTTTTAAATATCATGAATAAAAAGGCGTTTCTTGAGGGACATGATATGAAGACCAAAAGAAAAGGCAAAAACTTTACGATTTTTCTGGTTATCGGCAATGTTCGTACTCTCAGTGCAGAGATTGGATATGTTAAAGGGCAGGATGTTTTAAAGACAATCGCAAGATATTTAAAAAACGTAGGAAGAAGAGAACTGAGACTTATAACATATACATACAGGTATTCGGAATATGTATTTGCGCTGACTGTTCATACTGATGATATAGAAAAAGCCCGCACGTTAATGTATAAGATTTCTTACAGAATGCGTGAGCCATGGGATTTTGGGAACATGGAAATGAAGGTGGATGGACATCTTTTTCTTATGGTATATCCTGATCATTATCAGAATACTGCTGAACTTATAACAAAGATTGAGATGATGATTGAATATGCGTCAGAAAGTCATGACCTGATAATTGATATAGATAAAGTCGATTTTTCTGAAATGAGAAAGCAGAGCGAATATGACAGCCTTGCCAGAACAAGCCTTGATGCCAAGACAGCGACAGTTAAGTTTCAGCCTTTTTTGTCCAAAATTTATAAAATCAATTATTCTGCCGATGTGCTGTGCTTTTTGCACGATTCATTAGGAAATGAGATTGATATGCGCGGAAAAATTCCTGATACCAAAGTGACGCAGACGCTTATGGATGTTGATGAGTTTGTGTTCAGGCAGGCCTGCAGAGCTTTGTCTTTTTGGAATGCCGGAGACAAAAACGGCAAGTACAGGGCTGTTGTGTCAATGTCACAGGGCGAAATATCAAAAAACGACTTTATTAAGAGAATAAAGAAAATATTAAGGGAAGAGAATGCAGTTGCATCCTGGATAAGCATAAAACTTACAGAGACTACTGTTTCTACAATGAATTCCATTGCGGAGAGAAATATAAAGATGCTTGGAGACATGAAAAGTTCTGTTATAGTTGATAAGTTCGGCAGCGGCTACGGCGATCTTGACAGGATATTGTCTCTTCCTGTTTCACAGGTGAATCTTGATATTGATATTCTGCGTTCGGCCTTTGAATCTGAAAAAATGAAGATTGTCGCCCAAGGTATAGTTAATCTTTTTCATGACATAAGTATCTTTGTTTGTGCTACAGACATTGAAAATGAAAAAGACAAAAAAATGGCAGAGGAGCTTGGATGTGACTATCTGATCGGTGATTACATGGGAGGTCCGATGGCTGACAGTTCTTACGTTAAGTTTATTGATGCATATTTTGAGGAAAACTGGTTATGAATCTTTTGACTAATCCGCAAAACTATGAAATATGCTTTACAATATGTTCACTCATGGTTCTTTTTGTGACTGTTTTTGTGCATGCAACGGAAGAGCACTACTACAGCAGACAAAACGATATCTTTGGTGGGCTTGTTTTTAATGCTATTCTTATGAATGTCCTGGGACTTGTCCATAAGGTGTGGATTCAGTCTGATTTTGTCAGGAATTCAATCAGTTATCAGGCAGTATGTGTCCTTGGAATGCTGGAAAAGGCATGCATATATGTTATGCCTCTTTTGTCTATGCTTTATTGTATGGCAATATTTCACATTGAACCGTCAACTATTTGGAAAAAAGCTATTTTATTTCTTCCTACCGTTTACTCCCTGATGGTTGTGTTCAGTGTTATATTTACGGATTATTTTTATTACTTTGACCAAAACGCTGACACAAAGTACAGATATTTTCAGGGGGCAACGGTTAATGTCAATGTGTGGCTTTATCTTGTTTTTGCAGCCTATCTGATTTTTAGGTATTTAAAAACTTTAAGCTCTGAAAAAACCATTGCTCTTGTGATTTATTTCTTTTTAATGGCAGCAGGTATTCCCATAAGGATACTGACAAAATCCAGTTCGATATTTGAATTTTCTGTTTCTATAGCTCTTTTGCTGTGCGTATACACTTTTCAAAATCCCGGTGAATTTGTTGACCGTACTTCGGGAGCAGGCACAAAGAAAGCTCTGGATTTTACTATATCGACATATCTTTTGCAAAAAAAGAGCTTCACTATCCTGGGGATTTACATTGATAAACTGGATGTGATTTTGAGTGAGGAAACGGCAGAGACTGCTTCGGAACTTCTTCGGCAAATAGCTGATTATCTGAGAAAAATGTGTACCGACGGAAGCTTGTTTTACTCATCTGACAGTACGTTTGCTCTTGTTATACCCAATGTCCGGCCTGAAGATGTCATTATAGAAAAGACAACAGATCAGATAAAAAAGAGATTTAAAGACAGCTGGAATCTTCGCAATACTGAAATAAAGCTGTTTCAGAGTCCTTGCGCCATAGGATTTCCCGATGAAGTTGATTCGCTTGAAAGATTCAATGAAGTAAGAACTGTGATGAAAAAAGCACTTTTGCGCCATAACAGGGATGTATTGAGAATAGCTGACTTAAATCTTAAATATGTCGAGCACGACAAGAAGATAGATGGAATTGTGAAAAGAGCTCTCGAAGACGGACTTCTTGATGTTTATTATCAGCCAATCTATTCGCCGTCGGAGGGAAAGTATACTTCCTGCGAAGCGCTGGTCCGTCTTAAGGATCCAAAGCTTGGATTTATTTCTCCTGCAGCATTTATGCCGGTTGCGGAAAAAAACGGGACAGTGCTTGATATCGACAGATTTGTTCTGGATTCTGTATGCGAAATGATATCAACAACAGGTATTACTGATTATGGGGTGGAGTATGTGGAGGTCAATCTTTCCATTGTCGATTGTATACAGGCCAATATGGCAGACAATGTACTTAATACTCTCAAAAAGTATAATGTTCAAGCTAAAAATATTAACCTTGAGATAACAGAAACCTGGGAGAAGGATATAACCGAGGTTATGGATACAAACATAGGAAGACTTATAAGGGCAGGAATATCGTTCTCTATGGATGATTTTGGAACGGGCTATTCGAATCTTTCGAGGATAGCACTGCTTCCGCTTAAGCTTTTTAAACTCGATAAAAGCATTGTTCAGTCAGCCTTTGAGTCGGAGACTTCATATATGGTCATGATAAATCTTATTAAGATAATTAAATCTCTTGGAAAAGAAATTGTGGCAGAGGGAGTTGAAACTGCAGAGCAGGCAGGGCAGGTCATAAGGCTTGGATGCGACCATATTCAGGGATTCTTTTACGCAAGACCAATGACAAAAGAGCATTTCATTGAGTTTATAAAAGAACACAACAGTTAAAATCATTGCAAAGAAAAATCTATAAGTGTAAAATATTTCATGTTTATTATTTACACTTTTCAGGATTTAAGGATGGTATTTTATGGCACTTATTAAGAAACCCGTTACAGGTATGAAGGATATTTTACCTTCAGAAATGCAACTTAGAGATTACTGCATCGGCATTATAAAAAAGACCTATGCAGAATTTGGTTTTACAGGAATAGAGACACCTGCTGTTGAGTCATTGGCTAACCTGAACAGCAAGCAGGGCGGAGAGAATGAGAAGCTTATCTTCAAAGTAATGAAAAGAGGAGAGAAACTCAATTTAGAGACGGCAAAAGAAGAAAATGATCTCACAGATTCAGGTCTTCGCTATGATCTTACAGTTCCGCTTGTTCGTTTCTATGCCAACCACGCAAGTGAACTTCCTTCACCTTTCAAGGCTTTGCAGATGGGCAATGTATGGAGAGCCGACAGACCGCAAAAAGGGAGATATCGTCAGTTCATGCAGTGCGACATAGACATTTTGGGCGAACCTACCAATCTGGCTGAGATAGAGCTTATTTTAGCTACTACCACAACCCTTGGAAGACTTGGATTTAAGGATTTTAAGATCAGAATCAATGAGCGCCGTATATTGAAGGCGATGGCTGCATACAGCGGATTTCCGCAGGAGAGCTATGATGATGTATTTATAACTCTCGATAAGATGGATAAGATAGGAATTGACGGCGTTTCCGAGGAACTTGAAAAAGAAGGATTCTCCAGAGATTCGATTGATAAATATCTGAATCTTTTCAGAAGTGTTGAAGGAAAGAATGATGTATCCGGGCTTAGGATAATTGCAGACAAACTGGGAGATTTCCTTGAAGCAGAGGTAAGAGAGAGCCTTGAAGAGATAATAACAAGTGTCGATGCCACAAAGACAGCAAAGTTTGAAATGGTATTTGATCCTACACTTGTAAGAGGAATGTCTTATTACACAGGAACTATCTTTGAAGTATCAATGCCTCAGTATGGCGGAAGCTGCGGAGGTGGTGGCCGTTACGACAAGATGGTTGGTAAGTTCCTCGGACAGGATACTCCTGCGTGCGGATTCTCTATAGGATTTGAACGTATTATTATGATAATGATGGATGAGGGATTCAAAATTCCTTCAGAAGGAAAAAAGAAGGCCTTTCTCATTGAAAAAGGTATTAAAGGAGAAAGACTTGCAGAAATAATTTCACAGGCGCAGAAAGATCGACTTGAAGGCAATCAGGTACTTGTTGTTCGTATGAATAAAAACAAGAAGTTCCAGAAACAGCAGCTTTTGGAGCAGGGATATGAGGATGTTAAGGAGTTTTATCTCAATCCGCTTAACTGATACAGCTTGTTAATTAGCAGCTCTTTTGCTGTAAAACATAATGAATAAAAGGGGAGTAAGAAGGTATGATCAGAAAAGGTTTTAAAATGAAGCTTTATAAGGGGATGGAAAAGGAGTACGAGAAGAGACACAATGAGTTGTGGCCTGAGATGCAGGAGATGATCCACGAGCATGGCGGACGCAACTACAGCATATTCCTTGATGAAGAGACAGATGTTCTCTATGGTTATATCGAAATAGAGGACGAAGAGCTTTGGGCTAAAGGAGCTGATACAGCTATCAACCGTAAGTGGTGGGATTTCATGGCTGACATAATGGAGACAAATCCCGATAACAGTCCGGTGTCTATTGATCTTCATCCGGTATTTCATTTGGATTAACAGGAGGAAATTTTGGATACTCACGCGATACAGCTTGTTGTATTGATTATACTTGTTCTGCTTTCAGCCTTTTTTTCATCTGCGGAGACAGCTTTTATGACTGTCAACAAAGTGAAAATGAAGGGAATGGCTGAAGAGGGGAACAAAAAAGCTGGAAAAGTGCTTTTAGTCTGTGAAGATACACAGAAAATGTTGTCTGCAATTCTTATTGGTAATAATATTGTAAATCTTAGTGCATCTGCACTGATGACTGTATTTATTACAGAGGTTTTCGGCAGCTTTGCAGTAGGAATCGGAACGGGTATTCTGACACTTGTAGTCCTTATATTCGGTGAGATAATACCTAAAACCGTTGCCACAGCATATGCTGAGAATATTGCGTTATGGTATTCCGGCCTTATAATTTGTCTGATGGTCATAATGAAACCGTTCAGTTTCGTTATAAATGGCATAGCAACGCTGATTCTTAAGATATTCAGGGTTGATATAACCAACAGACAGACTATGACGGAGACAGAGCTGAAAACTTACGTTGATGTAAGCCATGAGGATGGCGTAATAGAGAGCGGTGAGAAAGAAATTATATACAATGTATTTGATTTCAGCGATGCCCATGCCAAGGATATAATGATACCGAGAATTGATATGTGCTGTGTGAGTTCTGACGCCGATTACAATGAAGTAATGAGAGTATTCAGAGAAGATATGTACACCAGAATCCCTGTCTATGAAGGTGGCGAGCAGGACAATATTATTGGACTTATCAATGTAAAGGATCTGGTCCTTATTCAGGATAAAGAGAGCTTTAGGATAAAGGATTGTCTCAGAAAAGCATATTATACTTACGAATACAAGAAAACAGCTGATCTTCTCATGGAAATGAGAGAAAAAAGCCAGAATGTAGCGTTTGTTTTGTCTGAATACGGGACAACAGTAGGAATGATTACTCTTGAAGATCTTCTTGAAGAGATTGTAGGTGAGATCAGAGATGAATATGATTCTGATGAAGATGAACTTATAAAGCATGTGGGAGGCAAAAAATATCTCGTAGAAGGAAACATGAAACTCGATGATATAAATGATGCTCTCGGAACGAAGCTTGATTCGGAAGACTATGATTCTATCGGTGGGTTAATGATAGAAAAACTTGACAGATTGCCGGGGTATGGAGAAACAGTCACTCTCGACGACGGTACTGTGCTTACTGCAAGAGGAATAAAGAGAAACAGAATTACAAAAGTCCTGCTGACTGCAAGTAATGTTGGGTCAATTGTAAAAGTTAATTCCACTTTGTAAAACTAATTTCCACCTTGTAGAAGTAAATTCCACAGGGTGGATTTTACTTATTCTAAAAATAGTGGATTTTATCCACATTTGGGGCTATAATAGCCAAAAAGTCGGAAAT
>NZ_JAGBLU010000110.1 GCF_017635265.1 Butyrivibrio sp.
AAAATCTTGTAATATCGGAGTTTTTCTACTTTAAGCTAAAGCAGCTGTTGTCCCCCTGCATAGCAGGGGGTTTTATTAAAGATGCTACACAATAAAAATGTCAGCCCTGATTTTTTAGGGCTGACATTTTAATATTTTCTCAATTATTCTCGCTATCAGCTTATTTTTGGTAATCGTGGCTTTTCCACTATCAAAAAGGCTTGAAGCTCTTTCCTTCACATCCTCCGGGAAGCTGTTTATATCCGAGTCAAAGTTTATTCCTATCCCGGCTACGATCCACTGGAGAGTTCCACTGTCAAACTCACTTCCCGACTCAAGAAGGATTCCACATATCTTTTTACCGTCGACATACAGATCATTGATCCCGTCAATATAAGACTCTATGCCGGTAAGCTCTTTTATAGCGCTTATCACGGAATTTCCTACAAAAGATGTAACTTCCTTATAGTCGGTACTGAACAGAAGGTCAGGCCTTAGGACAATGCTCATATAAAGCCCACCTTCAGGTGAAAAGAAAGTATGGTCCTTTCTGCCCCTGCCACCTGTCTGGGTAGCAGCAACTATGACCGTTCCGTGAGCTGCTCCGTTCACCGCAAGCTCTTTTGCCTTATCGCTTGTGGATTTCAGGCTGTCATAGACGTATATATCTGCCATGTCTGCGCCTTCAGACAGATCAGCCTTTATTCCCTCAGCAGAAATAATATCGTTGTTCCCGGTAAGCTTATATCCTTTATTACTGACTGCCTCGATGCAATAGCCTTTTTCGCGAAGGTCTTTTATGGCTTTCCAGATTGCATTTCTCGAAACGCCGCACCGGCCGGCTATCTCTTCTCCGGATGTATATTTTGTTTTGTTGGATTCAAGTATAAACAGTACTTTTTCTGATGTACTCATTTTGCCTCATCTTTTTATTCTATCGATTCAAGAAACCACTGAATCTTCTCATATCGTTCATTCATTGCCTTATGTGCAGGATCCGGAATCCAGCTTCCGTTGTGATGATGAATAGTGTAGCTTAATTCAGTGTTGTAGATAATTCCTGTATCAAAGCTTTTTCCGGTCAGCACCTCGAAGGGATAAACAGTGATATCTTCTACAAATTGAAAGCCACCGTCTTTTTTGAGGCCATGCTTTTCTATTACCTGAGTGTAGCGCACAGGGCAGGTGGAATTATCCCAGGTTCCATCTGCCTTAAGATAAGGTCTTTCTTCATAGCTCTCACAGATTTCCTTAATAACAGGATGTCCCGGCCTTGCCCCCATTCCTGAGCCGCATTCTATGCGGTCCAAAGACTCAAAACTCATATAAGCATCGTTGTAGAGCAGATCATCAATGGGACGGAGCATTTCAACATCAAGGTCCATATAAATTCCGCCATATCTGTAGAGCAGATCCGCCCTTGCATAGTCCGATGCAAAAGCCCAGTTTTTTTGCTCTATCGCCTGCTCAAAGAAAAGGCACCGATCAGGCTTATAGGTCTCCATGTTCCAGATTTTTATCTCGCAGTCAGGAGCATATTTTTTCCAGGACTCAAGACATCTAAGATAGAGCTCCGGCATCGGATCGCCCGAAAACCAGATTGCATGAATGAGCTTTGGAATAACCGGCTTGTCTTGCTTTCGATAATTCAAAGGGGGCTTATTAACTGATAAAAGAAGCATGTCCTCATAAAGAGCTTCAAGATAAATGGACGGGACAGCTTCGAACCCGGAAAGCCTCTCATCTGCCTTAAGCTGGCCAAGAATCTCATCATACCCGGTAACTGCGATCAGAATAGCAGTTTTATTCCGGTCCATCTGTGCCAGTTTTTCTTTATCTGAAGCATCTGCAAATCCCTTTAGATTTTTGATCAGACCACTTTTTTGCAAGAAGGGATACGTGATATTTCTGTAGTGCTTTCCATTTCCCCAGCAGATTATATCTTTAGTTTTCAGCTTTTCAAAATATCTTTCGATTTTGTTCATGTCACCGGCTTAATTGACTTTCTCCACTTAACCCTGGCACCGATCTTGAAATTATCGAAATTCCCCGTGCCGTCTATTATGTCCGCAAGTGCCTGCATCGCAAGATAGCCCCTCTCATAGTTGGGAACACTCACCGTTGTAAGCCCCAGATACTTGGAGGTTGAAATCTTTTTTAACAGCATAATCACTTATGCCGTGAAGAACATCAAAGTAGAACTGAGCGTCAAAATCACTGAAGTTGATGGCTACAGTATTCTTCTTTCTTTTATGAACTGTCTCCTCAGTTCTTTTGGGAACATAACCCAGCTCTCTGGCGGCTTCCAGAATCTTATCTCTGGTCTGCCTTCCCACATTGTTTTTGTTGTTTAATACATTTGATACAGTTGCCTGTGAGACACCACATCTGTCTGCGATGTCCTTTATCCCCACCAATTTATCTCTGCTCATACAAAACTCCTGAAAAAAGCCTTTTCTTAGGAATAACGTCCTAAGAAAAGGCTAATATGACTGCAAACTGTTTTCAAGAACTTTTTAATTAAACCTCTATTACTGTGAATGAATCCCGAGTCTTTTTTGATTCATAAAGAGCTTTATCCGCAGTTGCAATCAGGTTATTTACAAGCTCAGTTCCGAAAGCGCCTCCAAAACTCATGGTAATCTGCACTTTTGAACTTCCATCAAGAGTAATCTCTTTTACCGCCTCCTGCAAATATGTCAGCTTATTCTCAAGATCTTCCTTGGTAATGTCGAAGAAGACCATCATGAACTCATCTCCGCCGTAACGGATGACAACATCATCCTTTCGAACCGACTGTTCCAGTATCTTAGCCACTTTCTTGATGGCTTCGTCGCCACTCCTGTGACCTGCCGTGTCATTGACTTCCTTAAAAAGATCTATATCTGCCATTACCACAGCATTACATGGTTCATATACAAGCTTTTCATCCAAAAACCTTCTGTTTCGGATCTGTGAAAGAGAATCAATATAGACCTCCTCCTCAAACTCGGAAATCATCTTCTGCTGAGCGAGATTCTGGAGCTTGGCATCTGTCGTATCCATGCAGCCATAAACGATATGAGCTATGCTTCCGTCTTCCTTGCGATCACCAACCATAAAGATTCCGTTAAACCAGCGATTTGCACTTTCGCTGTAAAACTCCATAGTTGTGGATCCATGCTCATCTATAGCTGCAAGGACAGTATCCTTATTCAGCCACTCATATAGGCTCTTGCGGAAGCTCTCAGCAACCGATGCATCAACATTGTTTCTAAGGAACTGAAAAGCATCAGGATCCTTAGGAACCATATCCACATATTCATTAGTGCTGATCATACGGTAGCTCATATCACTGACATCAATAAACAAAGAGAAATTAAAGACCTTGCCGATAGCTTCGATGATCTTTACGTGTTCCTCCAGCTCTTGCTGTGCGGTGATATCTCTGTAGCATCCCATATAAATTTCTAAAGAGCCGTCATCTGCGCGTCTTATAAATCTTCCGGCTCCTGTAACCCAAATGATACTGCCGTCTTTCTTCTGCATGCGATAGGTGGCATGTGTAATATCCGGCAGTTCACGATGACTTTTGACCGAATCCCAAAACAGCTTAACAATGGCCTCTTTTTCTTCAGGAACAAGAGTCCTGACCCAGCTGTCAAATTCATTAGGCAGATCGTCAAGGCCGTCGTACCCAAGCATCTGTCTGGTCTCATCATTGAATTCAAAGCTCAGCATATTCTCATCACGGTCAAAAGTACAGAAATACATACCGGCTTTTAGTCCCTTGGCAAACATATCCTCTCTGAATTTGGCGATCAGATATTTGCTGTTAGCCTCTTCTATCCTTCTGTTGCACTCAGCTATGATTTCCTGCTGCTGAGGTGGATATTCCGATACGTCAAATATTGGTATTGTATCGTCCACTTCAATGCTGGCTTCAGCAACAAACTGGCCTACACCATGATCTATACTATTCGCGACTGTAGTATTATCCATTGTGACTCCTTTAAATTTTTAATCAATTTAAAGTGACTTTATGTCCCATATATCAATAATACTACACTTAGTCCTCTCCGCAATACTCGTCCAGAAAATTAAATTTTTTTCCGTTCTTTTTGTAGGTAATGACCCTGTCTACATTTACATTCTCAACACTCTTGAAAATGTTGGCTTCAACGAAGGGATTGTCCTCTTTGAGCCTTGCGATCAGCTTCTTGGTCTCAAGCCTCTTGGAGGATGTAGTTCCATCCTCGTGGCATGTAGAACAGGTATCGGTAAAGTGGCATGCGCACTGCAAAAAATGCAGATCATTATAGTCGCGCCATGTACATATATCGCTCTCCCTAACAAGATAGAGAGGTCTTATAAGCTCCATTCCCTCAAAGTTTGTGCTGTGGAGCTTGGGCATCATGGTCTGAATCTGGCCTCCGTGAAGCATGCCCATGAGAATGGTCTCAATGACATCGTCATAGTGATGTCCCAGCGCTATCTTGTTGCAGCCAAGCTCTTTTGCCTTGCTGTAAAGATAACCTCTCCTCATTCTGGCACAAATGTAACAAGGGCTCTTCTCTATCGTATCCACGGCATTAAAGATCTCACTCTCAAATATAGTAAGAGGGATACCCAGTGCCTTGGCGTTACTTTCGATAAGGGCCCTGTTTTCCTTGTTATAGCCCGGATCCATGCATAAAAATGTCAGCTCAAAATTGCAATGCTTGTGCTTTTGTATCTCCTGGAAAAGCTTTGCCATAAGCATAGAGTCTTTTCCTCCGGATATACAAACGGCGATGTGGTCGCCCTCCTCGATCAGCTTATAAGTCTTACAGGCTTTTGCAAAGGGAGCAAAGAGCTGTCTGTGGTACTTCTTCTGTATGCTCTTCTCTGCCTTTTCTCTCTTTGCCAAAACATCGCCAAACTCGGAAATCTTGGAGGTCACATATCCCGTATAACCACCTTCGAGGCTGTAGCAATCTCTTTTTGCAAGAAAGTCCCGGTCATATAGAAGGTCTCTTGTCTTTCTTCCAAAGTCGCAATAAAAGATAAGCTTCTTATCTCCCGGTATTTCATTTATCTTCTCTTCGGGGTCTTGTCCCTCTTCGTCAAAAGAGATTGCGATTGCTCCGGGGATCATTCCGTAATCCCTTGCTGCCTCATCTCTGATATCTATGATCTCGTAGGATCCGGTATTTAGTTGTTCAATTTCTTTTAATGTTATTTCTTTCATATTGATTACCTGTTTGTTAGGTAATCATTGTATATTACTACACCCTATTTGTCACTAAAAATTGCATTATTATGCATCTTCTTTTAGAGCTTCGATGATGTTGTCGTCCTTTATCTTGTTGATGCTAAAAAAAATCATTTCTTTTCATATCCCGTTATCATGGTGATGATAAAACATGCTACTGTTGCCCATGCAAAAAACTTATGCCATTTCATAAACTGTTTTCTCCTTTTTTCTTCTGCGCTTTTGTGGAATTTCAGCCTGACCTCTTCACCGGAGTGAACGTACTTTAACTGATCGCCCATGATACACTTCATAGACTCATATGCCTTAACTCCGGTGCAGTGACATGTATAAAATGTTGTCCGATACTCCTTAAGTCTTTGGGCCGTATCAATGATCTCATCAATCTCATCATCCGTGTAGTCGGATTTCTTCATCAGATGGAACCCACTGATAACGGCATCCGGACAAGAACCGTATTTTCGTTCATACTCCCCCATGATATTCAGGATTCCATTATGAGCACATCCGGATATGAGGATTTTTCTGTTTCCTTCACTGACTACAACATACTGTTCATGCCTGAACTCATCCTGTACATAAGAGCCATCCACTTTTTCTTTTAACCTGGAATTAGTAAATGGCCGCTTAAATGCAGACTCATCCATCACAAATACAGAGATTTCATCATCTATTACAGTATCCCCATCCAACAGCTTAACCTGTGGAAGATCTGCTATTGCCTTATCAATTCCTATATAGCGATATCTGTCTCTTCCTTCCCTCACATCATCATCTGAGTAATAATCCCCTGTGGCAAGACGCTGCATATATATATCCGCATGTTCATTTATTTTGGCAAAAGAAATAATCCCACCGGAATGGTCATAGTGACCGTGGCTCAATATCACCGTGTCGACTGCACCAAGATCAATTCCCAGCTTAGCAGCATTTTCAAGCGTCTCTTCAGACGGGCCAAGATCAACAAGCATTTTATGCTTCGCCGTTTCAATATAAAAAGACAGCCCATGTGCAGACGTACATCCGGGTACACCTTCGGTATTCTCAATGAGATTTACAATCCGCATATTAAGTTACCTCCCATCGGAATCTTATGTTAGTTCCGTCTAACATTATAATCCAACTCAGCGTCAACGTCCATTATCTCTCAGAGATAACGGTCTAAACATCATATTCCAAAAATGTTCTAAATGGTTTAAAACCTTCAGCTTCATAGAACGTCGCAGCGTCATTAAACGCCCATACATCCAATTCTATTTTGCTCAGTCCACGTTTTTGAGTCTCTTCTTTGACACGTTCTATAAGGGAATGCGCAATACCTCTTCGCCTGTATTCTTTATCCACGCATATTTCAGCAATATGACAGAAGTCTCTTGCGAAGCTGTATGGGGATTCAGGTTTTGAAATATAATCAACCATTACCATTCCAGCTATTTTCCCCTCTTGTTCATCGACAAAAATATCATTATAATCAGAGGATAAATACCATTCGGCATGATCTTCCAATTCCTTACAAAATCCAGGTTTGAATATATCCGGCCTGCCATTAACGTGAATATCATTGACTTGTCTTCTAAGTTCATTTATGGCTTCTAAATCTTTTTTATCTGCTAATCTAATCATATATGCTCCTATGAAACTTATCCGCTGATCTGTATTTCTGACAATATCACTATCTATGTCTTTGTGCATTCTACTGTTAATTAAATGTTCTTACAAAAATCAATTATTTCAGATTTCCTCGGCTCAACATTCTCCTTATACTCAATCGAAGTAAGTCCAAGATGGCCTGAACATTCAATATGTAAATGTCCATAGAAAT
>NZ_JAGBLU010000111.1 GCF_017635265.1 Butyrivibrio sp.
AATGTACAAGATTATAAAGAACACTTGCTATATGATCATTCCTGCATAGATGTATGTTTGAGATCAATAAATAAGTGTTCCTAATCTCTTAGTTTGTCCTCGAGCTGCTCTTATGCACTGTCATAAGACTGCTCAGGTTGCTGTCAATAGTTTCTGATGGCTCATGGGCGGCTTTTGCCACCCACTACCATCGTTTTTGATACAGGGCTTAAGCCCGTTGTACCTTGATAATCTTATAAAGTTCATTAAGCGCAAATGAGATGGCTATTGCATCTTCAAAACACAGCGTTTCGTATGGATAGAGGAGCTCATGACTGGTTTCACTGACATCACTCAGCGATTCAAAGGTGCAGCCAACTTTCTTGTTGGGGACGCACAGGTAAAATCCGTCATGGCAATGTCCCACGATCAGCTTAAATGTGTCATCAAAGGCATATACCGTTGCTTCATAGGGCTCATTCAGCAATTCATCCACATCAAGTTTTGCTGTATGCATGGTTGTGTATGCATCATCAGGATCATCGCCGGTATATTCGGTAACAGGGAACTCGTAAGTGATCATGACACCTCGCTTCCCAGCATCTCGTGTTCAGTCACGAACTGAACCTGATGCTCGTCAATAAGACGCTTGTTCTGCTGGCTTGCATACATAAGACATCCATCACAGATGTGATTGATTCTTCTTGGTATGCCTGTTGAGACTTTATAGATCTCATCAATAGCCTTATCAGTAAAGATGTCTTTGCGGCCTTCGGCATAGTCAAGATGAGAATCTATGTATCGCTGAGTCTCAGATCTGTCAAGATGTGGGATGATACAGCTTATATCTATTCTGTGTCGTACTGCAGCATACCTCTGGAGCTTGAGCTTATCCCAAAGTTCGCTCTGTCCCACCAGTACAAGTGCCATAGGGCTCATTGAGTCAAAGCGATAGTTTAAAAGGAACCTGAATTCTTCAATGGTTTCTTTCTCGAGAAGATGAGCCTCATCAAGTATGCAGACTACTTTCTTGCCCTGGACGCCACGGATTATCTCTACTTCCTTTTGAAGCTGACGTTTGGCATCGCCTCTGTAAAATTTTGACTCTACGCCGAGTTGGTCAAGCATTCCTTTGTAGAACCACCTCGGAGTGAGCTTTGAGTCTGAAAGGTATAAGAACATGTACTCATCTTTTGGAAGCGATGTCACGAACTTTCTGATAAGTGTTGATTTACCACATCCGGCATCGGCAGTAACTACAGCGAAGAGCTGTCTGTCTGCCACATAAGTAAGCCTTCCAAGAGTTTCACTTATTGCAGCAGACTCATAGAGCTTATCTGGAGGAACATTTCTTGTAAATGGAGTATTCTTCATTTCAAAGTACTGCTCATACATGGCTGCCACCTTCCTTTCTGTAGGATGCGAAGGAAATGGCATCTGTAAGCTGCTTCTTAGACTGCTCATGTTTCTTTTCGAGAGCATCAAGGAATCTTGATGTCTCTGGAACAGCCTGTTGCACACTGATAGGAAGCGTTTCGTTCTTGTCGCAGTATTCACCAATCTTGAGTGGCTTTGCCGTAAAGGGCTCAATACCCGGATAAGAAATGGTGAGTATATCCGGTGACAGTGGGTCATAGGCAACTTCTACTACCTGACCGATAAGGGCTGGCTTGGTCTCGTATTTCTTGCCTTTGAAGCTTATGCAGGCGCCTTTGTCTACGTTGCGCATGGTGTGGTAGAGGAAAGCTTCAGCTACTGTATCGGCACTGATAAAGGCCAGAGGTCGCTTGTCACGATTGAACTCCTGGACAGGTGTTATCCCTTCTCTAGGAATGGTAACACCAATGCTCTCGTAGTATTCCTTTATCCCATCGTGAGGCTTTTTGTTATAGTACTCCTCGAGAAAGATGAACCAGAGGCGGTTAAGCTCTTCGACAGAAGTGACGTTTTTGAGCTTTGCCTCGCGGATGAAAGCATCGACTACCTGGTGGAATTTTTCCACCTTCCCCTTACTTTTTCCGCTCCTTACTCTGGCATGCCTTATCCTTATGCCAAGCCTGGTAAGAGAAAGCTTTAACTGTTTGGCAATGTACTGTGATCCGTTATCAAAGTAGCAGGCATCAAACTTTCCGTACCTGAGGATGACTTTTCTGAAGGTGTCTTCAACTATGGTCTCTTCCTGGTTGTCATAGAACTGTGAGGACAGTATCATCCTTGAGTGGTCATCTATCGCAGATGAGAGATATGTCTGGACTTTCTTTCCATTAATGGTGAGTATCGGTCCGTACTTGATATCTCCCTGTACCAACATCATCCTGTGAGGTTTGCAGAATCTCTTGGACGAGCTTTCTCTGGCATCGGAATAGACTTTGAGATGTTTTGTTCCAAAGCCCTGTTTGTACATATGCCTCTGAAGAGTTGATCTTTTCAGCACTCCGAGTGGGACTTTGCCTTCAAGCTCAAGGATTGTTATGATCTGGTCAACAGATCTTCCTGGGACTTCCAGACGCAGCTGTATGGCTTCTTTTACAAGGTTGTCAAAGTTCTCCGGCAGCTTGTGTGAATGCACTCCTGATTTTGGGACTGGCTTAAGTCCGGCAAACTCATTATCGCGGAATGAACTTTCATACCGGTACAGGGTTCTTGCTGAAATTTCATTCTGCGCTGCGATATTGTTCCTCATCTGGATTCTCTTGGCATTGTCCATCTCTGGATCCAAAAGCGGCGATATGAGCCTGAAACGTTCAAGAGCTTCACGTTCCTGCCATTTGATTGTGTCATTACTATCATTCATGTATGGTTACCTCCTATGAGGCAACTATACAAAAAGTGATCTTGACATTCTAAACAAAGTAGGTGCATAAAACCTACCAGACTGGGACAAGATAACCTCCGCTATTATATATGGCGCGGAGTATATATCCCAGCCAGTGAGGACTGACATCAAGATCCTTGATAGCATTGAGCAATGGCGTGCCTGATTTAAGGATGTCATCTTTGTGATCAAGCAGCCTGTATATGGTATTACGAAGGTATCCCTCAGCACGTTCCTTATTTTCTTCGTACCACTGGAGCCATCTTTTCATGGTCTCCTCACAGGGATAGTCTTCGGAATCCGCATCGTCAGATGTTACATAGCCATCTATGACTCCTGCAATAACTTCTGAGTCATAGTGCTTATATGGAACACAACAGTCTGGAAGCTCACTATGAAGGACTTCGCATTTATCACAACGAAACCTTCTGATGATGATCCATTCTGCTACACCGCCTTCCTTTTTACGTATTCTTTTTCTGGAATCGCGGTATTTTAGCTCTTCACCACAGTGAGGGCACGGTGGTGTGACCCCATTGCTCTTAACTAAAAATATTTTCTTTGTGGTGAGTTATCTCGTACTCTGATATAATGATCATGGTTGAAAAACCACGTCCCAGAGTACACGACTTGTCATGGAGGGTGCTCTGGGACACTCCTTTATACTGTTAATGACAGTATAAA
Source organism: Butyrivibrio sp. (assembly GCF_017635265.1). Taxonomy (GTDB): domain Bacteria; phylum Bacillota; class Clostridia; order Lachnospirales; family Lachnospiraceae; genus Butyrivibrio. The sequence continues at coordinate 3,479 of NZ_JAGBLU010000111.1, forward strand.
GAGCAGTTCCGTGACAGACAAGTCGGTCTGATTTATGTTAATGTGAAAGGTCTACAACATCATTGCACCATTACCAATATCAAACTTGTAATATGTGTACTTTTCGTTTTCTATTGATTGAACGCTTTGGGGAACAACATTGTTAGCAAAAGTATTATTCTCATTCAAGAACGTTACCTTGCTGGTTTGAGCTCTTTTTATTATGTGCTCGCATGCTTCTTCCTCAGTTGAAAACACCTCATTATGGCAGCGCATTCCTCTTTCTGAGTCAGTTATAAAAAAGACGCAGGCTTCACTTTCGGCAACTCTATAAACACCAAATACATCAGGTAAGTTGTTTGTTCTCCCAATATTACATATATCAGCTCCTGAGACGTAATACTTAGGGCATCCGTAATAGTTCATTGGTAACAGCCCTTCTTTTTCCAAGAATGACTTTAATTCATCTATTTTCATGAACACTCACCTGCCTCTTTCCTCTTAAAGCCCTCTAGTTTCATCCATTTATTGCCATATTTAACCATTCATCTACTACATCCCAAAATCCGACGTTTTTTGCTGATTCTCCATCTTTAAAATACAAATACGCATCATTTGAATTATTATCTATTGCCAAATAATCACCCATTCCATTGGAAAAATAACCTAAATAGTCTTGAAGATTATCATTATGTGAATTATGGTCGACCAGTTCTTTAAGGTTCTCGATTTTGTTACTCTCTATTAGTCCCATTGCCTTAAAACAATAATCATAAAACCCGTCATGCAGATTTGTATAAAAAGGCTTTACAGTTGAAGCAAGTCCGCATTCATCCAAATGAACGTTATATGGATTTCCACCTATATAATATTTTTCTTCACCGACAGGACTCTGAATGACATAGAGCAAATAATATTTATTCCCCACTTTAAGAAGATTAATATCTCGTAGATTAGTCTTAAGCGAGTTTATAACTAACGATAACTCATTCCCAACTACTCTTTCCCATAATGAGATGGCGATGTTGATTCTCTTTTCTGGGGACTTTTCATTTACCAACGAAATCCATTCTCTGGGAACAATTCCTTTAAGGTCCTGTTCTTCCAATTCAAGGATTACAGTTATGTCTTCATTACACAAATTGTAAGCTTGAATCACTGATAATATACTCATTATTTATCTCTCTAAAAATTCCTCTAGACTATACATATTATTAAGTTCCCTATTCTATACTGCCTCTTTTAATCATAAAGCATGGGTTGCTAATTATCCAAGATCAATCGAAGTCTTAATATAATGTACTTCTAACTCAGACATCTTAAAGTCTTTAAAATATCCCAATAATACTCCACGGTCATACTCTTCTGTAAATCCGAATTCTTTGTACCAGCTTTCTTTAACATAGATGCGGAATGATTCGCCATCTGCTGAAATAAATATTTTGTGAGTTTTTCCCATATAGTCACATACGGCCTCAACATCATAAAACTCACTTAATTCATTTAACTCAACAATTTTCGAATAAACTTGAAGGTATTGATGTTTCTTAAATCCCTTGTCCTCATCCTCTTTATCTTTCGACCATATTTCTACATGCCTTTTATCATCCTCAAGAGAAGCGTGATATTCCTTCCCTTCATATATAGCATATCTTCCTGTTTTATCCATTCTTATAATTTTTTGCCTTTCTTCAGCAATCACAAAAGCTAATTCCTCAGGTATTTCATCAAAAGAACTAAAGATGTTTTCACGATATATCTTTCTATTATCTTCAGTAAACTCATATTTCATTTTATCAATTTATACTACTAGAAAAGATGGAATTTCTTTTGATAGTTCGTTGCACCCTATCCCAAAATGTATTGTTATCACTAGCATACATTTTGCCTCTATATTGCTTTAGCTCAAGTTCCATATCATTAGTTTTCTGTACTAATCTTTTTATCCTACCACTATCAAAGACTACAAAAGGTAAACGCGGGAATTTTCTCTTCATTAACTGCTCACTAGTGACATAATCATAGACCTGGAACAACTGAGCAGCATCTCCATTATCTATCATGTCATCAATAGCGTCCAACATTTGCAGGCTAATATTTTTATTCCCACTTTCATAAATTGGGTAGACAACATTTTCAAACATAACATCTGCATCAGTTACATCTAAGTAATAGGAATCCCGTTTATAAAATCGATACTTTTCATCATATCCCGTAAGCAGAGTTTTAAGACTCACATTCAAAAGTGCCTCTTCTGCTCTCTTTACACTCATATCAGTAAAAACTGTATCTTTAATTACAAAATCTGACATTATTTCTCCTCTTATCCAATCTTTTTGATAGTGAATGTTCCTTCTATGACAGTTGTCTGTATTGATCTGGTCTTCAACCATAGAAAAAGAATAAAGCCATGAATTATGATGCCCAAAGGGCACTTTTCAGGGTTCCCCTTGGGCATATCCAAATACGAATTCAGTTTTATTCCATCACAATCAAT
>NZ_JAGBLU010000112.1 GCF_017635265.1 Butyrivibrio sp.
TCTTTACATCGTATGTTGATGCTTATACTGTGTGCCCGCTGATAGGATACCAGTATAGGAGAAGAATTCCCATGGGGTCTTCTGCTGACGGCGATGTTGGTATCTTGTATGAGCAGATTTCAAAGAGGAAGGCTGAGCTTCGTTTTGTCTATCAGATACTTATGCTGATTGATGAGGATTCAGAACCTGACGAGGAGAAGCGGATATATCGAGCTTTTAGATTATCAGAGACATCGGAGGAGGATAAAGCCCAGATTGCTGAGAACATGAAAATATTTAATGAGTATTTTCTGGGTGGAATAGATGTCCTTCATGAGCAGTTTGTTGATCAGTGTACCGATGATGACTCCTACCTTAGAAGAATATTTGATTATGTAAAGAAATTCAACGAAGAGCAGGACGGAGAGGAGTTAAAGGCGAGCATTGACTCGATTCTTAATAAGTGATTGAGATATGAGTAGAGATTGGAGCAAGGAGGCAGATGCATGCGACGAATTTGTGCTATCAGCATATGAATTCTATTCCGTCGATACAGTAGCTGAATTGCTCCTGCCATCGGGATTGCTGATAGATAAGTCCACACAGTATGCTGGAACCTTCGAAAAATTTGTATTTTTAAATGGAAACAAGGATGAAATATATACCAGGCAGGAGATAGAGTTTATTTCTGCCGTGGGTGATATTGCAACCTTCGCAGAATTTCACAAGGAAACAAAGAGAGGGTTAATCCCCTGTAAGGTAGTTGTAACACGTAATTCCATATTAGATCCTGTGGAATTTAGTATTGCTTTTACAAAGATTATCAACAAAGCCAGTGATGGTTTTAATATCTGCGTTGTATTCTCGGAAGATGGCATAATCTTTACCTGCCGGGCATACGATTTCGCAGGCAACAATTATTACATATCTGACATCATAAAAACTTATGATCAGATGGAAGAACTGTATGATGATTTAATGTATTCTCCGGACTATACCGGCTTCATAGAATACTACTCATATGTACGGGAAAGCATCCGATTTAAGACGGTGGCGGGTGAATATCCTGCAAGAAATAGAAACACCCATAGACCAGCGTACGCTTATATGGATGAGTTGTGGGAAATAGAGCACGACACCGGCATCAGCTTCGCAGCAGAAATAGAAAGATGCTTCTGGGGTCTTGAACAACAATATGAAGAGACTTACGCTGATCGCGTGGCTGAAGCAGATGAATATTTATTTAAGATAGAGTCGTCACGGATAAATACTATGGAGATGTTATTTGAAGCTGAGGAGATGGAGAAATTAGCATCAGAAGCAGAACAACGTAACGAAACAATGCTTATGCAGAATACTGCTGAAGAAGAGAACAATTCAGAAGAAATAGACACGGAAACAAAAACACTTTTGGATGATCCGGAGTCTATGATAAAGCTGTTGAAGAAGAAACGAGGGATATAATGGCCGGGTTCGATCTAAAGGAAGGATTTTATGAAGATAGAGAAGTCTCCGAAGATGAGCTATGGGACGCTGTTGCTTGTGTTTTCACATCAAAATCAAAAAACGATGCGAGTTATAAATTTGGCTTCTTAAAATCCATACTCGACAATCTTAAATATGTCGACAACGATTTAGTACTGTCTTTTGATCAGCTATTTACTCGTTTCGCAGAATTATATTGGAACCTAATCCTGGAGTACAATTTACGTCAGAAAGCTATTACAAAAGATAATAGAAAATCTGCCATAGAAAGAGTACTGCTGGAAGCAAAAGATAAATATGTTACCGATGATGTGAGATCCTTTGATAGTTACCCCCAAGGCGTTAGATCTGATGTTTCTCATCAAGTGAAGATGAAATGCAAGATATACGTAGTAGGAGCACTCTTTGAAGACACAAAGCATCTGTTCTCAAAAAAATAACGGGACTGCTTTTACACAGCCCCGACCTTTATGCCCATTCTCGTTTATTCATTAGAAGCTACGTTCCGGGTAAGCAACAGCAAGCTTCTCGGCGGCTCTGGTGAGCTTCTTGGAGAGGTTGTTCTCGAGCTTCGAAATATCGTCCCCTGGTTTTGCATTCTCAGTCACATATTTTCTGATCGGAACCTTGTCGATCTTTACCGCGATAAATGCTTCAGCGACACCCGGCTTGAGGATATTACGAATCCACTGGCAGACTGCTTCGTAGCTTTCCTTGCGCTCACGCTCGATCATATCCTTCTTAAAAATACGGTCGTCCGCAACCTCGCTCATAAGTGGCTCCGAAGATTCAAGCTCCTCGCCTTCGTCATCGGGCTGTGCCTTGGATTCGCCCTGATGTCTCCAGTACTTATGCCAGTTGTTGTAGTCCGGCCTGTTAAAATGCTCATCGCAGGCCTCCTGCAACTTCGACTCTCTCTCGTCCTCAGGAATACTCTCCAGATCAATGTTGACGCAGCAGCCCATCTGCCTTGCTTCCTCTTCGCTAAGGTTAAATGTTACTCTTTCTGTCTCATACCTGATAACAACTTTCATTTTTGTTTTCCTTTCCGTCCGGGACTGAACGTTGGGAAAACAAAAGGAACCTCTGTCTGTGAAGAGATTCCACTGCTGTCAACCGAGAATGGGCATGGTTAATAAACGCTGGTGCATCGTCTCTTCACTACCGGCACAATTGCCGGTGCTAAGATTTCTATGCTTCCCAACGTCCTAATGGCCATCTCGGACTATGAGATATTTTTTATTTGAGTACTGTGAAGTACCCAAGTCTGACATCAACCGCTCTGGTTGATAGCAGGATTCGATATTTCACAAACATCTCCAGCAAAAGCAAAAAACCGGTAAATAGAATTCACTGATTTGGACATGACTGTCCTCAAGTAAACTCTATTTACCGGTTCCTTAATGATACTCCTGCATTCTCAGATGCAGCCTGTCAAGTTCGATTCCTTCGGTAAATAACCTGTATAAATATAATGACTACTGACTTACTGCGCTTGCCAAATTATTGTAAGCCTTCAAGTGTTTCTTCTCTGCCTTCTTCGATGGCAGTTTTGTTGAAGGTTCCAATAATGTGACTGTTACTATACTTTCAGCAACCTTGTAGTTTATCTTTGCCCCGCACTTTGGACATTGCACTTCGTTATCTGAGCCACTCAACGCTCTTCCAAGCACATGCCCACAGCTACTGCAAGACGCATAAAGCCTATTATCAACATCTGTATCCATATAGAAGTTCCTCCCTTCATTCAATAATCGGCGGCAGCACTACCTCTGCTTCCTCAGCGAGGCTGCCATCTTCGTTTTTTATGTCAGCTTTAGCTTTTTTTAGTATTTCTCTGACTTCCTCGACTTCTTTGTCAGAGAACTCATTTCCGATCAACATATAAGCGATGATTTTTCCAGCATCTTTGAGAGCCTGTGAACCTGTAATCATACGCTTATTCATGCTGTTGGTGACCAGAATATTCCCCCAGATTGGATTGTCCTGAGACCAATTAATTTTATTGATCTTATCTATAAGTTCTGTGTATTCATGGCCATAGTCCTTTGCAATAGCCACAGCCTGTGCCAATGCTGTGTGCGTTACCGGCTTTAACAGCAGATGATCTTTCCTGATATCTCCAAGAGAGATGTTTTTTTCGACGTACTCGCTATAAGTCTTGAAGATATCAATTTTTGACATTGACTCTTTCCAGAAGTCACGCATTATGATGCGCCCTTTTTCAAGCATCTCCTCGTTTCTTCTGGTTTTAGGTGTAATCCCTTCTTTAGCAAGAAGTATTTCAGTCATTGTGTAAATTGCGCTTAAAGTTGTTAGGTTTTTACTTCTAAGAGGTATGGTGTTCGACTTCCAGTTTACGACTTCCTGATCGCCTATCGGGTGAAGCGGTGCATCCTCTCCGCTAAACATCCTTCTGGCAATGATAGCCACCATATCGTCCTCTGATGTAATAATGTTGTCTCCTTTTGATGTCTGCTTCGCATAGCGATTAACCTTATTAAAAATCTTCCTGATTTTTGTGTTGTCATCACCATGCTTGATGAACATCACTGTTATATCAGCGTTGCCAATATCCGGATGCGCATTGACTAACGTGTTCTTCAAGGCATCGGATAAGTCAACACTTCCAGGAATTCCATTTTTCCCTCGAATTGCCATAGCTAACGCTGCAAGCCTATGCTGGCCGTCCAATGCGATTAATCTCTTATCATCCGGTAATGTTAAGAACCCAGCCTGCCTCATAGCATCTGAATAGACATCGTACTTAACATCAGCAACTTCAGTAAGCGGCTGAAATTTTGCGTATTCCCAGCCCGAGTAAATGTCGACAATCAATGCACCAAAGAACCAGTCTGGATCTGTAGCCAAGTAAGGAACAATCTCCTGAGCTATTCGTTCACCTTTTAATTCCCTTTGCATCCGTTCATCAACGGTCATATCAGGCCAGTTTTCCATTTCTGAAGCATAGCCGACAGATTGTATCAACTTGTACGCCTTAGTTGTGGTGACGTAGTATTCGTTGTCTCCCATCTGCCCACGCATTGCTAAACAAACTTCACCCATAATCGTCCTCCTTCCTGTTTTTCTGCACTATTTAACGATTATGCACCCATTATAGCGCTGTTCACGCAAACTGCCAATATGTTTTGTAAAACATCGCCTAAAACAAAAAAACAAGCTTGCCGTTTCCATGAACAGAATTGACAAGCTTGTGCACCTTAATTCTTCTAATATGGCTATATTCCGCGCCTCTTTTTTAACAACTTAATTAGAGCTACAGGATCATCCAGCAGAGTCATGGCTTCCTCATCAATCTCATCATTGTCCTTATCTAATGAAGTATTTGGCTCAGTCAGTTGGATTTTGTTTCTGCCTACTTCCTCTGCTTCTATTAACATTTCAGTTGTATTCATCTGTGAGTGCCTGGTTTTCAAAAGATACTTAGTCAATATATCATTTGTTGAGTATCCTGGATTTACTTTCCCTAAAAAATGAGCCCACTCATAGTTGTTCAGCTTTTCTATCTCATCCCGCCGTTCACAAACAAAACTGTACATTCTTGGGTTAAGCTTTATCCATTCACCTTTTTTTGAAAAAGAGTAAAACGTTGCTACAACGGAAAGAATCGTGAAGCTCTTTGCGTTTAATATGATTTGACAGATACGCAAAAAAGCAGCCGATTGATATCAGTTAAATGGTATTATTCGGCTGCTTTTTTATACGAGTGGGGATGTATAATACTATTGAGACTATTAATGATGAGAATACAACTTGAAACTGCATGGCTTATGATGTTAATAATGAACATCGTGGATGGCGAGAGTTTGACTTTTATACATGTCAGTTCTATACTATCTAACCGTAAAGGAGTGATGGAGTAAATGTCTGTGATGTTACGTTATTTTTTGTTTGTTGTTGCTGTTATCGTACAGGTGTAGCTGATTTCTCATTTTGTCCTCGATTTGCTCACAGCAAACGCCGAAAATTGCTCTTGGCTTTTGCCATCTGATGGTCTGAAAAATGGTACCCTGTGCGTTCAGAGTACCAATTCTCAGATCATCATGGAAGCTCGGATTCAATAACGAGATGAACCAGATGATCGTCAATGAGTTTTTTGCCCCGCTGTGCGGCACAAAGCAAACTGTGCATACACACCTTGTTAATGCCACGAGCTGAGCCGGCTGAGTATTCATAAATTGCTTTTATGGCATCTTCCGTGAATATTTCCTGTTCACATCCGGCATATTTCATATGGGTTGCGATATATTTCTGACATTGCCCAAGGTCGTATGATGGCAGGGCACATTTTATATCGATGCGCTGCCGGATAGCAGCATAAGCCGATTTGACCAGTTTATCCCAAAGTTCATCCTGTCCCACAAGAATCAGTGCCATAGGATTCATTGAATCCATATGGTAATTCAGCAGGAAACGGATTTCTTCCAGCGTTTCACGTTTTAGTAGATGGGCTTCATCTACTATGGTGACTACTCGTATATGCCGCACTTCCCGGATATATTCCAGCTGGCGGTGCAGGCTAAGCTTTGCATCGCCACGTTGAAACTTCGGTTCTGAACCGAGCTGCTGCAACAGTCCGTTATAAAACCACCTTGGCGTCAGCTGGGAGTCGGATAGGTATAGCACCAGATATTTATCTGCCGGCAGAGAAGATTTTAACCTGCGGATTATGGTGCTTTTTCCTACGCCGACCATGCCTGTGAGCACGCCAAAGAGCTGATGCTCTGCAACATAACAGAGCCGGCCGATAACCTCCTGCAGATTATCTGACAGATACAAGGCTTCCGCTGGAATCTGATTGCTGAACGGTGTGTGCTTCATACCGAAAAATTCCTCAAACATCCACACACACCTCCTTGGCTATGCTGCTGAAGTGTGTTGCTTGTGCAGTGGGAACTGCCTTGGCTTTGGCGGCTTTTTCCCTCAGACCGGTAAGCAGTCTGGATTCGGAGGCTTCGACCGTAAACTTTGGTGGAAAAGCTTTGCTACCTTGACAATTTTCGCCAATGACCAGCTTTTTCGCACGGAACGGCTCGAAATCTTTATGGTGAATTTCTATTTCATCCAGCCAGGTAGTGTCGTAGAGAACTTCCACCTTACGGCCGATGAGTTTCATGCCGACCTCATACTGGGCACCGTTAAAGTTGATGCACCCGGTCTTGTCTACCTGACGTTCTTCGGTATGAAGGAATGCTTCCCGCAGGGCTTCGGCAGGTGGATAGTAAATAAGATGTGTGTCTGTACGCCATGCTGTAGATGGCGACATACCATTCAGGCCGCTATGCCCGCTTTTATGATATTGCTCATTGAGCCAGGCAGTGAAAAAGGAATTCAATTCATCCAACGTACGTGGCTTTTGCAGCGCACATTCCGCCAGGAACGAATCGACCGTTCGGTTGAATCGCTCGATTTTCCCTTTGGATTCCGGAGAATACTCTTTCGCATGCAATAACCGGATGCCAAGCTTTGCGCAGGCATGTTTCAGCCATTTGCTGCGGTATTGTTTGCCATTGTCGACAAAGAGCGCTCCCGGCTGACCACACTGCATGATGGCAAGCCGCAGGGAATCCTCGATAATATCCGTAGTCTGGTTTGCATAGAATTTAGCGCCAACAACAAAACGGGTAGCGTCGTCAATCCACGCAGCCATATAGGTCTGCTGCATCTTTCCTTTCGGTCCGATAGGAAGATAAGGTCCATACTTGATGTCACCTTGATAAAGTGCACCACGGTAGGATTTTTGAAAGCGGCGCGCAGCAGGCGTAACCTGCTGATACATGGCAATCTGCTTAGCCCCAAAGCCACGCTTCTGAAGATGGCGTTGCAGTGTGCTGCGGGTAACCGTTTCCGGCTGAATAAAACCTTCCAGTTCCAATATTTGGATAAGTGTCTGGACACTGCGTGTTGGACATTCCCGGCGCAGTTCAATAGCCTTATCTACTATTTCAGAGAAATTCGCTGGAAGTTTTGAAGCTGGCTGCTTTGGGATTGGCGCTTTAGGCTCCAGTCCGGCAAAGCCATTTTCCTTGTAGTGTTGGTACCATCTTCCAATGGTACGGTAGGATACGCCGGATGCCGATGCTATTTTGTTTTTTGTTGCACAGAACATGTCGGCATCCAGATTTGGATCCAGTAACGGGCTGATGATTTCAAAACGTTTGGCAGCTATTTCCTGAGGTGATTCTTTTTTACTCATATGGCAGAGCTCCTTTCCTTAATTTGAAAAGAGCATACCATGTTACGGGCCGGGACAACAGGCAAACTGTGTACATGGGAAAAAGCTTGCGGCACAGAGCAAGGGCGTGACAAAGGATGCCCAATGCCGTTTTGTTTGGCGAAGATAAGTCAGCAGAGATGGGCCAAACAAGGGATATGCATTCTTCTGGACAGAGCGCAAAAGTGTTTCAATATGCGGCGCTGTCTGACGATGCTCAGCCTGCCAGCGCCGTATTGTAGAGTCGTCTGCCACACAGGTGTCGATGGATTTGCCATCCACCACATCCTGGATAATAGACGACTCGTAATGCTTGTAAGGCCGGATAAAGTTAGGCTGCTCAACATGAACATGTCTGCAGGCCGGACAGATTCCTACGGGAATATCCAACTGAATTCTGCAGCCGCATTTCATGATGAGTTTACGCCTGTACGTGCCGTGACCGGACAATGGCGTATGACAAAACGGGCAAATGCATTCCGATTCATCTAAGCTGACGACTAAAAATATGCGTAAACTTATTGAAAATAACGCTGTAACGTGTTATGCTAACCATGCTGATTATTATTGGCAGCCACGTTGCAGGGAGGTAGAAGGTTCTGCAGCGTGGCTTTTTTCATGCCTCCCATTTTCGTATTTAACCTTTATTCAGATTATATACGCCGTAAATCGGCAAGGCAAGAGAGCAGCACAGCCGTTTTGAGGACAATGGCTGTGAGCAGTCACGGGCATTTCAGGTTAGCAGTTACATAAATGCGATAATTATATAGAGGATGAAAAAAGAGGTGGATGTTGTGGGGATTCGTCGGGATATTTTCTATCGGCAAATCGGAGCCAAAATCGCATATTATCGCACATTGTACGGTATGGAGCAGAGCCAGCTGGCAGAGAAGATACATATTAGTCAAAGCACCCTGAGTCGGATAGAGCGGGGGAAGTATGGGGAAAATATATCTATTGCGATGTTGTTAGACATTGCCGAGGGATTGGAAATTGATCCGTCATTGTTGACAACGTTCACAGGCTTGGAGAAGGAAATGTGGAGATATAAAACATATTAATGTTTAATAATTCAATGTAGTGTTTTTAGTTATGATAATTGGATAGATTACCAAAGGAATGGGGGATGGATATGTCGATGGTCATTAAGAACAACATGGCAGCACAATTAACACTTGGAGAATTGAACAAGAATAATAATAAGCTCAGCAAGGATTTGAAAAAAGTTTCTACAGGTACTAAAATAACAGGGGCTGAGGATGGAGCCTCGGAATATGCCATCTCGGAGCGAATGCGTGTCCAAATAAGAGGATTAAATCAAGATGTTCAAAATTCGCAAACAGGAAAATCTATGCTTCGAGTTGCGGAAGGAGGTATGCAAAATATTATAAATGAATTACGATCTTTGAAAGAATTAGCATTAAACTCTGCGAACGACCATAACTCGGATAGGGATAGAGCAATATTACAAAAAGATTTTGAACAAAA
>NZ_JAGBLU010000113.1 GCF_017635265.1 Butyrivibrio sp.
AGAAGATTTTAGAAGATTATGGAAAAGATTTATTCGGATAAATTTCGTGTCAACTTTCGTGTCAACTTTTAAGTGTATTAATTGATTTTTGAAGTGTATTTTTTAAAATTTAAGTGTAGATATTACACATAGAAAAAGCAGTAGTTAAGCGCTTTTGAATTACTTTTCGCTTAGCTACTGCTTTTTAAGGTCTACAGCTGCTGACGGGAATCGAACCCGTGACCTCCGCACTACCAATGCGACGCACTACCGACTGTGCTACAACAGCTTAGGCAATTTAGCCACGAATGATATTATAACAAGCATAGAGCTTTAAGTCAATCACTCATCTAACATTAAATTATCAATCAGAAATTTATATATCTCCTGATTCTTATCCTGCCAATTTCTGCATATTGAACGTGCCATTTCTTCAGTAGGAACAGGAATCTGAATATCAACCAGCGTATGTCCGCTTTCCATCGCCACCACGTGAGTCGTATACTCTTTTTCTCCTGTTTTCTCATAGTCGCCCATTATAGAGCCTTCGTTTCTGAGTTTTAATTTGTTTGCTTTGAGATATTCATCTATCTGAGTCTTTATAGCCGGGTTCATTCTGTTTCCAAAAAATTTAAGTGTTTCCTCACCCTCTTCTGTCATTTCAAGGTAAGTCCTATTGGCAACTGTTTTTTCTTTTATAAGCTCAGAAGAAGACATTTCAGCAAACACTTCCTGAAGTGTCATAAAGTTTGTATATTCATTTTCCAATATGAAATCATAAATCTGTGACTTGCTAAGAGGCACTTCACACCTCTTTAGCATGTACAGAATAATCATTTTGTATAAAGTCAGATACTTTGAGCTCACGCTCATACCTCCAGATTAAATCAATTCTTATAGGAACTGTAACAGGAAATGCTTTTTCAATTTTTTTTGTTACAGTTCATTACTGCTTTAGAAACAACTTCTGCGCATCTTGGATCAAATGCAGCAGGAAGAATGTTTTCTTCATTAAGTTCATCATCGGGAACCAGAGATGCAAGTGCTGAAGCAGCAGCAAGCTTCATTTCCTCTGTTATCTGTTTTGCACCGCACTCAAGGGCTCCTTTAAATATTCCCGGGAAAACAAGTACATTGTTTACCTGATTGGGGAAATCACTCCTTCCGGTACCAATAACACGCACACCTGCCTCTTTGGCAATATCAGGCATAATCTCCGGTACAGGGTTTGCCATAGCAAACATTATAGCACCTTCGTTCATACCCTGCGCCATCTCTTTTGTAACGATTCCGGGTGCAGACACACCAACAAATACATCTGCTCCCTTAAGAGCATCTGCAAGAGATCCTGTCTTCTGCTCGGGATTTGTAACATCCATCATTTTATCCTGCATCCAGTTAAGATCAGAAGATGCCTTTGAAAGAATACCTGATTTGTCACACATTGTGACATTTTTAAATCCGTAGGTAAGAAGAAGTTTTGTGATCGCAATTCCGGCACTTCCGGCGCCATTGACAACCACCTTGCATTCCTCTTTCTTTTTTCCTACAACCTTAAGGGCATTTATAATTCCTGCCAAAACAACAATTGCCGTACCGTGCTGGTCATCATGAAAAACAGGGATATCAAGCTTTTCTTTTAATCTCTCTTCAATTTCAAAACACCTTGGTGCTGAAATATCCTCAAGATTTATCCCTCCAAAACCGGGAGCAAGATAAGTAACCGCCTTGATGATTTCCTCAGTGTCCTGAGTATCCAGGCAAATAGGAACTGCATTAACTCCGCCAAACTCCTTAAAAAGCACTGCTTTACCTTCCATAACAGGCATCGCCGCATGTGGTCCGATGTTACCAAGTCCCAAAACCGCACTGCCATCGGAAACAACAGCGATAGTATTGGATTTAATGGTGTACTTGTAAGCCAGACTCTTATCTTTGGCAATGAGCTTACAAGGCTCTGCCACACCGGGGGTATAGCATATTGCCAGATCTTCTTTTGAATTAACCTTGGCTTTTGAAACCGTCTCTAGTTTCCCCTGCCATTTTTCATGCATTTCAAGTGCTTTTTCAGCGTTTGTCATAATAATGCTCCTCCTAGAACTTCTTTCCTATTATATCGTAAGCAAATGCGCATACTTCATCACGTTTATCCGGATCATCTATATATTTGAAAACATAGTATAAATGTTTTGGTGAACCACTTGAAGTTTCTAGTCCCAGTGCAAGGCCAAGTGCTGCAATTTCCTCAGGGGCATCAACCTGCCTTGACAACATAAGAGCGTCAATATAGCCATTTTGAACCATCTTGGTATAAGCATAGGCAAATGCAGCTGCCTGCAAGTTCTCACCCTGGGTGGAAGAATATCCTATCTCGCTTAGGATAATTGATCTCACATCTCCATCAGGACTTAGCATCTCCTCTTTTTGCATATAACCGGTCAAAACCTCAATATTCTCCATGGTAATACAAGGTGTTGACTCTGTATGATTGACATACTTGGATGTCTTCCAAAATGCTGTATTATCATTGGGGAATGAATACGGATGCGCCGCAAGTCCCCAGTTAATATTGCCATAATCATTCATTGAGGAAGCAAAGATATCAAGGACATCCTTGGCATCATAATCTCCGGTGCTCTCAGTATTATATGTCCATCTCTGATCAAGCGGAATATAGACAAGAGCCCCTGCATTCTGACTTTTTATAGCATTATAAAAAACCCTGAACGCTCTGGTAAAAGCTGTCGTATAAGTATTAACGTCAGTGTATGACATGTAGTTATATTCTTTTCTGGCATTGACCTCATTGGCAATAATCCACATACTGACATTGCCGTGTCCTGAGCCGGAGTATCTTCCTGCCAAAAAACTTCCGATAGCAGCAAGCGCTTTTACACCGCTCTCATCTGCTGCATTAAACATGTAGTAAGGCGCTGTAGATCCACTTCTGGCACTTGGGTGTGTAATCTCGGGATAAGCCGATGTACTGGCATCATTTAATATGATTGCAGCAATATCAATTCCCATCCCGTTAAGCTTTTTAAATAAAGTGTCATAGTCATTTATGATCTGCGAATTAAAGTGGTAAGTAACTCCTCCATATGTATAAGAGATTCCTCCTGACGTAGTCAAAATATGTGAAAGAGGAATATTATATGCGCAATAATTAACACCAAGATCCGTAAGTTCATCAAGCCTTAAAGGATAAGGCAAAATACCCTTAATGGAATCATGATCCATACTGTCGTAGTAGTAACCCGCACATTCTTCAGGATTGGTTATGTACTTGGAATGAGCAACCTGAATATACTCATCATCCTTCTTTACTGCCACTGCAAATTTAGAAAAGAGTCTGGTACTGGCCAGTCCCTTGTTAAGCTTGATGGTAAAAGAAGTATCATCCCCCTTATATATTTTGGAAATAGGCTCAGAATCAGACGATATATCATCTTCATATGTTGCCATCTCGAAAAGGTAATAATACTTGTCATCGCTGGCAGGAATCCCATCAGATGTAATGTTCACCTCAACGTTTGAAGTACCAACAATCTGACATTCAAGATTTCCAAATTCAGCGGCATCTTCAGCTGTGACTTCTACAGTCTGTGGTCTTTGGGAAAGAGATTTTGAAACTCTCGCTCCACCACTGACTATTTTCTGTACTATACTGTCCTGAACATAGACAATTTCGCTGATTGATGTCTGCTCAATAGATGTCTGATATGCCGCTTCTGTAGACTCTTCTTCTGAAACTCTCCCTGTGCTGACATAAAGCCATAATGTCATGGCTGCAACAAACAAAACTGCAATAACAACACCTATTCCTGTAAGTATTATTAACTTTCTATTTTGGCGCCCTCGCCTTATAGCGCGTGGTCTGCGTCTTTTTTTGTCCATTTAACCCCTTAAAGCCCTTTATCTTCTCTGTTTTTTAGCTTTCTCATGTGTTCTTTGATCTTAAGTTCATACCCATTCCCCGAAGGGCTATAGAACTCCTTGCCATTAAGTTCATAAGGCAAATACTGTTGCTCAACGTAATGATCCGGATAATCATGAGCATATTTGTATCCAATTCCGTGTCCAAGTCTGGCTGCAGATTTATAATGTGCATCCTGTAAATGCGGTGGTATGGGAAGATTTCCTGTTTCATTAACCACACTACTCGCACGGTCGATTGCCACAATAGCGGAATTACTCTTTGGAGCAGTTGCGATATAGCTGGCGGCCTGAGCAAGTGTTATCCTAGCCTCCGGCATTCCAAGTCTTTCAACAGCAAGGGAAGCTGCAACAGCCACCTGAAGAGCCTGCGGATCGGCATTGCCAACATCTTCAGAAGCACATACCATCATACGTCTTACTATAAATTTAGGATCTTCACCTGCATTTAACATCCTTGCCAGATAGTAAACAGCAGCATCAGGATCTGAACCTCTCATACTCTTTATAAAAGCAGATATGGTGTCATAGTGATTGTCACCATCTTTATCATATCTGGCAACTTTTTTCTGAATACACTCTTCCGCAACTTCCCTGGTGATATGAATAAGTCCATCATCACTTCTCTGAGTCGTAAGTACGCCCAGTTCAATTGCATTTAGCGCATGCCTTGCATCTCCGTCAGCAAGATCTGCCAAAAAAGAAGCTGCATCCGGTTCAAGAACTGCTTTATAGGAACCCATTCCCCGTTCTTTGTCAGTCACAGCTCTGTTTAAAAGCTCTTTTATATCCTCTGTGCTAAGAGGCTTAAGCTCAAAAATAACCGACCTTGATATAAGAGCTCCGTTTACTTCAAAATAAGGATTCTCAGTAGTAGCCCCAATAAGTATTACTGTTCCATCCTCAACAAACGGTAAAAGATAATCCTGCTGCCCCTTATTAAATCTATGGATCTCATCAATAAAAAGAATTGTCTTTTTCCCATACATTCCAAGATTATCCTTGGCTTTTTGAACCACTTCCTCCATGTCCTTTTTTCCGGCTATGGTGGCATTTATCTGCGTAAATTCCGCCTTGGTGGTACCTGCAATAACCTTGGCAAGTGTAGTCTTACCGGTGCCAGGAGGTCCATAGAGAATAATCGAACTTAACTTGTCTGCCATTATTGCACGATAAAGAAGCTTGTCTTTTGCAATGATGTGCTTTTGACCCACTACCTCATCAAGGGTTCTCGGACGCATCCTGGCGGCAAGCGGAGATTCTTTTTCGTATTTGTTTTCTCTCATATATTCAAACAAATCCATAAACGCTTCTTAACTTCTCTTAAAAAATGTAAACAGATGAATAATCTTTTCACGCAGTCATCTTCCCGGCGTTTTCTGCTATGTTTAAGCAGCGACAAACATACTACAATATTCTACAATTTTTGCCCATAAAAATAAAGAGGATAAAAACACAAAATGCACAATCTTTTGCATGGTTTTCCACCACATCCTCCAAAAGATTGTGCATATATTTTAAGCATGTTTAACAATATTGCGAACCCAGACTCCGCTTCTTACGAGTGCAAACCCTATAGCACATTTTAAAAGTTCAAGTGCCGAAACCATTATAAAAATCGCCAGCACAGGAAGATCGGTAAATCTTGAGAGAAGATATGCCGCAGGTACACTTATAAGCCATGCAAAACAACTGTCAAATACAAAAGTAACTGCTGTTTTTCCTCCGGATCTGAGTGTAAAGTATGAAACGTTGGCATAAGAATTGATTGGCATACAAACAGCCACTACCCAAATAAATCTTGTTGCAAGCTGTCTTATCTCAGGTTCAGTGTTATAAATCTGAGGAATTATGGGCGCTGCTATTGCAAGGAGCGTTCCCATAACAATTGTAGATGCCTCACTTAATGCCGCCATTCTCCAGGCTGTTCTGCGAGCTGACACAAGCTTATCTGCTCCCAGCTCCTGCCCAACAATGATTCCTGTTGAATTACCAATTGATAAAAACACTTCATTAAATATCTGTGACACTGTTCCACTTATATTCATGGCTGCAATTACCGCTATTCCACGAACGGAGTATGCCTGTAAAAGAGAAGCCTGAGCAAGGCTCCACAAAAATTCGTTGCATAAAAGCGGAAGAGATTTTACAAGTATTGTTTTCACCAAATTAAGCGGCACATAAAGGCTCTTAAATACCCCTTTAAAGAACGGATATTTCGAGTTTTTCCTGTGTGCTCCTGCCATTACAATGGCAAGCTCTGTAAATCTTGATATAACCGTCGCAGCTCCTGCTCCCATAACTCCGAGTTTTGGGAAACCAAAAAGTCCGAAAATAAGCAGTGCATTGAACACAAAATTTACAAGCATTGCTGTCATACCCGCTATCATAGGAAGCGTAGTTTTTCCCGACTCTCTCATGGCGCTGGCGTAAACCTGCGTAAGACTAAACGGTATAAGTCCGATCAGCATTATGTTAAGGTATGAAACCGCATATCCTAAAGTTGCGATTCTGTCAGCATCAGAAGTACTCTCCGAAATGTAAAGGGATATCAGATTTTCTTTTGCCAGATAAAGGAATGTTACAGCTATGGCACAGATAACAACCGCATCCATCAGCTTAAATCTGATAGAGTAACGGACACCGTCCATATCTCCTTTACCAAAAAACTGTGTACTGAAAATCCCGGCACCGGCCAATGATCCCCAAATACACAAATAGAAAATAAACAACAGCTGATTGACTATAGCAACAGCCGACATTGGGAGCGTTCCAACCTGTCCTACCATCACATTATCCAACAGTCCGACAATGTTAGACAGTGTATTTTGTATTATCATAGGGGCAACTATCATCGCTGCCCTGCGATAGAATGCCCCGTCTCCTATGAGGCATTCACGCAAAGTAAATTTATATTTTACAGCTTCTTCTCTAATATTTGTTTCGTAGGTAGTCATAAGTATTTCCTTAATATTTGAAGTGGCTGCCTACAAGTATTGCAGCTTTACTCCAGGTTTTCTTTTATTTTTTCGATCATGGCGTCATACTCTGCATCTGTGAGGAACTTTCTGCCGGGGTTCATCTCGAATACTCCGCCCCACTCATATTCATCCTTGTATTTAGGAACAAGATGCATGTGAAGATGGCACCCCGTATCGCCATACGCGCCATAGTTTACTTTATCAGGATTAAATGCCCTGTGAATAGCCTTGGAAGCTCTGTTCACATCTCTGAAGAACGCATTTCTCTCCTCCTCAGTAATGTCTACGATTTCGCTCACATGATCCTTATACGCAACAATACATCTTCCGGGATGGCTCTGCTCTTTGAAAAGAATGAGCTGACTCACTTCAAGGTCGCAAATCTTTATTCCAAACTTAGCAAGTGGCTCTCCGCCGACGCAATATCCACAATTATTATCTTTTACCATTGAATTATCCTCCGTTTTTTATGACTGTTCATATTCCTGTAAATATGTATTTTCAGACCGACATCAGCATTACATTTTACAACTTCATTGCTTTTCCGTTGAGAACAGCTTCAATCAGCCTATCCTCTTTATCATATACCATTTTCAAAGAAAAGAAATCCCGTTGTTTCTCCATTTGCTTAAAAAATATCTTATCACCTTCCCAGAGATTGAGATCATACACTTTTTTCTTGTCAATCCAGGTAAGCACACCTTCATCACACTCTTTTGGCTCAGTATCAGGCGCTTTTGCGGTAAAAAGTGACATCAGTTCATAATCACCTTTTTGTGAAATAAAAGTAACAATAGCACGATATTCAAGGTCTTCCAAAGGAATATCATACCCTGTTTCCTCAAAAATCTCTCTTTTCATGCATTCCTCAGGACTTTCATCATCCTCAAAGTGCCCGCCTACACCAATCCATTTGTCCTTGCTTATATCATTCTTTTTGGATACTCTGTGAAGCATCAGATATTTATCGCCGCGTTCAAGATAACAGAGCGTTGTTAACCCTTCTCTTCTCGCCATTTCATAACCTCACTTTTTTATTCTACACAATCAATGGATTATCACCAATCCTATCTTGAGATCACTTGTTTCTCGTAATTAACTATAATTATCCCGGTCGAAACAAACAGCAGTGCCACAATACTTGCTACCGACAACGCCTCCTGACCTTCTCCAAGGAAAAGAGCTGATAATAAAACTCCCATTATAGGATTAACAAAACCAAGAACAGAAACCTTGCTGACCGGATTGTATTTAAGAAGCACACCCCAAAGAGTGTATGCGCCTGCAGAAATAAAGCCCATGTAGCTCAGGTTAAGGTAGCATCCCGTGCTGTAAAACACAAGATTCCCACCTGAAATTATGCCTATTATAAAGAGTACCGTTCCAATGTCATTTAGATAAGAGTCCCCCTGATTCACATTTAATTAAATAGTATCTTCAAGCAGAGGTGTAAAAGCCTCTGTTTTTTTGCGTTTTTTCTAAAAAAGTGCTTGACAAAGTAGTCAAAAAATGTTGCGCGCCTTG
>NZ_JAGBLU010000114.1 GCF_017635265.1 Butyrivibrio sp.
GTCGGGATTTTTTCCATCTCATGATACAAATGAGGTTATAGAAGTTATTTGAATGCCTTTCAGGCTAGAGACCTTTTCCGGACTACTGTCCGTTTTGTTCCATAGAGTGCCCTGATTCTGTAGTACAATCTGTGTCAGGACATATGCTATATGCCATTCTATGGAATCTTTTGCCGAGAACTAATTCTGAACATGCCGACCATCCACGACCGGATGACAACACGTTTTCCTTAAATGCATCTCGCAATTGATTTACTACTATATTATAAGCCTTATAGCAGCTGATGTCATCATGTTTTTTGCCGTTTTAAAGCAAAGCCCCGACCGCAAGGTCGAGACTTTATCCTATTGTTAGGGACTAAGAAGTATATTCTGTCATCATTCTTTTCAAATGCATGTATTTCTCATAGGAAGGAACTGTGTCACCAAGCAGCCCACTCTGATAAGCATCGCTTTTCTTAATATCTTTCCTCTTCCATATTGCATCAAGTCTTTTTAGCTTTATTCCGCCCTGATTGTATGTGATGTAAATGCAATCATTTCTATCATATTCATCCAATAGCTCAGGACAGTATGTTGAAAAAATAAGGGCCGATCCATTTCTGTTAATCTTCACATCCATAAAGAATCTTATGAGTGTTGTTACCACACTCCTATCAAGATCATGTTCAATTCCGTCAATGATCATATAACCACCCAGGCGAAGTATTTCCATTGCCTTGGCAAAGACAGCAATTCCCTTTACAGTCCCGGATGAAAGATATTTGTAAAGTTCTCTATAATCGTTGATGTATACTTCCTTTTCACCTTTGAGTCTTAGATGTGCTGATTTTATTCCATTTATAGTTTTGAATGATAATTCCTCCACATTGGGATCAAGAAAAGATAGCAGCTCATCTGGTATTTCCTCACACAATAAGAGAGCACGGCCATCTACATCATGATGGATGTGCTCAAAGATCAGACTATCATTTTGTTTCTTTATCCATGCGACCATAATACTGACATCATCAGATAGATATGGATCATCATTATCTCTCCTTAAAACCAACATGGATTCATCAAATTCCAGAATCTCTTCTCTGGTTCTTGCCACTCCTTTTGATTTTCTAAAAAGCTTTTCCGCTTCAATAATGTATCTTCCATCCTTATAACTGATCGATGTCTCAAGCTTAAAAATGCACTCCTGCGAATAAAACCAGGTTGTTATAACAGCGTTCTCTGTATTTCCGAGGATATCCCTGTTATCTATGTGATTGACAGGCTCGCTGTTCATCATATCAAAGACAAAGTTGATCAGTTTTAATACTGATGTCTTCCCAGAAGCATTAGTTCCAATGATCACGCTTGTAGGATTCTGATAGAGATTTCCAAAAAGCTCATACAAAGATAGTCTGTCTTTTTCATACACTCTTTGCCTGGCTGTGAATCCAATTTCTATTTGTTCTTTAAAGCGTGGCAGTCCCACCGCTTTTATTCCTATAATCTTCATAACAAGCCCTGCAATAGCCTACTTTGTTTCTTCATGAAACAAAGTGGTAATATGACAAATTGTCAGATTACAAGATACCCCTTCTGGCTAGAAGTATCCTGTCACCTATATCCGACGCATTTTCGAATCCAATTGAAGACAGTTCAGCTACCGACTTGCGGATCGAATCCTCGAATCTGTTAAGGACGTCTTCAAAGACATTCATTGCAACTCTTTCTCCAATGCCTACCTGTGAAGCCATTGTTACAAAATCGTCCCTGCCAATTTCATCAAGAGATCTTTTGCCGCCAATGTTAAAAGACATCTCTCTCGTGGAAGCTTCATATATGGCTGTGCTTATCATGTCATATGCCGGAGAGAGCCTCTTTTCTCCAAGATCGTAACTGTATAATAATGAAAAGTTCTTGATATGGGCATCTGTATTCCCGAGCACGTAATCAAAAACGATCCTACGCCACAACTTCAGCTGATCTTCCAACGGATTACCGGAATGGTTCCTGATGATCTCAAACATTCTTGTCACATAGTTATCACCATCTTTTTCATATTTATCTGCAGCCGCAATACAAAGTGCCTGTGCAAAATCTTCCTGATGAAGCCTGAACGGGCGCTTCAGTCCGCCTATGATCTCAGACTTTTCATTTATGACTCTGTCATATCTTTTTGTAGCAAAAAGAACTTCAGAGTCAATGCCTTTCCCCATGTTGATAATAAAACTCTCTGGGATATCGATGCCACACTTAGCCGCAGCCATCATGGACAGCTGCTCATTGGTCACAATCCCATCAAGCCGGATGTGACTCTGCTTGACAATATGCGTGCTCGGAGCGGTTCCACTTGGAAGATACCACTTATCATTTTCCTCATCATAATAAAGCCCGACCTTACCCGAAGCACCGGTTAATGAAAGATGAGTCTTGATAACAAGTTCCGATGATTTGGTCGCCCTTCTGCAGCAAGCTGTCTGACCTGTTCAGAAGATATGACATCATAACCGGTTTTGTCTTCATCACCGGCTTCGCCAATCCTGATAGCCCCGAGGCATTCTTTCCCCAGATAATACAGTATTGACAGATAATCCCTTTCGTCAAAATGCATATTGCTGGCAATGGTTTTTCTCATAAAACCTTCAGGAAGAAGCCCTTCAAAGAATACCTTCGTACGCTCTGCAGAAAATGGCTCTTTTTGAACAGGCAATGATACTGATATTGCTTTGGGATCATTTTGAGTCAGGTACTCCTCATCATAGTGAAACCTTGCATCTTCAAATAATTCCCCTTCAATATATCCAACTGCTACCGGTTTGCCCTGTATTTCAAGAATCACATCATATTTTCTCATTTGTTGCCCCTTGCGTTTATCACAATATCCAGTCCAAGCATGTTCGCCAGATAAATTGCCTTTCCAAGCTCAGCCGTACTCTTTCCATTCTCCAGATCAGAAATAAAACTAATACTGAAACCTGTAAATTCAGATATATAGCGCTGCGTGTATCCAAGCTCTTTCCTGCGTTTCTTCAAAGCCTCACCAAACATTTTAGCATCAGATATGACCATAACAGCTCCTTTTAGCCGTACGGCTTATTCGGGTCAACCGCCTCAAGCAATTAGCCGAACGGCTAATTTTCTACTAATAATAGTATAATATTCGTCGTTCGGCTTAGTCAATGCATTATTTCATCCTGTGTATTTCTGTAAGCTCCGTTCAAATACCTTATAGTTACGGTCATCTCTCGGGCTACAGTAGACTGCAAACTCAATGTTCTTAAACGCATGAATATAGTTTTTGATCACATTCTTAGCAGCCAAAGCCACAACTTCAGGTTTATTCTGGAATGCTCCGCATCCAAATGCACCAAGAACAATTGCCTCTGCTCCGTTTGCAACAGCTGTGTCCAGGATTCGCGACAATCTTCTTTCATGGATCTTCAGAAGGTCCGCATCGCTTACTTTAACTGGCTTAGTACCATCACCGCTATTAAACTGATTCCCGGGGACTGGTCTTAGATTTGGTGCAGCGCAGGTAATGACATCAACACTGTACCAGTCCGGTTCTTCCATAAGCGTTGGATCTGCCGTGTCTGTTTTGAAAACGGTAACTCCCGGCGTATAAATGATATCATCATTATGAATTGGATCCTTCGCAGCTCTGTGTGGATTATAGAAGCCATTCATCATTTCCTTTGTGTTAAGGCAAAAATACAATGTCGAGCACCTGCATAAGCACTCTTCCTGAGCGCTCGAACCTTTTACCACTCCGCCACCAGGATTGGTAGCAGAAGCAAAATTATGAACCGCAGTCTTTAGTCCTCTGTACGCACCCGCAGCCTGAAACGTTCTCTTTTTTGAAACAACTACAGTTGCTTTTTCTTCATTATTAGATGAATCATCTATATTAGTGCCCTCATTTTCCAGTATCAGCTTCTGGCCCTTAACTGAATTGATAATTGATTCAGCAAGTCTTTTGTCCTCTCTGCACATCCTTTCTGTATCTTCAAAAATCAGTACATTTTCATTTCTTCCCATAACAATCCCTCAATATAACATAACTGTGCTCCCATTGCGCACTTCTTCGAGATGTGCCGGAGCTCCTATAAATGACGCTTATTCCTACAACTATTCTACCCTATCAATTTCACAATTTCATTAAACGCGCGGTTGAAAACCAGGCAAAAGAAAAATCCCACGGAACAAATCCGTGGGAGAATCTTCTATATAAAAATGCTAAAGTCCCAGCATACCATTTAGATTCTGGCCAACCTCCTGCTTTTTCTCATCGCTATAATCAGCATAGATATCCATGGTAGTCGAGAAATCTGAGTGTCCCATAACACTCTGTATAAACTTGGGATTGGCTCCTGCTTCGCAGAGCCTCGTACAAAATGTATGTCTAAGCACATGAGCAGTAAAATGTGGAAGAAGGAAAGGCTCACGACCTTCAGCCTCTGCTTCTGCTGTTTCCTTCTTATTGTAAGAGATGATGACGTTCTTAATAGCCTTATTCACTGCGCTGGGTGTAATCATCTTACGCTCAGCTGTAGAAAAAACAAAATCTTTATATCCATCGATCTCTTCTTCACAAAACCCTATACACTTCTGGATCTGATATTCCTGCAGAAATGCATCAAACACTTCCTGGACCATCGGAATAGTGCGCCTACCAGCATCAGTCTTCGTATCAGTGATACGGCGCTCACAATGCCCTTTCTCATCGGGTCTGTTGTTAAACTCATGATCAACATGAATCATACGATTCTTAAAATCCAAATTGCTCCAACAGATTGATACTGCCTCTCCTATACGCATTCCTGTCCCCAACAGAACCGTGATGATCGGAACCCAGCCTTCAAATTCACGACTCTCACGGAGATGCTTCATGAAAGCTTTCTGTTCGTTGATACTCAGCGCCTCACGCTTTGTCGTATCAGATGGAGTGCCTTTCACATCCTTCTTAAGCTCCGCCATAATATCATCCGTCGGGTTGGTCCTGATAAGACCATCCCTGACAGCAACCTTAAATGCCGGGTGAAGCAGAGTGTGTACCCTGTCAACTGTAGATATCTTTACATGCCTCTCATCCAGGAGATAGTAGTAATAGGTTTTTATATCAGTATACTTTACATTTACTATCTTTTTCTTTCCAAAAGGTGTGTCTTTGATATAAGTTTTGTAGGTATTTACATATCCGCCTTTTGTAGTAAGCTTAAGATTTCGCTTCTGATTGAGGTAATTCTCGATCATGTGATTTATTTCAATTGTTGCCGCCATGTGCGGATCGAGCCCATCAAAGTAATCGCGCTGAATACCTTTTTGTTTTTGGCGTAACTCAACTAATGTCTTGGCATAGATGAAATGTCTTTTGCCAAGCCTGTCTACATACGCATATACATATCTCCCATCGGAGCGCTGATACTCACCTTTTTGCAATGCGTATCCTTTTTTATCTTTTCTTGATGCCATGTTTCCTCCTTAACAAAGCGAGGAATGGCCGGTTCATATTACGATTATAATCCATGCCATTCCTCTCTTTCAACATAACTTTTTTAGTTAGCCCCCGCATAAATACTGCTGTTTGGAGTCATTTTCCATTCTATGGAATCATTTTCCGCTCTTTACTTTTTTACCTTAAAGTTTTCTAAATAATCATCAATTATCTGTGTATTAACAAGGCGGACACCCTTTATAGCATATACAGCACCAGCTTCATCTGCCAATGCTCTGAATGCGTGCTTTCCCATCGAGTAAAGCTGTTGTCCCTCCTTGTATCTTACGAACTTCTTCTGACCGGATACTACAAGGTTCTCAAGTTCCGGAATCTCAACTCTTGCTTTTGGCATATTTCCCTCCTTATGCAATCTTACCTTCCAGGTAATTAACCATTTTTCCCTTTATCTTCATTTTGGTTCTATGAACCATCTGTACTGCTGTTTCAACTGACACTCCAAGTTCATCAGCCATGTCAACATAGCCTTTATTCCCCTCAAGATATGGGATAAAATAAGATTTCTCCCTGTCACTAAGTCGACCGAGCTGTCCTCTGAACAAATAGTAGTGTCGTCTCATGGCATCCAGCAGATAAGCCTCATTAACATATTCAGTTTTTCTGTTACATCCATTAAGAACACCGCCGGAAAAATCGCAGGTCACAACTGCACGTCTAATCTCATCACGTCCGGTCACTGTATCTCCCGTTGGATCCGAATGACCTGAAGTCTGAACTCTTACTCCAAGCGCAAGCTTTTCAGCTCTCCTGTTATTGATCTGTTCATCTTCTATGACAAACACCAGGCCATCAACGCTGCTTTCAATTATCCCGAGAAACACTTCATAATAATTGCATATTATGTCTACTCTCCCGGATGCGTCGGACTCTGAGTATTTGTCCACAATGCTTTCCCCATAAGATTTGACCATACACGCTCCTTTCCAGATTATTCTCACAGCATGCTGTCTCAAGACATTTTCATGATAACGTATGGAGCATGTGAAGGATGTATACTATCTGCACCCCCGCGTGTATTATTTGCAACCTTTCATTTCATCTTGTTCCTTTTCAAAAACGTCTCGTATTGCCTCGACCTGCTTTACCGCCAGTTTCCTTAACTTTTCTTCTTTAATCCCGGAATACGCATCCACAAGTCTTCTCACTCCTATTCTTTCCTGTGAACAGTCAAACCTTTCTCCCATTACAATCCAATCAATAGTCACGTTGAATTTCTCTGCATATGCCATAGCCACAGCAAGAGTTATTTCTCTTTTTCCACGCTCATATCCTGAGACCGAGCATCTATCCGCAAAATGAATTTCCTTAGCCAATTGCCTTTGAGTCAGTCCTGCTCCCTCTCTCAACATCCTGAGTCTCTCTCCTACTGTTTCTGTGTTTTTAGTTCCCATTTCATTCTCCTTTTCCGGAGTCTGAAAACGGAAAACTCACCACTGCCCAGTGCTATATGTTTTGACAACAAAAAAGAAAGCCTGCAAAACGATAATGAAAACAGACCATACATAAATATGGTTTCATTTTCCGTTTTGCAGACTTCCCCTGCGTAATTTCAGCATCCAAGCACTAGGCAAACTCTTGGAGCATGCATGGGCAGGTCAGTCAAATCCCAATTGGGATGCTATTTTGCACTCAAATGCAATGCTCCTCACAGTATGCAATTGTATAATCCCCCAAATAAGAAAACCGTTTAAAGATTTATAGCTTCAATATAGAAGAAACACATCTATATCAATTTGCTAAACCGCATTTTTCAATTACGTTGTTGCAGCTCCACGATTGATAAGAGCTCTAAGCCTCTCTGATATCCGGTTATCTTCAATAACCGTAACCTTCTCGGCATTGATTATTACTCTGTAGATTCTCCTACACACCGGACACTTCATCCAACCATCTGTCATAAAACTGTGCGAAATCGGATTTCCATCATAGGTACAACAAGCAACGCGTATTGTCTGTGCAGTTTCCTTATTCAATTGTAAAACTCCTCCTTTATAAATACCTTTTTTCATATTCTGTTTCCAAAACAATGGTATTATAACAGCATTAAGGAAACCTATCTTCCGAAAAGACTCCGAAGGCTCTCCGAATAAACTCCGAAAAGACTCCGAAATTCATCCGAAATAAAAAAGGCTTAAAAACGGCCTATCATTTAGCACTATAATTCATCAAGCGGAGTCAGATCATTCAAATCTTCTTCATTCTTAGGAATCTCCTTGTATGGAATAATGCCTTTTGCCATATCCTCATACTGCCTTCTCTTCACATACTTCCACATCAGTACTCCAAGTAGAATTATCGCAATTTCCAGCCTGTCATAAAACGTGGAGCTGGAGATTCCCATATCGGTATAGATATCTATCTGTTTTTCCTTTTTACCATCAAAATAAAAGTAGCACCGACTTAAAATTTCTTTGTAATTTGGTCCCAAAACTCTGAAATTACCAACCTCATCAAGGATCATTTCAACCTTTCCTCTGAACCATGGCTTCTTGATGATGTTATCGATTAGCATATCCCGCTCTTTTTCAGTCTGGTCAATAGGTTTTGTCAGAACTTCAAAGAAAATGTCCCTGTCATTATGCTTATCCTGAGTGATTTCCTCCTCAGTCTGTGGTACCTGCGCATCTTTAGTGGCTTCATAATTCTTGTCACCAAAGTCTTCGCACAAAGGTTTACAAAGCTCAAAGACTTTACCCTCAGAAAATCCCTCTGCCCTACACATCTTTGCAACTTCAACGTAATCTTTAGATTTCCTCTTTGGCATGTGATCACCCTCTCTCATAAAAAACTAAGGAAGAAAAACATGTCCCCGTTTTTCTTCCCTGTCAATGGTTCTTCTTGAATAACCCTAATTTTTCATACCTTGCTTCCTCTTTTTTTACCTGCTCCAATTCCTTTTTTGTCATCATTCCCGACATAAAGTCTATAACTCTTTCCTGCCTTTGCTCAGTAAATTTTTGGGCATACATCATAATTCTCGTCTGCGTTGGAGTAAGAGTCATTTTAGGAGAAGGCGTTATATCAAAAGCAAAAAAATCCCCAACAGTAATTCCAAAGCCCTTACATAATTTGTCAAGCGTTTCTATTTTGGGGCAGCTTTTTCGTTTAAAAATATCTGTAACAGTCGTCGTGGGAAGACCAGATACCTTAGCAAGATGGGTAGGGCTCCAATCACGTTCATCTAACAGCATCATTATCCTGCGCTGAACTTCCGCACCATTCATGGAATCATCTCCTTTCAAATGAAAGTGATCACTCCATTATTCTCTCAAAATAGTCGTTCCTAAATAATCAGCTGCGCCTTACAATCCATCGTGTTGAAACGACTACCCTATAAATGTGAAAAGACCTCTTAAAGAGGCCTTTTCTCGTTCATATATATCGTTCTTACTGCTGGTCCATCCTTCCAGAATCAGGATCATCATTTTTCTTCTTACCAGTAATCAGTGCCACAACAGCAAGTCCTGCATTTATAAGACACCATCCCGACCAGATTACCAGATCGGAATAGCTTCCATAGTTGGCAAAGCCAATGAGAGCAGCCAAGCCGAATATCACGATCAGGGCTATGCTTCCACCTTTGCCTGCGGACTTTCTGACAACTATCGATACAATACCTCCGGCAATCATGGCAATTGCAACCAGGAATCCTGCAGAACCTGAGACTTCCCCATTCTCAGAGAGCGCATTTGAAACCCCTGCAGCGCATGACTGTAGCAAAACAATCAGGCTGAGCACAATCGACAATATCCCCGCTATCAATCTCCACATCTTCATTTCACAAACCTCCTGCTGGTCAAAACTTTATAGTGATAACATCCGAGTCAAAGATCTCATCCCAGGACTTTTGGTCAAAGATATGGAAGTAGAGCTCGACATCGGTTATATCTGTAATTCCATTTTCCTCCAGACTTGAGCTGAAGAAGGTAACTGCGCTTATAGCTTTTTTACTGGCTACAACATCCTCAGACATTGATGTATCAACCATAAAACCATTAACAGATACATCTCTAACCTGGATAGTAATATCCTTGTCAGAATTGTTCTCGACGTACAGAATGACTCCTGGACCAAAGACAGAATTCTCGTCAGATAAGCCTTTCCCAACGATCTTCACATCATTTGTATCCACAAGCACTTCGCCTGAATCGTCATAGTTCTGAACATAACCATCAGCGATAGATGTATCAATCTTTATCACATCGGTATCAACGATTTCATCCCATGTCTCTGAATCAAAAATATGGAAAATGAATTCCATAGTTGCGATCTGCTCAATACCGCATTCCTTAAGACCAGATGTCTGGAATGTCAGTCCATCATTGGACTTCTTGCCGGCAGCTACATCTGCAGACATCATGGTATCAACCATGTAGCCGTTTACATTGGCATTCCTTGCCTGCACTGTGATTCCCTTGGCGGAGTTATTCTCAATAAGAAGAGTAAGCTTTGTTCCTGCCCAGGAATCCTCCATGCCGGTTGCTGTAATCTTGATATCATTCTCATCAAAGAGAACCTGCTCTTCTATTGTTGCTCCGGATGCTTCCTTTTTTACCTCTTCCGTAGTTTCCTCAGACTTTGCCTCTTCTGACTTGGCTTCATCAGTGCCATTGCCTTCAGAATCAGAAGACGTTGTCACACTTGATATCTTCTTGTCTCCATCAGAGCTGGAAGATGAGCCGCTTCCAATAGCCATAGACGCAAAAAGCACCAGACATAATACCACCGCTAACCATTTCATTTTGTTTCGCATATATTCCTTGCCTCCTCATAATGTGTTTTTATAATAAGAGCAGCAAAAGCTTCCGCCAGCGCCTCGACCAAAATATCCAATAGATCAAAACACCCTGGGATTATTGGAAAAAGTTGAATAACTTCCATGACTGTGGAAAACAGAATGGCAATCACGAAAGCCATTTTAAGTTTTGCTGCGTTATTACCAATAGCAAAATACAATGCAAAAACCAAAGCATATGCCCAAAGAACATCTAGCAGGTAATATCTGACAAACTGCCATATTCCGCCATGTAGTGTTCCCCGTCCTGACAACACGGGCATTCCCCATAATGACCTGACTGCCTCAACAAAAATCACATCCGGTGATGTGAGACAATAGATGACTGCTCCCAAGAGGAGCGGAACGGTGATATTAGATACAAGAAATATTCTTCTCTTCATGATCGCCTTCTACACAAAAACAGCATATAAAAAACTCCCTGCCACAATGAGTCTTACAGAATATCGTAACTTTTAACTCATTATAGCAAGGAGTTTTCCTCTCCGTTGCCCCTGTAACGGTGGTAAAATATTTGGCTTAATCCTGCACTCCGCTGGTACGTAGTGGTGCAAGTCCATGTTCTTTCAGCATTGTATTGACCTCGATTATACTGCCGGGCTTTTCATTGAACGCTATCATCACAAGAGCGTCCCTTTCATACTTGGCATATAGCTCAGCCATTCCATATTTCTTCAAAGCCCTCTGAGTTTCCTGAAGGGTGAAGTCTGCTGCATAGCAGATCCTCAGTATAACATCCCTCTGTTTGGTGTGCTTTTCGCCGGACAGCAGCTTATACCCATACCTTTCAGGGACATCCGCCTTAAGGAATACTGTCTGCTGCGTAATACCTTTCTCCGACAGCTTTCCCTTTACATATGATGAAAAGGAATTTGAATCAGACAGCATACTGTCCTTATTATTCTGGACATAGGAATCATAATCTGATAAGTGTGTTTTCCCTAAAACCTTCTCCAATTCGTTCGTGTCTTTTTCCTGCATACGCACCTCCAAACCGTGTTAAAATAAATTATATCAAGTTTTCAAGAAAGGGGATGTAATCGTGGATTTATCTCAGCGCCTGTCAATTTCATATTACAAGACAATCGCAACGATTAATGAGCCCCATAAAATATACTTGGTCCAGCACCAGGAAACCGGTAAGTTCTATGTTAAAAAAATCCTTGATGTCTACTCGATTGAAGTATATATGTATCTCAAATCCAATCCCATCACAGGCATCCCTCGTATCATCGATTTCTGTGAAGAGGATAATACCCTTACTCTGATAGAGGAGTATGTTTCAGGAACCACTCTTAAGGAAAAGATCGAGTCCGGAAAGCTCACCGCTGATCAGATTGGGAACTATATGATCAATCTGTGTGAGATACTTGAAAGGCTTCATTCACATACTCCTGCTCTTATACACAGGGACATCAAACCTTCAAATATCATCATAAGCAGCTATGACAACGTAATGCTCCTTGATTTCAATGCCGCCAAATGTAGTTCCGGCGATATTAATCATGGTGCTGATACTGTACTTCTTGGTACTCAGGGCTATGCAGCTCCCGAGCAGTACGGCTTTGGTGAATCATCACCGCAAACCGATATCTATTCTCTTGGCATTATCATAAGAGAAGCATCCGCTTCACTTATGATAAAAACACATAAATTCGATTCCATCATCAGCAAGTGTACCCAGATGGATCCTTCAAGACGTTACCACTCAGCAAAAGAGCTAAAAGTCGCGCTCATGAGACTCATGGGAAAAGATCTTGCTCCTGAGGCAGAACAGGTCTCAATAACTTCATATTTACCACCCGGCTTTAGAACAATGACACCAGGTAAGATGATTGTTGCCATCCCGGTTTATATTCTTATCTTCTCCCTATGCTTCACGCTCGAAGTTAAGGATACTTCAGGTGCTGCTCTGTGGCTTGAACGGATAGCTCTGCTGATCATCTTTCTTGGAGATATCTTTATCGGATATAATTACCTCGGAATACAACGGATATTCCCGCCATGCCGAAGCAGTAACAGGCTTGTCCGTACCATTGGTACCGCCGCTCTAATAGCCATATATTCCGTAGTGATGTTTTTCCTTCTGATGTTATTGGAAATCATCATCTTCCATGCCGGTACTTGAAATATAACATAAACCGCTAAAGAAAGTTGCCACCGCTACAGTGGCAACTTTTTGCTGTACTCCCGACGGCGCACAACAAAAAGGACGATACTTCTATAAGTATCGCCCTTTAAGCTATTTCAGTTGCATATTATCCCTCGAGAATTCCAAGTTCATCATCTATAGCCCTCGATACAAATTGATTTATCGTAATACCCTCATTTGCGGCATATAAGGCTATCTTTTTGTGCTGCTCAGGTTTGATACGCACATTGAAAGAGCCCTTAAACTCTCTTTCAGGTTCTTTTCCTACTTGTTTACAATAATAAAGGTAATTATCTATACAATCGTGCATTGCCTGGGTAAGCTCTTTTACTGATTCTCCGTGAAAGTTCAAGGAGTCATTGATGCCAAGTACATGACCAATGAAAATCTGATCTTCCTGGTCAAACTCTACTTTTGCATGATACCCATTGTATTCCATCAGTGAACTAATCATTCTATCTCACCTACTTCATTTACGCTTTTCTGCCACAGCACTTTTTGAATTTCTTCCCGCTCCCGCATGGACATGGGTCATTTGGATAAACCTTCTTTGTCATTGGGACAACATTCCCTCCCATGCCTTGTGGGAATACTGCTGATTGAAGCTTCGTGGCATCTGATTCGGTATCTACCTTGAAGCCCATCTTCTCCATCTCATTTTTTCCGGCATTTAAAAAGTTTGCTGCCTCAGTGCTCATTGGTACAATCGTTGGGAACTCCTTTATGTCCGGAGGGAAAAGATGCGCCATCTCTTCTGGAGTATGTCCTCTGAAGCAAAACATTCGTGTATTGTTATGTACTGCTATTATGAGCTTAGAGAATGTCTCAACATCCTTTTCCGATCTGAGGGACAACCCATGCTCTTTTAGAATATCAACATAATCCGATATACTGTCATTCATGGGAAATATCTTGGCTGCCATATGGCACATTTCTGCTGAGATATCTTCGTCCCATCCAAGTCCGCGGGTATAGTATTCATAAAGCTTTTTGTAGGCGGGATCATCAGCCGGATAATACTCCTTCATAAATGCTTCAATGTTATCTTCTGATGGTATGTAATACCCTACATCTCTCATCCCTTTTTCTATATTTTTATATAGATCATTTTTCACAACTTCTTTGGCTATCACCTTGTCGCCATGAAGCACACAGGGCAGATACTCCGAGGGTATTTCATCAAAAAGAGGCTTAAGCGCATCTATTCCGATATCCATTCCATCTTTTTGCTTAAAAATCCTGTACAGCTGTTTAAGGGGAATAACTACATGTATGAACCGTGCATAACTCAGGCATTTATACAGCCATCTTGCCTGTTTCCGAATTTTCCGATAATCACCCTGACTAATAGTTTCATACGCATGTGCAATTCCGACCGTCACACCTACATAGCCATCTTCATAAGCTATATAGTAATTACGATCATAAATATTCTCATATTTATCCCAATCCTCATCAGTGCAGAAAACACCCTGCTTTTTGATAACATCCTCAAAGGTGTCCAATTCCTCTTCGGTCGTCCAAAATAATTGCTTTTTCATGGTTTCCGGCAGTAAAAGTTTTTCTGCCAGCTCTTTTGCAAGCTTCTTCCTGTTTTTTTCAGTGGTCTGATAATGAATATCTTTAGCAACATCCATCAGATCTTCAAGAGAATAGGTTGCCAAAAAAGCTGAAAGAGAGGTATGCCGTGGAGTTTCTTCAGATTCTGAGAGATCTGCGCCATCATTCCTTCTGTTAGTTATACTATTAAGTGTGTCAGCGATATATCCCCTGTCTGCTGCACTTCCATTGTCATACAGCATCTGGATTTTATCTGCCATCTCCTGTAAATAGCTATTCACTGATGGTTCTACATGAGATTTCCCGCTGACAGGATTTCTGCTGTATACAATACCTTTCCCTGACTGTATTCTTGATGCTGTCTGTGTGTGCCCAGCAAAAGAGTTTTCTCCTTCAACAAGATAGTAGCTTTTGCCAAGTTCCTCATTTATTGCATACGCATCCGTAAAGAAAGGATCATTCTCCATTGACACTTCCTTTACTATTATGGGAGACTGTACCTCTCTTCCTTTGCCAGCACCAGGGTTGCTTACTGTTGCCTTCACTACAAGCTTTTCTATTTCCAGACGGTATTCTGGAATCTGCTCCATGTCCAGTATCCTGAAAGTGAACCACTTTTCCTTGTCAAGGTAATCATTCACAAAGGTCTCTGCAGCATCATATGCTGAATAATAAAAATCTGCCGGAAGGCGATTCCCCTCCCTGTATTCAGCAAGTCGTTCTTTCTTTGTATAAAACTCGAACTCAAATGTTTCAAGAAGAGGTATTTCGAGCACCTCCTCCAATATCACTGCCATCTGTGAGAATGTAATGCCTGAGGGTATGAGTATTCTTCTCCAGATTGGTGGTTTACTGTTTTTCCTTATGGCTTTTATCTGATAAAACATGAGTAATCCCCTTATATAATGCTTTGACTACAACTATTATGGCATTGTATGCGGGGATAATGTCAATCTTTTTCCTGAACTCATCCTTGCTAATCTCAACCACGAGTTAATAGAAATCCATATTGATCTACAGTAAAATGATATTGAGTTGTGTACCTGATAACTACCAATGACAATATCACAGGGATAAATATGGAGAAATCAAATCGATACAGGGTAAATCCCACTTGTCCTTTCTGTAAAGAGGAGCATGAATGCTGGGACATTACTCTATCTGACGAGGAACAGAAATTACTTGATTCATATTACGAGTCCACAAAAGGACGCAGGGCGCAATATTCAGGTTTAGCCAATATGCTAAAGGACATTGAAGAAAAACCGCTAATCGTGACACGTACCTTGCGATGCGGGATATGTCATAATAGCTTTACTGCTAATGTTGTTGTTTTTAAAGAGGATACGCTTTCCAAGTTCAGCCCCGTTAATCCTAAATACCATCAGACTAATTGAGTTCCTTCGCTTCTTCAAAAGTTCTCTTCACAGTATCAACTATATACAGTTTCTGATTACCATAAGCAGATCCATCGGAATAAGTGGAGAATAGATCCAGAGACAGAACACCACCAAAGTCAAGTGGCTCCTCCACCGGAGTATGCCCAACTACCTGGTAAAAAATATCATCCCTGAACATCCTATAAAAATCGGATTGCGGACGAGCCCAAATTGGAGAACTATTTCTCCAAAGCTGATTTTTCCCCATGCGGTTTACATTGGCAAGAATGCTTTCGACATCCTTAATATGATAACCACAAGCGTGAAGTACAAATGACTCAGTCAGACCAGCATGACTAAAAAGAGTATCATCAATCCTGTGAACAAACTTATACCTGTCTTCTACAACTTGCTCCAGCTTTGTTATACCCTCAATTACCGTCTCCCTTGCTTGTATTGAGAAGCCGGATTCCATTGCATCCCACAAATATGAAACGTCGTGGTTCCCATAGCACCACAGAGAGTTCTCATGATCCCCGCCAAACTCAACTGCCCGATCCAATGTTTCCTTATAGGCATCAAGGTCGTTTCCTTTCCCCCAGTCATCTACAAGATCTCCGAGGATTACTATTGTGTCAAAAGAACTCTTATCTACTTTTTCTGCTTTATCAAAGATCCAGGGCTTTAGATGCACATCTGGAATCACTAATACTCTGCTCAAAATGCGTGCTCCTTAATTCCTTTACGAATACTCCTTCGCCAGCTCTCCGCTATACTCATAGAAATCATCATTAATCACAAAAGCCACGCCCATGTTTGAAAGGTCACGAGATTCCATTTTGGTTCTCATGACAGAATAATAACGCCCAAAAGAATCTTTATTATCGGCAATATTATTAAAAATCGCGTCCCAATCACAGTCTCTGATCATCAGGTAATGGTTATTATCTGCCACCCATTTCATCCTACTTTTCGGCGTTGCTTCCATCAGCTCTCGGTACTCATCCTCATCAATAAGCTTATCAAGAAATTGCCTTGAAAGCCCGACGTTCTTTTTTATTGTTTCAGGCATTGTATCGCCCTTTTTGTAAAACTTCGCCTGCCCCAGATCTGTAATATCAAACTCTTCCTTCTCCTGAAGAATCGCTTCTTCTTTCTTTTTGACAACAGCATTAAATGTTTTTGACGGGTCCTGTTGGTAAACATTCTTCAACTCTTCGTCTGAAAGATTGTCAGCATTACTTAAATCGAGTTCAATTTGTTTCTTTTCTTTTTCAAGATACTCATCTATGATTATGTCCACGTCGCACTTATTGCCAATTCTTTTATTCAGCGAGCTTCTAATCTGATCAATTGGAATAAATCTGTCTATCTTTTTGTTTCGTGCTCCCGCAAACGCGAATTGTGCAAGCATAGACCAAATACTATAGGGCGCTGGATTCTCCTGGTCAGTTTTTAAAACGTCTTCACAATCCTTATCAGGCAAATAGAGTTTAGCATCCATTATTCTGATTACAAAGTCCTCATACTGTTTTTTTCCTTGTTCTTTATCAAACACTATGAACTGACACAACTTATCAAAATCAAATCCACCGATAAGATAATTGCTTAAGCAATCGTCAAAAGCATACGTCCCTACAGGACTGTTATAAAACTTTTTGCGCCAATACTCATCCAATGCAGTTTCTGAAAAATGCGCTCTTAGGCAATCCCAAAAACTGTTGTCCTTTGTCCCGAGAAAAACATAATCAAATGCTTCCATTTTTTCAACATCTGCAATATCCAGTTCTCTAAGCCTCTTCATAAGCCTATTCATGTCGCACCTTGCTGGGATATCAATTTTCTTCTTCAAATATACATTTGCCATTTCGACAGCTTTCCTGCACTGTCCTCTTGTAATATCCCCGCTAACAAAAGCTTTTTTGCCAAGCCTGTCCTCAATAAGACAAGCTATTGCCAAAAGGTACATATGATAAGGCTCGCCCTGAGTTTTATTGCCCCATAGCCAGTAAGAATTGTCAAACCTCTCATCGTCCTCATCATAGTCCAGAAATTGAGGAAGATATGCCATCATAGCATCTCCTGCCTCAGGATTATAATATTTATCCTCAACAAGCTCTCTGGGAGTATAATCTGTTTCTGCTCGCCTCAGCGTATTATAATCTCCGCTTGCATACCATCCTCTAGTCTCTTCGTTTGAAAACTCATCTATTTCTATAGTTTCTTTTGTAGGAACCAGACAAAAAATCTCGATACCTTTTTTGCTTATGGTCTTAGTTTCGGCAAGCGGAAACTTTTTAGCCAGAAATAATGTCTCCTTGTATACCTTCTCCCATTCTTCCTTTGTAACTGCTTTGGATATCTTTATGTTTATGTATATTCCCACGCTTTTCACCTCTCAGTTCATTGATACTATCTAATTTTATCGCACCAATGCTGAGATTGCAGTTAACTCGTAGTTGATAAAACCATCCTATCGTTCTATTTACGTAATAATACACAGCATCTTATATTGCTCATAATATTTGCTCATAAAAATGCCCACAACACAGCCATGAGGGCAACTTCAGGTCAACCGGTTTAGCGCCTTAACCTTTACCATGGATTTCAACATATCTCTATGTCTAAAGCACGTTTGCAGTTTCCAATTAAAGATTCAAGTAAGTACAATTAACCAGTGAGTATTCACAGTTAAACCAAAACCTAAAACAGTTAATTCGGAGGTCGTTTTGCGAGTCGACCTGCTCTTCCCCAGCATTTGGGGATTCAGAAGCTGGATTCGAACCAGCGACTTCAAGCTCACTAGGCTTGCGTGCTATCCAACTGCACCATTCCGAATTTCCAGTATTTACAGTACTGGCCTCAATTGTAACTTAACCCTGTTACAGGGAAACCGGGTTTGAAGTTTTCGTGTTGCAGGCATTATCCTTTTTATTGTTCAGATTACGATAAAAGTTGTTGCATTAGAAACCTTTATCTGAGTATCCAGCTCGGTCAGAAGAGTATCTCTCTTTTCCCTAAGCATCGCTGTCTTCTTCTGTACGTCAAGCGGATCCACAAGTTCAGTGGTATTCTCTTTCACATAAGCTTCTACCACCTCAAGAGGCTTCTCATCCTTTACTTTTGTATCCTTACCCAGAATAGAAAGTCTCATACTCTCTGCAGTAGACTGAAGCTGTTTATTCTTAAGCTCAGCAAGATTAACTCTCTTATTGAAATCTGATTCCATCTTTTCCTGAAGAGCAGCCTCAAAATCTGCTTCTCCATCATATGATCCAACACCGCGCAGTCTGCTTCTAAGAGAGATAGCTCCCGCAACGGTGAATTCACCATATGTGGTATTAATCTTAGTATTGGCATTGGATGCCACAATAGCAGCATCAATTCTCTGAAATCTGTCAATCAGATCCTGGATCTGCTGAAATGCGCTCTCTGCATCCTTGGCAAATTCCTCTCTTGATACCCTTGCATCGAGCACCTTCTCTTCATTAGGTTTGATTGTATCTACAAAGTTTGCCTTTGAAATCTTGTCATTGATTTTCTTTACAAGCAGGTCTCTTTCATCAAGAGCCTGAGTTACAAGCATTTTATCTGCCATTTTCTTCCTCCTTGTTTACTCATTCTTAGTTATGATTTTTGGTAGGTCATGATAGTATTTTCAAGCATTGAGATCATCTTTCCAGCCAGAATGCCATTTTCTTTTACCTGCGGAAGCAACGGCTGATCCACGTGGTAACGCAAGTATAAAATCTGGGCAATGCCTGATAGCATCTCATTGCCCAACTCACCAGGCAGCTTCGGCAATATTTCTCGTATACGTTCTGAGATTTCCATGACAATGTCCTGCCATGCAGCAAACCATTGCTCGCTCTCCTCAAGATTGAACCCTCCCATCCATTCGCGAGGAGTATGGATTTCATCATCATAGCCGCAGTCAGTCGGCTGAAGGATATAAAATATATCAGTTCTATCATTCTGACGGGAAGCACATCTCCCAAGCGGAAACAATGCGCATACGGAAGGCTTGTACATATGAATCCCGCAACGATTGTCATCATTCAGGAATGGACATCTGCCGTTATCCTCACGCATCACCAAAGATACCAGCGGAAATTTACTTGTCTCACCAAGAAATAAAAAGCCATACTTATCCATAGCATCTGGTAAAGGTTCTTCTAATGCTTTTGAAATCCTGCACAGATCAAACGGGGATAAAAGAATATCCGCCCGGTCTTTACAACACTCCCCACATTGATCACATCTGAACAAGAATTCATCATCTGACTTCAGCGGATGATGCATAAGTTCTTCAACCATTTTCTGCCTGTCATTCATATTCTGCCATTGCCTCCTAGACAAGTTTTACTCAAGTATTCACTATTATTGTATCTGTGAATTCCAAGCATCTCAATTAACGCGTGGTTGATAAAATAGGAGCCGGATTCTTCTCCATTTTCTTGGCCTTTTTATCTATGGCATGATCAATCGTTACTCTGTGAATACTGTCGATATCTGACAGAATGCCATCCTTTATAAGCTTCCCGAGATTAACAGGAGTATAGTCACAGACATTTGCAGCAAGGTTCAGATGCTTGCAGCCATCCTTGTATGCCTCAATGTTATTATGGTCATGACCATGGATGTTCAGACACCATGAGAGTCCATAGACCGGTTCATGAGATAAAAGAATCTTTTCTGCAATAAAGAGAGGTCCTGCATATATCTCGTCGAAGCAGTCAGTATACTCTCCCCGCCTGTCGTGATTGCCAAGAAGAAGAATCTTTTTCCTAACTTTGAGTTCCTTAATATACTCTGGTCTACCTACATCTCCAAGGCAGACGAAGGTATCATTTTTCATGATGGTCTTGTTGATAATATCTATCTGCTCCCTCGGAGTAATCCACCCAGGATCCATAAATTTACAGTCATCGTCATCAAAGTGCATATCCGAAAGTATATAAACTGAGCCTTTTTCGGACCAATGCCTGAAAGGTTCATAAAGTGTTGATATCATGCAGCCTCCCTTCCGCGGTCAGTCGTCATTCTTGATCAGGTATTTGTTGTTTATTACCTTCATGGAAAGCGGGCCGCTAAGTGTGTATGAATGTACAGGCTCTTTTGGCCTTATAACAATTCCTTCCCGGACAGTTCCGTTGTATCCGATACCATCAGCCCTTGTTAAAAGAGCCTGCTCATCCGGATACTTCGTAAGAAGATCTTCTCCCTCTTCCTCGACAGGAACCATCTTGCAACCAACATACTCGCATATAGCCCTGAGCATATCCAGGTTAGTTCTCTTGTCATTTACTCTTGCTGTAAACACGAACCATTCAGGGGTCTTTAACTTAAGCCTGTTCTTCTGGATTCCTTCTCCACACCATTCTCCCTGAAGCACAATGCTCTGAATTTCGTTCTCCTTGGCATATTCCTCCATCTTCTCAGGGATTCCCTTAGACTTAACGTACTCAACAAATGAAGACTTACCATCATCCTTGTAGGTGAAGTTATGCCCCGTGTAGGAAACCTCATCATCTCTTACTCCAACAGAATGACTTGATCCATCCAGCTTGGTCGTGATGTAGTATGGAAGCCCTGCAAACTCCTTAAGAAGTTCTGGTGCTGACTGGATTCTGGTTTCATCAGTTTTAGGAATATATCCTGGCCTGTCTCCGATTATTGTTCCTGATGATCCAACCCTTTCAGGCATCTCCCACTCGCGAACTCCAAGGATTTCTGTCACATCCATCCCCTCGGTTAGTTCTATTCCGTTCAGCTTGGGAAGTTTATCAATTCCAAGGCATAATCCCTGGGATATCTCTCCTCTGAACTTCATGGTCTTAAGCTTGAAGCCTTCTCCCATATATTCATTATTCTTGTAAGAGTTCTTTCTAAGAAACTCAAATTCCTCGCATATTGGCAGGAAAGAGTCTATCTCAAAATAGACCACCAAGTCCCCAACATGAAACTCATTCTTTCCTCCAACACACTTCCATCCAAGTACCTGAACAAGCTCAAGCCTGTCTGCGTCAGATATTGGAAATACTCCATTTACTCTCTGTATTGATGCTAACTTTCTCATCTTTCTATACCCCTCAAGTAAATCTCCGAATAAGCCTGCCGTATTCATCTCCGAATGGTAGCTCATAATCTACGTGTATCCTGTTACGTGTCGTGATCCTTGTTTCGCCTGTAAGTGGATTAAGCCCTTCTTTTTTATATTCTTCCATCCACATACCTACACCGCGTTTCTGCCATGAGGGCAGCTTATCATAGTTGATTCCTCTACTGAAAAGGAGTTCATTTTTATATGCCACTCCTTTGCCTTTTAACTCCGAAGTTGCTTTATGAACTGATGCGCCTTCCTTTCGCAGCATCCAGTAGCAATGTGAATTAAGAGCATTTCTGTTTGCATCTTCCTGTCTCCATCGAAAGTAATCTTCCACTCTTTCTGCATTCGGAAGCGGTACCATTCTACAGTCAAATGTCGCTGCCATGCCAAGCTCAAGAGAAAAGACCGCGCTGGCTTCTGCTGCAAGCGTCGAGTTATACTTACGCACCTTCCTTCCAAAGGTATCCTCATCAGCCGCAAACAATAACGAAATCTCATCACTTTCTGTATAGGCGTAAACCACTCTGAATCCGCAATCCATTAGCTCCTTTGTGGTCTTTACCATCATATCCCTAAACTTTTCATCAAAAGGAGCTTCAAAATGACAAACCTCCTTTGTAAGCCTTGTAAATCCCCTCCCATCAAGTCTCGCTACCATGAAAATATCTGGAAGAATAACCTGATCTAAAGACTGCTCATAAACACGCATCTTTGAATCCATCTCATCAAAACGCATCTTTCACTTCTCCCTGCTATACTTATTTCCCTAACTCTTAAATCCGACTGTCACGGCGAAGCCCTAACGGTGGACCCGATCTGATTTTCACACCACCTCCAGATTAGTGTGTCGGCGCACATCCATCTAATTAAATGATAGCCTCATAGCTGCTGCTTCTCAATTAACTCGTGGTTTAAAGCCTGGTCGCGGGGACAGGTCGCAGGCATCCGGGGGATGCCACGCTTGCGACTCCGAGCACTGCGCAGGGAACCTGCTATCGCTGAGGTTATGAGCCTCGCATGGTAATTCCGTTCCACTTCCCCGCAATGAAAACGACTCTACAGAGAATTGAACTCTGATCTCCGGATAGACAGTCCGGCATAATAGCCTTTATACCATAGAGTCATATAAAGCCGGATGAAGGATGTGCGCCCTCCTCTGATGGTTACAAATCACCTGCATCGCTATCTATGCTTATCCGGCAGGTATTCCGATAACAGGGTGCTGGATGTCCGGGGGACATCCGTTTAGCACGGCCGAGCTACGCACAGGCGAACCTGTGGCTTCTTCCTTGTAAGGGAAGCACTCTCCCAGCTGAGTTATATCGTAGTGGACCGCACGGGAATCGAACCCGCCATCTCTGGATTGCAAAACCAGTGTCACCCCATTGCGACTTCCGGCCCAAGCTGCAGAAGACCGTGCCTGTGGCCTCCTGCTTTATTAAGTTATTTTACGTTCAGAAGTAAGGAAGTGCCTGCTTTCTCTCTTCTGAAAGCTCCATGTCGGTGCTGCCCCGACTTCCTTAGCTTGGAAAGCTAATACACTAGCTGATGTGCGAATGGAGCTGATCGGGCAACCGAGAATCGAACTCGGATCAGATGCTTATAAGACACCGGCTCTCACCATTGAACTATTGCCCAATATCAATTTGGGTATTAAAAAAGGACCCATCCTCTTGGACAGATCCTAAAATCCTACAGTATATTCCGGTGTGCCTGTTTACCAGCCTAACATCGGACTTTACCATCTGTCCTAAAATATTTTTCTATACCAAAAGCACGGCCTGATGTTCCTAATACGGGCGCATCAATAACAAACGTATCGACTGTGAAGTCATACGCTTTTGTCGCGGTTATGCCTATAAGATTAGAAATCATCATCTGTCTCATTGAAAGCTTTTTACCTTAACCTTTCTTAATATTTCTGATAAACAAAAAAGGAAGCGCTCGCATATTTATGTTGATGTTTGCATCAAAATAAATAGGACAGGCACTTCCTATGTACTTACATTAACATCATACCGTATATTTGTAAAGCACTTTTTTAAAAAAACAAAATACCTGAAATTGGGATCGAACCAATGGCCTTCTGCGTATGAAACAGACGCTCTTACCAACTGAGCTATTCAGGTAAAAAGCGGATACAGAGGGGTCGCAGACATCCAGGGGATGTCACGCTTGCGACTCCGAGCTTGCGAAGGGAACCCACAACCTCCCGGTTAACAGCCGGGCGCTCTGCCGATTGAGCTACAACAGCTTAGTGCTGCCTATGGGGATTGAACCCATGACCTACGGTTTAAAAGACCGTTGCTCTCCCAACTGAGCTAAGACAGCTAAGTGGACTCGGACGATATCGAACCGCCTACGCGGAGATCTTCACTCTCCCGCTCTACCATTTGAGCTACAAGTCCATAGAGACAAGGGCAGGATTCGAACCCACGATGGCGGAGTTGCAGTCCGCTGCCTTTCCAGCTTGGCTACCCTGTCTTAACTACGGCACTTGGAATCGAACCAAGATTACTGGAACCAAAATCCTGTGGGCTACCATTACCCCATACCGCATGGTGCAGTCTTACTCGACTGCTATTATTCTTTCAATAGGAACTTCAAGATATACAGAAAGTGCTACAATCCTATCAATGCTTGGAAGAACCTCTCCTCTTATGTATCTATACACAAGAGAAGTACTCGTTCCCAGGTATTCTGAAACCTCTGTAACTGTATGTCCGCTTTCTCTGATCAAATCTCTTATATGTATTCCTGTTTCTTCAATATCAATAACTGGATAATCCATTTTTCTAATCTCCTTTTTGCGCACTAAAAAACCACTTAACCTCGCAAGCTAAGTGGTTACAGA
Organism: Butyrivibrio sp.; assembly: GCF_017635265.1. Taxonomy (GTDB): domain Bacteria; phylum Bacillota; class Clostridia; order Lachnospirales; family Lachnospiraceae; genus Butyrivibrio. The sequence goes on from NZ_JAGBLU010000114.1 coordinate 24,344, forward strand.
TCATATCGACCTCGTGTATTTTTAATGCTCCGGATCATCCATTATTCACTGGATCCTGGACCACTTTCCACCAACTTGCAATTTACATAACTAACAAAGCACTTCTGATTTTTGCAGAACTGCATAAACTGTTTGTTATTAAATTGCTTGCTGATAGTTACGTAGTACATCTTAAAAATCTACCTCTTAACTTTCCGCTGACCTTTGGCAGCTCCATATCTTTGTTACACTTGTATTATCGTCCTGCCGGACCAGTTTGTATAGTGTCATCGAATGACACTTTTTCATTAGCTATAAGGCTATAGTACAGACATCCTGACTCGAACAGGAAATACCTCCGTATCAGAGAGGCGTGATAACCAATTTCACCATATCTGCAAAGTATCCCCTGCAGGATTCGGACCCGCGTATGTGAGATTAGAAATCTCATGCCTTTTCCACTTGGCGAAGGGGACATAAATGTTCCTCAGGCGATTCGAACGCCTAATTCCTGGTTCGTAGCCAGACAGTTTTTCCATTAGCTTAGAGGAACATGGCGCCGTGAACAGGGATCGAACCTGTCTTCCCGTGAAGGAAACCGCTGATTAGCAATCAGGTGCCTTACCACTCAGCCACCACGGCTAAAGCGCTGCATGAAGGAGTCGAACCTTCTCTCCCGTAAAGGAGCCAGCGGTTTTCAAGACCGCGGCAATCCCGTTCTGCCAATGCAGCTTGAGCATAACCCGTAGGGTCGCAGGCATCCAGGGGATGCCACGCTTGCGACTCCGAGCATTGCGCAGGGAACCCACACAAACTGTTTTGGAGACAGTTATGCTACCATTACATCAGGGCTATATTATTCTTTACACCTCTCTTTCCTCGTTATTTTTGTCGGTTATTCATGTATAAAAATCTTCTGCCTCTGGCAGAAATACAGGCGGTGGAATTCGAATCCACACATAAACGAGGTTTGAGCTCGCTTCCTCTGCCAATTGGGATACACCTGTGCAGTGCAGGATATCAGATTCGAACTGATACGGGCTAAGCCCAACTGGTCCTTAGCCAATTGCGTCTGCCACTTCCGCCAATCCTGCAAGTACGCCCTAAGAGACTCGAACTCTTACGCTTTCGCAACAGATTCTAAGTCTGCCGTGTCTACCATTTCACCAAGGGCACAGATGTGACCGGCGAGACTCGAACTCGCAACCAACAATAGGAACAGAGACTTAAGCTCTGCGTGTATACCAGTTCCACCACGGTCACAGATAATTCAGTTGTAAGCTCCTAAGTCGGAGTCGCAATAATCGTGTCATGTCTTTTCTCCTATCAAATAACTAAGTGGGCAAGATGGGTGTCGAGCCCATTACCTCCGAAGAGAACGGATTTACAGTCCGTCGCGTTTGCCGATTCGCTACTTGCCCTGATAATCCCCGCCGGAGTTGAACCGAGCATTTCAGCCTTGAAAGGGCTGTGTCCTTGCCATTTAGACGAGGGGACCATATGCGGAGCTGTTTTTACTCACAGCTCCTTTATTCTATTTTTCTTTCAAGCACCTAACTGTGCCTGAACTCCGTTGTCAACGATGATTATGTCATCTATTAGAACATCAAATACCACCGCCAGTACAACCAGGTTGTCTATCGTTGGCATTGCTGTGCCGTGCTGCCACTTGTATATAGCTTGTGGTGTTGTGAAACCAAACAGCATCTGCAGATCCTTAACAGACAGTCCGGCATCCTGACGCAGCTTTGTTATGTTCCTTCCGGTTGCCGCCATATCTATGGCAGGTATTGTAACCATTTCTGCTCCTTTCCGCTTATTGCATGAGCAAGCTTCACTAAACTCGACAAAACCTTGTCAAGTGAACTTGCATGGTTCGCACTAAACTCGTAAATACCTCGTTAAGTGCTCTACGCAAAAAAACGCCTACCTTTTTCACTTAAGGTAAGCGGTCGCTAAAACATGTTAATTTATCTGCCAGACCCTGGATTTATTCCCACTGGGTTCGCCTATCAACAACATTTTCTCGCAATTGCCTGTCCTTAAATGAGTGCATGAAATATAATCCCCACTCTGATCTTTTCAGGAGTGATGATTCATAACTTTCATTATGGAGGCAATAAATTCGATTCATTGTTGTTGTCATGTCTCTGTTTTTCCTTTCCGGGAGCAGATTATTTTTACTCCGCTTATCTCTTTCTATATCGAATAGTAACACTGAAATCCTTAGCTGTCTATTATACTCGTAGTATAAAGTCTACGCTCCGTCTCCGAGTGAATCACTTATAACCTCTAAGTACATCCAGTCCCAGCAACAATGCTTTTTCATGGGAATCCGTCCCAAAACCTCTGGCATCATATTCATGAACATTTGCCAGAGAGTCTGCTGTGAAAAGAAACTGTCCGAACTTAGCGCATCGTTTTCTGCATACTGCAGCCAGCGCCGCACACTCCATCTCTACGACAGAACATCCTTCCTCCAAACGATACTTGACCATGTCCTTTGTCTCTCTGAAGAATCCGTCAGTGGTCCATGTCGTACAGGTAACAAATGGCAAGTCATGGGATTTAAAGCAGTCTTCTATTGCAGCAACCGGCTCTTCATCCAGCTCTATGTATCTTGACGCAGGAAGATAATGATATGAAGTTCCTTCATCTCTTAGTGCTCTAACAGGCACAATGAAAGCATTCTCCGGGAGTTCGGCAAGTACTCCGCACGAGCCAACTGCTATAACTTTTTTGCAGCCACATGAGACTAATGAGTCCATTATCTGGGCTGCTGCAGGAGCTCCTATCGTTGATTGCACAAGACATATATCATCCTTTTCATGCAGAACATATATCTTTATATTGTGTGAAACTGTAATAAGTTCCTCTACGACTTCAGCATTATTGTCTTTGGCATATCGATGCACCACATCTCCAAGAAATGTAAAAAGACATTTCTCTGGAAGCTGTATGCCTGCTAAATCATGATCAGGTGCAATAACCTCTGCAGAACAATCATCATATTCAAGTATTGGTATTTCATTCTTTATAATCATCGTTTTTCCTCCCACAATTACAGAAACAGAACCATGTTGATCTCATCAATATATGTACCGTCCTTAAGCTTGAAAGCTCTGAGGTTCTTGCCCATTTCCTGAAATCCCATCTTCCTGTAAAGGGCCAATCCCTTTTCATTATCTGCATAAGTGCCAAGTTCCATCTGCTCAAAGCCAAGCTCTTTTGCTTTATCGATTGCTTTCTTCATAAGCAATGTCCCAAGACCGCATCCGCAATATTCCTGCTCTATGGCAATTGCAAAATCGCATCTGTGCTTAAGTTTAATGTGGTTCCTGTGACTTGAAATAGAGCAATTGCCTACAGCCTTATCTCCATCGAAGACCGTAAACCACACTGAATCCTCAGCTTCAAGATTATCATTTATGATTCTCTTTTCTCTCTCAATATCCATGCTTATTTCTTCAGGGTATCTGATCAGAAAATGTGTCTCCTCTGCTGTCTTCACAATGTAATCCAGCATTGTCTGTGCATCCCTTTCCTCCGCAGATCTTAGCGTCAGATTCCTTCCATCCTTCAGTGTGATTCTTTCTTCTTCGATTCTCATGCTGCTCCTCCTTTGATGTAAAAAAATAGACCTCATCAAACATCCGCTTGATAAGGTCTTTGTAAACTCAGTTATTATGAATCAATAAAGCTATATTCATCTATAACACGGCCTCATCTCGCACGTCAAATTTAACCCCTGATTAGTATTCACGGGCATAATATTGACCATTCTGTTGACGAGACGAGTGTTTGCCATATAATCAGCTTTCCTCCGAAATTATTAGTTGTTAGTATACGCACCATGATAAGCGATGTCAACTACTCCTGTTTTATTTGATAGCAAAAAGAAGTATCCTCATAAAGCAGTCATTTCCCTCTGTTTATAAATGAGCTGTTCTTCCCTATCATTTCTTTCTTCAAAAAGCTTTCTGATTAGTTCTTCCTGTTCTTTTTCAGACTGCTTTTCTTCTTTTTCAAGGAGCGCTTCGTGAATAGTCTCAAGTTCTCTATCTATACTGTCCATGAGCTTATCCCATTCCTTCATGCTCATTTCCTGGCTGCCGATCTGGATTTTGATCTCGGTTTCATTGTTGATGAGTTTGTAGTACAGTTCTGCTCTAAATGCGCTAATCTGAGCTGCCAGGACTGTTTCACCAATCTCAGGCTCTTTCTCCGCATCAGGAGTTTCAGATTCCGCAGCTGCTTCCTCTGCAGTCTCAGCCTTCTCTTCCTCTATTTCCATGCGTTTCCGGGTGCAGTGGTTATATTCATGGATAGCTCGCATTATGGCATTAAGATCCTCTGGTGTGAACATACTTGCTGCCCTGGCGAGCGTATCAATATTATCTACATTCAGATGAAGACTACCACCGCTGGGCAGCGCTATTTTAAGGATTTTATTTGTTTCATACATATTCCCGAGAGTTATTGCATTCTGGTTATAGTCGCAAACAAAAGTAACACCGTTGTACTGTATGATTCCTTCCTTTGCCAAAAAGTTATACGGGCATTTCTTTTCCGTTTCCGCCTGAAGCTTTTGTCCAAAGCTCTCAGTCTCACCTACAGCTGAAGTAGTCCCTTTTCCCACTCCAAAATTATATGATTCTGTATAATAATCATTCGCCAGTGCTGCTATTCCCATGTATACCTCCGGATAACAAAAACGTGCCCTTTCAAGGATGGTCAATCCATTGAAAAGACACGCATTTCCATTGCTATCTTTTATATCGGCAATATTCTTTAATTGTTTATAGGTGCAAATAATTCAGAATAACTTCAGAAAAGGAAACTGAAAGTTATTTTGCCTTGCAGGAGATCTTATCAACATTCACTCTGAAAACAGCAACCTCATTCAATATCTCATCAGAATACTGCCATTTGGCCTTATCAGATGTCTGTCTCATCAGCGTATTAAGCCCGCTGATTATTTCTTCCCTGTCCTCGACAATAGATATCTTTCCGGTTCCGACTATGCTCTGATATCTAGCTGAGTACTTGCAGGCTATGTCAGCCTCCAGTAGTTCATAGTTTCCATCAATCTCAAAGCCGATATTCGGCGATTCCTTGCTCAGTTCATACTTGCGTCCATCTTTTGCTCCATGAAAATAGAATACATACTGCCCGGAATCATTAGCATATCCATAATTTACCGGAACGATATAAATCTCCCCGTTGTCATAGAACGCGATCCTCATGATCTGTTCTTTGGCTATAAATTCCTCAATTTGTTTCTTATCCTTAATTTCCCTGTCACTTCTTCTCACCGGCAATCTCCTCGTCATTTATCCTACTGAAACTATATTTACCTCACTATCACCAAAGAAAAATAACCGGCTTCATCCGGAATAGAATGCATATCAAGATAAACCTTCTCATCTGGCATTCCACAATTTTCGATCATATAGACATTCTTGTTATAAGCAAAAGCTTTTTCTTTGATTTCCTTTAGCTTGCTCCCTGCTTTTAATATCACGAGCGTACCTTCAAATTCACAGAATTTTCCCGAGATGATCATCACTGATTCATCGCCCAAAGAAAGTGGTAACTCTAGCCTTGCTGCAGCAGCGCTAAACGAAGTGATTCCACTGACTATCTCTATTTCATAACCTTGTTCCTTTATAATGTTAGCAACATAATAAAATGTTGAGTAGAATTCCGGATCTCCCAATGTCAGAAAAGCCAAGTTCTTTCCTGATGAAAGATAGTCTATAACCTGTTCAGCCGCTTTATGATGAGCATCACTCAAGTCATCCTTTCGCATTGGAAATCCCAAAAGCAACAGTTCTTTTGATGAAATATCCGGAACAGCCTCTTTTGCAATCTTATATGCAGTCCCTGGCTCACCATGGCTTTCAGGACATGCAATGCAATCAGCATTCTTTATGGTCTTTAGTGCTTTTATCGTTATTAGCTCCGGATCACCAGGCCCGACTCCAACAGCATACAATTTTCCTGCCATAGTATTTATGTATCCTCACAACTCTTTTCTAAAAAATCTGTTCATAGTACTGTGTACCACCTCTTTAGGACGCTCTATCTCTTTATATCCTTTCTTTTCATATATGTGGATCGCAGCCTGCAGATTATCATGGGTCTCCAAATACGAAATCTTGTATCCTGCCTCGCGCATTCTGTCCTCAATGAAGTCTATCAGTTCATAGCCAAGTCCAGAGCCTTTTGCAGTATCCGAAAGATATAGCTTCTGCAGCTCAGCAGTATCTTTAATCGGTTCAAATCTGGCAAATCCGATTCCACCAATAACCTCGCCATTGTCGCCTTCAATGACAAAGTATCTACGCTCATTATTACCATAATAGTCACTAAGGTGGTCTAATTCTTTGTCAAAATAGACTGTTCCTGGAATATCAAGATTAAAATGTTTAAGGTTATCCCTGACAAGCAATGCTACTACGGCATTGTCAGCCTCTGTCATTTCCCTGTATTTAATCATTCAAACTCCTCTTTCTTCTTCCCTGACTTTGCCATATAATTTCTTTCTTCCTGATTCTATCAGTTCTTTCTCAAATGCCTGCGCTTCATCTATTCTGTCAACTTAATACTTATCATATCTTTTTCAGGCAAAATATAAAAGCCATATTGAATCATCGTACTCAATACAGCTCTTAAAAAAGGAAGAAGAGGACTCTCGTCCTCTCCTGTTGTCATGTTATGAATAAGGATGTCTTCTATGTGGCATCCAAACAAAATGCTAAGTCTTACAAGGTTATCGGTATTTGGCAAACATTGTCCGCGCTGCCATTTGTAAATTGCCTGCTCTGATTCAAGTCCAAGTGCATTGGCAAGATCAAATACCCTGTAGTGGTTCTGTTTGCGAAGCTGCTTGATCTTATCACCAGTAGCCTGCATGTCAACGAATACATCAAAAATATCCATGGTCGTTATCCTCCGTATTAACAAAAGACTCTGCAACGCCATCCCGTTTCATTATAATATCACAAACTGCTTCAACAAAAAATATACCAGTGGTTTAGTTTCTTAATCAAAAAAGAGGGGCATATGAAACCGAACTTCAATGCCCCGGTACCAAAGGTACAAGTTTTTTGCAACAGGTGAGATTTTAAATTGTGCTTCAAACACACCCTGTTCGTAACCTTGAACAATTCTCCAATAAAAAATAACAAATAACCGCGAACCGCAACACTGAACGGCGATTAATGCTTAACACCTTGTACGCCCCTAAAACCTGATGCACGGAAAAAAACATTAAACTTCCACCTCAAACTCAAAGGTCTGATTGAACTTATCAAGGGCAATCTGCATTGCCGCAATCTCCGCATCAATACGCTCATAATCCTTATTGACGGCCTTGAGATCGTAATTGATATATCTATACTCAGGAGCTGTTTTTCTTGCCCCGTACAAGCCTGAGTTTTCTCTCGTCTTAGCCTGGCGCTTACGCATCTTGTCAAGCACCAGCTTTCTCCTGTTAAGCTGCGCCATCTTTACCAGAATTGAATCAATAGTCATGTCTAGGCCTTCAACATCAATCTTGCTTGTTGCATTTGTCACATTGATCGCGTGCTTGATCTTTATTATCTTCCCATCAATCTCCGCTATCTTTGCAGATACTTCTGCGTAATCATAATCGGGAATAACCGGCTCCTCATCCAGCGCAGCCACATAGACCTGCCCTTCCTGTTCTTTGTTTAGGTAAAAATCCTTATCATCATTAAGCTTCTTCAAAACTTTATTTGCATATGCTGATGTCATCTTTGTCATAGTGCTTCCCTCCATACTCTGTCATTTTCCTGTTCCTATACAATGATTCTATAAAACCTTGATTGTTTTGTCGCTAAACCTGTGGTATAGAATGCAGTTACATACTCATATTTCAATAACCACTCTGCACTTTTTCTTTGTCACCGGGACAAGTAAATCGTCAACGCTTACCCCAAGCATTCCACCTAGGACGTACAGATTCTCTACGACAAGAAAAGTCCCTTTATGCCTCCATTTATTTACAGCCTGCGGTGTAATACCCATCTTGTCAGCAATAGCCTTATCTTTTAGGCCCTTAGCTTTTATCATATCGCATATTCTATTTTTAGTTGCCTCTATATCGAGACCCGCAGACCTGTCCGGCTCTTCCCAGTCCACGATATAATCCATCTTGCTGCAAATCTTTTTCACTCTGTATTCTGACATAATCTCCTCTAAGATCTTGATTATATTCTTATGCATTCTTATTCTCCCCAGGTAGTAGATGTTTTATACATCTTTTTTTCAGATACTTCTATCTAACTGCCTTAACGCTTCAAAAATCTCTTTATCCTTTATATCCCATAGATCAGTTTCACCCAAAGCATACTGGATCAGCTGGCCCAATCGCATATCCGGATGCTTATCCCACGCTTTAGTAAGAAGATCGATATATCCCTGGATTCTCTCGGGATTCCGTTCCTTCCTCATTTCCTCAACGCCTTCTTCTATATGCTTGCGAACCTCTTCATCTGAATAAACTCTCCCCTCCCTAATATCCTGTTCAGCCTTCTCTAATGATTTCTCTAAGTTTTCCCATGTTGCCTTAATCCCAATCTGCTCATCATATGGAACAAGTTCTTCGAAAAGATAAGCAGGATACCCAAACGATTTGGGATGTTCAAGAATGTGTATAAACAAGCCGTCATGTCTACCACCATGCGGGACAAACGTGTACTCTTTTCCCACCTCAAGCTCTTCTTCTGTAATAAAATGACCATCGCCTATAAAGTCATGTGTCTTCTCTATACATCGGATTTTCCTTAGAGTTTTATCAAATGTATTTATCTGCTTGGTCATGACTACCTGCCTGGTTTCCTCAAAGAATTTCTCTATCTGTTTTACAGAGACAGGAAAGAAATTATTTGTATCAACGCCAACGTCATATCTTCTTATGCCTTCACCTCGGTTAGACTCGTTATAATCCATACGAGAATGGATATGACCATGAAGCTGGTAGCCTCCACTGTTTTTCTTTGGCCATGACATCATCGGATAATGCATCAGGGCATAATGATTACCATCTACAGATATTTTCATGAAATCCTGCATATCCATAAACAACCTGGGATCATAGTTTTTGTCATGATTCCCTTTTATGAGATATTTCTTGCCATTAAGCTTTTTTATTATGCTATCTGCTTCTTCAACCTTCATATGATGGCAGATGTCCCCAAGAATATAGACTGTGTCATCTCTCTTAACAACAGAATTATAATTCTGTATGAGTACGCGGTCCATCTCTTCAACGGATTCAAACGGGCGGTTCTGCATGGCAATAATCGCCCGGTGCCCCAAATGCATATCAGCAGTAAAATAAATCATCACTCTACTTCCTTCAATTTCTTGATAAGCCTGTCATTTTTGCATGAATAGTTTTCCAACTCCAATCGAAGCTTCTCCTTAAAGTGCCCGAAAAACAGAGCAATGTCCTCTGCTTCATCTCCTGAATAATTCTCTATTGTATTATGTTTTTCATCATAACTTTTCTTATACAAAAGACATCTCGCTATTCTTTCATCAGCTGCTAGAGCAAATCCAGTAACATATGTATATAGCAGTACAAATGATTGTTCTTTTCCAAATGCCATCCTACAATATCTAGGATTCTCCAATTTAAGAATCAGCAATGCCTCTTCCTCGAATTTCTTGTTATTTAGGTCTTCATCAGATAATGGTCCGTGCTCTTTTTCATCATAATCATCAGCTTCAAAGTCCATAAAATTCCCAAGCCTTAGAGTCTGTCCACAAGAACACTTCACTTTAGTAGCCATGCCTAGTCCCGTAGGAATGAATGTATATGAAAACTTGTCAAACGCCATCCCCATAGGACAGTCTTTATGCTGTTCTTTAAATCTTTTTAACCTGTCAGCATCAGCGCCACTTATCTCAAACGATGTCTCTTTATAGGATTTCTTACTTGCAGAAATGCTTTCTACAAATTTTTCCATTCGTTTTAGGAACTCGTCCTCTTCGCAGTTCCACAGCCTATCCTTGTCCGGAACAATATCCATCACAAACTGTCCAAATCTTAAATCAGGATACTTCTCCCATACCTCAGCTATCCTGTCCAGAAAAGGCCGTATTCTGCCAACATCCCTCATGCAATTTCTCCCGATTTTTAATATAACAACTCTACATACAATAATATTTTACCCACAATCCACTCCGCTTTCTATAAACCCGTGGTTGATAAAAAGAGATGTCAGCTCAGTCAGAAACACCCATATCGGCAATTATTTGTTTTTTTGCCAATATGGGTATCAAAGTAACACTTATCTTAAGCTGTATTTTTGGAGATCATTCATTGACTCTTTTTAGGACATATTGAAGGCGATGCATTTAGCATCGCCCCTAATTAACCATATACGCGTAAAATCACTCCTTGATATTACCCTTTTTCATATGCTCCTTGATGAGCTTATCGGTAACTTCCTGATACAGTTTCTCTGAGCCAAGCCTTGTCTTACTCTGCCGGCCATAGACCTGATCAGCTGTAACGCCATGTTCCTTCCAGTCTGAACCTCCGTTACTGTTGTTAAGGAGTAATGGCTGAAGATTATCCATGGCATGAGCATACTTTGACTCCGGTGTTTCATATGCCTCAAACTCATCGAAAAGAGCTATCAACTCTGCTCTCTGGTCATCCGGCAAAAGAGAAAAGATTCTTTCCTTTGCCTTATCTTCACGCTCTTTCTGAGTCTTTATCCCTTCTGCATCATAGGCATAAGTATCTCCGGCATCAATCTCCACCACATCATGGATCATGCACATAAGCATGACTTTTGCGATGTCCACGGGCTCATTAGCATACTCTTTTAAAATATAAGCCATCAGCGCCATGTGCCAGGCATGCTCCGCATCATTCTCATTTCTACCATGCCCAGAAAGGTGTGTTTGCCTAAAAATATTCTTTTCCTTATCCACTTCTAATGCAAAATCAAGCTGTTTCCTAAGTCTCTCGTCCATATAGTCCCTTTATTCCATTTAACCTTTTCTTTCTTCATAATCGGTCTGAACTCGTTTATATAAGTATTCCTGAAAAGTGGTCGATTTCATGCTGGATTATCTGCGCTGTGAAATCCTTGTACTTCCCATGCTGAAGCTTGAAGTCCTGATCAAGATAGTCCACCTCAATCTCTTTATACCTGGTGCAGGGTCTCACACCTTCAAGAGACAGGCAACTCTCTTCTGTCTTGTATTCTCCGCTCTTCTTTGTAATTACAGGATTGACCATCGCAAAATGGAATGGTCCCATAGCCACAACAATGATAGTCTTCTTAATGCCTATCATATTGGCGGCCATGCCAACACAGTGCTCCTGGTTGGCTCTTAGTGTATCAAGAAGATCCTGAATTACATGCTTGTCTGCCTCTGTTGCCGGTTCAGATTTCTGTTGCAGAAAGAACGGATCTTTAACTATCTGCTTAATCATTACTTGCTTTCTCCCATTCTGCTTTATATTCATTAGCATTTGCGCAGAATGCGCTCTTAAGGTATCCCCTGCCTTCATAGAACTGAAAGCACATCCCATGGTGGGGTCTTAAACATTTCGACATGAATCATTCATCCTCCAGATCCCATGGATCTATATCAAGCTCAGCCTTGATACGAGTCTTTTTTTCTTCCCTATTTTGGAACGGGAATTCAATTATCTTCTTTTCCTTCTCTGCAACCATCCCCAGCTGTTCATTGGCTTCAAGTTTCTTCAGCTGTTCCTCAGTGTAATCATCCAGGAAAAGAAAATCCGTATCCCAGAAGCATACATCAAGGTATTCACGAAGATCTTCATAGCAATTAACCAGATACTCCGCTGTTTCCTCAAGCTCTTTTCCTTCGAATTCTCCCTTGTAGGCTTCAAGCACAGCTTTCTTAACTACTGTACGATCAGGTTCGGGAATCCTTTCTACTGTAGATAACTCCTCCTCATCATCAAAATCATCTCCGAAGAAATCATCCTCGTCATCTTCGAAATCTTCATCAAAACCCTCATCAAAGCCATCAAACATGCCATCCTCAAGGTCGTCAAAAAGTCCATCCTCCATATCCTGGTTGATCATATCAACTTCGCCAACTTCGCTCTCCAGAATACTGTAGAGAATATACTCCATTGCAAGATCCGGCACATATTCCTTCTTGGCCCTTAAAAGTTTGTACAGACCAAAGAACTTTTTATTTGCCTTATTCAAAGGATAGTTCTCAGGCAAATACATCATGGAAACGGCTGCAGCAAACTGATCATCCAGCATAAGCTCTTTTAGATCCACGAGCTCATCAAAGCTCTTTGTAGAAGCACTCTCATCAAGCTCACCCCTCATCGCCATTCCCCAGACAACTTCATCAAGGATAATATCCTCCATGATCTCCAGAAGCCTGTAGTTTACAAATTCAGTTACTATCTTATCCGCTTTTTCTTCACCAATAAGGTTCGGTACTCTAAGCATTTTTTTACTCCTCCATTTTCATTACTCTGTGATTTCTATTTAATTCCCTTCAACAGCAACGATGCAGTTCTCATAATAGCCATCACCAGTTGTTCTGTGACCACTAACAACTTGATAGCAATCATTTCTCATCCGGCAATCAAAAACTGTGCGCTAATAGGATACCGGTTCAAACTATCCCCTTCGCTGCTAACTCCTGAATCCAAAACATCCTTGGTTATCTTATATGTTCCAGGTTCAAGCTTTCCGTAAAGCCATTCCCAGTTAGTTTCAATCTCAGCTTCCCCATTCTTTGGAATATTGTA
>NZ_JAGBLU010000115.1 GCF_017635265.1 Butyrivibrio sp.
ATACATAAAAACCGGAGAATATCCAAAGAAGATGCTGGTCTAAAAAATGGGTGTAAATTTCAAATACTGTCCTTGACATGGGTAGTAGTTTACACTAAATCATGGGTAAATACTTGGATTTTGCTTTTTTTACCCGCAATGTTATTTGGGAGATTAACAGCTGATATCTAAGCTACACCACCGTAGGTTGCTTGCTATTATTTTCTATAATGCATAAGATAAACGGAATCTGACACTCAAAAGCCATGGATTGAATATAGCAAGTGTCATTCTCCGCAATAGATCACCAACTAGTCCTCTACTGTTCCCATCATCCTCACCGTCGGCAAGACAGGTTCAGCGTTTCCATTAGGTTCAGTCAGGGGTGGCGCACGCAACCAATCCACTTACATCCATACAGAATACAGGAAATTCAGTTAGTATTAAACATTTACCTTAATATAAGCAAAGTCTTTTTTAGTGTAATATGCCTACACCCATAAAAATGAGCTGGAAGAAGCTTTCTAAAACATTGGCAACAATATAATTGCAAAAAATATAAAATGTGGTATAATGATAAACACCATCACTAAAACTAATGTTAAGTACTGATATAGTAGCTGCGATGTGCAGAGTGTATAACTCTGCGATATGTAGGAGAATATGTTATGGCTAATGATTTTAATATCCAGGAATATATGACTAAAGGAGTAGAGAGAGTAGTTGCGGATGCTATAAAAGCAACTCTTAAAAATCCTAAAGAAAGTGCATATATGGCTAAGTTTGCACTTGCGTCAAAGGCTGCTTCCAAAAAAAGAGCAGGTCTTGAAAAAGAAGGTGAGCATATTCCACCTTTTCTCATTGCCAGCATAACAAGCAGCTGCAATCTTCACTGCGCAGGTTGTTATTCAAGATGTAATAATGCAACTGAGGATTCTGAGCCGGTGCAGCAGCTTTCAGATGAAGATTGGCTGAAAGTTTTTAATGAGGCAGATGATCTTGGAGTCAGCTTTATCCTTTTGGCAGGTGGAGAGCCTCTTTTAAGAAAAGGTGTAATTGAGGCAGCCGGAAAAAAGCAGAATATTCTTTTCCCGATATTCACAAACGGTACGTACATGGCAGATAAGTATTTTGATATGTTCGATAAGAACAGAAACCTTGTTCCTATCATGAGTATTGAGGGTGAAAAGGATGCTACTGACTCAAGAAGAGGTGAGGGCGTTTATGACAAGCTCGTTTCCAACATGGATGAGCTGAATAAAAGAGGCCTTATTTACGGATCATCTGTAACAGTTACTACTGAGAACCTTAAAGATGTTTCATCTGAGAAGTTCATCAGCATGCTTTCTGACAAGGGATGCAAGGCTGTTATATTTGTTGAATTTGTCCCTGTCACAGAAGATTCAAAGCATCTGGCTCCGGGAGATGCAGACAGAGAGTATCTTAAAAAAGAAATCGCAAGGCTAAGGGTAGAGCACCCTGAGATGGTATTTGTTTCATTCCCGGGAGATGAAAAGAGCTCAGGAGGTTGCATAGCTGCCGGTAGAGGATTCTTTCACATCAACTCTCACGGCGGAGCGGAGCCTTGTCCATTTTCACCATATTCTGATATAAATGTAAAAGATACTTCTCTAAGAGAAGCAATTAATTCGAGACTTTTTAAGGCTCTTCAGACTGAGGGAGTCCTTCTTGATGATCATGATGGTGGGTGCGTTTTATATGAAAAGAGAAAAGAAGTAGAGGTACTTCTTGGAAGCGCTGTATAAAAAAGAGTTTTGAGAGAAGTGTTATATATAAATTCAAACTTGCCTTTGCTTATTTTAAGTTTTAGAGAATAAATTCAATATTCTATAAGTTAATGGGAAAAAAGATTAGTAGAGAGGTGTGTTCAAAATGAAAAGTTTTGTGGAACTTGTAAAGAGCAGAAGAAGCGTAAGAACATTCGATGGCAATATGCCTGATGTAAAAGTTATTGAAGAACTTAAGGCTTTTGCGCAGACTATTTCCAATCCGTACGGAGTAGATGTAAGATTCATTTTCCTTGATGCTGCTGAGCATAAGCTCTCAAGCCCGGTTCTTTCAGGTGAAAAGCTCTATGTAAGTGCTGTTGTTAAAAAGCAGGAGCATGCAGAGGAAGCTTATGGCTACAGCTTTGAAAAGCTCCTCATGGAAGCTCACGAGCTTGGACTTGGAACAGTTATGATAGGCGGAACAATGCCAAGAGAAAAATTTGAAGAGGCATCAAATCTTGGAGAGGATGAGGTTATGCCATGTGTAAGTCCGCTTGGTGTTACAGCCAAGAAAATGGGCGTAAAAGAAGTACTTATGAGAAAAGGAGTCAAGGCAGATACAAGACTTGATTTCAAAGAGCTCTTCTTTGACGGAGATTTTAACACCCCTATTGATGAGCAGTACGCTAAGACACATGGTCTTTTTGATGATCTTGAAGTTGTAAAATATGCTCCATCAGCAGTAAATAAGCAGCCCTGGAGAATTGTTATAGATGGTAAGAAAGCTCATTTTTATGAGCACCATGATAAAGGCTTTGTTTCAGCCAATTACGATCTTCAGAAAATTGACATCGGAATTGCCATGTATCATTTTGAAACCCAGATGAAAACAGAAATGAGAAATCCTGTTTGCAATATTGAAGATCCAGGCATTAAGACTCCTGATCAGGTAGAATATGTTATGACATACGAGTTTTAATTGAGTTAAAATACCCACATACGGGTAAAATATATTGACTTTTGCATAGCCACTTCTATAATTAATTTATAGGAGTGGTTTTATTATGGATGAAATTAAAAAATTAAAGGATAGAAAAAAAGCTCTTAAAATAACTACAGCTCAATTGGCATATTTGGCAGAATTACCAGTTGGAACGGTTAGTAAGGTTATGACTGGTGAAACTAAAAATCCATCGTATATAACTATCGAGAAAATTGATAGGGCACTTCTGCATGAAGAAATGCTACTACGAATAAAAAAGTACAGGGAACTATTGATGGACTATATAAAAAGTCATCGGGACGAAAATGTTGATCAGAAGGAATTTGAAAAGAAGTATAGGGAAGACAATAATTTAAATGATGCCCCAATTCCATATGCTATACCAATTCTTAATGAAAGTGATGGTAATCTTGCGCTTCGAAAAGCTGACAGAGTTGATGTGTCAATTTTGCATGAAATCGGAGAGGATAAGCTCATTGAACTTTTAGACGGCCATTTGATCTTTAATGAGGCTCCAGGGATAGGACATCAACGTATAGTTCAGAATTTGGGGAGAGTACTGGATAATTTTATTTCATCTAATAAAGGCAAGTGTCAGATGTTCAACGTTGGAGTCAATGTAAGACTTGATGAAGACGAATATACATCTCTTATCCCCGATGTTTTGATTGTATGCGAAGGCGAGAAAGTTCACGAAGATGCTATATATGGTGCTCCTGACTTTGTAATTGAAGTGACATCTCCAAGTACCAGGCATAGAGACTATAATGAGAAAATGCATAAATACATGGGAAGTGGAGTTAGGGAGTATTGGATAGTTGACACAGAAAAGGAGAAAGTTACCACTTATATTGAAGGCGAGCCTATGATGGCATACATATATAGTTTTGATGATGATATTCCTCTATATATCTATAATGGGCAGCTGACAATAAAAATGAATGATATGCTGATTTAACCAATATACTAATATGGCATTCAGAAGTACGCCCCGGTTGTAAATTACAACTGGGGCGTATTTCTATGCAAAAGAAAAGTTATATCCACCTATAAGTTTCATGTCTTATACAAAAGAATTCATCTATTGGATAATAAGAGCATAGAAATTGATGTATGTTTTTTAAGGAAAAGAAAATCATGAAACAGATTATGGCATTTGGTGATTCTAATACATGGGGACTTGTTCCCGGTTCGAGAACTAAAGAAAGATATCCCTGGGGAGTACGATGGACAAGTATTCTTCAGAATAAGATAAGTGATGTGAGAGTTGCAGAAGAGGGGCTTTGCGGAAGAACTACCATATTTGAAGATGAGCTTCGCCCGGGACGTAAGGCAGTAAGCATACTTGATCCTCTTTTGGAGAGTCAGTACCCGGTGGATGGAGTTATTCTCATGCTTGGGACCAATGACTGCAAGAGCTTTTACAATGCATCGGCCTATGTAATCGGAAAGGGAATCGAGAGATGCCTTGATATATTGGAAAAATATGTTGAGCCTGAGAAAATTCTTTTGGTATCGCCAATTCATCTTGGCGATGATGTCTGGCATCCTGATAAAGATCCGGAGTTTGACACTGATTCTGTCAATACCAGCAAAGAGTTAAAGGCTGTTTATGAAAGTATTGCAAATAAAAGAGGAGTAGGTTTCCTTGCAGCTTCTGATTATGTTAATCCAAGCTCCGTTGATGATGAACACATGGATGAGGAAGGACACAAGATATTTGCAGATGTTATCTGTAAGAAGGTTGAAGAAATGATAGCGTGATTATATATGGTCTTGTTGTGAGTAAGGATTTCCCTGGCAGGAATATATTTGGCAGCGTATGATTCAGGTTTTGGATTGTACGCTGCTTTTACTATGTATATAATGACTCAAGAGACTCAAGAGACTAGAGATACTAGAGATACTTACCACCCACTCAACATCAAGGAGCTGTTATGAGCTATATAGAAGTCAATAACTTAAAGAAGGATTTTACAGTAAAAAAGAAACGTGAAAAAGGAAAACTTTTAAGGGAAAAAGAAATTGTGAATGCCCTAAAAGATGTTTCTTTTTCTGTTGAAAAAGGGGAACTTGTAGGATATATAGGGCCTAACGGAGCAGGAAAGTCAACTACGGTCAAGATTCTTTCGGGAATCCTGACGCCGGATGGTGGAGATGTAAAGGTTGGAGGAATCGTTCCCTGGAAGGAGAGAAAAAGTCACGTTAAGAATATAGGAGTTGTTTTTGGACAGCGAAGCCAGCTTTGGTGGGATGTTCCCATAATCGACAGCTATATGCTTCTTAGGGATATATACAGGATTCCTAAGGGGGATTATGAATCAAGGTTAAAAGAGCTGACTGGCGCCCTTGATCTTGAACCACTTTTAAGGACACCGCTAAGGCTCCTTAGTCTTGGACAGAGGATGAGGGCAGAGCTGTGCGGATCACTTCTTCACAGGCCCGAGCTCTTATTTCTTGATGAGCCGACAATCGGCCTTGATGCGGTAAGTAAGCTTTCTCTGAGGGATTTTCTTAAATGGGAAAACAGAGAGTATGGTACAACCATCATGCTCACAACCCATGATATGGAAGATATTGAGGCACTGTGCTCGAGGGTTATGGTTCTTGGGCATGGTAAAAAACTATTTGACGGAAAGCTTCAGGATCTTCTTGAGCGTTACGATACAGTTCGCAATGTGAATATTAAATATGATGGAGAGATGGCAGATCTTAGACTTCCTGAAGGAATTAAATGGAAACAGACTGAAGATGGAATTGAACTGAGCTACAATCCATCTGATTTTCCGACATCAAACCTTTTGGGAATGCTGCAGGATGCCGGGAATATACGGGAACTTACTTTGCAGCCGGAAAATACGGATCATCTGATTGCTGCAATGTACAAGGAACTTGATCTGTAAAAAAGAAAAATTAATTAACAGAGGGTGACCATGTCATATTTTACAGTTTTTAAAATGAGGATTCGTATGGAGCTTCAATATAGAGGGGCGATGATCGGAGGAATTGCTTGTCAGATGTTCTTTGGTCTTATTCTGGTTGCGCTATACAGGGCGCTTTATGCAGGAAAGCCCCAGTCTTTGCCTTTTGAAAGCGTTGCAACTTATGTATGGCTGCAGCAGGCTTTCTTTAGAATGATGCTGGCTTCTGATTCAGAGCTGGTGGACAAGATAAAATCAGGGGATATAGCCTATGATATGTGCAGGCCTGTAGATATGTACGGATTTTACTATGCCAGGATCATGGCTCAGAAACTAATGGGAAGTATCATGCGTGCCGTTCCTATGCTGGTGCTGGCTTCCTTACTACCCATGGGATGGGGAATAAGGCTTCCTGCATCTTTACCTGGATTTTTAGCTGCTATACCAGCTCTCTTTTTGGGCCTTTTGTGCGTCTGCGCTCTTGAAAATATCACTGTTGCTTTTACCATGAAGACCCTTGATCCAAGAGGAATGCAGGGACTGCTTAATCTTTTGATGATGACCTTTTCAGGAAACCTTCTTCCCCTGACTCTTTTTCCGGAAAGCTGGCAAAAAGTTATTACTTTTTTACCATATGCGCAGCTCCTTGATGCGCCCATCAGGCTGTATACGGGAAGCTTCATGCCAAACGAGGCTTTAAGGATCTATGCCATTCAGGCCTTCTGGGTGGTAATTCTTATTGCATTGGGCGAGGCTATGTGGAATGCAAACAAGAAACGCATGATAGTTCAGGGAGGCTGAACATCTGAAAATTAATGCATAGCTACGTCGTTGTCAATATTTGGAAAGTTATTGGATTGGGAAAAATATATGAATACACTTAAGTTGTACATAAAATCAATAGGGATGCTTCTTAAAAGTCAGTTGCAGTATCCGTCTTCTTTTATCATGCAGACTCTCGCCCAGCTGGTTATGGAGGGCGGTGAGATGATGGTGGTCATTCTTATAGTTGACAGATTTGAGAGTTTGAAAGGGTGGAGTGGAGGAAATCTGTATTTCTTTTTCGGAATAATGTCGGTATCCTTTTACCTCACTGAGTTGTTTGGAAGAGGAATCACAGGAGACTTCCCATCCATGATTAGAACAGGGCGGCTGGATACTTTTCTTGTAAGACCAAGAGGTGTGCTTACTCAGGTTTTGTGCGGTGGAACAGACCCAAGAAGAATTACCTGCATTGCAGTTGGTGTGGCGGCGCTTATTATGGGAAGTAATCTTTCAGGAATTGCCTGGAGCCCCCTTAAGGTGCTTGCTTTGGTTGAGTCCATAGCCATGAGCTGCCTTCTTATATTGGGACTTTTTATGATTGAGGCAATCTTTTCTATTTTCAGTGTAAAATCCGTGGAACTGGTAAATGCTATAACCTACGGAGGGCGGAGCGCCTGCCAGTATCCGATCGATATATACCCGCTTCCACTTAGAGCTCTTTTTACTGTTATTGCTCCATTTGCTCTTACAATGCATGTTCCGGCGTCGTGGATTTTGGATAAACCCTTATATGGCTGGCCTTCCTGGACAGCTTTTGTAACGCCGCTGTCAGGAGCTATAGTATTTGCAGTAATGACAGTATTTTTCCATTTAGGTATGAGGCATTACAGGTCAACAGGCAGCTGATAAAGAAGGCATTATATGAAGCGGTAGATCAAAATAAAAAGATCTACCGCTCTTTTTGTGTAGCATCTTTAATAAAACCCCCTGCTATGCAGGGGGACAACAGCTGCTTTAGCTTAAAGTAGAAAAACTCCGATATTACAAGATTTTTGGGTTCGCCAACCAAGCTTGAATAAAGGAGTTTTGGCTCATATGA
>NZ_JAGBLU010000116.1 GCF_017635265.1 Butyrivibrio sp.
CCAAAGAAAACCAGAAAGATAGGGTAAGAAATGTAATATATATTTTTTTACCCAAGTTACCTGTTAAAATGGTGGCTGAGAATAAAGAATAGCCGTATATGCCCATTTTTCCTGTGGTAAAACTTGATGAGGGGTGGCTGCAAAACCGGTATCAAGCTATATGCCCAAACTAGCATTGTCGTACCCTTTACAATGGTAGCCGCGGGTATATAGTCACACATATTCTTGAAAGTAGCCATCCCTACTGTTCTCGGATTAAGAGCCCGAGGCAGAAAACTAGCCACACCGCAGGTGCTTGCCATTGACGGGTTCTGATGAAAACGCTACAATGCTGCAATCGACGGTGAGATAAAATCTACTGTTCCCATCATCCTCACCGTCGGCAAAGCCTGCAGGGCGTTTTTCTCAGGTTCAGTCAATGGTGGCGGACGCTGCCGCAATCTAAAATTTTTAGAGAGTTAGAGAAGTCACTTACGCATATACAAAGGGAGAGTATTCTGATATATGCTAATTACATATATCAGAATACTCTCCCTAATCTACAGCGACAGATTTATTGATGCAATCTAAGTAATTCTGTATATGCAAGGATAAGTGGGGCAACACCTTTAGCTTCGTTTTCGACAACAGGCTCAGAGAAGTAGTACTCAAGTGAACCGTCACGGTGCTGCGCTCCGCCAAGTCCTGCCACGAGACAGATTCCGCCAAGCCTTGGCGAGCCGTCTTCATTGCGGGAAAGGTATTTTGAAACTATTCCATCGAAAGCCTTGATTGCAACTTCTCTGAAACGCTCAGGAATATAGCCAAGGCGCACACCTTTAAGTAAACCGTAAGCAATAAGCGCGGTTCCTGACGTTTCCAGATAATTTCTGGAGTCATCTGCTTTGTCAACAACCTGATAGAACATTCCGCTTTCATCCTGGAAAGGAATGAGACTATCAGCCAGATTTTTTAGCATTGTCTGAAGATATCTGTATTCGTAGTACATAGATTCATCCATAGCTTCAGCAGTATCAACCAGTGCTACAGTAAACCATCCAAGGGCACGAAGCCAGAAGTTAGGGCTACAACCAGTCTCTTTATCAGCCCAGTACATTTCTCTACTCTCATCATATCCGTGATAGTAAAGACCTGTTTTTTTATCCTTCATAAGAGTTTCAACGTTTTTGAACTGCTTGAATGAGTCAAGACATCCCTGCATTTTGTTGAAACGTCTTTCATATTCCATGTAGAAAGGCTGAGCCATATACATACCGTCAAGCCATACCTGATATGGATAGATATTTTTGTGCCAGAAGTTGCCTGCTTTTGTTCTGGGCATTGTATCAAGCTGGGCTCTGACAGTATCCATTGCCTTTCTGTATTTTTCCTTGCCGGTAAGTTCATATAGTTTAAAGAGATTCTTGGATGGATTTATATTGTCAAGATTGTACTCTTCGGTGCTATAAGTCTTGATCTGTCCATCTTCCTGAACGAACCAGCCAACAAATTTATCAGCAAAATCAAGGTATTTTTTATTTCCTGTCTGTTCATAAAGTGAAAGAACTGCAGTAATCATGCAGCCATCGATATAATTCCATTTGTTTGGCTTGCCGCTGAGAACATTTTCAATGTTCCAATAAGGATGCTCGGCATCGGATTTTTCAAGGAGAAAATCCACATATTCTTCCAGCATTTTAAAGGTTTCTTCTCTTGTCATCAGAATCTCCGTTTCTTTCTCAAAATTAAACAATGTAAGTGCTTACATTATAAATGATATTATGTACAAAACACAAGATTATTAGTTGCTAACATATGGAATATATTGCATTTTTTATCGGGGATAACATATTATTGATTTTATGATATACTGTTTGGATGATATTACTATGAAAAGAGAGGTTTTTGATATGGCAGATATTACAAATAGAATGCTTGATTTTATAGATGCTTCACCAACTTGTTTCCATGTTGTAGATAATCTGAAAAAAGAGCTTGTAAAAAATGGATACGAAGAGCTTTCAGAGAGAGATACCTGGCAGCTTAAAGTAAACGGTAAATATTTTGTAACAAGAAATGATTCTTCAATTATTTCATTCAGAATCCCCAAGAAAGACTTCAAGGGATTTTATATGATTGCAAGTCACAGCGATTCTCCTTCATTCAAGATTAAGGAGAATCCCGAAATGGAAGCAGCCGGGGCTTATGTAAAGCTCAATGTCGAAAGATACGGCGGAATGCTCTGCGCTCCATGGTTTGACAGACCACTTTCTGTTGCCGGAAGAGTATTTGTTAAGGGCAAAAAAGGAATCGAAGAAAAGCTTGTAAATGTTGACAGAGATCTTGTTATGCTGCCTTCTCTCGCTATTCATATGAACCGTGAAGCAAATGACGGATACAAATATAACGCTCAGAACGATATGCTTCCGATTTTTGGTGATGAGGCTTCTAAAGACAGTTTTTTTGATGTGGTGGCAGAAAGTGCAGGTATAAAAAAAGAAGACATTTTAAGCCATGATCTGTTTCTTTATAACAGAGTCAAGTGGACAACCTGGGGAGCGAATGACGAGTACATTTCATGTTCGCGAATTGACGATCAGGAATGTGTTTATACTACTTTTGACGGTTTCCTTAAGTCAAAAGAAAAAGATAATGTGCCAGTTCATTGTGTTTTTGACAATGAAGAGGTTGGAAGCGGAACCAAGCAGGGAGCTGCATCTACTTTCTTAAAGGCTACTCTTGTAAGGATCAATGAGTGTCTTGGAAGAACAACAGAGCAGTATTATACTGCACTTGCAAACAGTTTCATGATTTCTGCGGACAACGCTCATGCGGTTCACCCTAATCATGTGGATAAAGCTGATCCGGTTAACAGACCTGTAATGA
The DNA here is from genome assembly GCF_017635265.1 of Butyrivibrio sp. GTDB lineage: Bacteria > Bacillota > Clostridia > Lachnospirales > Lachnospiraceae > Butyrivibrio. The sequence continues at coordinate 2,866 of NZ_JAGBLU010000116.1, forward strand.
ATAAGGGAATTGTAATAAAGTACAACGCCAATCAGAAATATACAACTGATGCTTTTTCAGCAGCATTCTTTAAGGATGTTTGTGAAAAAGCAAAGGTTCCTTACCAGACATTTACTAACCGCTCCGATACGCTGGGTGGCTCTACGCTTGGTAATATTTCTACAACACAGGTTGCTGTTGATACAGTGGATATAGGACTTGCGCAGCTTGCTATGCACTCACCTTACGAGTCGGCAGGAGCAAAGGACCCTGAATATCTTGCCAAGGCATCTAAGGTATTTTATTCACTTTAATTGAGATTTAAGAGTGTATTTTGCAGGATATTACAAAAAGGACAGTTGGTAATATTTAGTCAGAAATAATTATATTTTTATAGAGGAGATAGTTTTTTAATGGGAATTTTTGGTTTATTTGGTGGGAAAAAGAACGAGGTTGATGAGGAAGCTTTAAAGGTTCAGGAGTTTGAGAATAAAAGAGAAAAGGAAATTGCAGATGCAAGAAAAGCCCATGAGCAGCTCGAATGGCCTACTATTCCGAGACTTAATCCTGTAAATATCAAGGATGCGGAAGTATCTCAGATGGATGAAACTGTTTCACCGGAACGAAAGAGTGAAGTGGGACAGCTTATATATGAGCCAGAGATCTCTATTGATGCACTGGTTGATTTGTCCGGTCAGGAGTTATTGTTTTTACTTACTGCTATGGAAGTATTCAATAAGACAGCTCCCCTGCCTGAGTTTGAAAAAAATCACAGAAAAGTTTACAACGAAGTACTTGGAAGAATTCGTGATGCAAAAGATCTTTTTGTACTTTACGACATGTCTACCGGCTATCCTTATATTGACCATGGATTTGCCAATGTCTATTTTGAGGAGGAGCTTGCCCAAAAGGCAAAGGCTCTTTTCGAAGGTCAGTATAGAAAGCTTGTAGTAAGAAAAGTCAAGGTTGAGAATGATGAGGCGCCGACTGGTGTAAGACGCGGATTCTTTGATTATCTTTTTTATATTGGAATTGAGAACCTTATTGTGGATAATGGCGCATACAGGGCGAGATTTAAACGTAATGAGATTGTGGTTTCTCCAATGGATTGGAATGGCGAGAAGAAGGATGCGTCACCGGTTAATCCGGAACTTAACTTTGCTATGATTGACTTTCTTGAGGAGCTTCGCTGGCCTGTGTCTTATGAAAAACGAGCTGAAGTTTTGAAGGCAAAAGAAATGAGAATGCTTTCACTCATCAGAAATGCTAATTTCATTGTTCCTATGCAGCATGAAGGCCCTGTTGAAGTTCTTGAAGATGGAAGAATGAGGATGGGTAAAGACACAAAGCTGAAGTTTTTGGTTATGAAGACAAAGGATGATAAGCAGTTTTTGCCAATATATACTGATGCTATAGAGTTCAGTAAGAAATTAAATGGTTCAGAGTGGAATGCGGCTGTGTTCAAATATCAGGACATTCTCAAATTTGTTCAGGATAAAGAAGGAATAAGAATTAATCCTAACGGACAGAGCATTGTAATGCCTAAGGACAGAATGATGGCAATTGAAATTGCAGGACAGCAGGCACAGATCATGAGAGCAAAGGCAGGAGTAAAAAAAGAAGCTCCAAAAAGTACAGCATCCATGAGCGAAGAAGCGGCAGTTCAGGCGGCTCTCAATCAGGCAATGGCCAAGATGAACGAAAAGCGTGAGACAGAAGATTTTAAAGAACCTGAGAATCAATAATAAGCTTGTTAATAAACGGATAATAGTCTAAAATAGTATATAGTAGGCTATTGTCCGTTTTTCCTTTTTTTATATGGAGTGTTGTAATGTTAGACAGACTAATGGGTGCATTTATGGTTGAGAAAGGGCTGATGAGTAAAAATCAGCTTGACCAGGTCATTAAAGCACAGGAATCTAATAGAGCAAAACTTGGAGTGGTAGCAGTATCAGAAAAGCTCATGACCATAGCTCAGGCAGAACAGGTTAATGCGCTTCAGGCCTCTATGGATATGAGGTTTGGCGATATCGCTGTGGAGAGGGGATATCTTACTGATGCACAGGTTGAGCGACTTTTGAAGCTTCAGGGAAACAGCTACATGGCTTTTGTCCAGGCTGTAGTAGATCAGGGCATTCTGCCAATGGAGAAGATTCCTGAAGTTGAGAATGAATATGAAACGTATGTCGGTGCTACCGCTATTGATATGGTAGAACTCAAGACGGGGAATATTGATAATATTGTTCCGCTTTTTTTACATACAGGTAATGAGACCTATAAAGGACTCTTTTCCATGGCTATTAAGGCTTTGTACAGGCTTGTTGATACACATGTATATATTGGAAAATCTTATGTTGTTAATTCTGTAAGGGAAGAGGTAATCGGGTATCAGCATTTTCATGGTGACGTAAGCGGCGTAGTTGCCATTGCCGGAAAAAAAGACAGCATAATAAGACTTGCTATTGATTATACCAAGGAAGAATTTATAGAAACAAGCGAAGATGCCTTGGATGCGACCTGTGAGCTTATTAACTGTATTAATGGTCTTTATGCTACAGAGCAGAGTAAAAAAGAAGTAAAAATCGAGCTTAATCCACCGGACTTTATGGTGGCTTTTAACGGTATAGATTACGACGGAATTGTTGTAATGCCGGTATATATCAGTGGTAGCGAAATAAAGTTAATAGTTAGGATTATTTGAGTTTATTTTTTGGAGGCTGACTAAATGAAAAGTGTTTTAATTGTTGATGACTCAAGAACATCCAGGAGATTTTTATCAGATATACTTGAAAGAGCCGGATATAAGGTTGTGGGAGAAGCAATAAATGGTCAGGAAGGCTTCGATCAGTATGTGAGGCTTCATCCGGATATAGTGACCATGGATATAACTATGCCTGAGATGGACGGTATAGAAGCTCTTAAGCTTATAAAAAAGAATAATGCCGATGCAAAAGTAGTTATGATAACAGCTGCCGGACAAAAAGAAAAAATGATGGAAGCCCTTAAAATAGGGGCAGTAGAGTTTGTCTCAAAACCGTTTATCGAAGAAGCGGTTCTTGATGCACTTAAGCGCTGTTAATACCTTAAATTATCATGCACATAAAAACGTTGGAGCAAAAAGGCGTTTTTATGTGCATTTTAGTTGTGTAGCATCTTTAATAAAACCCCCTGCTATGCAGGGGGACAACAGCTGCTTTAGCTTACAGTAGAAAACCTCCCGTGATAGAATTACTTACGGTTCGCCAACCAAAGTAAAATCACAGGAGGTAGTCCAAAATGGACA
>NZ_JAGBLU010000117.1 GCF_017635265.1 Butyrivibrio sp.
AGGAGTAAATGCATTATCATGTACTGTTCTGCATCTACAATTGGAACTATTGTGGCACTTTTGTGGTACCTAAGTTCCTTTTACCACTTGAAACCCTTGATTTTACTGGGGTTTACTTGCTTGTTGACTTCAAGGTCGGGATTTTGAGGAGTTCCTGCACCTCTCCGTACGATTTGCACCTCACGGCACCTTATCATACCTTGGCGGTGCACCCATCTGTACCTCTCAGTGCACCCCTCACCCAACTTTTTGCTGTCAAATCTGCTGTCAGGTATTTTTTTGTGATACGACTCACTGAAAATGAGCCATTTTTGCTTGTTTCATGCTGGAGAATTGAGCCCCTAAAAAATACTGTCTGATGTATCTGCTGTCAAAATGCTGTCACTTCCAATTTGCTGTCAAAATACATCATCCATGTTCATTCCGAGCATCGCCATCACTTCCTGGTTCTTTGTTTCACTTGGATCTGCATAGATATCCATGGTGGTTGTTACAAACTTATGCCCCATTATCGAAGCGATGACTTTGATGTTTGTGCAAACCTCACAGAGCCACGTTGCGAATGTGTGTCTGCAAATGTGGAGCGAGAATTTTGGAAGCAATTCAGGTTCTCTCTTCTCCTTCGCTGCACACTCTTCTTCAAGCTTGTTGTAGTGTGCAACTATATCCTTGATCTCACGGTTAAGGGTCTGTGGATTATGAACTTTGGAATTCTTGTTGAGGAAAATGAAATTTGTAAGCCCGTCCACTTCCGGCTGTTCATATTCACAACTCTCAAGCTCTTCCTTCGCCATCTCAAATGCCATCTTCACGGAATCCACCATAGGCACTACTCTTATACCGGCCTCTGTCTTTGGTCTGTGTAAATGGAATCTTGACTTCTTCTCACCCTTTTTCTTGTAGTATGACAAAGAATGATTGACGTTTATCGTACGCTTCTCAAGGTCAATGTCATCCCAGGTCAGACCGACAAATTCTCCGGCTCTGAGCCCGGTTCCAAAAAGAACTACAAACAGCGGCCACCACTTAGAGTAAACTGGATGAGTTGCCATATAGCCCATGTAGGTCTTTAGCTGTGACTTGGTGAGACCTGTTCTCTTTCCCCTTTTCTTGATGCCCTTCTTGGATATCTCTTTGATCGCATCAGTTGTAGGATTCTTTCTGAGGATTTCATCCCTTACTGCAAGCTCGAATGTCGGATGCAGTAACGACTGGATATTATCCACTGTGGCAATCCCGAGGTCATCTTCCGTAAGGAGCTTCAGGTAAAACGTCATTATATCCGTATATTTTATCTCTGCAATAAGCCTCTTACCGATTGAATCCCTGACGTAATGGTCGTAACTGTAAAGATATCCGATCTCCGTTGATCCAAGGATTTCATATTTAGTTGTCATATATCTGTCGAAAACTGAATTGAGCGTTGCTGTGCTCCTTCTGTACAAATCGAGTCCGTCCAGCTTGTCCCTTAAGAGCTCCTCTTCCTTTTCCCTGAGGCCTATCAGGTCCCTGTCGTATATGTACCTGCGTCTGCCCAGTGGGTCTTTATAACTGTAACAGAATCTTTTATCGCTCTTACGGTAGAACTCGCCTTTCTTCAGCGTCCGACCCCTGCTATCTTTTCTTGATGCCATATATTCTCCTATTATTAAAGAAGACATGACATGCACAAAAACACAGGGCTTCATCACTATTAATTATGACTCTGATTCCGTGATAAAGCAATCATATTTCTGAACATGTCATGTCTTATAACGCCGCAATGACTCACTCTGCCAAAGCCGGATCCTGTAACGGGCAGGTATCAAAATACTTCTTAAGGATCTCATAGTTATATGAAACATATCCATCAACATACCTCTGAGCTCCGCATCTCAATCCGATATCTCTCGCCCTGTTCTCACTGCATCCAAACTTGTACATCACCTGCTCTATCCTGATGTAATCAGGTTCGCCCATAACTGCCGGCGTCATCTTTAATCTTCCCATTTCTGTTTATGCTCCTATCTGTAATTCCATTTCAGCTTCATCGCTGAAATATTTATCTTCCATAAACAGCACGGCACCTTCCTTGACAGTCTTTTTAGTACGTTTGATCCTTGACTTTACTGCTTCAGGAGAGAGATTGACATCATCTGCGATGGTAAAAAAGCTTTCTTTCTCCACGATGTATCTTTCCAGGAATTTCCTCTCATCATCTTCCAGGCTTTCCACCTGGCTGCAGACGATCTCGTAATCATCTCTCATATCGAGCAGTGTCTTGATCTCTGCCCTGTGTTTGAAGTAGTCCTCAGTGCCTTTAAGTGCTGTGTTGTAATCCCCCTCATGGATTGCTTCCTGTATGGAAACATTCTCAACCGCAGTATTTGCAGTCACATCACTTATGTTTGATGTCTGGACTCTTACGCCCAGATCCCCGCGCTCCCTGCGCCTTCTATGCTCACGTTCATTTCGGATAACAATGCTCAGGCACTTTTCATAGCCCTCGACCATCTTGTTGAACCTTGCGTAGTTACGCAGGATGATATCCACTCTTGTGTCCAGGTCAGCGATTCGATATTTGTCAACAATACTTCGTACTACAGCCATAAGTCCCCCTCTCCAGAAAGCCTGTAATAATCTAAAGTTGTAACCCCATATACTATCTTAAACCGCATGAACACTGAGTTTCAATGTAATTATTGTGTCGTTTTCGTCACACAGCCTGACACTTTTCAGAAGTCCTCAAGGCCTCTGATCTGCTGGATCACAGCCTGCTTCACGACAGAATTATTGATGGAGCTGTAAGCTCTGACCAGCTCATCGATCTCATTGTTTCCGGAACTCGTATCACCCTTAAGTATCCAGTCAGTTGTTACGTTGAACTTCTCAGAGTAAAGAAGCAGAACTTTGACCGGTATATCCCTGAGCCCAAGCTCGTAATTTGCAAGCGTCGATCTGCCATTGAGCAAAAACTCTTCTGACATATCCTGCTGGCTGAGCCCCCTGCTTTCACGCAGTGCTCTGATCCTGTCCCCAACAGTAGCTCCTGTAGCCATAATCATAGGTACTCATCTCCTCTCCTTTTAATATAGTAGAAACTCCAAATGCGCTATTTGGTACTGTTTTCGCGAACAGTGTGTATAATAGCACCATCAGGTGCATTTGGATTACGCATTAATTACGCTACGAATACAGCCCCAATACACATTAATTACGCTCCAATTACAGCATAAAGGGCAAAAGAAAAGACTGCCGAAGCAGCCTCAATCCTCAATCTTATTCCCATTTTCATCAATAATTCCGTTGATCTTGTCTTCCATGTCCCTGCGCTTGCAATACTTCCAGATAAGAAGCCCGAAAAGAACTATCGCATCCTTCTTGACTTTGAAGAACCTTGTATTCGGAATCCCCGTCTCCATAATCATAGTATCATTGGAAACCAGTCTGTTCTTTCCCCTAAGATACATTTCATCCACTATCTTCGCAAGAACAACTCCATCTGCAGCAAATGCCTTCATCTGGTCAAGAACTAAGGCACTTTTACCTTCAAACCATGTTTCACAAGCTACTTTCCAGGCAAATGCTCTCTTCTGTTCCATGGTATATTTCCAGGGATGCGCAACAATATCAAGAAACTTGGTCCTGTATGGAATCTTTTTTGACTCGTTGCTTACCCAAGCAAGTCCCTGAGCGTCAGCATACTCTTTCCCATCATTAAACATCTCAAGCAGATACCGTATTACTTCATCCATCTCATCATAATCAATGCCTTCAGCAAGACACTCATTAACAATTATCTGGTGTGTAGTGATTGTAGCCATCATCATAATCTCTTCCCTCTTTTCCCTCTGAACTACTGAAAAACGCAAAAACAGACAACCAGTCATGAGATAGAGCTTCACGCTGATTGCCTGTCATATTCCCCTTGTAGTTAAAACATGTTGTCGCTATGCAGGCGCATTACTAAATGCCCACAGTTGTTGATTACTTCTTCTCTTTCTTTGTATTCTTTTTGCTCGACCTCCGTGTCTTACTACCCTTTTCCTTTTTATACCACTCCAAGTCCTCTTCCCTCTGGAGAGCCAGCATGGAATCTATAACTTTCCAGATTATCTGCTGATTTTCAGGTCTCAGTTTACGATACTTCCTAAACTGATAGTCTTCTTCATCGCTTAGATGCAGCGTGTTGACTGAAGGTTCCAGTATTTCTGAAAACTCAAATCCCAATGCCCTGAGCAGTATCTGCACAGTATCAAGCTTTGGTACACGGTCTATTCTTAGAGCATCACATACAGTGCTGTAGCTCAAACGTGCTGCTATGGCTATCTGATGTGGATTGATATTCTGTTTATCCATTTTATCGCGAACGGCCTGAGTGAGGTCCTTCATATCAATATTAGCCATGGATGTACTTTCCTCCGTTAATTATTAAACAACAAATCCTCGCGGAAATCACTGACGACTGCACGTGTTTTTTATTACCGACACTTCGTGATTCCGCCAGAAGTCAACTCGTGCTTGTCTGCTCGGATTTGATGGCGGAGGTCTTACATTATACCAACCATTTATAAGTATCAGAGTATAAAAAAGAAGCCCCGGCCATCCCGGCACAAGGCTCCTGTACTCACATTTTATAAAGTTAGCATTTTCTCTAACAGCAAAAAGCACACTGATAAATCAAACGCTCCTCAAGCAAAAAGCTCAACAAAACAATTACATAATACTATATCATTTATCCGACCCTTCGTAATCTCTGTGCTTCTTTTTTATTTCTTTAAGCACTGCCAAGTAGTACTTCCTCTCTGCAGGCGTGCAGTCTTCCACAAGATCAGCTATCTCCTTTCCATATCTGAGCACAACATCAGGACTCTTTTTTCCAACCAGATAATCAAGGGACACACTCAGTGTTTCTGATATATTCACAAGAATCTCAAGCCCAACCCTTGCCTGCCCTCTTTCTATTTCGCTCATGTATGTATGAGACACACCTGCCTTATCAGCCAGATCAGCCTGTTTTATGCGCTGCTTTTGCCTCAACCGCTTTATCCTACGTCCAACTTTATCGTACTGAATATCCATAATCACCCCATAATCTGCAATACAAGTCACTTCTATTCAAGTTTAACTAAATGGATATTCAGCATAAATAAGCCACACATGAAGTACTTTAACTATAGTTTAAGTTAATGGCCTCCTATATCATATTTTAAGCCAGTTGTCATTGAGTGCAAATTGAGCGCAAATTGTTTTTGGGGCAAAAAATATCCCCGCCGTTACATTGAACGACGGGGATATCGGTAGTTCTATTATCCTTCAATTGCTATAAGGTTCTTTTCCGGAAGCTTCTTTTCAGCAGCTTTCTTAGGAATTGTGAGTGTAAGTACGCCATGTCTGTAGGTTGCCTCGACATCCTCTTTTTCTATATTCTCACCAACATAGAAGCTTCTCTGCATTGCTCCGGCATAACGCTCCTGACGGATGAGTCTGCCTTTCTTGTCATTAGAGTCCTTATCAAGTCCCTTGGAAGCTGAGATTGTGATGTAACCATCGTTGAGTTCAACCTCAATCTCTTCTTTCTTGAAGCCTGGCAGGTCGATTGCAACCTCATAGTTGTCATCTTTCTCCCTGACATCGGTTCTCATCATCCTGGCTGCTTTTCTGCCATAGAGCTTTTTCTCCATGTTGTCGAAATCCTTCATATAAGGAAATCCGAACAGGTCATCCAAAAAATTCTCTTCAAAAATACTAGGTGCTAACATAATGCTTACCTCCTTTGCACAGAAACAATTGGTTAACTGTTAATGAGCATTGGGACGGAGGGTTCAGATCATCGGAAACCTAAAGTCCTAACGGTCTTCTCTGTTCCTTTGTTCTACTTATGGTATAACACCGCAATTAGCACTCGTCAATAGAGAGTGCTAATTTGAATAAAAAGATATTGCTATTTACAGCACAAAATTAATATCTATATTTTTAGTTAAGCATATTGACATATTATACTTAACTGCATATACTTAGTTAAGTGAACAGCAACAAAATACTTAACTAATAGACTGGGGGATTAAAAATGACAGATTTTTACATGAACTATTTGGATTTATGCAAAGAAAAAAACTTGCAGCCAGTAAGCGATGAAGCTGCGAAATTATGGGGCGTATCGAAAGCAGCCATAAGTGGATGGAAAAACAAAGACTCTATGCCAAGCTATGATGCAATGTTTAACATGATGAAGTATTTCGACATCGCTATCCCAGTACTTGAGAACAGGGAGCTATTCCTGGAGAACCATTCATTCTTTATAACTATTGAAGGCAGAATAAACGGAAGACTTGCCTATATGAGATGCTATGATCTGTTCCACGCAACCAGTGAATTTGTAGGTTTTGATGTCAAAAACACAATGCTTTCACTTGAACCCGAGGGAACAATATCGGTAAGGCCATCAACTCCAGAAGAAATAGAAAAATACACAAGAAGAATTGATGGCACTGAAGATAACAGATATAAGATTGTGAGCCAGGCGGAGGCTCACAGGATATTTAAGGAAAAAACCGGGCAGTACATATCACTTGGGCACTGACACCAACAAAAAGGAAAGAGTTCGGCGCAGGACTCTTTCCTTTTTATATCTACTACTTTATTTACTCACTTATTCAAGCTTTACCCACTCTATAAAAGTATTTTCTTTAGAGTACTCGTCCATAAGAGCATTGAACTCCTCTTCAGTAATGCTCTCGAATTTATCTATATTCTCAAGATAGTCCTGAGGTGGATTCTCCTGTTTATAAAACTCCGGAGATCCGGATTCGGCCCAGTCGTCGTAGTAGTTTACAAAAGCCATGACAACCTTAGCTTCCCCGTTATCCCCAATTTCTGATACCACATACATTTTGCGGCCTTGATGGCCTGTATCGCCACTGACAAACTGGTTCTTATCGTTTATGAACGTAACACCGGAAGATCCAAGATTCTCCACATTTGCTGATTGGATTTTATTGTCCTTATACTCGATGATGTCGTAAATCCAATACCCAAAAGAGCGGACAATCAGCTCATTTACGCCATCTCCGTTCATGTCAAAAAGGGCATACTCCATATCAGGCTCGCCTACAGCCCAGAATGTCTCGCCGTTTGCATCGGTCTCATTTCCCTTCAGATACTCCATGAAATGTGTATCAGCATTGCTTTCTTTACCCATGGTAGAGGGAAGCTCAATAGTTGCGGGTTCATCTGCCCCACCTATTATTTCTGCATCATCTGCCTTTTTCGCACCGCAGGCTGTCACCCCAAACGCAATGATCAATGACAATGCCGCTATTACAGCTCTCTTCATAATCAATCCTCCTCAAATATCGAATAGTCCCTCTCAAACAGGACTTCCAGCATCTGCTTTTTCAGTAATTCTTTATCCACGCTCTCCATCAGGTACTTCTTCCGGTACGTCTTGCTCTTATCGGAGTACTTGTATAGCCCGTTCTCTTCCTGCAGGACCGCCAGCTCTCTTTTCCACAAAAGCCCCATCTGATTAGTCAGTTTCACCTTCGGACTGCGCTGCGGAGAACGCATGTCATAACAGTCCAACTTTCCGCCATCATCTTCAACAGTAATGATTCCCCAGTGCTCCGGGACATGCTCTTTTATATGCCCAGCATGACTCGTCCCCACAACAACATAGTTGTAATCAAAAAATCTGTCATAATCCCTGACCTGCCTTGAAAGCCGCTCATAGGTATCCGCATCCGACTTGATTTCAACTCCCATCAGCCCCAAGTCAGTCACAATAACAATATCAGCCCTGGATTTTCCCATGGTGAGTTCTTCAAAGAAGCGTATCTTGCCATATTTTGTTTCAAGATAGTCGCAAAGACCATCCCTGATATCCGCATCACGGAGCATAACCAAGATACCTCATCACTGTCTCAAGTCCTTCAATCGGCACACAAAACGTACCATCCCGGTGTTTGCAGCCTTCCAGGACTTTTTCAATGTCAAACCACTTTACCTCTTCTACTTCTTCAGTCTGCAGGACCAGCGTGGTCTCATCCACGGGCCTTTCATAAACATAGACAAATGCCACCTCGTTGTCCCTGAACATCTTGCCGTGGAACTCCATAGCATAATTGATATGGAACTTTCCGGCATACGTAAGATCTCCCTCATTAGCCCTTATGCCCAGCTCTTCAAAGAGTTCTCTCTGAGCAGACTCCAAAGGTTCATCCCCTGCCTGTATATGCCCGGCTGATGATGTGTCATACATTGAGGGAAAAGATTCTTTTTCCTCACTTCTCTTCTGTAGCAATACCTGATAAGAATCGCCACTTTTTCTCACAATCCATATATGGGCCGTCCTGTGCATGATACCCTTATCATGTGCTTCAAATCTTGTGACCGTCTGTCCAGTCACAAAGCCGTTTTCATCAGTTATATCAAATAGTTCTTCCATTTATTCCAGCTCCCTGCCTCAGTTGTCATAACCACTCTCTACAGTCCCAACTTGCCTTAGTTCATACATCATCCTGATTGTACTCTGTACATGAATACCTATACTATACAAAGTAAGGTAATCTACAGGTACCCCAAACGATTGATATCGCTTAGCAGAAGCTATCTTATTCAGTGCCCTTTGATTAAGCCCCTGAAGATTTTTTCTTACATACTCCCTCATATCCGGAATGTTCAGATCACTTCTTAAAAGGATTTCAACTGAAACAAAATCAAAAGTCTTCTTATCAGTATTTCCAGTACGCCTTGTTATATCAAGATGCGCGACAGAAACAACCGGATCATTTGGATCAAGTTTTTCCCTCTCTTTTTTTGTAAACTCATCCGGATGCATTTTCAGATACTCAAGTGCATCTTGTATTGAGATCGACTCGTGTTCAGAAGCCATTTTTTCGTAGAATTTTGTTGCCGAGTATCTTTTTGAAGCTCCAATAAGCGGATTGGCCACTTTTTCATAAAGGTATTGGTAATGGTAGCCGTGACCAATAAAAACAATTTTATCTGTAGATTCATTGCGCCAAAGCTTATGAATACCAGACGCATCTTCGACAACATACATTTCGTTAGTCTCGGTAAAATGAGTGCATATCTCTTCAACAGCCTCATCCATTAGTTTATCTATGTTCTCTTTAGCATGCTCCACTACTTCCTCAGGTGCATTCTTTTCTTTTGCATCCCATAACGGATCAATAATCGATGTCACAGTATGGCTCATGACATCATCCTTTATCTGCGAAAACACTGTCATATAGTATCTTTTGGAATTGGTGAGATACGTTCCCCCAAGATAAACTCCGTCACTTCGCCCTTTAATCAGCTCTGAAATATGCTCTAACATCCTTCAATCACAACCTTCATATCCACTATAAACCGCTTCATCATTACAGGAAAAGCAGCCTGTACATCATACTTTTCTTCAATCACCGGCATCAGCGGATGCCCTGTGTTGATGGTTTTGAGCCTCCTGCTTCCATCCACGATGAAGATATTTTCCCAGGAATCATATATGAGCCTTTCAAGTTCCTCGCCAAGCTTCGTTTCTCGTGTCTTTGCAAACTCACTGCACTTCGCCGCAAAATCTTCCCTGGCTTTCTCTTCATCTTCCTCGCTCATATAGTCAAAACATGGTTGTCCTTCAAGGCAGTTGTAGAATGCGTTTATGTCTGACAAAAGGACCATTTCGTCTGGGACTTCAAGTGTGAGAAGATAAGTCTTTTCCTTTGAAAAGTCCTGTTTTCCCCAGCTAGTCATCTCATATTCAGTTGAGGGCTCTTCGCATTTCCCATCAACCTTATACCATGCCCACCATGGAAGTGGCGGGATCTTCCCATGCTGCTCCGTCTCTATATAGATATCTGTCTTCTGTGCAAGTTTCTCCGCCATCCACCTATAAGCTTCAAACAGCGTCTGCTGGTCTCTGACCGATCTGTACAGATGACTTTTACTGAAATCAGTAAACATATATGTATCATCGTCAAGTGCGTTAATGGCATCAACAGCCTGCTGATCCTGAAAAGAATATAATCTCACCGTTTATCTCCTTCACTTGCCAACAGTTTTTCCGTATGCAGAACGGCCAACAAGGAATCCCGCCATCCCAAACAATGAGGAAATCACCAACAGTATTGCCATTATCGCCCATTCTCTTTTAGTACCTTTATTCATAATCACAACCTCATCTTTCGAAAATCCCTTATTATCCCAAAGCATTCCCTGATCATGTTGTTCGGAAGATACCATGGAACAGTATATGCGGCAATCCCGTAAACCTCATCATCAGTAAGCTTCTTTGCCAGATGTACTCCACGGAAAACATGGAAGTTATTAGTCACAATGCCAATCCTCAACTTACTGTCAGTACCTGCTGCCTCTTTCATGATTTCAAGAGAATAGGCTATATTCTCTGTAGTATCCATAGCTTTAGTCTCAGCTATGATCCTGTCCGGAGCTATACCCTTTGATACAAGATACTCTTTTCCTCCATCCCCTTCGCTGACAGATTCATTTGCTCCCTGTCCTCCGGATACAATGCAGATGGTGTCAGGATTCTCTGAAAGGCAGTCACAGGCTGCATCAAGCCTGTACTGGAAAATGATACTTGGTCCATAATTTCTCATCTGGGCTCCCAGAACCACTATATAATCCAGGCCTTTTGAGCCCTTGTCCCCGAAATGGCTTATCATGGCAGCAAAGCAAGTTATCAGAATCACTAATACCACCGCAATAAGGAAGTAGCTTGTTCGCCTCAACGCCGTTGGTACTTTCAGCCATCTGTCATTCCCTGAAAAGAAAAATGCCAGCCCGAAAAAGACTGCGCCTGCAATCCATATAACAAAAGAAAAGGTTCCGCTTCCCACCATGTAGATGCTCACGGAATAGATCAGGCAGACAAGCATCAGCGCCAGAAAGATAGTTCTCATATATTTCATAAATTCCCTCTTTCCGGATGTTTATCGTCAGCTCTTTTATCCAATCCCATCATAAGAAAACATATCAGCAAAAGAACTGCCGAAGTCCATATTGTCTTTTCACCAAAGATAAGAGAGCTGTTGCCACCAATCCCTGCTCCAAGAGCAAATACTACAATGACCACGATATAATCACGGGCTTTGCCCAGATCTTTTGCATCCCTTGTTCTAAGATAATTCGAAAAAGCACTTACTCCGCTTCTGAGATTTCCGATGCACATAGTGTTGGCATATACATTTCCATGGACTTTCTTGAAGGACTGCACCTGAAGCGCACATGCAAAAGAGATCATGCAGTTTGCAAGCATATTTACAGACTGCGGAAGGAATCCAACCACCAGCATTATCGCAATCTCAGCAAGGACAATCCCCTGCCTCCAATGAAGCTTTTTCGCCGCCCGGAATCTGTGCTGAACATTATCAGAAATAAAAATTCCCAGCATAAAAGAAAAAATCGGGAACAGATACATGAATCCCCGCTGCCATTTCCCTTCCATAAGATATGTGCTCATGAGAACAATATTTCCGGTCTGCGCATTTGCAAAGACCTTATCCCTGACAATGTATGTATACGCATCCTGGAATCCACCACTAAATGCCAATAAAAGATTTAGCAGCATTGACTCTGACATCTGCTTCTGTCTTGTAATGTAGTTTCTGATACTGACCTGGTCACTCACAATGCATCCTCATCAAAACGCTCTATGACATAATCCCTGGCATCCAGCTCCTCTTCCGTTCCGAATATCGTGAGCTGCTTGGCACCATCTACCAGCATGTCATAGTCTGCGCGCTCTTCCTCCGTTAACTCCCTCATCATCAAAACAAATCCCCACCATCATAAATTCTTGTAAAACTCCACTGCTGCCTGAAGGTCTTTCTCATCAGGATGTCCCTTCTGAATGCCTCCAACCAATTTGAATGGTCCAAATGTATCCCACGCAGGACACTGGAACCTGCCAAGTTCCTTACACTGCTTATCCTTTGCTATATTTGCCACAGAGTTGAAATACAGTTCCAGCGGATTGCCTGCTGTTGCAATGAAAAAGACATCCTTCTGCGGAGGAAGATTTACCCTGGCAAAGTTCAGCAGCTGGTCTGCAAACTTACTATAGTAAACTCCCGATGCAAATCCAATGCGGTCATATCCTGTTAGATCCACCTCATGCTTCTCTGTAACATCTATGAGCACGACCTTTGGATCATATTCTTTTATCGCATCAAGCACCTTCTTTGTATTGCCGTGATGCTTGCTGTAATACGCTATTGCTGTCTTTCCCATCAACAAAACTCCTTAATCAAAACTTAAGATTATCTCCCAGAACCGGAACTTTACTTGCAAAGAACGAAAACTCCCCACTGTCGAGAAGATTACCGGCATCATCAGTTACCCTTATATCAAACACAAGGATGTGCTTTCCAGTCTTAAGCTTCATACATTCACAGTATATGTATTCCGTGTTGACGGCTGGCAGAAGGAAATTCAGATTGGCAGAAACCGTTGTAACATAATAACCGCTCATGCTGCCTGTCGCCCCAGCCATGGCATCGACAAAAGATAAAAGCGCACCTCCATGGATACTTCCATAAGAGTTATGGAGTCTGGTATCGCATTTTATCCTGGACTTGCTATATGTCGGGCTCAGTTCCAGCACTTCAAAGCCTATAAACTTGTTATATTCATTTGCATAAAGCTCGGGGATTATCTTCTCCCTGATTGCATTTTCCTTTTCAGTACGCGCCTTTCTCATCTTTACTCCATTTCACCTGTTTCCTTGCTAATTCTTATAGTGCTGTCTCCCATGAGCGGCATAATCTTACCATCATCATTAATAAGTCCAAGCCCGAAGCACCAGGCATCCGGGCTCTCATAGGAATCCACTATAACAAGATTTTCAGCAAGTTTCTCTTCCAATATCTTCCTTGCGCATTCCTTATCTATCATTACAGCTTATGCCACCTTACATTAAAGACTTACCCACACGTATAATAACCGGATCCTGATCCCAGTTCTCTTTGAAAACTTTGGGAAAAAGCTGGTTAAGCTTATGTCTCTCAGAAAAGTACTTGTAAAACTCCCTGTATTCATCCTCATTCACTCCACCCATCATATTGAGAACAAGGTACTTTGAATTCTCCCCGCCAAAGAAATCAATGATATTCTCTTCGGTTATTCCATCCTTCTCCATAGACTTAAATCTATCAAGAAGGGTTTCACCTTCAAATGTTTTTACTTCCCTAAAGCCTTCGCTGTTAACACTCATTCCAATCTCCTTGTTTTGCGCTGCATATTAACAATGATACCATTAATTTTGTTTCCCTAAAATCCAGCCAAAATGCCAAACACGCATATCTTTGGCTTAAAGTATCAAATATTGTATCATGAATATATAGCCCCTTAGTCACAAGCCTTCTGTTTGTATGCGAGGAATCAATATGAGAAAAAGAATATTTGAAATCATAGAAATATCCGAAGACAATGATAAATTAAGTTCGCTGTATGATGCAGTAATGCTGCTTGCCATCATTATCAGCATACTGCCTCTGGCATTTAAAAAGAGCTATGGTCTATTTCGTTGTACGGACTGGATTACCACTGTCTTGTTCATCATGGACTACTTACTGCGCCTTATAACAGCCGATTATAAGCTTAAGGATCACTCTCCCATAGCATTTGTAAAATATCCCTTCACTCCCTGGGCTATAGTAGATCTCATATCGATACTGCCAACCCTTGCCCCTATCAACAGCGGCTTCAAGCTTTTTAGGCTTTTCCGTATATTCAGAACCTTCAGAATCTTTCGTATTTTCAAAGCTTTCAGATATTCCAAGAGTATCATCATAATTGCCGGTGTAATAAACAGATCTAAAGAAGCTCTTCTTGCAGTATGCACGCTTGCAATAGGCTATATCCTTGTATCAGCACTTGTAGTTTTCAGCGTTGAAGGACAGTCTTTTGATACCTTCTTCGATGCAGTCTACTGGGCAACCGTTTCTCTTACGACTGTTGGTTATGGCGACATATATCCCGTTACCACTGCAGGACGTGTCATCACTATGCTTTCATCGGTTCTCGGAATTGCCATTGTTGCACTCCCTGCTGGTATAATAACTGCCGGGTATCTCGATGCCCTGACGGAAGAAAAGAAAAACAAACCCAAGGAATGACTATTATACTCACTCCTCAGGTTCTTCGCTGCCACTAAGCCTTGAATCAAATATAGCTTCCTCAATAACTTTTACGCATTCATCAGTATGCTTTTTTATATCTGTTCCCCAGAATCGTACTACAGTCCATCCCTCATACAAAAGCTGTTTATTGATTTCATTATCCCGCTCACGGTTCCTTGAAATCTTGCTTATCCAAAACTCGCTGTTATTGCTCTTTTCCAGTCTGGGCTTTAATACTTCCCAGTCCTTCCCATGAAAAAACTCGCCATCACAGAATATTGCAATCTTATACTTTGTGATGACGATGTCTGGATGCCCGGGAATTTTGTCATAATTCTTTCTGTATCTGTATCCTTTGTTCCAAAGGGCTTTCCGCAGAAGGACTTCTATCTTTGTATCCTTCGAGCGGATATGCTTCATATTCTTTATTCGCTGTTCTTTTGTAAGTACATCAGCCATTGGGATACCTGTCTGCAAAAAGCTGGCGTTCTTTTACAAGTCCAAGGAAATCCTCAACAGAATACAGCCATGACTGTTGTTTCTCAGAATAAGTTGCATGGATTTCTTTAGGAACTACAAGCTGCAGTTTGCGGCTGATCATCTCATTAGTCTGGTTCTCACTAATGGCACCTTCAAGTGTTATCAGATGCTTTCTTTCAATTCTGTCTGCTTCCTCAAGGACCTGTCTCCACCTGTCCTTAGCGGTTGTTTTAGCTCCAAGCATTGTAAGCTGCACAGCCGGATAATTCGTGTCACGGTAATGCTCTATGGAAGGGAAAATGAAATCGGGCTTGGAATTATTCTCTGTAGTAGGTGTATGTGAATACCTTATACTGTGTTCAGCAAACAGCGCTTCCAGATGGTTTTCAAAAGAAAGCCCTGCTCTTGATTTCCTTCTGTTATTAACCGACAGTGAGAATTTGATGAATGCATCAACATCAACCTCGTCCCCTGTCTTGAATCCGGTCATAAGGCGTTCCTGTATCAGGTATCTCTCCATGCACTTGAACATCTTTTCTTCCCTGTCATACCACTGGAGAAGAGCCCCATCCGGATCATTAACAGGATCAGCTTCAACGGTGTCCCTGGCAAATTTTGAAAACTCCCTCGTAGAGGGAAATGCATTCCCAAACTTTTCAACCAGCATGTCTGTATAGTCTTCTTTATCATCATGTGCATCAACACCGATGGCATACAGTATCATTCTGGCCGTAAAGGACACTTTGTCAGAAGGCTGGGATGTCATGTCGGTTTTGGCCACAAACTGGTTAGGATTCTCATCCGGTCTCACATCGAAAAGCCAGAAAAGCTGGTTCTCTATTATTGAATCCTTACGCGCAATTATTGCAAGAACTGTTCCATCAGCCTTAAGACATATGAACAGTGAGTCCTCTGCAATTGCAGATTCCGTGACAGCATTGGTCGGATAATAAAGTCTCCATTCTGTCCTTGTAGGGTGATTGTACCTTGCATCATACCAGGTCAGTTCACCATCCGCAGATACCGCATTATCATCATCTGTCACATAAAGAAAGTGCGTTGGTATGTTGATCTTCTGCTCATCAGTACCGAACATTTTCTTCAGCATACTTACACCGTTATACTCATGCTGGTTGCTCACTGCCGCATCAGCTTCGACTGCTGAGAGGCGTTTCACAGCAACAGCCTTAAAATACTGGTTCAAATACCCTGCTTCCATGCAATCCACCTCATATCTTAGACAACCGCCTGCATTTCATCCCGGGCTACTATCCCAGGAATGTTTTCATCAATACCCACAGCTGTTATTTTCTCTGCCTTTATTACAGCATTCTGCTCTGCCACGGCATCAAGCTCCGAAATCTTGGAGCAGATAAGCTGCGCCACATTGCTCATAAGGGGAACCACAACCGAATTTCCAAACTGTCTGTATGCCTGGGTATCAGAGACAGTTATTTTGAATGTATCCGGAAATCCCTGCAGACGGGCACACTCCCTTGGTGTAAGTCTTCTTGGATTCTTTCCTTCCTGTGCAATAAGGATTTCTGATCCATCCTTGTAGTATCTTGCGCTTAATGTCCTTGATACTCCACCCGGATCTGCAATACCATATCCGAATCCATTTCCGGCTGCTTTATGCTTTGCAGCATATCCCTGAAGATACGTCCAGAGCTTGTCTGATAATGTATATTTTGAATCAACCTCTTTTTCAAGAATATCTCTCATGACAGGTTTGGGATCAACCCTGTTTATATCAAAAGAGAATCCTATATCACTGCCATAGCGCTTTCTGTCAAAGCCGACAATGATAATTCTCTCCCTGTGCTGAGGCACAAAGGCCTGTCCGTCAATGACCTGGTAGAATACCTCATAATCAAGCTCCTCAAGTGACTCGCAGATAACCTTGAATGTTCTTCCCCTGTCATGGCTGCAGAGGTTCTTAACATTCTCAAGCATAAATGCTTTAGGTCTCTTGGCCTTTAAGATTCTACATACATCAAAGAAAAGAGTTCCCTGTGTTTTGTCTTCAAAGCCTGTTGCCCTTCCCATACTCTGTTTCTTTGAAACACCCGCAATGGAGAATGGCTGACAGGGAAAACCGGCAACAAGAATATCATGATCCGGTATCTCATTCTCATCAACTTTTGTTATATCGCCCTCCGGCTGCTCACCGAAGTTTGCAAAATATGTCTGCTGGCTGTACTTGTTCCACTCGCTGGAATAAACGCAATGACCACCGGCATTTTCATAAGCAAGTCTCATTCCGCCTATGCCGGCAAAAAGATCTATGAATGTGAAGTTCGCATTCTCAGGAACTTCCTTGTTCTGATTATTTATATACTGCATGATTGCAGATGATACTACATCCTGCAGAGATGAATTCTCACTGGTGTTGCATCCTGTTAATGCTTCATAAACAGCATCATCAAGCCTGACATGTAACTGCTTTGCCATACTTTACTCCTCCCGGGTATTATCCCATACCAATTCTATCCCATTATAACAAAATCATGTCCGTGACACAATATATAGGGGAAATATGTGGTATATTATCCTTCCCCATACAAAATATACCTTCCAGTAGATTGTTTCCCGCTATACCTTACATACCTTACATTCTATTAATGACACATTAGGAGTCCTATAAAAATGCCAGCCTGAAAAGCCAGTATTCACCTGCTTTCTAATCAAAAAAGAGAACCAAAACATTAACTGTTCTGATTCTCCTGCTGCTCTAATACTGAACTCTCTTTACAATAAATGAAGAAAAGTCAGTTCCGCTTCGTTTATCTATGAAGCTCCCTGGGTCTATTTTTATATCCATCTGATCTTTCTTATCTGTCCTTACCAGAATACCGGACTCCGCATCCGTCGCAAGTTTAAGTGTACGAGCTGGTATTCTCATGACAATCAGTTCCATCTTTGAATTATCATTAAGGATTATATCCCAGTCTGTCTCCAACAGATTTGTCCTCAGATTTGCCCAGAACGCAGATTTGTCATCCGGCAACACAGAATACGTTGCTGTTTTATCTATGGCAACACCATGTTCATTAATAAATGTTATTGCTTCTGTCTTGGCACGCTTACCCAGCGCAAGCTTGGTCTTAATATCAATCGTGTTGATCAAGGATCCGGCTTTATCTGCTTTTGCATCAGAAAACACAGTTATTCCTATCAGCTGCATCAGAAACAAAGCTTCATCAAGGTACTGTCCAAGGAATACTTCACGGAACTTATCGACCTTTGGATTATTGCCTTTATTTTTATTATCACAGTCAAGCTTCCCTATGCTCCTGGCTTTCTCTATCAGGACAGATTCCAGATAGTCTATATCTGTATGTGTAAGGCTGTCGCTCTGTGTTGTAAGAATTACCACACTCTCCCACCAGTCTTTTCCCACTATATGCTGATTAATTCTCTTGGAAAGATCCGATGACTGTCCTACATAAACTTTAACGCTGACAGAGAAAAGAGAAGAGAACTACTTATTGCCACTGGCAAACGGATTCGAATTGAAGGCAGGCTCTCTCCGAGTCAAAGATAACGCCATCCATATCAAATATAACGCAGTAATCGTTTATCATCTCTCACCTTTTCTCAGAACACAAACGGGAATTCATATACATCGCCAACGCTGACAATGGCACCGCCATTAACCTCTGTCACTTCAAAGATTGCACCATCCCAACCGTAAGTAATTGTTCCTTTGACATTATCATCATATGAAACAAATGAAAGCTTTCCTGCACTGGCTTCCTCAACGCTTCCTTCGAGCTCTCCTGTTCTGTAGATGGATATCTTGCAGTTATAGCCGGACTCCCATCCTTCAGAAACGTAAAGTGATCCGTAGATTTCTCCGGTTCCCTGATTATCGATGTACATGCCGGTAACACCCTTGGCAGGTATTACAAAATCAACGCCCTTGAAAGCAGCAAACTCTTTTGCAATGAAATAACATCTTGTCTTGGTGCTGTTCTCCAGCAGGTCATAATACAGAACAGGATAAATGCTTCCACCTTCGTCTGCAGGACCGAGTGCTTCAAGTACTGCACTCTCCTTCATGCTATTCCAGTTTCGCTGGTCAGTGAGAACTTTTTCCTTGGTCTGATCATCAACGCCATCTGAGAATCTTCCCCACAGATCGTTCAGCTCATAATCCCATACCTTGAAATATAAGCTTGCAGCCACATTCATCTCAGCCTGGTTCTCGCTATCGCTTCTGCGTGAAGTGATGTGCTCACATATTGCATCCACTTTTGCAAACTCTTCTGCGTAAGAACCTGACTCCACAACAGCATTCTGTACTGCAAACTTGATCTCACTATCGTAGTCATACGAATAATCAAGCGTTGATGTCTCATCACAAATGCTCACGCCATAGGTCTGCTCTGCAGGAGCCACATCGGAATTATCACCCTGTCCGCTTCCATCTGCTACACCATAACCTGTCCCGGCATTATCGCCTGCTGCCTTGTCAGCATTTGCATCTGTCTGTGTTTCAAAAATGGAACTGATTTCTTCATTGCTAGTGCTACCTGCGCAGCCAGCCAATACCATCGCAGCAGTTGCAATAACAAATCCACATGTCACAAATTTTCTCATAATAGTACTACCCCTCGTTCCTTTTTGTACCAATAAATGGTAGTCCCGTTTTTGTACCTAAGTCAATGTGGATTATCTACAATCATGCTGCCAGCTCCAGATCATTTTCCAGCTCATTGCCCCAAATATCCCAGCTGGGAGTCTTCTGTCTCGCAAATAATTCTACCCGCGGAACTTCACCCATAAGTTCCAGGATCCTGTCTCTCGTCTCGGAAGGTTTCTTACTATGCTCTTCGATGTGGCTGATGATCACCTGATGGACTTTTCTGCTGACACGCTTAGGATGACCTTTGGTTGCCAAGAGACACACCTCAGCGTTGGCTCTTGTCCAGTAACCCATGCCCCAGAAAAGAGAATCCGATTTCTTGTTCTGCTTTGCCCAGACAAAGGCCACAGTCTTGTATTCAAATCCCCAGGCATCAATTACATCAAACGCTTCTTTCAGGTTCGGGAATGTTGCCCACATGAAAAGAGCTGCATCCTCCGCAGCGATATCTGCAACAGGAAGTCTACAGATGTCCTCCAGCTTCATAGTAGGATAATGATTCTCAGCTGCCTTTCCCTTCCCCTTGTCTGACCAGACTGCATATCTCCATGGCGGATCGCAATAGATCACGCTGTATTTTTTCTGCTCCCCATTTTTATTTTTGTTTTTCATTTTCACAAATCCCCCTTCAAAAGATCCACCTGCCCCATCTCCGGTACCCCGGCGTCGCAACGCTGCAAGTGGTGCATCCTGCGCCCATGATGCTCACTTGTTGGGGCACATCCCCAATCCCCTAAGCATTCAGATTAAAAATCTGACTACGCTCCTTCGGAGCTTTTTGAAAAAGTCGCCAAGATGATGGCATGGATTTGGGCACTGCCTCAGATGACAGTGCCCTGATTTTTACCGCGTGTGTTCACGCTCCTTATTTTCTTTCTGCTGACCATCGATACCCAGTATCTGGTCGATGTCATACTTTGCAGTCTGATATAACTGCATGTCCTTCTTAACTTCCTTGTACTCTGCATAGGCAGCTCTCTTTTTAGCCAGGACTTCATCATATTCTGCCGATAGTTCTTTTATCGATGGAAGTTTTCCTTCATGGTTGTTAAAAGAATCCTTGGCAGCCTTATGAGCCATGATGTCTTCCTTATGCTCTGCAAAAAACTTTTTGTTGTAACCGGACTTGCGGTAATCGGCATATATATCTCTGGTCCTGGCATAAGTGATGATGTTGCTACGAAGCTCAGAGATTTCCTTCAGCCTCTTTTCATAAGCCTTTATGTCGGAGCTGAGCTTGCTAAAACGGTCAGATGTATCTCCAGCTCTTTTCTCCAGTTCTTCATAAGAACGAAGTCCCTGCTCCTGGAAAAAGAGAATTGCCTTCATGACATTTTTCACATTGAACTTCTTAGCCCACATTTCATAGCCGGGACCTTTTCCTTTTGCAATGATGTCCTGAAGATTAAGAAGCAGGTCGAAGCTGTCCTCTTTGTAAAATGGAACACTGTCCTTCTTCATGTCAGCGCCTTTGGCAACACCCCCGATCTTTTTTACCAGCTCATCCTGGGTGTAACCTTTTCCAAGAGATCTGAATCTGATGAAACGCTGCTGACCATTCCCTCTTACAGAAATATGCTTGCCCCTCTTTATCTCATAGCCCAGCGCCGAAAGCTCTTTTAAAAAATCCTCAAAGGTCTTTGGCTTTTTGGAAAGAGCTATGTCGATATTCTCCCGGAGCCTGTCGCGAAAACTCGGGCCTGCATCTTCATGGATGTAAGTTGTCTTGCTGTGATATGGAGCCGGAGCAATCACGGAGTATCCATTTTCCATGCAGATAATGTTGGAAAGTTTTCCAAGGGCAATACCCGAACCCCAGAAGTTCCTGAACTTCCTGGTACAGTCCAGCGTAGTAGAATTAAAGATCACATGATTATGGATATGCTTCTTGTCAGTATGTGTCGCTACAATAAAAGCATGGTTGCCCTTTGTAAATCTCATGGCAGTTTCATATCCGATGCGGTTTGCTTCCTCCGGTGTAATCTCCCCGGGTTTGAACGACTGCCTGATCTGATATGCAATTACGTTGTCCGGCCTCTTAAGACCAGTTATCTGCTCATATTCTCTCTTTGATACTGCAAACTCTTCATCCACTGTCTTCGGATCACAGGCATATGAAGTCACATAAGTTCCGTTCTCGGTTTTGTCCGGGTTCATTGCATAATCCGTTCTCTCCCCGATACACTTATTAAGAGTCCTGCCTTTATTCTGATGTAATGCGATTAGTCTTGTCGCTGCCATAATCTCTCCATAGAATCACAAAATTGCGGCTACAGGATTCTCTCCCATAGCCGCACATATCACTTTATATTCGATAATCTTTCAAGTATCTGTCTGATGAGTTCCCAGATACCTTCCTGCTGAGTCCGGAGCTGCTCAATGTCACACTGATATATGCTGCCGGTCTCATTTGCTTTTTTCGCATACTGGTTCAGATTGTTGCTGTTGATGCGCATGAGCCTCACCACTTCCTTCACATCGGACAGGTCCAGCTTGATGATGTAGCCATCAATAGCCATCTTCTTCATATATGCATTCAGATTTTTTACCCCTGCTGCTTCCATGCAGTCCCTAATCCGCTGTCTTTCTTCAGGAGTTACCCTGACGTGGATCTCATTTCTTACCTTTTCCATATCACAGCACCAGCTCAGGAGCAAAACATCGATGAGGCCTTTCATCTGTTTCAGGCTTGCAGTCACGAAGTTTCTTCAGAAGAGAAGTCTTCTCCGCTTTCTCTTCTACCTTCTCGTGATGCTCTCTGATCTCCTCTTCATCAGGAATGCCATTACAGTTATCGTCGCGGAATTTTTCAGCAGGCTCTTCAACCTTGACGTTGTTAATGATGCCATCAAGATTGTTGTCGTTCTGCTCGATCTGGTCTTCCAGCCCTCTCCTCACATTTCCAAGAGCATTCGGGTCAAGCTCCTGTGGAAGCTTTATTCCAAACTCAACCCTGACCTTGTACTCGATAAGGGAAAAGACATATGCCGGCATGGTACGCACATCCCGCTCCCAGTCCTGCATTGTCCTGTAGGGAATATCAAGGTAATCAGCAAATTCTTTCCTGCTCATGCCGGTAGACTCCCGAAGCTGGATAAATCTTTCGCCCTGGGAAATGTCATTTGTTATCATAGGCATTGCATTTGTATCTGCCCCAATCTCAATATGCTGTGACACTGCCGGAGCAGTTCCATTAACGTCATCCCATTTTTCAACGGGTGTTCCAGTTTTTCTTTCCATAACAGCCTCACTCCCTTCTGAATTTTCTTTTGGGAAATCGAATCTCATACTGCACCGTTCCTTCATCGTCATAGGTGATATCAACGTAGCAGTTAAAAGTCTTGCCGGTCTTTCGGGACTTACAACCCATGAGCTTTACTGTTCCGCAGTTAAGGAGTTCCTCAGCAATCTCTCTTGTCATCTCCCGTCCGATGGCCTGGAAAAATCTGTTGTCCTTCCAGATGGCAAAGTTACAGTCCATGTTGTCACAGAAATACGCCTTATCTCTTTCAACAACGTTGGTGCCGCAGCAGGGACATACACCGACAACATCATCTGTAATAGGAGCTTCTATCTTTTCACCATCATCAAAGCTGCCAAAAGGAAGTTCATCATCGTAAGCTGATGCATCCATCCAGCCATCATCATTTACAATTCCCATAACTTTTACTCCTCTCCCATGAAGTCGTCACAGACATCTGAGCCAAAATCTGAAGCATAGTCCTCATCATATTCATATCTGTATTCATGGATAAGAATAGATGCAACTTCCTTGATGCCATCAGCCATATCTCTGGATGTCTCCAGCAGATCACTCGCATCACCAAAAAGAGAAAGCTCTTTCTCAACCAGATCAAGTGACCTTCTCATGGTCTGAGCCATATCCTTGATAAGATATGCCATATCGACTCCACTCTTTACTGACTTCAGAAGCTTTCTGTTCTCTTCATGAAGCTCGATGTTCTTCTCCATAATGTCCTGTTTTCTTGCCATTAAATTGCTACCCCCTTTTCATTGGCTGCGCCTCCGGCAGCCTTTTCCCTGCTTAGTCTTTCTTTTTCAATCTTGAGCTTGTCCAAAAGAGATGGTCTCTTTCCGCCAGCTCCATCCGGTAGGATCCTTACTGTTCCAAGAATCTTTCTGCCAACATTTCCATTAGTAGCTGTTTTGTCAGCAACAACACCCTCATCGTCCTTTAGTGGCCAGTCATCATCCTTCCTCTGATCATTAGCCTGCTCTCTCTGCTCCCTGGCATATTTTTCAAGCTCTGCCTCCTGCTCAGGACTCATTACCTGCGACTTTTCTTTATCCAGCATCTTGTCTTCCACAGCCCTGATGATTGTTGCTGATGTTGCCCTTATTGTATTAAGAGCAGCTTTCAGCTCTTTCATGGACTCATCGGTTGTATATGATGCAAGATATGGAAAAGAATATGCTCCGGTATCATAGCCAAAGAAGTTGAGGACAACGGCTGCAGTTCCTTCAGCTTCTATCTCTTTTCTGTTCTTACTGATATTACTGTCAGCATCGGAATGTAACTTGGCATGTACTACTTCATGAAGGCATGTCTTAAGAGTCTGCAGCTCACTCATATCTTTCTGAATTGCAATCCTTTTTTCAGCTACATGATAGTAACCCTTAGCCCTGGTGGTTATATCTTCATAACCGATAGGAACAGGACTCACTTCTCTTATGACATCCATGAGCAGGGAAAACTTATTAACATCACCCTTAAGTTCGTCTATTCCGAGCTTTGGAAGTTCTTTTCCTTCCGTCTGTGAAACATCGAAGGTGCTCTCTGCCTTGAATCCCATGAGATTGAGTTCCTGTTTTACTTTTACAGGTTCCCCATCTTTATCCAAAACAACCTTCCCGTTGGCATCCAGCTTATCTACTTCCTTTTCGATAGTATACGGAGCTGGGGCAATCACTTTGATCCCCTTTTCACCCTTCTTCACATAACGCCCCATCTTCTTCCACGCACCATAGCTCTGACATAAAGTTGCACCAGGCTTCTGCATGGAGATAAGGATGCAGTTGTTCAGAGAGTAATGTGGAAATTTTGCCATTGTAGCTAAAAGAGTCTTAAACTCTGCGCTGTTTCTTACAGCCTTTACTCCAACTTCAAGCTGGTCTGTCAGCTCTTTCAGCCTGTCTTCACGGCTTTTGAAGTTCATGTCCTGAGCATTATTATTTGTTTCTGCCATTCAGCTCACCTCATTTCTTTTTCACTGGTGCCTTAAAGGAAGAAGGAGCCTGCTTAGCAGACTCCCCCCCGGCAGCTTTCTTAGCCGCCTGTGCATATGAAATGTATCTCGACTTACGTGCCATCAGTCATCCTCCTCATCATGATATCCTTCCCAGATATCACTGAGTCTGGAAAAGAGGTCATTTTCATCAAAACAGAAATCCTCGCTGTCAGTGATTGTGCCTATTTCAGTCTTATACTCCGAGCAGATATTCCCATGCCCCATTCGTATTGACTTCACAAGAACGATATCGCCGTCCGCAAGGAGATATACCTGATCCCTGTCGAGAACATCCGCCTCTCCATCGCTGTCGGCACATTCTATGGTTTCATAAATCTTCACGGCCGGTATATAAAACAGTACCAGCGGGTCGGGAGCCATGTCCTTAATGTAAGTTGTAAGTACAGGAATATCCTCTTTGAAATAGTCATAGATATTCGGACAGAGGTTTTCCGTATATCTGTCAGCAAGGGCTTCTATGATCACTTCATCGTCCTCATACTCGTAATCATCAGAGCCACCGGTATAATCCAGCATCTCCATCCACTGGTCATAGTCAAGGAAGCTAAAGAGTCTTCCGAGAGACTCATGCAGCTTCTCTCTGGGAAAGATCTTTTCATCAACCATCACTCTTCCTCCCCACTATCATCATATGAACTCTCTTCATCATCACTGATGCTGCCAAGGTAGTCCTCATCCTCGTAGTCCTCATCGGGATCTGGCTGGGTGTTTTTCTTTTTTGAATTCTTTGTAGAAGTGTAATATATGAATCCGCCTGCACCGCCTAGAGCAATGATCAGAATAATAGCCATAATGCCATTCACATTAACATCCTTCTTTGGTTCCGGCTCAGGTTCAGGCTCTTTTACCGGTTCCGGTTCAGGTTCAGGGGTAGGAACAACCGGCTTCTCTTCTACCTTTTCCTCAACCTTGCCCTTTCCTGTAACAGCAATGTACTCGCTGACCTGGTCTTCATCCATAAGGGACAGAAGATCTGACTCGTCGACCATGTTAAGGAAATGTACCTTTTCGTTGCCCTCATCATCACGGTCAATGATGATGTAAAAATAGTTGCCGTTTTTGGTCATTACTGTGATGAACTGCTTTCCGCCAGCTTCAAGGCTGCCGTAATCATCCACAAGTTCCATATTTCCATCGGGAGTAAGTGGTCCCCACTTCTCCTCGATCTCAGGATCCTTACCCTCGCAGTTGCGATAATCTTCCTTGCATATTGGGCAATCCGGATTAACATGATCCTCTGTACATTTTGTTTCGCAGATACAGTCAGGACCTCCGGCTGCAGCTATTACAGGATTCAAATAAAAAAGTGACCCGCAAAGAGCCACTGACATGCCAAGAACTTTTGCCCTGGCTGTTATTGAATTAATAAACTTCATTTAACACATCCCCCTCAAACTTGTTATCGTTGTTTTCTGCAGCTTCTGTGCTGCCGGCAGGCTCTTTTCCGTCAGAGCTCTTCCCATTATCTTTACCGGAATTCTTATCCGATGCAGAACTCTTCTTAGGAGCAGGCTTTCTCTCTTCTTCGATATATCCGAGCCTCTCCGCAGCCTTTTCAGGTGTCATCTGCAAAAGGTTTATAACCCCGACAATGGCAGTAGCCTCCTCTGATCTGATATTTTCGTCCAGGGCATCCACCTTCTGCTGGAACTCTTCTATCTTTTTGATGTAGCGTTCCCGGTCAGCCCTGTACTTTCTTAACTTTTCAAACATATTCCCTCCATGTGTTAAGGCAGGCGGCCAAATCCAAGGTAATGGCTCTGCCAGTACGGTGTGTTTATTGATGAATAGTGAATAGGATTTCCTGCATGGATCATCATGCCGTTACCAACGTAGATTCCCACATGACTTGCCCCTGCCGTATCATAAGTACCCTGGAAAAAGATAAGGTCGCCGGGCTTTGCTTCTGATGAAGGAACATTTGCTGTTATATGCCGAAGACCATTAGCAGTCTGTCTGCCCACGTTCCAGCCGTTGCCGCAGTGGTTTATGACATAGCTCACAAATCCGGAGCAGTCAAAGCCGGATGGAGAATATCCACCCCAGACATAAGGAACACCGAGATACCTTTCAGCTTCATGGAGCATCCGGGCAAATTCTTCATCCGTAAGATATTCTCCCGGCACATGGTAATCGTCATAATCACCCGGTCCTGAGCCCGGAATGTTGTAGACATCATCCTCTCCAAAGAGATACTTCTTATTTCCAAAGGTCTCAAGCAGGATCTCGTATCGGACCATCTCATCCTCGGTAAATCCCAGCTCTTCCACCACCGCATCAAGAGTGTGGTTCACAAGATAGATATCACAGATATAGTAATCATATGGTTCAGGATCCTCGTCCTCATCTTCCGGCTCCGTATATCTGGTCTCCACAGTTTCTTCGTATGAAACCTCATACTGGAGATCAAAGATTTCCTGTAACTTGGACTGTACTTCATCCCTTGTATAGGACTCGAATATCACAGTAAGTATCGCTGCAAGCTGGTATGGATTATGTCCAACTTCATCAAGGTGGTAGTTTATCTCATCATAATCAGCGTGGTCTTCGGCTATATCATCAATCTCATCCTGTAGCCCTTCCTCAAGTTCTTTATAGTCATCCTCGACCGCAAGAATCTCTTCATCTTCTGCTGTAAAAGAGGTTGCAACTGTGATATCTCCTCCACCAGAACCAAGAGCTGCACAGGAGTTCATGATTCCTGAAAATGCCAGTATCAGTATAAGTATTCCGGCGATTATCGCAGATATAACAGGATTGTCCATGACAAATTCCTGTATCTTCTCTGCAAGAAGCCCGGCAAGGTCTTCTGCCTTGTCCGTGATCTTACGCCCTATCTTGCCGGTGTTCTCCGCAGCTTTGGCCTGTTTGGATGCAGCTTTTCTCTGCATTTCCTTCTTCATCCGCTCTCTGGCAGCGTCTTTGGCTACAGTATCAGCATCCTTTCCTTTATGGAGCTTGTTGCTGTACTTACTGCTCTTGGTCTTACTGGTAACACGGCTCACCGCACCACTGGCAACATAGCCTCCTGCTTCAAAAGCTTCCTCTGCAACGCTGCTCTCATCCTTGTCCTGGTCATCACTGTTCGCGCCAGAGACATCGCCCAGTACAGAAGCTACAGCTCCGACTCTTGCTGCAGCCTCACTGATACCGGATCTAGTCCGCTCCCTTGCCGCTTTCTGCTCAGCTTTCTTTGCGGAATCCTTCTGTTTCCTAACTTTTTCAGCATTTACAGTCTGACGTTTAACTTTTTCATGGCGGATATCCTCATCACTTTTCCCTGAATCGATTTTCCTGGAACGTTCCGCCCGGAACTTCTCCCCATAATACTTCTGCGCAGATTCTTTATCGCGGAGCTTGTCCGCATGCGTCATATCTTTTTGGGTTGCCCCCTTATCTTTGGGATTATCCCTTGTATATAAGTTTCCATCCATCACTCATCTCCCCATGAAACAGCTCAGGCTGACGCTTTATCAGCATCAGCCTTGTTTACGGTTTTCTCTATGAACTTCGTATTTATTACCTGATACAGCATGGTCTCTTTCGGGAACCTGTCTACAAACGGCAGGATAACGTTGCCATAAAAAATAAGCCCTTCGCCTTCTCCCGAATGTGTAACATACGAAAGCTGGTGTGGACTTATGTTAAGCTGTTTTGCAAGTATCGATCTGTCTCCGACCGCCTGGTTGAGCATGAGAATGAAATCAGAGTTCTCAAAAATGTTCTCAATCTCGCGGGAAGCCAGCAGATCCTTAATGTTCTGGGTTATGCCAGTCGGCATTCCTCCCCACTTTCTGAATCGCTTCCAGATCTCCACAGTGTAGGCTGCAGTCTGATCTTCACGCAAAAGCAAGTGCATTTCGTCAATATAGTATCTTGTGCTCTTTCCAAGCTCTCTGTTCGCAGAAACCCTGCCCCAGACAGCATCCTCTACAATGAGCATGCCTATCTTTTTGAGCTGCTTTCCCAGGTCCTTGATATCAAAGCACACAATCCTGTTGTTGATATCAACGTTTGTCCTGTGATTAAAGACATTCAGCGAACCCGTAACATATATCTCAAGCGCAGTTGCAACGAACTTTGCCTCAGGCTCTTCCTGCCTTAGGAGCTCATTATAAAGATCTTCCAGTATAGGGATGTTCTCCGGTACCGGATTCTCAAGATACTTCCTGTAGACCGTCCTTGTGCATCTGTCGATGACTGTCCTCTCCGCAGGCTTAAGCCCATCCCTTGAACCCAGGATAAGCTCGCACAGGGAAAGAATGAAATCAACCTTCAGCATTACAGGATTATCATCATCAGAATAGTTCATGTTGATATCCATGGGATTCACGTACTGGTCTGATGTGGGGCTGATTCTGATCACCTGCCCGCCCAGGTACTCTACCATTGCACGATACTCATTTTCTGGATCGCAGATGATGATATCATCGTCGGTTACCATGAATGCATTGGCTATCTCCCTCTTTGCGGCAAAAGACTTACCGGAACCGGGAGTACCAAGGATAAGGCCGTTCGGGTTCTTAAGGAGCTTCCTGTCAACCATGATAAGGTTGTTTGAAAGGGCATTTAAGCCATAATACAGTGCTCCCCTGTGATCCTGGAAAAGCTCCTGTGTCGTGAATGGTACAAATATCGCTGTTGAGCTTGTAGTCATGCCCCTCTGGATATCCACCTCATTATAGGCAAGCGGAAGGCTGCTGACAAATCCCTGCTCCTGCTGGAAGTCCAGCCGTACCAGGTTGCAGCTGTGTTTCTGTATTATGGAAGATGCCTGGAATATATTGTTTTCAAGCTCTTCCTTAGTCTTTCCCGTGTTCATGATAAGGAAAGTCAGAAGGAACATCCTCTCATTCTGCTGCTGTAATTCCTTCAGAAGGTCTTTTGCGTCCCTGCCATAAGTGACAAGGTCTGAAGGAAGTACGTCCATGTCATAACCGGCACGTACCGCCTTTTTCTGCTCTTCTATTTTACTACGGTCCAGCTCCGTTATGGTATGCTTTACTGTCTTTATCGCCTCATTCTGGTCTACAGACTGAAGGTGCATGGTGACTATCTGACTTGACTCCATACCAAGGATCTCAGCAAGCATCCTGTCACTGATATCGGATGCATCGATGGAAAGAAAGCTCATGGCGCACCATGTATCTCCCATCTTGAAATACCTTCCTGTAGGAAACTCAAAGGAGCTTGGTACCACAAAATCTTTTACCGAAAGCCCGGTCTTTACCAGATACTTCCAGTCAAAGTGAAACTTAGCATTGTCCCCGATATGCATCTGCCTGTGCATGAGTTCAAGCCTCTCATAACCATTTAATGTCTGGGCCAGGACTCCAAGTGTCTTGAAGTTATTGAGGATATCCATCTCGATATGCACAAGCCTTGGCTTTGCTGACTTCATGGAATCAGCATGGATACCGAATGTGATGTACTTCGTCTTGGTAAGTCCATTGTTACCGGCTTCCATATTCTTAAGAAGGACTCCCGAGTACTCATCACGGACATCATTGAACCTGTCCTCCTGATGCTGTATCTTTATCTTCTTCTCAAAGTCGCCCACTTCTGTAGCGAAGTTCATGAAAGAAAGCTCAAAATGCACGGAGCTGTCAAAGAAGTTAAGGAAGCTGCACCATTCCTCAAAGATCTCCTTTTTGTCCTCCTGCTGTGCCAGCTGGTAGTTGATATCCTGGAACTGGATTGTCTTGGTGTAATAGTCAGTTCCCACCCTGCAGATCCCGTCAGGGAACATCCTCTCAAAAGGCAACGTCTGCTGCGCTGTCCTGGGCGTTCCGTCATTTTTCTGCGCATTCTTTATGATCTGTCTTATTTCTTTCTGTTCACGCTTTGACAGCCCTTCCGGCATATCAAACTCTCGTGTGCTCTTATTTCTTAGCGGAAGTACGAACAATCTTTTCCACCTCCCTCTCTGCAGCCGCCTGTCTCATGAGCGCTGCATAATAGTTATCCGTTTTATACGGACGTTTCTTTGGCCTTACAAAAATGGCCTCAATAAAATGCCCCATATAGACTTCCAAAGGTCGCCCATTCTTTTCATACATGGCAAAAAAGAAGATCGGCATCATTATCACCATCATTCCCATAACTGCCACGTTCACGGTAGCCACATTCCTTATAAGAAAAAATGACGGAACTCCTATGAGTGCCGCCACCCCAAAGCAGATGAGCTGCCTTTTTGTGAGATTGAAAATAATCTTGCTCTTTACCTTTGTTAAGTCCCTGGGGACACTGATGTACGAAGCTGCCATATCAATAACCGGAATTCTGTTTATTACAGGAATTGTCTGTTTCCTGTGATAACAACTGGTAACTACAATTTGTTTTATGACTCCATTTGTTTATTCCGGTATCCTCCCTTCCTTATTACTGCCTATTACGCTGCGTTTAGAATAGCCTTGCTCACTGTACTGGTCTTGAAAAGAGACAGTCCAAGAAGGAAAGTGTATCCAAGCACCTTCCATAACGAGCCGACTATATCTGCCGAAAATGAAACTGATGCGATCAACATTGCATAGATACCCACGCATATCATGATGAGAAATCCCTGGAATCCAAGAGCAAACAGGCTCTTTACATAATGCATGCCAATACTGCTGTGCTCCTTGTTACCCCATGTTGCAAACGGGATCGGAGCCATGGAAACATACATGTATATCTCGATCATACGCACCATGATGATGACAAAAATGAGCTTTGAAGCAAGCTGCGTCAGTATCATGATGATGGAGACCTGGAAAAACAGGGCAAATATACTCCATATATCCATGGCTTCTATCGTTGACTGCATTGCCGCAAGTGCTGATGAATCTATCGCCGTTGAAGCGCCTATAACTCCCCCTGCGTTTAAAATCACATGCTGTGCCACATCAAACACCGCCATGGTGAAATCAAAAGTGTGTGTGATAAGCTCCACCGCAATGGCTGTCTTGAATACCCACTTCCATATGAACCAGGTCTCAAAATTTGCCAGGTTGTTGTAGCTGACTATCAGCTGTATCAGTTCATAACAGGCCACAAAAGTCAGGATTATGCCCGCGATGGGCATTATGACAGTATCGGATATGTTTCTGATCATGCTAAAGACTGACGGAGAAAAAGCTGAAGGCGTTGTTGCAACGTCCGATGCAATGACCCCCACCTCGTCATTAACGCAGTTAAACATGGAGCTTAAGACATTCATGAGATATGGGATTATCAGCTCTTTTAAATGCTCCTCAATCTGTTCAAATAATCTGTCCAATCTGTGTCTCCTGTTCTTGTTTCGTTTTTAGTGAAAAAGAGCTGGTCACAGGATATAGTCCCATGCCAGCCCATAACAGTTACAATATTCAGTTTTTAATATGATGTCCTCTTTCCGTTACTTCGAAGTCTTCTTTGAGGCTGCAGCCTTCTTCATAACTGACTCCGCAGTCTTCTCATCAACCTTTGTAAGGTCAATGACAAGATATCTTGGTTCATTGTTTTTCAGTAATATGGCTGAGCCGAACTCACCAACTACCTTAGTAACTTTGGAAAAATTATGATTTGCATCAGTGATTGGGAGCATAGCTTTCGTGTCTACATTCATGGAAGTACCTGCCTTTCATGAATATAGTAGCACGAATACTACGCATGTTCAATCAGAATAATCCTGAAAGAAGAGGAACAAGTGTTGTGCCGATTAATGCGACACCTCCACCCGCCATCAGCTGTTTCATCCCCTGTGATTTGGCGCCTGGATTGTCGTTTCCATAACCTTCAAGAAGGTTGATGCCGCCCCAAATTCCGAGGCCTGCGCCCAATGCGATGACAACGGTGCCAAGTGTTGAAATTGAACTCTGGAAGAATGCCATAGTGCTATTATTCTACCGTACTATAATAGCCCTTATTTGTTGTTGTGACTATTATAGCACGGTATCTCCTTTCTGCAAATAGTTTTTGTTTGTTAGCGACAATTCGCTTGTTTACTCGATTGCCGGTTGATAGTTACATTCCGGGAGCCCGTCGACTGACACCCGGTACATGGCCATGCCTGCCTGTTTCCAGGCAATATATAAAGCCATATGGAAATGCCTTTTATTGACATAACCGCAGGCTTCATACCAATAGATTATTCAGTTACTTCGATGACTTCATACTCGTCATCCGGTCTGAGCTTCAGTTCATGACTTAAGAACTTCTCGGCATCAAACCAGTTCTTTTTGTCTGCATCCGCTGTATACTTGTAGTTGGGATGCTTCGTAAGGTCGTACTTATCTGACAGGAAAGGCCTTACGCCCCTTACCTGCACTATACATTTACTGCCATCCATGACAGCCAGCTCATCAATACTCATGAGCTCATGCCCCAATTTCTGGTAGTTCATGTTGTAGCTCTGCTGTGATCCCCTCGACTCCCCGGTGTTGTACATATCGATAGTTTCCTTGCCCAAAGTGGCATTTAGGTCCTTAAGAGTGGACTGCTCTGTACCACCAAGGAATATCTGTGAATCGCAGTTAGCGCAGATGGTCTCTGCATTATCTTTGTAGATTGCCTTGAGCTGTGACTTTGCCTGCAGGACTAATGCCGCAGATATTTCACGACTTCGGATTGTTGCCATAAGCTTTTCAAGGTTCGGGATCTGCCCGACGTTCGCCGCCTCATCTATGAGGCATCTTACGTGAACCGGAAGCCTTCCGCCATAGTGATCATCTGCCTTTTCGCACAGGATGTTGAACATCTGGGAATATATCATTGCAAGCAGGAAGTTGAATGTCGGGTCTGTATCAGACATTATGAGAAAAAGTATTGTCTTCTTATCCCCAAGTGTATCCAGCTCCAGCTCATCATAGCTCATAATTTCCCGTACCTGTGGAATGTCAAATGGTGCCAACCTCGCACCACAGCTGACCAAAATACTTTTGCTTGTCTTGCCGGCCGCAAGCTTAAATTTGACATACTGTCTTACAGCGAAGTGGTCAGGGTTCTCTTTTGCCACCCTGTCAAACAGGATATCCACGGCATTCCGGAAGGATTCATCATCTTCCCTAACCTCCATGGAGTTGATCATCTCAACAAGAGTATTGAAGTTCCTCTCTTCCTCCGGAGCCTCATAATATATCAGGCCGATAAGCGCCGTATACAGGAGCTTCTCCGCCTTCTCCCAGAAAGGATCTCCGGGAGTGCCTTCCCCTTTGGTGTTTGCCATAAGAGTTGTGACAAGCTTCAATATATCAGTCTCCGAATGGATGTACTCAAAAGGATTATATCTCATGCTCTTCTTGAAATTGATGGTATTGAAGATCTTTATCCTGTAACCGGCCTTCAGAAAGACATTACCAACTTCGCCCAAAAGAGTTCCTTTCGGATCAGATAAAACATAGCTGCTATGGAGCTGCAAAAGATTCGGCTTGATCCAGAACCTTGTTTTACCGGAGCCGGAGCCGCCCACGATAAGGACATTCTTGTTCCTGGCATACTTCGGATCTTTTGGTCTCGAATTCATTGTAATACGTTCTGTCTGCGACAGAATCACGTTATTCTTAAAATCAGGATCTTCAAAAGGTTCTATGTCTTCATGTTTCCCCCACCTCGCTGAGCCATATTCTCTATTATGGCGAAAGGTCTTGGCGTTCTTACCTTTAAGGTAGACCGCCAGTCTGAGCGCTGCGCCGCAGGCAATACCGACCGCAAGGTCAAAGGGCTTAAGGCTGGGCAATATGTTGGAAAAAGCTGTGCTCAGTCCACCATACAGGACCAGGCCCTGAATCTTCTCCGACATGTTGCTTCCCCAGGATATCCTCCAGGCTTCTCCAAAGTTAGTACAAAAGAGCCCCACAACAAAGTAAGGGATATTCAGGATAATGGTCTTTTTCATCTTACTGTTCATCTGGCCTTCTCCTTGAATTTCTCTTTTACCCTGCGTGGCTGCTTTGCGATCTGCTCCTTTAGCTTTCTAAGCTGCTGGATAAGACTTGGCTTTTCTCTCTGTTCCCGATTTACCACCTTTGCAGAGTATTCTTTCACTACTGCGCTGATGGCATCGATATCTTTTGCCTTGAAAAAGCATGTATATCTGGGTGGGTCAGATGTCTTGTCTTTTACGATTGCAAAATCAACTCCGTACTTGTTTGCAATGCGCTTGAAAGTGCGGATGCTCTCGCCGCCAATTTCCATGGCAGAAGCACCCTGCCCCTGCCGGATAAGCTGCTTTACAGTCATCTTTCCCTGCTTCGGGGCTTTGGATTTACTGTCTACATGCCGGAGGAATGCGACCAGTCCTTTGATCAGCGTCCTTGTCGTGACCTTGCTTGCCCTGTAGCAGAAGGCTATGTATTTTGCTGCTACTTCTTCATTCATAGACTACACCTCATGCCGCGTCCCTGTACTCCAGAGGATATGCATCAAATTTCTCCCTTCCGTATGTCAGGGTGATGAGCCCCATCTGGAAATAAGTACGCATAAGTCTGATATCGATGTCGGAAAGAGGCTTTATCCTTGAGTCCCTGCCGACCTTTACCATGACCGCACTGCCAACAAGATATCTTGTAAACTCAGCATCCATGACACTCTTTTCTGAAAAGCAGAGAAGATAATCATCACCCACAGGCTCTGCATATCCGTTCTCTCCGATACCATCAAAGATATGGTCCATCTCTGCTGTACTGATAGTGCGGAAGTTGCCATCCGTTCCTATCACGAGTGCCTTCCTGTCCCTGATATCAAAACCGGTATTTTTATCATAATTTCCCAGGAACTGGATTATCCCGTCAGTGACCGGATCAAGGTCAATCTTTATCTTTAGTTCATCCATTTGTTTTCACGCTGCCTTTCTTAAAGCTCTGTGTTCATCCATGATCTTTGCCATGCATGGAAAGCAAAAAGTAGTTCCGTTCCCATAGGGACATGGCGTTTTACAGTTGTGGGGCTTAAGATTACCCACAGGGATTGGATCCCTTGTTCCCTGAAAACTCTTACCACCACTGTATTTATCCCTGTTATATTGTGCTGACATCTAACTATCCCCCTCGTCAAAAGAAATACTTCCTGCATAAAAACAGGCGCCAGTCCGGAAACCTGTCACAGACCAGCGCCCATTATCATCAAAGAGCTGTCTCGCCCTTAGACTTACTGCCGATATCGATGGCATTCTTCTTAGGTGCCTTTGAAGCCTCTTCCTTGGCTGCCTTAAGCTCTCCAAGAAGAGATTTCTTTTCCGCAGTCTTTTCCACTTTTGCCTGCTGGCGCTCCACAAACTTTTCCCCAAGCTCAAAGACCTTGTTCTGTGCATCGTAGTGGTACACGTTGTCAGTGAGCTGGTCTGCAGGATCCACTGTGGTAGCATTGACCTCTTTTACCATGTTCTCAAGGCTCTTAAGATCAAAGTTTCCATTGTCAGGAATTATCAGAAGTTCGTGTATGGAGCTGGGCAAAATGAAGAAGCTCTGATTATTAACTCTCTCAGAAGCCTTCTCCATAAAATCGGTGTAAGCCAGAACTCCGGCACCATGCACGTTTCCTTCTACAGAAGCAACAAACATCTGCTCCTGCTCAGGTGGAATGTTAAGGCCGAGCATCTCAAGGTCTTCGACACCCATCTGCTTCGCAAGCACTTCTGCCATGCCCTGGATGACAAGAGGTCTGATCTCGGGAGCATTCTTCACAGCGTCCTCATGGAGCTGCTCCGGTGTGATGCCATAGTTATCAAGCATCTTATTGGTAACAAGGATCGTGCCGGAACCCTGCGAAGTTTCGCCAAGAACAAAGCGGTAAACAACTGCCATGTCCTCGATGTCCTTATGAGGGACAGTCTCAAGAAGCTCAGCGTTTCTCTCTGCGGAAACAACCTCCATTGCAAGAGTTGACTTCATCCTGTCATAGTCACTGAATGCATCAATGTCGAAGTCCGGTCTGTTCTCAAGAGCAGTTCCGGCAACCTCTGCAGCACCGCTTACGATAGCCTCATAAGATCTGCCCTCCTCGTAGTCCTTGTAGAGCGCATCCACGTTGAGGTTCACGCCGATGATCCCGTCTAAACGCTTAACAGTAAGCGCATCATAGGTCTCATTCATCTTGTCCACCTTGTGGTTCTCCACAACCACCTCCGTGCCGTATCTTTCGTAGAACTGCTCCTTCACGTCATTTGCCAGATTCTCTTTAAATGTCTCAAAGTCCATGTTATTTTCCCCTCTCTTTTTCAAATGTTTTCAGGCATGAAAAAGCACCGGGTAATAGCATCTTTGCCAAAACACAGTGCTTCCATTCAGATGATTCTTTTGCAAAAGAAATACGCCTCGCGGTATGTGGTGCATCGCATCTCATATCACTTGGCGCATTATAATAATATCATACCTAAAAAATGAAAAAAAGGTGAAGTTAGGGGCGCGGAAGGGCCGCGAAAGGGTCAAATCGGGGCGCGGTAAAATCTCAGTATAATTATTTCTAAGTCGCCTATCCGGCGACACATTTATTCCATATAGAAAGTATTATTACTATATCAGTCACCAATGCATGGGCAATGATACTGAAATAGAGCATTATTTATCAGGTCAATATCATATATCCGCTTTGATAAGAAATACCTGAGAATCATATCGCCCTTACTATTTGAAGCAAAAGAATAGCCGGCCAATGCCAGAAGATCCATGCTTTCAGCGTAATTAAGTTCAAACGCTATGCACAGAGCAAACACAGTTTTCTTAGACGGATGGTACCTGCGGTTTTTAATGATCTTATGAAAGAGCCTTCGGTCAATATAAGCTCGTTCATACAGTTCCTTGGTTGATAGCCGTTTTACCCGCATATAGTAGAGAACCATAGCTGAAAAGGTGCATGTTTCGTCAACATTCACAAGCATTTCTTCCAGGTCAGAGTTTATCTGATCTTCTGAAATGCCGCTGTTTATTTCCATGCGAACATCATTGTCAGGATTATTAAGATCAAATATGCAAAAATAACGCGGATTCTTCATTTTAGAAAGGAGCCCCAATGAAAATACTCATAATTGATATCAGCCATAACTCATCAATGGCAAAGGTACGTACTTTTCTGCACTTTCACTCCGATGCCAACCTAATTTATACTTTTGATTTCCTATATACGGAATATAATTCCGCAGCTGAACTATACGCCGATTTGGAAGAGTATCCTTC
Source organism: Butyrivibrio sp. (assembly GCF_017635265.1). Taxonomy (GTDB): domain Bacteria; phylum Bacillota; class Clostridia; order Lachnospirales; family Lachnospiraceae; genus Butyrivibrio. The sequence continues at coordinate 37,652 of NZ_JAGBLU010000117.1, forward strand.
AGAGTTCTTCAAAAGCCCCTGTGCATATTATGACTCAGTAACTTCAATATTAGGTTCCATAACAAAAATGGTTACAGACTCCGTAATCATATACTCTCCATGCATTGATGAGTGTAGCAGATTATCTAGCGAATTCCTTTACGAAAACTATCTACATTACTTTGGCAAATACAATAATTCAGGAGTACTTGATATCAATTTCAATGCTATTGACTTTCGGATGCCTTTGCCATCCGTGAAATCCCCACTAAAAAAGATCCTCAAAAAAATTACATCATGGACAGCTTTTGGCACAGATGATTCAGAGGAAGATTGCGAAGACTTCTATGATGCCGGCTGATTATTACAAACTTTCCCGTCAATCTATCCCAAGGCAAGATAAATTTTCAAGCGCGTTTTGGAATACAGCTACGACATTGTGTGATGTTCCTGACAACACCCCGCGGTCAGGAATCATACCACACAGTCAGGGAGCAAAAACTACTAAAAACAATCAGCCGTTACCTCACAAGATATCTCATCGGACTATCTTAATAATGTTTTACCCCATCATGAAGCCAATACATCCGAATAGTACGCTCATGAACTTGCGGATAATTATCAATTCTGAAAGTTACTTTGTGTTCTCCAGCAGATGTCCCATATGTACGATTTATACAGCAAACATGCCAACCGCTCTCAATATTGGTATAGGTATTGACGGCTTCTCTCCCCAGTCTCCATCGCTCATAATAAACCGTATGTACCCTTTTGTCAGCATCAACCAAACTTTCGTCACCAGTGTATCTGATATTATAATGAATATAAATATCGTTAGCCTCATCGACTTCACTCAAATCGGTAGAAATATCATCCTCAGAGTAATTTACGATAATATCCATTGTATAGTAAAACAACGAGTCAAAAATAGCTTGAGAATCTTTATAGCCAATCAATTTAAGCTCAATTAAGTATTTCTGAGTTTGCACATCTGAAGCATTTTTATTTGCAACCGCGTAATCATACATTGATTGCAACCGCTTATCTTTACTATCCTTATAAGCATCTAATTCCTCATATATTTCGACAGCCTTATCATATTCACCATTTTCTCTACAAGACTCCGCCTCTTCATACTTCTTATTGATTTTGGCATCCTTTATCTGGTCAATACGACTCTTGCTATCTGAATAATCCTTTATCTGAGAGAATGCCTCTATTGCTTCATCAAACTTCTCCTCAGCAAAAAGAGCTTCTGCCTCATCATATTGATTCTTCAGCATAATATCGTTAATCTGTTCTATCCTATTTTGACTATCTGAGTATGTTTTTATCTCTGTAAATGCAGAAATTGCCTCCGCATAATTACCATTAGATAGTTGAAGTTCAGCTTCTTCATATTTTTCTTTATTAATTGCTTCTGTCGCATTTTCAATTTTTGCCTTGCTATCAAGATAATCGGCAATCTCGCTGTACGCCTTTATTGCAGCCTCATAATCCCCAGCTGAATACAGTTTTTCAGCATCAGAATACTTCTCGGCATTTATGGTTTCCGTAATAGCATCAATCTGCACTAAACTATCTTTATATTCATTGGTCTGTTCAAACTCAGATCTAGCCTCAATCAATTGATTATCACTTAAAAATTCAAGTGCTTTGTCGTAATGCTTAGCATCACTTTCAAGTTGCACAGCCTTTTGCGCCATTTCGCTACTGTCTTTATAATCTCCCAAATCAGAAAAAGCGGCATAAGCTTCATCATATTGTTCCTTTCCCAATAGCGTCTTAGCTGAAACATATTTAAGGTTAGGAACTATAATATTATTGACAACACTTATAGTTACTGCAAAGGCAGACACTACTATAGCCAATGTTGCAACCAATCTCTTTGTCTTTTGTGGCCACCCAATAATCCACTGAACCACAGTGCTTATTCCACTCTTTATAATTGAAAAAAACGTGCCAAATAAAGCAACAAAATCAACACTTGCCGTGCTTGATGTAGAAGATGTAGCAGAAGGAACAGCTATGGGCGTAGGTACATTAGTAAATGATATTTGTTTTAAAGATGGAGTCATTGCATTTGTATATCTTGCATCTGCTTCACACCAAGGACATCCACATAAATCCTTTCGGTACATATGAAGCGGATTTATGTTACATGTAACCAAATCATTCGAATAATCATTCAATGCTTTGTGCCATTCTCTGGCAGACGGTCTTTGTGAAGGATCAATTTTTCCATACATAAACGCTCTGGTAAACAAATCTGAAATTTCCTCTGGTAAAACGTCCAGTGGAGGCACTGCTACAGCTTGAGGTTTATTCCCTGGCTTAAAGCAATAACTATCACGTTTTATTGCCTGATTACCTTGGCCAGGCGATCCAGTTGAAGCAGATTCAGTCTCTTTTATACCATTAAACGGTGTAAAACCATTCATCAGCAATTTGAATATATGAATCGCAAGCGCAAAATTATCCGTTTCCTTCGTAAACGTTGGAAGTGGCGCATTTGCATAAGCATCTTTCTTAAATGCCTCACATTTCTTTAATAGTTCCGGTGCAACATATCCATCCAAGCACACCTTACACCTATACGCCTTCTGGTCATTTAAAACAATATGGTAACTATCAGTATCCAAAAAAGCAACATTACCATTGCTAACATTCACACCGATATTTAAAGGATTAAAATCCCCAAATATATATCCAGCTTCATGAACTGCACTTATGACAGCACAAATATTTTGAGCAATGATTAGTTTTTGTTGAAATGATAGTTGTAATTTAGGTGGGTATACGTACACCTCGCTCAGTGAAACATCAATGTTTAGCCGTGGCATCACAAAGCCACAGAACGAACCCGAACCATCATAAACAGCATCTAACGGCCAAGCAACCTGGTCGATTACATTTCTATCAGGTTGCTTACCAGTCATATACTTGATTTTTTCTTCAAGTTCGTTTGTTATCTTATCTTTATGGTACAGCTTAACAACTTGAGCACTGTTTCCACTGATTGCATAAATATCACCCTCTCCACCGCTACTAAATGCCTTTTGCTCAAGTTCAAAAACATCTCCATATAATCCCGTTACAGTCATATATCCTCCATCTTGTATTAGTAATCACAATGGATCATTGCTATATAACTTATTTCATGTTTCATTTTAGTGTAAAACGGTTGATAAATACCCGGATCCCCAAAAGCACAAAAAGTCACATATTTAATAGATGTACATATAAAGCATATGAATATCGCCTTGTTTTTCACGATACCTATTGGTCTTCACCTATTTTATCTTCATATCTGAATAAGGAGTAGATTCATAGCCACTTTTTTGAAGTCTTTCCACAAAAGGATCCAACTTTTTACGCCATATTTTATTAAACAATGTATATGAGCCAAACATTCTAACAATCAGAGGACTAACCGCATAATATAATCTAATAAAAGCACGCCCATACCAATGTTCTGCAAGAGTATAATCACGGTATCGCCTTAATGTCCATACTTCCGGACAGTCATACGAACCATATACTGCGGTTGCTATATAACACCCGCCACTAGAAGAATTTGTATTAGAGTTCTGAGCATCGCTAGACGCAAACCAGCCTGGGGCTACAGTTGTAGTAGTTTGTCCACCACTGTCCCAAAACTCTGAATCATACACTTGCTGTGCAATTGGAGCATTGCCAAAAGATATATGCGGAAAGCCAACAGAATTATCTGCAAAATATTTAACAGACTTAATTCCATCATTCTCATCAAGTCTTTTTATGGCGTTCGAAACCTCCCAGGCCGCATTATATACTCCGCAGTCATTATCACTATTTAAGTTATAGTGATCACCGCTCTCAAAGCAGCATACAACCGCATTAAAACAATGCTCTGATGACGCAATGAGCTTATATTCCCCTATTTTATATGTTTTACCTTGATTTGCTGTTGTACCTATCTCACCATTCTCGGAAACAATTACATTATTTAAACTGGAAATGTGCTGAAGAATATCCACCGGCGTCTTATTATAAGACACAACAATAGAATCTAAAGAACCTCCGCCAAGAGCAATTGACCAATTTGCCAATTCTGTTGCAACTCTACTGCTCCCAGACATAATGTCCGGTCCAGATATGCTATTCACATCATTAAATTCTCTTTGTATCATATAAGCCTCCTATACACTGTGCCCGAGTTTTTATAAAAATGATTTATCTGTGCCAAATCTTATCATTCGACATTAAGAAAAACTAATTTCCTTATCCTAATAATATCGTGTTAAACACTATATCATATTCCTAGCACCTCCCTTATAGTCGTACACCCAGCTATTATTATTGTAATAAAGGCCGGTGCAACAACAAACCAATGCGTTGCTTCCCCTACTGATGCAGGGCTTCCACCCATAACCTGCAAATCTGCGTATGCTCCCGCAATAAAAAACACAAAAAAGAAAGCAAATATTAGTCCCCCCATAAATCCATGTATTTCAGACATTGCATAGACGATAAACAAAAGAGCCACTATAGCAAGTATTATCCACCCAAAAAGAGCTCCTGCACTTCCTACTTTTCCCCACCATAAAACCAAGCAAGTAAAATATGTCGTCATCGATGCCCCAAACCAGGCATTAACAGATTCTCCCTTCTGAATAATTGATGTATTATAGCCCACTCCAAAGACAACAATCGGGATTAACCAAATTGCTATAGCAACCAAATTATAGCTTCTTACATAAAAGTAGTATGTTTCTAAGTTCCATAATAATGGAGTGCATGCGATACTTGCAGCAACCATAAAAATCATAAATAGCATTTCATTAAACTCAAACTGATGCTTCCTATTTGATAGGTTTTTAAAAGCGCCTCCCGTCCTATTCACTATGTATTTATTGACTTTTTGTGGCCCAATTATCGAAACCACAAATAAAAACATTAGTATTCCAAATGTTTTCCATGCTTCACCAGCGCTTGCTTTACTGTAGCCTAATTGAGTATATCTTACAGTTGCTGCAGATATACTAAAAACAAACCCCCATATGCCAGATATGTATTTTGCCAAGTCACCTTTACTTTTTCTTGAAAAGGCATTCATCAAGGATAAAATCAAAACTCCCATCTCTGCTATTAAACTGCTTTTCACCACATCTATATTGTATATATTTGTTTCATCCAAATGAATTGAGCCACCTTCAACTAATGGTGCACAAACAGCTATAACACTTGCTGTAAATGCCAACCAACCAAGCATTCCAAATAGATCAAAGCCATTCCCTTTAGCCTTGGCCTTACCCTTTTTCCAAGACTGTGCTCCACCATACACATTCGATGTAATAGCAGCCCCCATACCTGCCTGACCAACCACACCTGTAGAAATATTCATGCTAGTAGGTGGCGTAACAGCAGGTCCCGAAAAACTCTTCTGTACCATTTGCGGGGACATCATATCAAAATATCTCTTATCTGCCTCGCACCAAGGACATACATTTAATCCTCTTAAATACATATGGGTTGGATTATTGCTACATGTCTCTAAGTTTTTCTCAAATTCATCAAGTGCTTTATGCCACTCGATTGCTGATGGCCTTTTTGCAGGATTTTTCTTACCTTCAATGAATGCTCTTGTAAATAGATCACAAATACTCCTTGGCAATGTTTCCAATTCAGGAACAGCGACAGCTTGTGGCTTCTTGCCTTTTTTAAAGCAATAATTATCTCGTTTAACCGCATCATCCCCTTGCCCCGGTGAGCCAACAGAAACAGATTCCCCCTCTGGGATTCCATTAAAGGGTGAGTATCCATTCATCAAAAGCCGAAACATATGGATAGCCAATGCAAAATTATCAGTCTCCTCAGTGAATGTGTCCAACGGAGTTTTGGCATATGCTTCTTTTTTATATTCAGGATGAGAAGAAACATAAGCTGAACATTTATTCAACAATTCTGGAGCAGCATATCCCGGAGCACAAACATTACACCTATATGCTTTATCTTTCCCCTTATCAAGAACAATATGGTAACTATCAGTATCAAGGAAGGCAACCGCTCCCGTGCTGAGGTTAACACCTATATTTCTCGGATTAAAATCTCCAAATATATATCCCGCCTTATGAACCTCATGAATAACAACACAGATATTTTGTGCAAGGATGAGCTTCTGTTTGTACGTTATTCCAGTTTTTGGAGGATAAACATATACTTCATTCAGTTCATGAGTGATGTTAAGTTTAGGCATCACAAACCCACAGAATAATCCAGCAGAATCAAATACCACATCTAAAGGCCAAGCCACCTGGTTCAGAACGCTTGATGATGGAGGTCTCTGTACCATAAGTTTGAGCTTTTCTTCAAGAATTTGTGTAGCACTAGATTTCTTATATATCTTTATAACCTGACTGCTATTGCCTGATATGGCAAAAATATCCCCTTCGCCACCGCTGCCCAGAGGCTTTTGCTCAAGCTGATAGCGTCTCCCATTCAACCCTGAAACAACCATATATCACTCACGCTTTCTGATTAACATTATTACCAGTCATCTATAAAGGCAGTGCACATTCCTCTTTATAATAGCGGTCTATATCAGAGAAAAATCCAACACCGAACTATAAAGAAAGTGTACTTACAACAGACAAAACTTGTTCTGATACATTATGTACATTCGAATCGATCGAAACCTCATTGCCAGTAGACTGAATAATCTGATTTTTCAAGTCTTCTATAACCCTCAGCCTATCGTCATTATCTTTCACTATTTTCATCCTATACTCGTCCACCATCTGTGAAGTTGTCGGAATCATCTCCAATTCCTGCTCATCTTTTCCTATATAATAACTCAATTCATTCTTTCTTTTGCGTGCAAAGAATCCCAAATTCTGAAGTTCATTTCTATATGAATCCAATTCTGTTTGAAGCTCAACTCTGCGTTTTTGCTGCTGTATACTTTTTTCTTTTAATTCCCCAACATATTGTTCTAAAATACCACTCATATTATTACAATAATCATCCTGGGCTTTTCTAAAAGATTCTAATAATCTCCTTGCCGCCTCTTCCTTCTCTTGCTTTTGCTTCTCTGCCTCAGCCTTAATACTCTCAAGAAGCTTTCTCAAATAATCGTAAAGCCCCATTCCGCTGTTTTCGTATTTACAATTAAGTCTACTATCCGGTGAATCCGGAATAGAATTAGCAGCACGGAGTGTATCTGATGATTTTTCAATGCTCCCAACGTTATAATATAGATAAACATCAAAATCCATCTCCATCGCTATCTGATTTAAATCACATTCAAATACTTCGGTTTTCTCATTCGTATAATCCTCTTTTCTTAAGTATTCTTCAATCTCTTCAGTTTTTTCGCGAACATAAAACCTTCCATTTGTACCCAAGAAAAACTCATAGTCAATTTTATATATATATACATCAAAATCATCATCTCCCGGATCTGGATCTCTATTCCATTCACCATACTTCTTTGTAGTAATCTTCCACTTTAAATTTTCATCCCCCCACAATGGTTTCGCCAAAGACTCAATTTCTTTCAATATGCCTCTTATCTCTGATTCATAATAAAGATTACCGTTCAAATAGTTGTCAAGTGCATTTCCCATATAACCCCTTTCTGCCGCATTTTTTGCGTCACCATAAACCATGCAAGCTTTTAACATCACATAAAAGGTTCAATAATATATCACACAAATTATCCATTATAAATACAGGATATCATCGCGCTTAGCTTGTTCTTAGTAATGTCATATTTAATGCTTATCCTATTACCTTGATTGGCTCTTTGAACCACTAGTTTTTGCAACTCCCGCGCTAGTACTATTGGCCGAAGCAGTCTTTATTGAATTTATCTTTTGTGGTGAATGACTGCTTAAACCAACAGAGTTTGTACTCGCCCGTGTGATAGCATTTTGTTTTGTATTCTCCTGCTTACTAACTGTCTGCTTTAATGAGTTTCTTTTAAACATATCCGATGTCTGGTCCACCATTTTAGGTTTTTTTGCACAAGCTTCCCTACACTTATCCGAAAACGCTCTAGCCTTATCTGTAATCCCAAGTTGATTCTCATATATATGAATCTCACCTGATCCCTTATGCACACTCTGAGGCAATGCCACAGCTTGACCATCCTTTCCTATATGGTGATGTATCAAGGTTTCATTTTCATAGCCTTTATATTGGGGAAAACATTTTACAAACCTAGCATCAACTCTTGGAGATTCACCATTATCAATTCTTAAGTTATTCTTCTTGCTAAAAACTTCGGGATGTTTAGATAATAATTCCTTGAAATAATAATTACTACTTCTCTCCCAACCTTGCGAATTAGCGTTCGCCATTCCCTCTCCCTTATACCTCATATTTATCACAAGTTCATTGGGATGATTGAGCGTGTACTTCTTTCCTTCAGATGTAATTCGTTCTGCTGTTATTTCTTTTTTTGGTATGCCGTCATAAACATCTATAGCCATTACATCCTAGCCTCCATTACACCTATAGTCTTTGCAATGGAATATGACAACAACACCTCCTTATGTGTATCTGATTCATAGCAAAACAGCTTATTGTTTTGATTATCATAAAAAATAAAATATCCGTCATCATCATTTACAATAGCATTGCCAATTAGAAACAATTGCGTCCCAGGAAAAAATGATTGTGCATCTAAGTATTCCCTTTTTATTGTATCTACCACGGGTTCTGTAGCATCAACTGGATAGAAATTCAAGAAGCACTCTCCGAATTTCCCTGACAGCATCAAAAATGAATATGTAGAAAAATACGCTTTCAGCTCATCACATAACACAAAACCGATTGTATCCTCGATATCATTCCATGGTATCGCAGTCTTTTGCAGAATTGGTTTCCACTGAACTTCGCCATCTTCATCTGGTACAGAAATTAAGCAAGCTTTATTCAAACCATCAGTATATGACACTGTTGGATTCGTCCCAAATACTCCATTAGCATAATTATTTAATCGCGAAAAATAGCCATCAAACACTTCTTTCATTTTTATATCCTCACTATATGAATATGAAAAACTCTCTGTGTAGCATTGAATCCTGTTGAATATTTGCCATACACGCACGCTTTCGCCATCGACTCTTCGATAACCTTTGATACTTTTAACTCCAACCCATACTCAGGAGCGTCATCAGGAAGCTTTACGACAAAATCCAATTCATTTTTCAAGATTTTCTCTTTGATATAATTAAATAATTCTTTTTTCCCATATATTACACTATGATTTCGCTCATAATAGTTTAAGCTTGGTTTATTTGCTATTGGATAATCTCCTTCTTTAAAAGTGTGATCTCTTGCTACTTCATCTGCTGTTAAACCAAAATAATCATACCGCAATGTGTTTAAATACCTTATGGTCGTATCAAATGTCACATCTACATGGCACCATTCGCCCTCTATTTTAACCATATTCCACGCATGAGGATTATCTGTATGTATCGTTGGATCATCTGCAGTACCAGAAACAACAAGACACTGTATTCCAACTCGTTCCAAAAGATACTTATATGCTTTAGCAAACCCTTCGCACACTGCCTTTTTCTCGACAAATGGTCCGATAATTGTATACCGCTCTTTTTCTCCATCATTGATATATTCAACATTTTTTGCAAGAGCATCATGCAACATCAACGCCTTTTCGTATTCCCTATGCCCAGCGGTTCGCGCTATTAGCCTATCTGCTCTTTCCTCACACTTTAGCTTTAATTGATTTATTTCTTGCTTGGTATAAGAATACCGCGGATATAAATCAATAGTTATTCCTCTGGTAATAGTCCTAAAGCCACTTACGTAAAAATAATTCGGGTTTTCTAACACTTCACTTTGCAGCACCCATTGCAGTTTCTCGCCATTAATAGAAGATGCACAGGTTATTTTCTGATCTCCATTTTCAAGTCCATCAAATATTGGCTTATATGCACTTTTTTCGAGAGCACTCACTATTCCCTTTATTGTTCTAATAACTTGTCACCTCTACATGATTCTTTTGACCAACACCATCAATCCTCTGGAATATCTTGATTGGCTTGTTGTTCCTCATTTTCGCTATAATTCACGACATTCTTATCTTCATCTTTAAACAAATGTGGATACGCGGCCCTTTTCCATGCATCCTCGTATTTTTTCTTCAAGGCTATCCAATCCGGTTCAGCATAATACTCAGCCGGTTGCAAGCTATATGATGCAGATGTATTCATAATGACTACTACTGTTTTGTCATCATTTACCTGTGCCGCAGATATACCGCTCATAAATTTGCCTATCTTTTCTTGTACTGCCTCCTCTCCTTCCGATTCAATTTTTAGACTTTTAGGATCCATGAAGAACTTTGCTAACGCTGTATAAATGCTCACCTCTTCATCTCTTATATATATTGGGAAAAGGATTTCATACATTCCATCTGTTGCTAAGAATACACTGACTACAGGATTTTCATACTTTTTTATAATCCATTTTTCCTCGCCAAAAAATAAAGGAAGCACCCGGCCGTCAGAGTCTCTTTGCTGTTCCGTAACTTTGCAAAACTTACCATCCGTAGTCATGGCAATTATCCCGCTATCACCAGAATGTCCATAATATAGGCAGTCATCAATCAGAATCGCAAGCGAAAGAGTAGTGTCATACTGATCAAAATCATGACCATTCTCTGTTGCAATCTGTTCGATTGTATTTTGAGACAACTCAAACGAATCTTTTATCACCCCAAGAATCTCTTCCTCGGTCGAATTACTTTTTATATGGTCTGAACAATATTCTGTAGATAACTCCGAGGCTGTCTTTGATGCCACATCTGAGTGTTCCTCACTTCCAAGGCCATCTGCAACAGCTGCAATAATCATATTCTCACTACACTTAATTATTTTATGATAATCTTGACATACCACGTTATTCTTAACGTGGTATGCACCCTGCTGTGTAACCCCATAGGCATATATCATGTTTTATCTGCCTCCTTGTGTCGGTTGTACTATTACATCCAATCATCCGTATCTTTATCAACGTTGTCAGGAAGCGGTACTCCTTTTGGCTTTTCTCCAGGAGAACTTACCGAAACAGAACGCATGCTCTTATTTACCCAATCAAAGAAGCTTGAAAAATCATATCCTTTCAACTTCATTACTTTGGGGCCAGAAAGACGGTGCAGCGTCTGAGGATCATAACCTTCAACCCCCAGTGAGAAGAACTTCAATTTCTCATTTTCTTCCATGTCCTGAATCACCTTCACAATTTCTGTTATATCATCCTGTGGCGCACCATCAGAGATCATAATAATCCAAGGCTTGTACGGCTCTGTTCCTGATCGGCGATAAAACCTTGACCTCTCATTTACCATATCAATTGCTTTCTGAATAGCTGGAGACATATTAGTACCGCCATTTGCAACAAGATTAACAGGCTCCATATATTCAATAGGTACGAACTCCTGAACAACATTAAGACCAGAGTTAAACTCGACAATGGCGATATCCAGTACATCTCTGGTTGTTTTATCCTCACATACATCAAGCTTAAACTTATTCAAACCCTCATTAAGCTCTCTTATGGGTTCGCCACCCATTGATCCTGATGTGTCAAGCAAAAGCAAACAGGCCATATGTGGCTCACTTGCGTTGACAATCGTAGGAATGTCCTCGTTAAACGATCTCTGCATCATTTCTTCTTCCATTTCTGTTCCCTCCTTATGTTTGGAATTATCTATCATCTTCTACATTATCTTTTTTTCATCTCCATCTGGCACTCCGTATTCTCTATACTGACAAACCATAGTTTTCACAAAATTGGCACATATGACACTTCGCCTGTTATCTTGTCCATAATAAACACTTCGTCTACAGCCATTCCCTGTATCTCCTCTGGTTTCACCCTGTTTTCCCTCTTTATATTTATACTGGCAGTATGCGTAGTTCCATACCCCCAATGTCCCACATAATTCGAATTTTGCGCATAAGAGTTGTTTATCTCATGCTTATCATAAGACCCAATAATATCAGAATACTTCTGGCAGCTATGCGCAGAGGAATGTTTAGAGATTATAATCTTCGAGCATTTCCCGGAAAATGCAAAAAAATCATTATCATTTCCTCCAAATCCAGAATAGACATCATCTGATGAAGCAACCACACTATAATTGCCGCCTCCTCTTTTGATGTAATCCATCAGTACATCGCTTGTACATATCTGAATACCATCTGCCACAATCATTGTCTTTCCACCTTGAGATATGATGGTTTCCGCTTCATTCACAAGTGTGTTGATCAACACCGTATTTGTACTTGACTGTACATCGACAGAAAGAATCAGTTGTTTATGTGATGCATCCACATAATTCACAGCATTACTGGCATTTGTTTTTTGCGCCAAGATAGAAGCGCCCTGTCTAGATAATGCTTGAAAAAAAGCCTCGATATTACCTCGTTCGATCTCTCCTTGCATTATTTGAGATATTATGTTTCTCGCCTCATTTTGTGATATTCTGCCCTGGTTTTCTGCCTTATTTACTCCATCTATAAAGGTCAGATGAGGACAGTTAATATACATATAGCATCTTGGACTCTTTCGATTTGCTCTTATATAATCACTTATCCCATTGATATAGTAGCGACCGGCAGCGTTAATCTTGTAGTCCTTTGTTGAAGAAGAAACTATCAATCTCGCAATCTCGTTGTTTGAAGCTCCTATGAAAGGATCATAAATAGGATTATTCCCATTAACAATGCATACATTCCCTGCTCCAAAAAAATTAGCAACACTATTTTCTAACTCTCTATTACTGCTATGTAGCAAAAGTACGGAGTATCCCTGTAAAAAAGCGCATTCTATTGCTCGTGTAATCGAACGTACACGTATCGTATTGGCTCCGCCCGTAAACATCATGTTCTCGAGAGGGTTATTTTCATCAAAAAAAGCTTCTATATCACTTGGTTCATACCTGAGCACACCTTGATTGGCTTCATTTTCGCGCTGAACAGACATTAAAGCCTTTTGTGTTCTTCTGTTCGCTATTCCTGCCACCATAAAACCAGCAAGACCGCTCGAATGATTATTAAAAAGACTCATATCCGATCCTTCCTAAACAAATCGAATCTATACTTGAACGGCTTCTGAAAAGGAAAGCTAATAATAGCCTCACCCACCTCAAGTTCATTCATATTCCAATCTTCTACAACATGACCATCGTGCCTCTCCTCATGCACGGAGTTATTAAGAGTCCTGTGCTGTTCAATTACTACATTCTTTCCGAGTAGTCCCACAATATAATCTCTTGTAAAAATATCATTTGCCCTAAAAGCATATATAGACGAGAAACCTGCTAAAATGTTTTTTCCTCTATATTCTCCATATGCTTCTGTTAGTTGGTTAATGCTTTGAAGACCAGCAAATACCTTTACGCCAAGACTTCTTCCAAAATTCACGCCGTCATCTATATGTTGCAAATATGGTATAAGCCTAAACTCATCGCATATAAGATACACATCACCTTGAGGCTTTTTTCTTCCCAAAGCTTCTTTTAACGCAAGATCAAACAGCAAACTATAAATAGGTGCCAGTGTCTCACCAATCGAAATGTCATACTCAATAAATAAAACCCTTCCGCCCCTTTTTCTTACAAAATCTCTTATTGAAAACATTCCTCTTTCATCAAAGCAAGCAGAAAGCAATTTTCTTACTGTACCTAACATTTCGGCATATACGCCAAGTGCTTGTCCATTAGTTCCATCTCCGATATAGCTAAGAACTGACGCAAACTGTGGATGAGATTCGATCATTGCCTTCACATCAAAAATTGTTGATTCATCAAGTGCTCTCTTTAATTCATTATTGAACAAACAATCCTTTCTATATTCAATATCATCCTTTCCCTCGTGTAACATGCACAATAGTATTGCAGCAAACAAATCTCGTGCCGCATTAGGGAAAAACGGATCCTTACTTTTGTCAATGGATTCCTTGAATATCGACCATGATAATTCCTGTGTATTAAGTGAAACTTCTTTAGATTCCCAACCATCAGCCACTATTTCCTTAAAAATATTCCATTTCTCAGAAATATCTGCGAACTCACGTCCGCCTCCAATAATTACATCATTTTGAGCCGAAAACAATTTGTAATAATCACCTTTTGTATCAAAAATAATCATCACATCGTCTAAAGACATTTTCTTTTTTACCTGCTCTACAATATGGTAAAAAACATTTGACTTTCCACATCCCGTCCCACCAATAAGCATGGTGTGCTTGCTCAATATATCCTTATTAATACCAAGGCATTTTGAAGTTCCTCTAAATGTCCCTGGAATAGTAATATAAGGATCCACAAATTCAACCATTGGATTATGGTCTAATATTGAGCCATAGATTGAAGAAAGCTTTATATCCATCTCTGTTCACCCTCTGATTCTTGTATTATTAGCCAATAAAGGTTTACCATCTTCATGTATTTTTGTCACAAATATTCTTAACTGCTCAATTATTTGATTTATTGTTAAGTTCTTCTCTAACTCATAGTTTTCGCCTTCTATTGTATTGAGCGGTTCATCACACACCCCCACTATGCTTATCTGTTCATTTTTATTTTTTTTTATACCCACCAAAAAAGATATAATCAACCGAGCTTGTTCCTCTGATGTTATAGTTTTACTCCATGATATACATTTTAGTAATGTATTTAAGTTGTCGCGCACTATAATTCCTATCTGGTTCTTATTCTCTTCGAACAAAACAAGAAGCATGTTCCATTCACTCTCACTAAATTGATATTTCATATGCCACTTTGTAATTTAACGCCCACGCGTATTATCTCTGTTTTCTTCTCTTTTATCGTTGATATCATTTAAAGGCTTCTTATCACTATTAATCGTAAAAGCATTTTTCTTTTTCGAACCCTTTTCTAAGCTGCTATATATCTCGGATCTGAATGCCTTTAATTTTTTTTTGCTATCTTCTAAATTATTCTCCGAAGTTATTCTTTCAAAACCATTCTTCATTTATTTACCATCCATTTGTAGCATTATATAATGCTTTCGTTGGGACTAATTTGGTCATTAAACTTCATTATCAAATCAATAGGATAAATACGTAGTTCCTCCAGCATTTCTGATGTGTCATTAATAGCATCAAAAACAAATATCAGTGCCAAAAACATAGACCACGTCATAGTTTTCTTCCCACTTTCTACCGGATAATAAGTTTGGCGAGTAACTCCAATAATACTGGCAAGTTCTTCCTGGCTAATCCCTATTTTTGCTCTTAGCGCAGATAGATTATTCTGCAGAAGATCAATGCTTGCTTTTTTATAATTATTTGATATTATCCATTTATCTTGTACCAAATCACCGACCTCCTTCCATTTATTTAAAAGGGTAATGAGTCTAAGCCCATTACCCCCATAATCATTTACCAATGCTTGTCTTCATAATAAGTCGATTCAATTCCCTTATTTTGGAGATCTCTCACCAATACATCAAGTCTTGATTTCCAAACTTTTTTAAACCATGCAGTATGCCCAAATAGTTTAACAGCCAGCGGACTTAATGTATAATATACATGAATGAATGCTCGCCCATACCAATGCTCGGCAAGCTCATAATCACGGTATCTCCTCAATGTCCATACTTCTGGGCAATCATAAGATCCATATACAGTTGTTGCTATATAGCATCCCCCTCCAGTACTGCCACTTCCAGAAGTATTACTCGTAGAGCCGCTCAAGATACCATTCCCCCATACCTCCGCTGGATTTCCTGTCTTATACCAGGTTGGAATAATAGGTGCATTATCTTTAAGCATTGTGGTATAGGGCTCTTGTAGTTTAATCGAATTTCTAAACGCATCAGCAACCTCAGAATGTACAAAATAGAATCCCTTATCCTCAAACGATTTTTTCTCAGGAAAATCTATCTTCTCAACCGAGGCGCCTTCAATCTTAATGCACATATCCATATATGTTGATACTGTAGTCATCCGATGTACAAGGCTTTTCCATTCGTCATCTGTCTCATCGCCACGGACAGACACCAAATATAGAATTACTGCTCCAAAATGATCATCTATGTTTTCTATTAAGGCATAACTCCAGTTAACATTCACCCCATCAACATACACAACCGAGTCAGAGAAGTTGCATCTCGCAGGTGGCGTTGCCTGAGCGATATAACTAAGCTTATTGCTAAGGGCTTCTAATATCTGCAGTGCCGTCATAGTATAGGAATAAACAATAAAGCCCATCCTTCCCATGGCGATTTCACATTTCAAAACACCAATATCCTCATTGGGGTATTGTGAATGCTCATCTGGTGTTATAAAATTAGATCCCATGTATTGTCTCCTTCTGTGCATATAATAAAATGTTTGAAACGATTGCTAACTTTGGCCTAAAAAGTAGACAATAATATGACAACTACAATACAATGCCGCTTCCGATAACTTCTTATAAACTATCACCGATATCTAACCGCTTCTCAGGCACTATCTCTATATAATCTATAAATATAAGGGTAATGAACCCCTCTGGCCTTCCATTACCCTTTACGCACCTAACACGATATCACATACAATACTTGCTATACTCTCTCTCCGCATCAGTAAGTGAAGAAAATGGACCATATTTTGATCTTCCATCCATAACATAAACCCAAAATGTATTTCCATCCCCTTCAATCCAGCATCTACCATATGAACCATTTCCTTCTTTGTAAATCATATAAACCCTCCTTTTAGTCATTGACATTTACACAGCAACACCCTGTTGGCCTTGCATTAACCAATAATTCTCAAAGAGGTCACCATGCACATTCCGAAAAGTCCATCATCAAAATTCTCATACCTCATCAATGTATAACAATTATTTCCAGATGATAGATCTCTCAATCAGCTATTCAAGAATATAATCTTGAAAAAGTGACCAACCTCGTATTGATGAGAATTTTACAAAATGACAATTTTTTTGTCAATTTATCACGCATTACATACAAAATAAATGAAATCATTATAAAACCAAGGGAAAATCTGCATAAAATTGTTGAACAATTCTCATTTCACCAAATATCAATAATGTTTTTATAAAAAAATAATAATTACTTTCTTGCTCAGTTAGTACCTTTATTATGTTCATACTCTTTATTATCATGACAAAAAATCCAATTCAATTTGTCACTCGTGTCTGTTGTAAAACTATTACGCTCAATACAAAGCTTTCTCCATTATGACAAGCCCTTCTAATCTATCATGATGCTAAAAACTCACCAATCTTATCTCCAATCCCCTCAAGAGCCATTCCCACAGCCACAGCTGAGAAGCTCACCAGAAATACCCCAAAAGACATTCCCAGAGCGATCATCACGCAGCCCCACATATGCTGACATGCATACATGATTATAATTGCCAACATGATGAGGTAGAACAGCCCTAAAATCACGCAGCCAATCTTTGACAGAACGCCTACCCATGCCCTGATGAAGCAGACCATCAGGAACACTGGAAACATTATTATCTTCACAAGTAATTTAATCATAAACATATTCAACCCTCCATATACTCTTCATCATCTGTGTTATTTGTTTCTTCCGGATCCTGGAAGTTATTCCTGGCACCTCTGTTAAACGTTGCTGTAAACTGCGCATCTGCTGTTGTTGATACGTTATACAGCATAGCCAGAAGATACTGCCTTGGATTTATTGGCGGCTCGGTGAGCTTATGCCAGTTATCAAGGACATCTTCAATGTGGAATCTTGTGAGCTTCATGAATCTGTCCTTAACCACATTGGTGCTTCTTTCTTCACCACCAATGACCATTTTCTCCTTGGATGAAGTCAGGACATCAACCATGAGATCCACAATGCCTCTGATTGTGCCTTCATCATGGGGATAATTCTGACAAAGCGCCTCTGTTTCGATGTTTTCATCAACACATTCTCTGTATGCCCATGCATCTTCATCCAATCCAATCCCATCAGCCCTACGTATATTACTATTACTGGGATAGATAGGGATAAGATTTTTATTATTATTTTTTATATTTTTATTATTATATGGGTCCAAATTTTGGACGGGTTCAGATTCAATTCTCACACTACCCCCATCCAGATTTTGCACCCCATAGTTTAAATTTTGGACGGGTGCTAAGTTATCCACATCCGAAGATCCAACAGATTCAAGGATTCTCTTTTTAGGTATTATTCCAGAGGTTTGTTTTTTGTACTTCTGGGAATCATTGATAATGAAGTTTTTCACATAGAATCTTGAAACGCTTCCCGGGCATCTTGTATCTTTTTCTATCATTCCCCTTGCTTCAAGACTCTTAAGTGCTGTGATTGCGGAGCTCCTTTTACAGTGTCCGAACTCCTGCGCTTTCTCCAATGAGCAGTAGACAAATGTTCTCCCCAGTTCATCATGTCCGCTGACATTACCGCCCAGCTTCATTCTTTCAAGAAGGCTTGAATATATCAGAATCTCCGAAAGCTTAAGTCCCTCATATTCCTCGTCATAGAGGATTGCCTTGGGAACCATGAGAAAAGCATATGTCTCAGATTCCTTCCCGTTGTAATACCTCAAATTCAGCTTCTTGATTTCTTCATCCTTGTAACCCATTTGGATCTTCCTCCCGTTTCTACTATATTTATTGTTCATTTTCCTGTTGCCATTTTTCCAACAGCCCCAATATAACCATTTCCCTTTCCTTGGCACTAAAGTGTGGCGGGAAATACTTATCCAGTTTTTTCTCAGACAGAGACACCTTCCTTGACGGCTTATTCTCCGGAAGGGCATCCCTCATGATCTGCGTCATTACTGTACGAGTGATATTTTCTACATTCTCTGTATTCTTGAGAGCTTCTATCTGAACCGGTCTGATGAAGCCGGTCTCGCTGAAGTATTCATAAATCCAGCTCTGCAGTTCTTTATCAAAGTGGGAAATATCAACTGCCATATTTAAGCCAATCTTTTTGGAATCAACCACATCAAGCATTTCCGGAATAAGGTCTGTAAGAGCAATGTACTTCTGGACTTGGCGGCCACTGATACCGGCCTCTTTTCCTACAAGTGTCCTGGCTCGTAATGCTTCTCTTGAATTTGTATCTGACTTGGGGAACTCAGTTCCCGAGGATGCTTCATCTTCAAAAATCGAATCATCTTCATCCGACATAGGGAACTCAGTTCCCGAGGACAAGTCATTTCTTTTCCCTTGACGTTTAAGAACATCAAACTTCATCTTAAAAGCAAACGCCCTCTCACTTGGCAGAACCTCTTCTCTTTGGACATTGGCATCAACCATTGCCACAACTGCGGTATCATCGTCCATTTCCTTTATCACAGCAGGAATTGTCTTGAGCCCTGCAAGCCTTGCGGCATGCATTCTTCTATGACCGGACACCATTTCATAACCGCCCTCAGCGCATGGCCTCAGCATTACAGGAGTTAGAACCCCATTTACAGCTATACTTTTAACAAGTTCTTCCATACGGCTATCATCAATAACCTTGAAAGGATGGTCTTTGAAAGGTCTGATCTGGTCTATCTGTATTTCCTCAGTAACATCTTTTGTAATAGGAGCACCAAGAAGCTCCTCAACTGATTCAAAATGTATCTTCTGTCTCTTTGCTGCCATAACGCTCCTCCTTATGAATTCTTCATGACTACCTCTGTCAGTGTTGAATAGGCTGCTGCAACCTTGCCCTTGGGATCATACTCAAAAATGCTCTTGCTCATTGCTGATGTTTCTGTAGCCCTTACGGAAATCGGTATCTGAATTGGAAAAACTGGAATACTTTTTCCGTAAACTTCATTTACTTCTGCTATAATGTCTTTAGCATAATTTGTTCGGATATCTACCATAGTTAAAAGAATTCCTTCAATCTCAAGTTTTGGATTGAGTCTGCGCTTTACTGTGTAGATAGTTTTGATAAGAGCCTGCAGACCTTTTACCGGCAGAAAAGCTGCCTGTACAGGGACGAGACATGTATCAGCACATGCGAGTGCATTTACTGTCATGACACCAAGTGACGGCATGCAGTCGATAACCACGTAATCGTAGTTATCTTTTACACTGTCAATATATCCCTTAAGAACAAGTTCACGGCTCATCACATTCACGAGAGAAACCTCTGCAGCAGAAAGACCTATATTAGAAGGAAGAAGGTCGATGTTGTCGCTATGCTTGATGATTGCATAGCCATTAGGAATTTCTTCCTCATTAACAAGCTTCTCGATAATGTCTACGATGGTAGGCTCCAGCTTATCCGGTTCCTGCTGTCCCATGCATATCGAAAGACTTGCCTGAGGATCAGCATCAATGACCAGCACTTTGTTCCCCATATTTGCAAGGCCAGCTGCTAAATTCACTGAGGTTGTTGTTTTTCCCACCCCACCTTTTTGGTTTGCGATTGCAATAACTTTACTCATACGATTCTCCTTCCACCTCTTTCGCGAGGGCTTTTATTAATTTGTCTTCATCACCATCAATGAGATCTTCAACAATCTTCTGATGTTGTCTTAGATACTCTTCAAAAATGTCGCGCCTGATCAGAACTTTTTTGCCGATCTTATAAACTGCGCCTGAGGCCCAGGCCATTCTGATAATAGGCTTCATTCCAAGTCCGTAATAATCCTGGGCCATGCGATAAGAAACCATGCATTTACGACTGAACATGACATCTTCATCATCCAAATACTGAGAGAACTTCCATATTATTCCGCTCATTTTTTACGTCCTCCGGTCTTGGTCATCCTTGGTGGCTGATGAAAAGTCTCAAGGAATCTTTCAAAGATTTCTCTTTCAATAAGGACAAATCCATCAACCCTATAGATTGCCCCGGCTTTGTCTGCAAGTTCCAAAAGCTTTTTGTGCTCAATGCTGTAAACATACTCAGCTTCCTTGTATCTGAAGAACTTCCTGCGGAGCTTCCTTACACCACGTATTACCTCATCCTTTTTCTCGATATCCTTGTACTCATCAACAATGTTACTGCCCATAATCTTTTCTCCTTTTATTATTTGTTGATGAAGCCCCACTGCATGCCATGGCTTTTTTGAAATACAAAAAGAGCCATCTTTGAATTTCTTCAAAAATGACTCTTCAAACTACAATCTATTTTCAATTTGTCGCATCACCAAGTGCACCCAAACGCACCTGTAAATACCGTATTCTACACCCATTCTGCTGTCAAATTTGCTGTCAAACTTCAAATCGAGCCTTGAAAGCCGCTTGTTTACTGAGCTTTTCACTTCATGCTCTTAAGTGTCGGGAACAACAACACGTCTCTGATTGCCGCAACTTTTGTTAGTAACACCTCAAGCATATCTATTCCGTAACCTATAACTCCTTATAATTGTAACACTCAAAAAAGCATCTATATAATCTCCCTTATACTCTTTTCGAATTCTCTTATGTTGAACGGACATCCATCCTCTTCAAAAGTCAGGATGAGATTCTTCCCCACAAAAATTCCGTTTCTTCTATATTCCTCTATCTTGCGCAGATTCTTTTTCCGATATTTCTCATCATCCATCCTGCCAAGGTGCTCGTGATATATAACTTCTCTCGTCCTCTTGTTAAGTAATGTAAAATCAGGGTATTTGATGACACCGCTCTTGAGCCGCAGCTCGCACTCATATCTGTATGGAACTCCAATCTCAAAGTACATATCCGCAATCACCATCTCCGACTTGGATCGCACCATCTCATCACGCCTGGTTGTATATATTTTTTCCTCTGGTTTATAAGTGCTGATGCGGAACTGTTCCTCACTCCATCTTCTGGCATACTCCTCATCACTTATTAAAAGTGGAGACACGAGAATTTTTCTTTCCTTCTTGAGACCGTCATATACCGCCTCCGGAGTAATTAAACTCTGATTATCTGCCTTTGTATTTTTTAAGTTGTAAACTACACCGATAGCTCTTTTTACAATTGTTAGTTCTTCCTGCGCTGCACCAATAGCCTTTTTCAGATAGTCCCTCTGCGCCAGCTCTTGTGCTATCTTGAAATCGCTTTTTTTGATGTACTTCCCGTGAGTATCGGCAGAGTCAATAATCTTGTAATACTGCGGATTCCCCCTACAGTACGAAATTCGCAGCTTTCCCTCTGGCAATTTCTCAATCTTTTTATTTGCTATGGCTATACTCGCTTCCAGTTGCACCTTCCTTTTTTGTAATTCACCAATTATCTCATTATAATTTGTCATAGATTTTCCTCTTCTGTTATTATTTATCTTTATCTTTTTTTCATACACTCTTTTTTCATGCACCAGCCATCAGGCCTATGATTCGGTCCTATCATCCATGCCATACGGATAAGTTCAATGCTATTCTTTGTTCCTATCCGTACAACATAGCTATCTCTTGTTCCCTGCTCTTCCCTTGTACGGATAAGATTACAGACTATACGCCATCTTATCCGTATATTATGTGGTATAAGAGCTGTCTACTGACCGTTTGTACGGATAAGATAGCTCTTTGCTAGCATTTTTATCCGTACTTCATCTGCCAAAAGAGCTTTTTACACGCCGTTTGTACGGATAAGATGGCTCTTTACTAGCATTTTTATCCGTATATCATCTGCCAAAAGAGCTTTTTACACGCCGTTTGTACGGATAAGATGGCTCTTTACCGTAAAATAAATCCCTCTAAAAATCAAAAATGGAATAGTAGTCCGTGAATAGGACTCACTGATAGCGCATCCGCGCCGAAATTTAAAAGATTGCCACACACAAAATGCCGCGCCGATACTTGGCTGCATTGATCAGGTGTGGTCAAAATGTTGTCAAACAAATAAATTGTTGTCAGAAAAAATTGCTCTGAAATCCGCATGTAGAGTGGATTTCAGAGCTAATAATATGTTAGATGTACTTAAGTGTTCGTTTAAAAAAGTGGAGAAAAAATCTCCGCAAAACCGCATGAATACTGAGGTTTACTTATCAAGAGATTTTAGGGTTGGAAAAAGCAGCACATCACGTATACCTGCACTGTTTGTCAAAAGCATGCAGAGACGGTCGATACCGTATCCGATACCTCCTGTTGGTGGCATACCGATCTCAAGGGCGTTGAGGAAGTCTTCATCTGTGTGCTCTGCTTCTTCGTCGCCGGCAGCTGCGTTAGCATCCTGAGCTGCGAAACGCTCACGCTGATCGATAGGATCGTTAAGCTCTGAGTAAGCGTTACACATCTCCCAAGTATTGATGAAGAGCTCGAAACGCTCAACCTTCTCAGGATCTGAAGGTTTCTTCTTGGTAAGAGGTGAGATAGCAAGAGGATGATCCATGATGAATGTAGGCTGGATCAGTTTCTCTTCGCAGAACTCTTCGAAGAAGAGGTTGATGATATCACCCTTAGTGTGACGATCTTCAAATTCAACACCACGCTCTTTAGCAATTGCCTTAGCTTCTTCGTCAGTTGCAACTGCATCGAAGTCAACGCCTGCGTATTTCTTGATCGCATCGTTCATTGTAAGACGCTCGAATGGCTTACCAAGGTCGATGATATTGTCGCCGTAAGGAATCTGTGTTGTGCCACAAACCTTCTCAGCAAGGTAACGGAACATGCTCTCCGTAAGTTCCATCATACCTTCATAATCTGTATATGCCTGATAGAGTTCCATAAGTGTGAACTCTGGGTTATGTCTTGTGTCTGTACCTTCGTTTCTGAATACACGGCCAATCTCGAAAACTCTCTCCATGCCGCCAACGATAAGTCTCTTGAGGTAAAGCTCAAGTGAGATACGAAGCTTTCTCTCTTCATCAAGAGCGTTGTAATGTGTGAAGAATGGTCTTGCAGCTGCGCCACCTGCATTCTCAACAAGCATAGGAGTCTCTACTTCCATGAAATCTCTGTCTGCAAGGAAGTTACGGATCTCACGGATGATAGCTGATCTCTTCTTGAATGTTTCCTTAACATCTTCATTCATTATGAGGTCAACGTATCTCTGTCTGTAACGAATCTCTGTATCTGTAAGTCCATGGAACTTCTCAGGAAGTGGCATAAGAGACTTGGATAAAAGAACCAGCTCCTTAACGTGAACTGAGATCTCACCTGTCTTTGTTCTGAAAGCAAAGCCCTTAACACCGATGATGTCACCGATATCCATCTTCTTGAAATCAGCATAAGCCTCGTCTCCAAGATCGTTTCTTGAAACGTAGAGCTGCATGCGGCCATCTCTGTCCTGAAGGTTAGCAAAAGAAGCCTTACCCATTACACGCTTGCTCATCATACGGCCTGCAAGTGAAACAAGCTTCTCTGAAGGTATATCAGAAAGAGGAACTACTACTGCCTTACCCTCTTCGTCTACAGGAGGAACAAACTCTAATGAATCAAAGTTGTCTCTGATCTCCTTTGTATGATGTGTCTGATCGTATTTTACGATCTGGAAAGGATCTCTTCCTGCTGCCTGAAGCTCAGAAAGCTTATCTCTTCTAACCTGGCGAAGACGTCCAACGTCTTCCTGTGGTGCATTGTTGTTCTGCTGATTATTATCTGCCACTTTACTTCCTCCTTATGAACATGTACATGCTATATTCTTGATTACTGATCGGGTAAAAGAAATATCAATACAACTTACCCACTTGCAATCCAAAAATCTGATTAAGTTTATGATCGAGTAGTGAAGATGGAATCACATTCTACTCGCCCGCCAGCCGCCGGTCAGCTTTAGCTGACATATTCCTTTCGGAGGCCCTGCGATATAAAGAGCCAGCAAGTCTTCTGACCGCTGGCTCATAAATTACATCTCTGCAATACTCAGAGGCCGATAGTTTTATCAGTTCTCTGATCTCTCAATTCCAAGTACTTTGTACTTAAGAACACCAGCCTGTGTCTCTACAGAAACTGTCTGTCCTTTTTTAGCACCGATAAGAGCTCTTCCAACCGGTGACTCGTTTGAAATCTTACCCTTAAGGCTGTTAGCCTCTGATGAACCTACAATCTTGTATTCAAGATCCTCATTGAACTCAAGGTCACGGATCTTAACTTTGCAACCGATGCTTATCTTGTTGAGGTCTACATCCTCTTCTACAACGACTTCTGCGTTCTTAAGGATTTTCTCGAGAGCTTCGATTCTAGCCTCGATGTCACGCTGTTCGTCTTTTGCTGCATCGTACTCAGCATTCTCAGAAAGGTCGCCCTGTTCTCTGGCTTCCTTAATCTTTTCAGCTACTTCTTTACGCTTAACTACCTTCAACTCATGAAGTTCATCTTCATATTTTTTAAGTCCTTCATAAGTTAATATGTTTTTCTTTTCTTCCATTATGATATTCCCTACCCTTCATAAAGATTGAATAATAAATCTATATAAAAGCATTTGCTAAACAAGCTACTTTTAACTTTGCCATTATACAGTCTATAAGTTTTCATGTCAATGAAACATAAACACTATTTTAGACAATTTTCTAAACATTTAATAATTGCCTTAAAGCATTATTTCTGCACAGGCTTTTTTTAGGGAATCCATGTCTTCCATCTGGTTTATCTGATTCCTGAATTTGGCACTTCCCGCCATTCCTGTTGTGTACCAGGAAACATGCTTTCTCATCTCTCTAATTCCGATGTAATCACCCTTGTACTTAAGCTGCAGATCCGCATGTCTTATGACGGTATCGTAGACTTCCTTATTGGTCGGGCGTGGACAAGTCGTTCCTGTTTCAAAAAAGCTCTTTATCTCTCTGAATATAAATGGATTGCCCTGCGCTGCTCTTGCGACCATTACGCCGTCGCACCCTGTCTCATCAAACATTCTCTTTGCGCTCTCTCCGTCTACCACATCGCCATTTCCGATAACGGGGATCTTAACCGCCTCTTTTACTTGTCTGATGATTGACCAGTCGGCCTGCCCTGAGTAGTACTGTTCTCTGGTTCTTCCGTGAACTGCAACTGCTGCCGCTCCGCCTTCCTGAGCAGCCAGCGCGCATTCAACCGCGTTTATGCTCTTATCATTAAAGCCTTTTCTTATCTTCACAGTGACAGGCCTGTCAGAAACTTGCACAAGTGCAGCTACTATCCTTTGTATCAGCTCCGGATTTTTCATAAGAGCTGAGCCCTCGCCGTTTCCAACAACCTTCGGAACAGGACACCCCATGTTTACATCCAGGATATCGTAAGGTCTGTCCTTTATCATCTCTACTGCCTGCTGCATAACATCCGGTTCGGAGCCAAAGAGCTGAAGGGATACCGGATGTTCATCCTCATGAATATCCATCAGCATTCCGGTGTTCTTATTTTTATAGGTAATGGCCTTGGCGCTTACCATTTCCATGCACACAAGTCCCGCGCCCATTTCTCTGCATAACAGACGAAAAGGCAGGTCCGATACACCTGCCATTGGTCCGAGTATTATATTATTATCAAGGGTTACGCTTCCAATCTGTAACTTGCCGTATCCGCTCATCTTTCTCCTATCTAATGTAGTTCTGCTCACGCTTTACTCGCCAGAATAAGCCCCGCTCACGCAAATCCTAGATCTGCTATCTTAGTCTTCATCCAAGATATCAGCCGGATTCTCATGAAGAACATAAATCCTGTAGTAGAGTCCAAGTGCCTCGAAGAGGTCTTGTCTCTTTCTTCTTACTTCTCCTACCAAAAGACCTGCTGTGATCTCGTCGTATGTGATGTCCTCTTCATCAGCGTTTGTCTCGATACTGATATTTCCATCCTCTTCAAATACGATTGTGAAGATTCCTCCTGCTTCCTGTGTAAAAAGAACACTGATAATATTCAGCTCTTTTTTGATGCTCTCAGGGATTTCCTTAAAAAGCGGGTTAAAGTAGTATTTCTGCTCATAGGCATTGGCTCCGCAAAGAACGATTCGGCCGCCTGCTGCCGCTTCGAAAACTCTTCCCTTATTGGTCTTTTGCATCTCATCTATTTTGAGATCTTCTTTTTCCTCAAATTCTTTTTTGTATTCTTTTTCAAAATCCTGTGCACTCATATTAAAAAACTCCAATTACTCCGGTTTGTCTCCATCTTCAAATTCACGAAGTTGCGGCTTGTTCCTTCTGTTCTTTTCATAAAGAATCTGAAGCCCTCTAAGTGTAAGGTTAGGATCATAGACATCTATTTCTTCTGTCTCTTCAGCAATTATCCTTCCAAGTCCTCCGGTTGCGACAACCTTCATATCGGTATATCCGGAAGCTTTTTTCATCTCATTTATAATGTACTTGGTCTGTCCAATCTGCCCAAACACAAGGCCAGCCTGCATACTTGAAATTGTTTCTTTTGCCAGAATGCTCTCCGGCTTTTTAATCTCAACTTCCGGAAGCTTAGCTGTATCCTCCCAAAGAGCCTTGGCTGATATCCTGATTCCCGGTGATACAACTCCGGTAAAAAATTCGCCTTTTTCATTTACAATAATATAAGTAGTTGCAGTTCCAAAGTCAATGACAAGAACAGGTCCTCCGTAAAGTTCAAATCCTGCCACTGCATCTACAATCAGGTCAGGTCCTGCTTCTCTTGGATTATCTATTTTTATTTTGATACCTGTCTTGATTCCGGGACCAACGATATAAGGTTTTTTGCCCAGATACTTCAAAATCGAATTAACCAGAGCGTGCATAACCTGTGGCACTACGCTGGCAATCATGACACCTTCGATATCTTCTTTTTTGATGCCGTTTATGTTCAAAAGAGATATGAGGTTAAGTCCATATTCATCAGAAGTATGGGCTATCTGCGATATCATTCTGAAAGAAGTAACAAGCTTCTCACCTGAATAAACACCAAATGTAATATTTGTATTTCCTACATCGATTACAAGAATCATTTTTTTCTCCTAACCAAAAACTTGTCCCGCCTTTTTTATCAGGCCATAAATGAATAATCGTTAACCTCTGAAATCACACATAGCTATACAGTCCTCTGACTGTGACCTCACCGCCATTAACCTCGTGACGTTCACCATCTTTTGTTGTCACAATAAGTGCACCTTCGTTGGTAATACCTCTGGCAACAGCTTCGTACTCTCCATTGGGATCCAAAACTCTTACCTCTTTATCTATATTAATAAGTCTTCTTTCATATTGCGCCTTTAACCCTGACATATCAAAAGACTTATTGTACTTTTCATAGTTATCTTCAAAACATTTCATGCAGTGAGCAACTACCGAACTTCTATCAATTCTGATACCTGTAGTTGAAAGAATTGATCCTGCGATTTCTTTTATGGAATCGGGAAACTCTTCCATGTTGACGTTAATACCAACACCAATAACCACATCATTTATGGTATTGTCCGGCTTCATATGAAGCTCTGTGAGAATTCCGCAGATTTTTTTGCCTGATATTACGACATCATTGGGCCATTTTATCTGGGGAAAAAATCTGACCTCTGAAAGGAGCTGTCTCTTGATATCTACGTCTGTCCTATTATCAAAATTGCTGTCTCTCGCTTCAATTATGGCACCTTCTATTCCCTCTGCCACAGAGAGTCCCATGATAAGTGTAAGCATGGAGATTTTCTCAGGAGGCGCATCGGGTCTTATCAAAAGGCTCATTGCTATATTGCTTCCGCTTGGAGTCTCCCAGCTTCTGCCTCTGGAGCCTCTGCCGGCGCACTGCTTATCAGCTACAACAAGGCTGCCGTGCGGTGCCCCCTCCTCGCCCAGTTTTTGGGCGTCATTATTGGTTGAATCTGTCACATCCTTGTAGACAATATTACGGGCAGCCCATTTTGTATGGAGCTGCCCTTCAATATGTTCTTTACTTAACATTTTTTAGGCTTCCTTTAATGTTGCATACATAACCGCCTTAATGGTATGCATACGATTTTCAGCCTCTTCAAAAACGATAGACCTGTCTGACTCAAAAACCTCATCAGTGACTTCCATTTCATTGAGGCCATATTTATTCTTAATATCTATGCCGATTCCTGTACCAAGGTCGTGGAAAGATGGAAGGCAATGCATAAATACGCAACTATCACCTGCATTATTCATAATATCCATTGTAACACGATATGGCTCAAGATCCTTAATTCGCTCTTCCCATACCTCATCAGGCTCTCCCATGGATACCCAGATATCTGTATAAATAACATCTGCACCCTTGGTTCCCTCATATGGATCTTCGCTAAAATCAATAACAGCACCTGTCTTACTTGCAATATCCTGACATATATTAACCAACTCCTCCGATGGAAAATACTTCTTATTGGATACAGCTGTAAAATGCATTCCAAGTTTAGCGCACAGAACCATTAGTGAGTTACCTGTATTGTATCTTGCATCGCCCATATATACAAGATGTATTCCTTCCAGCTTTCCAAAATGTTCCTTAATGGTCAGTGCATCTGCCAGCATCTGTGTGGGATGAAACTCATTGGTAAGTCCGTTCCATACAGGCACTTTGCTGTATTTTGCTATTGTTTCAACTTTTTCCTGCTCAAATCCGCGATACTCAATTCCGTCAAACATTCCCGCAAGCACTCTTGCTGTATCAGCGATACTCTCTTTTTTACCAATCTGAGAATCGCTGGGATTGAGATATGTTGAGCCCATTCCAAGATCATGCGCCGCCACTTCAAAAGCACATCTGGTACGGGTGCTGGTCTTTTCAAAAATAAGGGCAATGTTTTTACCTTTTAATACATCAGTAAGGATACCTTTTTTCTTTTTGTCTTTTAGCTCTGCAGCCAAATCAATAAGATAAAGGATTTCCTCAGGTGTGTAATCCAACAGTTTCAAGAAGTCGCGTCCGAATAAATTCATATCTCATCCTCCGTTTTTAGGAATCAGAACCACCGGCTTAGCCGGTGGTTTGTTCTGGCCCTATAAGGGCCTTTTACCGGCAAAGCCTAAAGGCTTATCGAAAATAATTCTACTTCTGCAAATTTTGCTTCGCTGCCTTTCAGGCCATTTCTTTTTGCAT
>NZ_JAGBLU010000118.1 GCF_017635265.1 Butyrivibrio sp.
GAGTTCCGTCATCAATGAAGTTCGTGGTGTAACTGATCGGGCAGACAGCGGAATCCTTATCAAAGTTCATGTCCTTGGCAATGATCCTGTTGACCTCAGCAATGTCGTGTGAGTCTTTCAGAATCTGTGCCGCGGTTTCAGTCGTGCCTCCATAGACAAACACATTAAAAGTGGTGTTCTCCATAATGTGCTTGTACTCGTTCTTGTTTTCAATGCCTGTTCCGCTGATAGAGGCGTTCCATGCGGCTTCCACCTTGTCAGTTACGTTGTTTGTTGTGAACCTCACAACAATCTGTCGTCCAAAATCTACGCTGGTAACAAGAGCCGCCGCAGGATTTTTCTCATCGATGCCATTGTCTCTCAGGTCATCAGGAGTCACCTCATCGGCAAAAAGCGACGATGCGGTAAGCGCTTCAACCCTTGCGGTATAGTATATCTGATTAAAGCAGATGAGCATTTCCTTTTGAACTCCATTCGAATATGCCTTAAAATCCACACCGAAAAGCTTGTCCGCACGCTGGATGCCAAGTTTTGCCTCTATCTGTTTCGAATCATATACGAACGCGCTCCTATAGGACATTTTCGCCGCTGCTTTATGGCCATCCTCGAACCATTTTTGAACCATCGCATTTACCGCAGCCATTACCCTGTGACGATTTGGCTTGTTCACAACCACAGGCTCATTCGTATTTCCATTGATATCAAGGCCTACCGTTATCGGCTTTCTCGGAAGATCCTCCCCGGATATAGCATTCGGTCTTCCATCCACCAGTGCAGAATCCGCATGTACAATAGCACCGGGATAGACGCTGTTAAGGTTCCCACTGATTGCAGATAAATCTGCTGTCTGATCTTCAGCTTTTTCCTTGACGCGGCTTATGATAATAAAACTGTTATCGTCGCCTTCCCTGACGCTCGGTTTGATATCAAGTTGCGGGTCCGTACCCTTGTCAACCAGAATTTTGGACTTATCTGGTGCAAGATCCTTCAGATATTTTTCAAGTATACGCTTGTTATTCGTTACTGTTTCCATATTATGATTGCTCCTTTCCAGATTTTAATGATATTGATGTAATGCCTGTATCATTGAGATACCCTCAAAAATATAACAGCCTGTTCCAGAACAAGACTTCTGTTCAATGTGGTTTTGATTATTCGCGATAGGCTTACCGCTTTTTCATGCCACTGATTTTGCGCTTACAATATACAGCCTGCTTGTTAATGATGAGCAGGCTGTATGTTTTATTCACTTTTTTGCATATACCACAGCGGACTTCTCCATTGTTGCCGGGAAAAACCGAATCCTTATGTTCCACTGATTTAGCCAGTTTGCCCGGAACATTCAGCCATGAAATATATAAAGGCTTCAAGTTACCCAAATAATCATCGAATGGACTATTATCGGCATATCCCGGTATTTATTTTCCCTTTAAAGGGGAGCACCTCTTTCATGCATTGCAGAATCCCCCTTTCCGCACCTGCAACCCGGTGCTGTGTATTCAACATAAAAAGCCGGTATTGTTTTGTTGCACTCTAACTGTATCAAACTGAAATGGTATTTCTAATTACCATATATGAAAGCATTTTTATCTTTTCATATGTGGTAATTATCAAGCGAGTTTCCTTCACGCACGATGAAACAAAAAACGCAGGAGGAAACCCGATATGATATCTTTTGAACCTATGAGAAAACTTATGAAAGAAAAAGGAATCACCCAGTACCAGCTATTGAAGGACGGAGTCTTGCTCCCGGCACACGTGACACGGATGTCATGCAAACATAATTTCACACTGAAATTCATAGACAAGCTCTGCAGGGAGCTGGATTGCCAACCTGGGGATTTGATAGAGTATGTTGGGGATGAGTGAAGAGTGGATATGGTTCTAAATGTTTGATGAAGGAAAGTAGAAATAATTATAGAAATGTACATAACAAGACAGCTATGACATTTGATTATTCAATATCATAGCTGCCTTTCTTATAACAATCCAAGGGGATATTATTAGATTGCCTGATAAAGCTTTATCAAAGATAATATGTAATTATTATCTGATGACTGTATTCAAGAACTTCATACCATGGAATGAGGCAGTCCATTCACTCAAATTATACTCCACCTTGCTCTCTTTACCGTCAGCCGGATCTATAACGGTCATTCCGATCCCATCATTCGATATCTTTTTAATATTTTTGTTTCCAACCGCATAAACATAATGCCGAGGATCTGGTTGGCCACCTAAATCATATCCCATAATAAGAATTGCACTCTCTCCATTTGCCAGATCTTGTATAACATGGGGGTCTTTCAAATGTCTAGTGGGATCAAGAATATGTAACAAATTTCTAAAATTGGCATCCGCAGAAATAACCTCTGTGTTAATTCCCAAACGATTATTGAGATAATCTGAAATTCTAAACGGATTAGAAAAGCCTCTCATCGCATCGGCCATAGCATGATTAAAATTATCAATAATCTGCATATCAGCCATATTAAACCTTACATTATTATAGATGATATGAACTTCTTCCTCATCGTTTACATTGTTAGCGGGCAGATGTCCACCTGCAGTTTCCCAAACCCAGTACGCCGCTGCATATGCTCCACATCTTACATCTCCTCGACTCTGATTAATATATGGCATAAATCATTCTCCTTTCAATTGATACTTCCTGCTCTTTATGTTGTATCCACATTATATTCACTGTCACTTCCAATTCCAATTATCACAAATGAAATTCTAGAAAGCTATTAGAATAAGCAAGGTATATGCAAAACATATTCTCAAAAAAATCTAAAACTATCTGTTCTGAATCTGGATCCACTCACAGCTCTTATTCCTAGTTTCAAAATAATCATCAAAGCAAATGAGAAGGCCAAGATATACTAATTGTATAAAGATGAATAAAGCTACTAAATTGATTTTCATTAAATTGTGGATACCTTCACCGAAGACTATGACAGCGCCAGTTGATACTAATAACATCTTTAATGATAGGTTGCACCATCGTTTTATATAGTAATGAACGCCAATCCAAATACCATAGCAAGCACCAACAATTAGAGCTATCACCAAAATCAAGCTAGTTATCCTAAGAAGCCATGCCATGCCGGCAGAATAGGCATAAAGCTTTGTGGCTCCGCCTATATACCTGGAATAATATGGAGTTTTCAACCAGTAAGTATAGTCATTTATTCCATTCCAAACCCACATGAAGGGCAGTGTTAATGCATCCCACAAGTCATTTAAGAATGCAGGATACGCAATAAGACAGCAGAAGAGGGTAGTAGCAAGAGATTCCCAAGCTATACGCTCCTTCTTCTTTGCTCTATCCACCATGAACTTTGCATTTTTCTTTGCCTCGATCTTGGCCTCAACAGCTTTGTTAATCTTTCCATCAGCCAGTTCCTTGTAGTCAGCTATGTCTTTCTTCGCCTTAAGCTCGGCAGCCTCCTGGGCTGCCTGAGCTTTTTGTACCGCTTCAACATTAGATATATCAACGAGCTTTCTAGTATCAACGAGAAGGCTCTGAGTGTCTTCGAGATCTGCAGCTAATTTCTGCTGTTCTTTCCTGCTCAAGAGCCCGCCTCTGTTCCTCAAGTCGTCGTTCTCTTTCGCGATCGACTGATTTACGCTCTGCACTGATGAGTTCTCTGCTCTGAGCTCTGCTATTACAGATATCAGTTCTGACTTCTCTGACAAGCTGCTCTGTATCTGATTTCTCAGATCCTCTATCCGCATATCCTTCTGATGGTTCTCCGCTGTCAGCTTCCGAAGAGCCTCCGACTGAGCCTCCACCAGAGATTCCAACGATGGCTGATTCGACTTCTGCGTAGTATCGTTCAAGGCATTCAGATTCCTCGGGTTTATTTCCAGGTTCTGTGGCTTCTGTATTTCCAAGCCTGAGTTCATTCTGTCTTTCAAATTCAATTGCTAAATCCTCCTTGTTCACTTTAAGACCTGAAAAGGTCTTTTCAATCTTGCTGTCACGGACCTTATCTCCGCGTTCATTTTCAAATACTATGTGCTTGCGTTTATCCTCCCACTTTACTGACCATCCTTTTTCTGCCATGCCTGAAATGAATTCCTTTTTGCAGGCAGACCTTGGGATCACTTCCATAAGGGCAATACCACAGTCTGCCAAAAAGCTCTTTTTTGAGTCATTGGTAAGAAGCTTGTAAGTGTTCTTATTCCATGCGATGATCTCGCCAGGCTCGATAGGCGTACCATCAAAGTGACGTCCTTTCTCAGCTACATGCAGTCCTTTTTCACGGCAAAGATTATTAGTGAATACCTTCTGCTGCTCCAGATCCTTTTTGGACTGATGGAGCTTTCGGCCATCAATATAGGAAACGCTGTTGGTTACGATATGACAGTGAAGGTGATCTCTATCCTGATGAACAGCAACTACGCTCTGGTGTCCTGAAAAGAACTCCTCTGCAAAAGCCTTTCCAATTTCAAGCACCTCAGCAGGGGTGACCTGTTCATCTTTGTGGAAACTGATCACGTTATGGGCACACATCCTTCCAGAATCCTTATCCCACAGCTTCTTTTCTTCAATCCAGGTCCTGTACACCGCATCGTAGTTGACTGTAGGTTCAAGATACGGTCCGATTACATCCAGATAGCCTTCCTTAACCTTTTCATCCTTTAGCACGTACTCTATGGTATTTCTCAAGCCCCCGTGGCTTTTAGCGGGCTTACCGACTGCCTTATTAATCGCCATCTTTTATCATCCTCCTTTCGAAATTCCAATATCTTATCAGAAATCTCATTCAGTTTTTCTATTGTTGGTAAAACACCCTGACCATTTGCAGCATGTGCCATCTGGTTGATATTGGTAGCTATACCTCTTAGCTGTCTGTCCTGATCAGCAAAATTCCTGCTGATATCCTTTATTACCTCTAACTCCTTGGCAGAGGTGATGTTTGAGTCACGGATTGCACTTATGATAAATGACTGCTGTGTCAATCCGGATTCTTTTATTTTGCTCTGCAATGCATCATACTCAGCAGCATTCATGCGTATGGTGATTGCTTTATTTCTTCTTCGTTTAGCTATTCCCATGATTAAATTTGCTCCTCTCATTTTTTGCGCTGGTTTCCAAAGGGAGCGAGACCCTTTGGCGGAGTGCAGAGGCAGAGCCTCTAGACTATTGAACGTAGAAAGAGAAATTATCCGGGGGATGATTTCTTTTTCTGAAGTCTGGTAGTCGGCTCCGGTGTGCAGAGGTTGGATAAACCTTTGCTGGGGGTTCCAAGGGGGCAAAGCCCATCTGGCAAGTTTAGCGAAAGAGAAAATGCCGATAGGCGTTTTCGATGAAGCGGTGCAATGTGGCTTGCCACTTTGCGAAACTTGCCATATTTTTCCATCGCCGATATGGCATTCAGTGTAGGGTCGGCTCGGCGGGCGATGGGGAAATATGTGGTCTTGCGATTTGCCCGGGCGAGAGATACCGATGCAGGGATGGAGAATGCTGCTATAGCTTCCGGCAGGAAGTGATAGTAGTATTCTTCATCTCTGCAAACAAAGAAGGAGCAAACAGTCCAGTGGACTATTTGCCCCTTCGAAGTGGTCAGGTATCAAACGAACCGGGAAGAAATGAAAGCGGTGCGAACTGCGCCGTTTTCATTTCTGGTAAATCGCCTCGCTGCAGCGAGCAATCTCAGTTTTCGCCCTCATGGCATCATTTTGATGCCGTATGAATTATCAGGTGGCTCCAAAGTGATGCCACATTAAAATTCATCAAGAAAACTGAGAGCATCTTCACTGACAGCCCTATATTCATCTGTCTGTGGCTCATCCTTGGTTATCGCTGTGGTAGTGTGCCTTTTTTCACAAACAGATGCTTTTTTGATCAGCCTATTATCAGCTACCAGCTTATTGGCGACCAGTTCAGCAATTCTTTCGGCAACCACATTTAATGAAATACTTTCCATGCTCTCAGTACTTACTGCACCTTTACATATAAGTCTGAGAGCTACTGCATTCTTGGATATATTTTTCTCTTCAGAAATCCTTTGGAGTAATTCCCAGGCTTCTTTATCCTGGGGATTATCCATACGAAATCTGATGCTCAATCTCTTTTCTGACATACAATCACCTCTGGGAAGAAGGCTCAAGCCCCCTTCCTAAGCTGATGCTGTGCGTTATAGAGTTCTTCGTAGCCCTTGGCTGTAGCACAGATGTCTTCAATAATCTCCACACTTGAAGCATCATATTTTCCGAAGTTCCTTATAAGGCATCCTCCGCCTCCGATGATATGGAGCTTTACAAGCTCCGGATCATATTCATACTCACTGAGCTTTTCGAAGATCATCTCGGTATATCTGACCGCTTCGCGCCTCATTACCGCCTGAATCCTTTCAGAAACTTCAGCGGATCCATTTATGAGGAAATCCTCAATTATGCTTTCATCCGGGATTTTTCCGCATTCTGCCTGAACCTCGTTCATGATATGCTTTACGCACTCATGAACGCCGATCTTATCTGTAAACTTTTTGTCAGATAAGGGGCGGCCGTTTGTTATCACCAGCGTGTTCATGGTGCCGTTGCCTATGTCAGCCAGCATATGCACTCCCTTGTAGTCTCCAAGGGAAGCTGCTATTGCTGCATATCCCTGCGGATAGACTGCAACATCGCATATTCTGATGTGATAGTACTTCCCGCAGTACCTGTAACTGACTTCAGGTCTTTTCATCAGATAATCCCTGAATGAGCTTTTCTGCTTGGACATCCAGTGAAGGGGAAGTCCTGCAGCAAGTATCAGATCGGCTGACCTTAAACCTCTGATCTCAAGCTCTTTTGCAATTGCTGCCAGCGTGAGGATATAGTAGTCACCATCCTCATCCTTATTGGCAATGAATACTTTATGGCTTTCGCCGATAACGTAGTACATGCCATCAAGCTGCAAGACGTTGGTTGCTATTGCAGGCTCCTCGCTATAGGACTTAACTCCGCTCTTAAACACCACATTCCTTGTTTTCATGTTTCCATAACCGTGATCAATTCCGATCACTAACTTTCCATCTGCATACAAATTATTCATACCTTTAAAATCCTCCGTTTTCTCTGATATTTGTTTTTAGTTACATAAGAGCTTCTTTTCCAGCTCTTCAAAGTCATACTCGTTCTGCTGGAAATTGCAGAAGGTATTCTTTCTCGGCGGCGAGCTCTGAAAAGCTGACGGCCTGCCAAGCCGCTCCTTGCACCAGCTCCTTATGGTCTCGTAGTTAAGGCATCCCTTATAGCCACGATCCCTGATACGCTGTATCTGGTAGTCAACGTTTGCCTTGCCAAACTCTGAAACCAGATCATCATATTCAGCATCCGTGAGTGTGTCCGCCTTACACACTTCTTGAGTAATAGATTTATAGTTATTAGATTTATTATTAATATATTGTGGCGGGTTTTCCGCATGCGGTTTTCCCGTATCCCGATTTACCGCATCCCGGTTTTCAGGACACGGTGAAGATTCAGGTTTTATGGGGAATTCTTTGATTATCTTTCTGCCTGGATCATCAGGTGAAGGTGAGGGTGATGCGATAGGAGATTCGTGGACTTCAAGGTTAGTTGAATCAAACTTGCCTCCACCATCCCTGTTCTGCTCTCTCGTGATATAGCCTTTTTCTATGAGGCTGTTAAGAGTCTTGGACACCCTGTCCTTTCCATCCGGGAGGATCTGACAGAGACCTTTGATTGTCAGATTCCAGTTATCCGGCAAAGAAAGAAGGGTAAGAAGCATACCACGCTCTGTTAGTGATAGGTTTCTGTCCCTCATGATGTTTTGGGAGACTACTGTATAGTTTCCCTGAGTTTTATTTTTAAGTATTGCCATTTAGTTGCTCCTTTGACTGGATAAAAAAAAAGAGCTTAAAAAGCTCTCCGTAAACTTAAGTTACAAGTTTATAGAGAGCTTTTTTATTCTACTATTTGTTCTACCAAAAAGTTCTTATTATGTTTTTTATTCCATGTTAATCTGTGTTAAACTATGTTTTGGGACTTGAGCGAGATAGGAAATAAGCCGAGTTGTCACATAAAGGGATAAGATAAAAAATCCCCCTCAATATTCGGGACGCAGAGGCCGCAAGTTCGAATCTTGTCGCCTCGATTCAGAAATAAAGGCTGAGCCGTCAAAAGCTCAGCCTTTACTAATTTACTCTACAAGCTGTCCGTAGAAAAGAAGCTCCGGATTCTCGCTGTCTGTGAGAATCATATATTTAAACGGTTCATCTGCTACAAACTCTTTTACTTCGGGCTCTTCAAGAGCACAAGCTTCAGTCACCATAACTGCTGTAGCAGCTGCGGCTTCAATACCTTTCTCGTCCACCTTGATCTTAGTTTTCTGAATAATATCAGAAATAAAAAGTTGCATCTCGTCGCTCATTATTGAGAAGTCTGCATCAGATGTAAATGCCGCCTCAGCTCCACGGGCTTTGCAGAAATCTATTAGCTGATTTTCTGACAGCGCTGTCTCTGATTCAAATTTCGGAAGCTTAACTTGAACCTGCTGAGAATCTGCTTCAGCCATCCTGGCTATAACATCATCCACTTCACCAATGATAAATACAGCATTTATGCCACCATTCATTGGAAGGACTACAAACTTTCCTTTCTCATCCTCATAATACTTGAACTTGTTTTCCTGATTCATGAAATCTTTTTTTACTGTTTCTCCGGGAAGAGTTTTAAAATCGCCTTCTTCCGTAGCATATTCATAGAAATCATTTACCCAGGAGGTGCGTAGATACAGCGTATTTACCAAAATAAGATCGGCATATGACAGGTCGTTACTGATGTATGGGATTAGACCATTGGTGTTTTCGTTGATCCAGCCATTTACTGTATCTGTAATCTCGTCTTCAGAGACATTTTCAGCAGTTGCTCCGAAAGTATCTCTCACATATTTCATATATTTCACGGACAACTCTCCGCTGGATTTTGTATTTCTCCAGATGGAGTTTTCCAAATTAAAAGCACCTTCCGGCTCCTTGGCATCATCACCGTAATAATCCCTGTATTTGTTAAATTCTTTTCTGGCTGACTTTAACCATTCATCATATGTATCCACCGATTCTGATACACTTTTGTACCATGCGGTCAGCTCATCCATGCTGCTAAATCCCATGGCATTCAAAAGTTCATCTTTTGTCTCATTATCGGCGCCTGCCACAGCAAGTGACAGAGCTGCTCTAAAGGAAGTCGGGGATATCATGTAGTTCTTGTCTTCAAAGCCGGTTTTCTCGATAAAATCTATAAGCGAACTGTTAAAATTCATGTTTATATCCACATCCTTAATCTCCAAAACCGTAACCTCTGAAACATCTGTTGTGCTCACATCTGTATTTGAGCTTCCATCTTCCTTGGACGTTATCTGTGTATTTCCCGGTTTTTCCGTATTCCCACATCCCAAAATAACACCGGTAACTAATAATATTGATAGTAAAACTGATATTATTCTTTTCATAATGTTCTCCCTTGTCATTACTGTCTTACGAATACTCTCCATACTCCTTCATTGGGATCGATGTGCACTACTATCGCATCCTCATTAAGTACAAAGTATTCTGTCTCTGCTGACCTGTCAAAGTTCTGCTGTCCATCTTCTGAAGGTTCGCCATCCGTATATGATGTGACCTTAAGTAAGCCATCGTCTAAGATTTCGCCGATATACTCTTCGCCGGAGTCTTTGTAAATTGCTCCCCCGTACATTAACATTGCAGGATAGTCGGAGTCATCAGACTCTGTAATTACAGATTCTTCTGTAGCTTTTGCTTCGTTTCCCTCTATAGCTTCAATACCGTCTGTTTCTTCACTTGCTTCAGGATTTCCGGATGTCAGCATAGGAGAACCTTCGGTTAATTCCGGGGCAGCTTCTTCACTTTCCTCAGGAATAGCCTCCAATGTTGTGATTTCTTCTGTTTCATCTACAGACTCATATACAGTAGTTACATGATTGTTTCTGATTACAATTCCTGCCACAACCATAAGCAAAAGACCTGCCACAGCAAGATAATAACGCTGAAAATGCGCAATTTTACTATGTCTTGAAACTGTTTTATCAGCATTTTTTATGTACTTTGAATCTATGCCGCCAATGGCATCTAATAAATCATGTTCATTCATACAGTGAATCCTCCGTCTGCAAGATGCTTCTTAAGTTTTTCCCTCATCCTGAAAAGCGTGGTCTTTACTTTACTCTGGGGAAGAGAGTATTTTGCACATATCTCAGTTACGGAATCAAAGTACCAGTATCTTCTGACAAAAATGTTCCGCTGCTCCTCAGAGCATGAATCAAGAAAACGATTTATGCACTCAGAAAGCTCTTTTGCATCAAACTCCTGTGAAACATCAACGCTTCCCGGGATACACTCCTGCATCTCGTCAGTAAGCTCGCAGTACAGGGCAGATCTCTTTTGCCTGTTCTCATGACGAAGCCTGTCTATAGCTAGATGTCTGACAATCTTTCCGACAAATGAAAAAAGATACGTCCTTGGCTCGTTGGGCGGTATCAGATTCCAAGTCTGGAGGTATGCATCGTTTTCGCATTCCTTGGAAGTTTCTGCATCTGATAGTACGTTCTGGGCTATTCTTTTAAGTTTGGTTCCGTATTTCTGAGATGTCTGCGTTATAGCTGATTCATCTCTTGATAAGTAGAGCTCTACAATCTGTGAGTCATCCATGAAGATGATCCTCTCTTTCTTTTTAAGGCCTTCACCTTATATAGCGACATTAATCATAGCATGGTTACATTTTTTGAAAAAATATTATTTCGAGTGATATGTTTTAATGTCCTGAATCGTATTCCAATTATTTTATTATGCATTTTCCGATTGGATTTGGAAAAATCTTACCTCCAACCTCCGGTTGTATATACTTGAAAACTGCGTCATTGTGCGTAACAGTACAATACTCTACAATTGTTCATGTAAGAACTGAAATGAAGCTTCGTTTCTTCAAAAATCACACAAGGAGAACGCGAAAATGAATATTGGAAACAAGATTAAGGCGCTTCGCCTGAAATCCAGCACAACACAGGAGGCGCTTGCAGATGCACTTGGAGTGAGCAGTCAGTCTATATCTAAATGGGAGAACAATGTGTGTGCTCCGGACATATCACTGCTCCCGTCAATATCCGAATTCTTTGGTGTTACAATTGATGAACTTTTTGATTTGTCTGTAGAGCAGAAGTTGCACCGCATTGAAAATATGCTTGATTATGAAAGTGAGCTAACAGACGAAGTGTTTAACAATACAAAGGAGTTTCTGCTGGATATAAAAGATGACTATGATGAAAGCCATCCCGACAGGATGGATGGAAGGATTTACACATTCCTTGCACATCTTTATCATCACAGAATGTTAAGTGACAGCAGATATGTCAGTCAGTATGCAAGAAAAGCTATGAATTTACATCCTAACGCCAAAGAGGACCAATGGCTCCTGCAAAAGAGTGAAGGCGCTGTAGTCTGGGATTGGAACGCAAGGCAGCATAACAGCACTATAGAATTTTTCAAGGAATTAGTCGAAAAGTATCCTGAAATCGGTAGGAATTACTTGTTTCTTATGGACAACCTGATTGTGGATCATCGTACCAAGGAGGCTGTAAATTATCTTGCTTCCTATTCAAAACTTCCTGATCATAATGCTGTTCTTGTTCCAGTATATGAAGCATATATTGCCTTTGCCGAGTATCGTGTTGAGGATGCATGGAAAATAGTATCCCATATCGAGGAGAAGTTTCATGACAGCTACGATGCGATGTTTGAAGTAGCCGGCATTTACGCATCCAATGCAAAATACGATGAGGCTTTGGAAAAATATCACAAGGCTGAGGAAATATATGTAACTAACCACAAGGAACATATATGTATGGATCATCTTCAGGCACAGGCAAGAATTTATGAAATACTTGGAAAATTTGAGGATGCCATTAAGTATGTCGAACTACAGATTAAATATCTGGAAGAAGAGTGGAATATCACTGAAGGTGCGGATGTTGCAGCTCTTTTTGAGGAAAAGAGAAGACTTCTAGATAAGATAAAGGCAGATTTTTGATTTAAGCTTTCTTTTATCACCTAGCTATATCTTCATTTATTGTTCATTATTATGTTAATATTTATATAGAATAACAATCATGGAGGTAAGAGCAGGCATGAGAACAAAAGAAAAGAAAATCATAAATCATAAAATTCTCGATAAGCATTGGCTTATTGGAACAATAGGACTTATGCTTTGGGGCGCGATCATAAGTAATGTTGTTGCATCGATAGCTTTTATCGTACTAAAAAGAATCATTCCATTACCAACAGAAGATATTAATTATATTGGTTTAATAGTTGGTGCTTTCATTACACTATGTATTTATAAAAGATGGTTCTATCCCGAATATGAGGGCACTCTTAAAACAGTTAATCTTGGCAGATGGATCATTATTGGTTTTATCATAGTTATAATATGGCTTTTGCCGGATGTTATAACTTCCCTCATTCTAAAAACAAACTTTGCACCTCCCACATTGCACTCTGTCCTTATGGCCTGTGTCGCAGGAACTGTTGAAGAAACAATATTCAGAGGACTTCCTGCTTCATACCTGATGAGGCAGATAAAAAAGAAATCTCTAATACCATGGGTAGTCATAACAACAGGATTAGTATTCGGCCTGGTACATGCTGCAAACATATTAGCAGGCGCAAGAATAGATTCTTCTATTTTACAAGTAGTTACCGCAACCTGCTCAGGCATCATGTTCGCGGCACTTTTCCTTCGAAGTGGAAGTCTTTTACCATCAATTATCGCTCATACAATTAACGATATATATGCTTTCATGAATGTTGATCTAGTATCAGAAGGAATACTGGATGGCGCTCTAAAAACTTCAGATATAGTTCTAAATCTTGTTCTTTCTGTAGTTGAACTTGTAATTGCCTATTTTATTTTGCGCCCGGCTGTATGGGACGAAGTTATGGAAACCTGGAATAGAAAATGGAACCAGCCCAATGAATCAACTTAAAGATAAAAGCGGATTTGAGAATTTCTCAAATCCGCTTTTTTGATAAGCAAATGTATCCACCTTCTTTTGTTACTCCCAGAACAATTCATCAAGTGTTTTATCAAGAGCCTTGCATATAGCAATACAAAGGCTGATTGTGGGATTGTAGTCCCCCTTTTCTATGGCATTGATTGTCTGCCTTGATACCTCGCACAGATCGGCAAGTTGCTGCTGGGACAGATCCTTGCCGGCGCGGGCAGCTTTCATCTTAAGATTCTTCATCCGCAGAACCTCTCTTATCCAGGAAATACTTGATTGCTATGCCAGCAAGCACTACTGCAAAAGAAACTGCAAACAAAGTATTAAATGAAAAACTTGTTGCAAAACCTGCATCATTAAAGCCGCGATCAAGACTTACTATTGCACAGTATGCATTGCTTATAGTAACTATAAGCAGAACTATTATCCATGTTTTTGCATTCTGGCCAACCTGCAGATATGCATCGTTAAATATGCAGTACAATGTGTAAACAACTATACCGATGTATGCAGATGCAAGTACCACAAACTGTGGAGAAACAAACTCTTTTGTTATTCCATAAAAGAAAAAAGAATAAAATGCGTTGATAACGACAACTGTCATGAAGCTTATCTTATAGCCCTTGCCTCTTATAAGTATCTGCCTTTCGTCGTAGTGCTCCTCTCCTGCATGATACTTTTTCCTAAGAAAAAATGATATCAGTAAAATCGCAAATGTAACTGCAAGTCCAACTAATACTCCCAATGAATAACTACTCATAACTAACCTCCAAAAAAGAATCAAATTTATAAACTACTTTCTCAGCTGATAGTTACATAATACATTCGCGATAGCAAAATGTCAACTATATTTTACATTTTGTCGTTGTGATTTTCTCTTCTTTTTCTTCTGACTCTGTTGATATGCCTCACAAAGTCCCCATTTTCAATAAGTTCAGCCAAAATGTACTGCTCAAGAGCCGGAA
Source organism: Butyrivibrio sp. (assembly GCF_017635265.1). Classification (GTDB taxonomy): domain Bacteria; phylum Bacillota; class Clostridia; order Lachnospirales; family Lachnospiraceae; genus Butyrivibrio. The sequence continues at coordinate 13,996 of NZ_JAGBLU010000118.1, forward strand.
CTGTACAGGAATAAAAACCAATCTTATCCCTAAACTGATCTTCAAGCCTCTCAGGAATTACCATATAGGCCGTTCTCATAAAAGAGCCGATGGTTCTGCTAAAAGTATTAACATAGATAACTCTTCCACTGTCATCCCGTGAATACAGCGTCTCTTCAGGCTTTCTGCTCTCTGAAAACTCTGATTCAAAATCGTCCTCTATAATGATTCCATTCCGCTTCCGGCTCCATTTGATATACTCAGATTTCTTTGCAGCAGAGGCCGTAACTCCTGTTGGAAAGCTTCGATATGGGGTAACATGAAGGACTTCTGCGCTGCTTTCCCACAAGGATTCGCTGTTTATTCCATCAGCTACCAGCGGCAGTTTATCGGTAGTTACCCCCTCTGCCTCATAGACATTTAAAATTTTGTGATAGGAAGGATCCTCAATAGCAAAAATCTTTTCTCTCCCCAAAGCTCTTACTATAAGGCCATACAAATATTCGGCTCCGGAGCCTATGACAATTCTTCTATAATCCGCCTCTATCCCCCTGTTTTTGGCAAGATAATCCGATATGGCCATTCTTAAGTTTTCGCAGCCATAAGCGTCAGGCCTTACCTTGATCTCTTCCCCGTATTCTGACAACACTCTTCGGGCGGTCCTGGCATATATGTTAAAAGAAATCTCTTCTGCCTTCTCGGCCACTTTAAAACTGCTTACTTTTCTAATTGGCTGCTCTGACTTATTACCATAAAAATATTCATTTTCCCTATAGCTTACAAAATACCCAGATTTTTCTTTTGAAAAAATATATCCCTCTTCAAGCAAAAGCTCATAGGCATGCTCAACCGTGATAACGCTTACTCCGTAATTTTCAGCAGTGACACGCTTTGACGGGAGTTTTGTATCATACCCATAAATGCCTGAAACTATCTTTTTCTTCACGTCCTCATAAATTTCAATATATCTGGTCATATATTTTTCTCCATTTTTGGTGATTTTAATAGTACCACCTTGATGTTATATTACACATTATGAAAAATCAATATGGAGGAGCAATATTATGAATAATCAGGAGAAAAACAAGACTTTAATAAAGCTGACCTATTCAGGCCTCATGGCAGCTCTTTGCTACGTCGGATACGCCATCTTCCCTGCAATCAACGCTGCCGGAACCAAGATTCATGTAGGAAATGCATTTGTAGTCCTCGGGGCACTTTTACTTGGTGGCCCTTATGGCGGAATCGCAGGAGCAATAGGCCTTTCACTTGCCGATATCCTTGGAGGGTACGCTCAGTCAGCTCCCAGAACTTTTATCTGCAAGCTTGTTATCGGACTGATTGCAGGTCTCGTTGCTCATAAAATTGCCAATATTTCACATAATCATCCAAAGGCTTACCTTGTAAAGTGGTCAATTATTTCTGCCATTGCAGCACTTGGTTTTAACTGCATTTTCGAGCCATCACTTAAATATGTATGGTACACTCTTTTAACTCCCGATGCTGAAAAAGCAGCATCAGCCATCAAGGCTTTAGTTGCAATAACAACTTATACAACCATCATCAATGCAGTTATCAACTCAGCCATCGCTGTAATTGCCTATCTGGCACTTCGTCCGGCCCTATACAGACTTGGTCTCTTTGGCGAAGTTGATTCAACATCACTTCACGAAAGCAATGCCTGAAAATGATATGACAGAGTAGATCTTTGCTTGCGAATACCCGCCTCGGACGCGGTTTCATTTATGCAACACTTCCTGTCATTGTTAAAGGCTCAGGGTGTCACTCCCCTGAGCCTTTTCATTTTATTCGGCTTTCTCAGCCTCATTTTTCTTTTCTGCATTTTCTGCCTCATCAGGCGCTTCTACTCTTTCAACCTTATCACTGAGGTCTTCAAGAATAATCTTCATCATATCTTCACTTGACGGATTCTCAAGATCCGCAACTCTTCTGGCCTGATTAGTTATTATCTCTTCAAAGAGGTTTCTTACTTCTCTGGCATTTGCAAAATTATCAATATTTTCAATCTTTTTAGCAGTAATAAGCGCCCTTATCTGATGCTTTGCGTCCTCTTCCACAGTATAATCATATTTATCACAATTCATGTAGAATATTTTTTCAAGCTCATCGATATTATAATCAGGGAACTCAATATACTTGTTGAATCTGGACTTTAGTCCCGGATTGCTATCGATGAATTTCTTCATTGGCCCCGTGTATCCGGCCACAATAACCACGAAGTCATCTCTGTTATCTTCCATTGCCTTAAGGATCGTATCTATAGCTTCCTGACCAAAGGCATCATCTTTCTGCGCAAGGGCATAGGCTTCATCAATAAAAAGAACTCCTCCCATAGCTTTTTTTATCTGCTCCTGAGTCTTAATCGCAGTCTGCCCCACATACCCTGCAACGAGTCCTGATCTGTCAACCTCGACGAGCTGTCCCTTTGAAAGAACACCGATCTGCTTGTATATCCTGGCAATAATTCTTGCTACAGTTGTTTTTCCTGTCCCGGGATTGCCTGTAAAAACAAGATGAAGAGAAACCGGTACGGATTTAAGCCCCTGTTCCTTTCTGGCCTTTTGAACCTTAACGAAAGAAGTCAGTTCTTTCACATCATCCTTTATTGTATCAAGGCCGATAAGCTTGTCTAAATCCTCCATTGGATCTGTTTCCGGTTCAGGCTCTTTTACTTCTTCTGTTTTCTCAACTGCAGGACCTGACTTCACAAGCGCTTTTGCCTCATCAATGGCATCTCTTGCCTGTTTTACAGCATCTGCTTCGCTCTTAGCCTCAGGCTTTTTTACATCAGTAGTTTTAGGAATACTTGTAAAAAAGTCATTATACATACTCCCTAATAAATCTCTATCCATTATTTTTCCCCTAACACGTTTTTTACAAAAAGAAAAGCGGCAAACCATATGGTCTGCCGCCCAAAATCTGCTATTAATCGTTTAAGAACCATCCGCCTCTTGTGAGGAATGTTCTATTGGTTACAAGTGCATCAACGTCCTGTCCAATAATCTGAGAAGCCTGTGCCTTGTAAGTAGCAGCCTGCGCAGTACCTAAATTCTTATAGAAATCATAAGACATTTTCTTGCTTCCATCAAGGTTTTTAAGTCCCTGTGCAATATGGCTTTCCATCTCATGAGCATCATCTGTCTCTCTAAAGAGGATAAAGCTTGAGATATAAGGATTGTTCTCAGCCATTGTATAAGCGTATGTAATTGAAGCTGCCTGAGCATCCTCTCCAAAGCTTGATGTAAATCCAATCTCTGAGAGAGAAATATTACGCACGTTCCCACTTGGTGCAAGGAATGATGCCTGACACATGTAATCTGTAAGTATGTAAATGTTCTCCATTGTGATATAAGGTGTTGAAAGAGAATTACTTACATACTGTGACTGCTGTTTCCATGCATATGGATCAAAAAGCGGTGCATTGTAAGGATGAACCGAAAGTGACCAGTCAATGTTACCTTCACGATTTATGTAATAGTTAAATCTGTCCAGATACTCTTTTGACAGAAAGCATCCCGGATTGGATTTTCTGCACCATTCCTGGTCAAAAGAAGTATACACTCTGGCATTGGCATTGACAGCCTTAATCTCGTTGTAGAAAATACGGAATGCCTTAACATACTCGCTGACATTGAGCTCAAGGTTGGTTGAGTTCATGTAATACCATTCAGTTCTGGCATTTACTTCATTACCAATTACCCAGTTATCAACAGTTCCGTACGCTCCACCTGAATATCTCTGAGCAAGGAAAGCTGCGATTGCCTTAAGATGCTGTGTTCCGCCGTCTTCCTTGGTATTCATGGCATATCCAGGACAAACATGCTCATCCCTTGAAAGCGGATGAATAAGGTCAGCTGCTGCATCTGTTTTGTTGTTAAGGACTGTCATTGTAAGCTGGAAGTTATTGATTGAACACCAGCGAACAAATCCGTCATACTGGGCAAGTGCTGTACCGTTAAACTGATAATCAACACCATTGTAGTTAAATGTGACCACATTGGAACCGTCTCCAGGTCCTACGATATCACCCATGTAAAGGTTATAAACCATCTGTGCGATTCCAAGATCCTTGAAAGTTGCCTCATCTGCACTGTTTGGCAAAATACCCTTCATACCGTGGTCATTACGTGCAACTGTCTTTGTAGCAATAGCTTCAGGGTTTGTGATGTAATGTTCATCACTTACCTGAACCATTGAACCACTGCTCTTTACTGCTACTAAAAACTTTTTACTTAAGTTTGAATCCGCTGTATAGAAGTTAAGAGGGAAAGTAAAAGTAGCATTTCCTGCTCTCTCTGTTGTAGCTACAACCTTTCCAACCGTTCCATCCTGATAAACTTCGTCAGCATAAAGATAATATTTGCCATCATCAGAAGAAGGCAGCGTACTTGCTGAAACATTAACTACTACCTGATCTCCCTGTATTGTGCATGAGCTTATGCTTACAACTCTGCCTGCAGCAATTGCCACAGCTCCTGCATTATCTGTAATATGGCTATAGCTTGAAACTGCACACATAACTGTAAGTGTCGTCAATGCTGCGCCAATTACCCTCTTGATTAAAGATCCTTTTCTCACAACATTCCTCCTGGTAAAAACGATAATTTATAGACCATTAATAATATAATTATTCTCTGTGCTTATGTCAAAAAAATTTACGCTTTAACAATACTTTCTACAAATGCATCGACCTGTGGCTGGTCTGAAGCATGAAGAGCACTCTTAATGGTCAATATACTTTCAAGTATCGTTACATTTTTAAGAAGTGACAATTTGTCAGTCATAAGTTTTGCTGTCATTGGAGCCCATGTTCCATTTTGTCCGAGAGCGAATACGCGATTCTGAACTCCCAGTGCAATCATGTCATTTATAAAGGCCTCCATAGGAGGATATATGCCTCCGTTGTATGTAGGACAGATCAAAACAACTTTTTTGCATCTCCACACTTCTCCTATCAGATAGGAAACATCTGTGCCGGACACATCATATACTTTAACGTTTCCGCCATTTTCGCGAATTCCTGCTGCAACTGCTTCTGCCGCACTGGCTGTATGTCCGTATAAACTGCCGTAAACTACCAAAGTGTCCTCAGTCTCAGGTGTATATGTGCTCCATTTCTGATATTTCTCCATAAGCCATTCTATATTCTTTCTCCAGACAGGTCCATGAAGAGAAAGAATCATCTGAATATCAAGTCCTGCTGCCTTCTTCAAAGCAGCCTGCACCTGCATTCCGTATTTTCCGACAATGTTTGCGTAATATCTCCTTGAAGAATCAAGAAACTCTTTTTCATAGTCATACTCATCTGCAAAAATTCCGCCGTCAAGTGCCCCAAAGGTTCCAAATGCATCGGCCGAGAAAAGAGCTTTTGAAGCATCGTCATAAGCAAGAAGCACTTCAGGCCAGTGAACCATTGGCGCAGCTACGAAATGGAATGTATGCCTGCCTGTTGAAAGTGTATCTCCCTCTTTTACCTCAAGCTTATTATAATTTGAAGCGCCTTCAAAAAACTGCTCCATAAATGTAAATGTCTTGGAATTACCTACAACCGTCACATCAGGGAAAAGAGAAACTACCGTATCAATAAGTGAGCAGTGATCCGGCTCCATGTGAAGTACTACCAGATAATCAAGCTTTTTTCCCTTTAAAACTTCCTTAAGATTCTCGATATACTGATCTGACACAGAAATATCCGCTGTATCAAAAACCACTGTTTTTTCATCATCTACAAAATAGCTGTTATAAGAAACACCTTCGGGAATCGGGAAAATGTTCTCAAATCTTGAAAGTCTTCTGTCACTTCCCCCAATCCATACTATGTCTTCTGTTATTTTTTTTATCCCTCTCACAGTATATCCCTCCATTTTTATGCATATGTCTATTTTCTCATACTTACGCATTAAAAGATATTTATTATTTCTTAAATTCCAAAATTGTTTTTTCTACCACCTTAATATCTATAGGCTTGGAAACATGCGCATTCATGCCTGCATCAAATGCCTGCTGAACATCATCTGCATAGGCATTGGCTGTCATGGCTATGATCGGTATCCTCTGCGCCCAATCTGTCGGTATCGCTCTTATGGCTGCTGCTGCCTCATATCCATTCATTACAGGCATCTGGATATCCATGAGTATCATATCATAATCGCCTTCCTGTGCTGCTTTAAACATCTCAACTACTTCCTGTCCGTTACAGCCTCTTGTTACAGTTGCTCCTTCCATGCTCATAAGCTCTGTAAGGATATCCGCATTGATATCGTTGTCTTCTGCTGCCAGGAATTTCATGCCTTCAAGAGGATTCTTTTCTTCTACAGTATTACCGGAAGATGATCTTGAAGTCATATCTTCAACAATCTGCTTAAGGGATGATATAAATACCGGCTTAGGAATAATATCGTTAGCTCCCGCCTTTTTAAGCTCATCCTCCACATCCTCGTAGTTGTCAGCCATCACAAGCACAAGACTGTTATTTCTTCTGTCTTTTGATCTCACCATTTTAACAACTTCCGAAGCAGACATGGCTTCTATCTCATTATCAATAAGGATCATATCTATGAGCTTTTCAGCACTGTTGCAGTTCTCTATTGCGTGTATAGCCTCAAATCCTGTCTTGGATTCTATTACCTCTACCGCATCAACTTCCAAAGCTGACCTTATCTGTTCGTAGCTTTCCAAAGACTCTGATACGAGCATTACGCAGCTGATTCCGTGTGCCTTCCAGAAGTCCACATCCTTTTCATCAACTGCTTTTAGTCTAAGGTTGACGATAAATGTACTTCCCTTTCCTTCTTCACTTTCAACACGGATTGTGCCGCCCATAAGTTCAACAAGGCTCTTGGTAATGGCCATACCAAGTCCTGTTCCCTGAATCCCCTTGGTTGCGCCTTTATCTTCTCGCGTAAACGCATCAAAGATTTTATCTTTATATTCAGGCTTCATTCCGATACCATTATCTCTTATGGTAAACCTCACGTTTTGGAAACCTTCGGAAGAAGATGGCGACTCGTTGATAAGAAATTCTATCTTTCCGCCTTCCGGTGTGTATTTAATGGCATTTCCGAGAATGTTCATGAGAATTTCGTTTATTCTCTGTTTATCTCCCATGAACGTATCGTGTTCCATCTCCTCTATCTTAACTATATACTCCTGATTCTTGGCCTTTGCCTGAAAGCTGATGACAGAATTGATCTCCTCCAAAAGAAGTCCTATGGCAACTTCCTTAATATCAAGAGTTGTCTTTCCGCTTTCAATCTTACTCATATCCAGAACGTCGTTAAGAAGTGAGAGCAGATTCTGAGATGCAAGGCTGATCTTATGTGTATATTCTTTTACTTTATCCGGTTCCTCTGAATGCTTGTCAATAAGAAGATTGAAACCTGTAATAGCATTCATAGGTGTTCTGAAATCGTGGGACATATTTGCCAAAAAGCTTGTCTTTGCTTTATTGGCTGTCTCTGCCGCATTAAGCGCTTCCTGAAGCTGATGATTTCTTCTGATCTCCTGTGTCCTGTCATACAACGCAATGGCCATTCTCTTGCCGCCATCATCGATTGTACATATCATTGCTCCGCGGTAATACAGATGCTCTCCGGTCTTAACATTTTCAAGCCTTATCTCATCAATGATAACCGAATCACCACTCTCATTACATTTTTCAATAATATCTTTTAGACGCTCTTCTTCTCCTTCTCTTTGCGCCTTAGTAATAACTCTTATGTCTTCCTGCAGTTCCTCCATCGGAATTCCCAGAATACCTTCGGCATTGGATGTAAGGAAATTACATGTGAAATCTTCTTCGTTTACAACTGCCAGAATATCGTTGTTCTTTTCTACTACGAAATCAAACAGCCATTCCCTATAGTGAATATCACTCTCCTTAACCAAAAGATCTTCCTGATTGCGGCGATTGATCTCATCCACCATGTATTTAAGCTTAGACGCCATATCCTCCATGGAATCCGCAAGTTCTGCTATTTCATCTCTTCCGTCGTCATGTATGTTAATATCAAAGTTTCCGTTTCTTACAAGGCCCGCTGCTTCATTTAGTTTGCTTATACGCTTACTTATTCTGTTTGAAAATGTTGTTGCTATAATAATGGCAATAATGAATATTATGTCTGCTATAAGAATAACTGAAATCAACAATGATCTCGCATCTGCAACAATTTCATCTCTGTCAACATAGTAAAACAGTCTCCAGCCATTCCCCATTTTACCTGCTGCCATAAGAAAATATTCATTGGTAGTCAAAAACTGTTCCGTATCTTCCTGAAAATAATCGCTAAAGATAGTAGCATTTATTTCATCATTTAACTTTTCATTTTTTATCTTTTTTTCTGTAATTACTGCACCTGATTCATCACTTATTACGATGCCATTATTCAGGTAGCTTGACTTATTTGTAATTGAAAAGAAATAATCGTTTTTAACTTTTAATACAACTATTCCGATTACCTGAGAAGACGAACTTACATCAAGCAGCGACTTGATTATATATATTCCTCCTTCACCATCTGTAACCCACTGAGAGCCGTAATCTTTTTCACATAACCTATACCACTCTTCTATTTTTTCATTGTCTGGTCTGCTTAAGAATTCTCCAATATGGTCCGTGTTCAAAAGCTTAGAATAAAAGTTTATGGACTCTATGCTCATATCGCTTCCGATATAGTACCAGATAAGGGGTTCTATATTCTCAGTCAGTTCTTCTGTTAAAGCAAAAGGATCTTCCTGAACATACTCAAGTTTACTTCTAAAGCTCTCCTCATATGAAAAGAACTTAATAACATCGTTCTCTCTTTTAGTATTATTTTCAATACCATATGTAATAACATCGGAGCTTCCACGCATCGCTACCTTTGTCTGTTCGATAAGATTATTTTTGGCCAAAAAATATGAATAAATACCCAGTATTGCCACCGGCACCACAATAAGAACCATAAAGGTTATTATCAGTTGTGCTTTGAAGCTATAAAGATTTATCTTTTTCTTTTTTTCGATCATCTTTTATCCTCAATTAAATGAATCTATCTGTTTTTCATGGCATTGATCTGTATGTCAGTCTCCATCAGCGCCATATTCAAAGGCTTCTTTCCTACGATTACCTGCTGAAGTTCCTTTCCGAATATTACATTCATCCCCGGTCCGTCCTCTCCCCATTCGAGAACCGGTAAAAATACCTGATTTGTATCAAATGCATCCTCTATTCCTTCGAAAGCTTCAGGATTATCAAAATTTGTTCCTCGAAGATACGTCCTGCTGCCTACTCTGTCCTTCCATATAGCAAATTGACCTTCATTATTCGAAAGAGCTGCCACTACTTCTTTTGCTCCCTCAAGATTCATAGCATTGGCATTTACTGCAAATCCAAGATTACATCCCCCTATGATCAAAGGTCCGTATCTTCCCCATCCCATAGGAAGTGTCCCAAGCTCCATATCGGGATTTGCAACTCTGATCCTGTTATAATCCTCCGGGCCTGCAACCAACATGAAGCTTTCCCCTGATACAAACTCTTTTATCGCAGCCTGCTTATCCATATTGTACATGTCGGCTGTAATAATCCCGTGTTTTATCATTTGTTCCCAGTCTTTAAGAGGTTCAAAAAGATCATTATAAAAAACAGATCTGCTATAGTTTAATCTTGCTCCAAAACCACTTCCATACTCTGTTCCAAAGTAATTGGCCTGAAGTACGGATTGAGCGCTGTTTGACACAGTCTGATAATCCATAAATCCGGCAGAAAGCGCCTTCATTCTTTTTCCTCTGATCATAAAGTCACACATAGCAATAAATTCCTGTGTGTTTTTCGGAACTTTCATACCATACTTGTCAAACAAATCTTTATTTATGTACATGCACTCAAAGCAGGTTGTACCGGGAACTGCGTAAGTATCTTTGTCATACCAAAATGCATCCAGAGCCTCTGTGTCGAAATTACTGCAATATGCTGTTAATGGAATAATATATCCGTTTTTGGCATTTTTTCTTGCCATATTCTGATTGACATAAATGATATCAGGCGCACCCTTAAATGAAAGCTGTGCATCTATTATGGACTCGTAATGTGCCTTATCAATATAAACAAATTCAAACTTGTAATATGGAAATCTGTGGACAAGATATGTCCTTAGATTGGAAGTGTACGAGTCATCATACCATGTTGCTACTCTGATAATCTCTGCTTCTTCCATGTTTTTAGAATCCATAGTGTCTTCCACTATTTGCTCATCTGTAACAGGCTGTGGACTATTATCTCCGCAGCCTAGAAATACGCTTAATATAAGCGCAATATCTAAAACAATACTAACAAAGGTTTTTTTTAGCCTTTCGCCGTCCATATTTCCCTCATAAAAAATATGCATCTGCCGTTAGTTTTATCTAAGTAAAATATTCTTGACCTCTCCGATAAATAAAATGTGATAATTTCCATCGGAATAAAACTTCTCTTTTATTTCATCATCAATTAAAGCATCTTCATCAAATTCTCTCTGATAAAGAACTTTACATGTTATTATCTCTCTTGCCTCATCAATAAAAGGTATTCCGTCGTCATAATTAATATTCAGTCTGGAATTGGCAATCTTGTCCTCATCCCTTCCTGAAACCATATGAAGATATTTGAGCGCGCCGCGGTACTTATCCTGATTCATAAAACTGATCGAATATTCCCCCGAAGCATTTATAAGTTCACTTGTATATCTGCCTTTTCTGGCAAATATAAAAGTCACTCTCTTATCCCAGATATAGCCAACTCCACCCCAGGTGGCACACATAGTGTTTACCTTGTTGCCGTCAGCAGCTGTGATAAGAATCTTTTCTCCTACAAATTTGTACGGTCCTGTTTCAAGATCATCCGGATTAACCGGTTGAAATACATGTAACTCGCCCATATGGTCCTCCTTTAAAAGTCCCTTATCCTATCCTCATCTGTAAGTCCTGTATTTTCAATATTAATTATCGTTACGCCGTAACTATAATCATCGCTTACTTTAATAGTAACATGGTCTCCTACCTTATGTCCAAGTAATTGTTTTCCAAGAGGAGACTCAACACTGATAAGTCCTTTCAGAGAATTTTGTCGCATTGTTGTAACTATTTTATACGTTTCTTCGGAATTATCGTCATCAAGTCTTACCACTACAGTTTTATTCATTCCAACTTGATCATCTTTAGTATTATCGTCAATAACTTTGGCTGTCTTAATCATTCTTTCCAAAAATCTTATACGACTTTCATTTTGATTCTTGGCTTTTTTAGCTGCATAATACTCAAAATTCTCAGAAAGATCGCCTTGAGCCCTTGCTTCTTTTACATGCTCCAAAAGTTCTTTTCTCACAACAACCTTGCGGTGCTCAATCTCAGCTTCCATATCCTCAATATCTTTTTTGGTTAACTCATTATGCATTGGAATAATCCCCCTGTTTCTTAGTAAAAAATATAACGTTAAAAAAAGCGAAGCCAAAAGGGCTTCGCTTTTTAACAATACTATTATCAAGCCTTTCCAACTGATCCGAAGAGCTCCATCTTTTCCTTAACTGTAGCCTTGATTGCTTCAGCACCGGGAGCAAGAAGTTTACGAGGGTCAAATCCCTTTCCTTCAAGATCCTTACCTGCTTCAATGTACTTACGTGTTGCATCAGCAAATGAAAGCTGGCACTCTGTATTAACATTAATCTTAGATACGCCAAGTGTAATAGCTTTTTTGATCATATCTGCAGGGATTCCTGTACCACCGTGAAGAACGAGAGGCATAACTCCTGTCTTCTGCTGGATAGCATCAAGAACATCAAATCTAAGTCCCGGCCATCCTTCAGGATACTTACCGTGAATATTACCAATACCTGCTGCAAGCATATCTACGCCGAGATCAGCGATTCTCTTGCACTCGTCAGGATCAGCACACTCACCCATTCCTACTACTCCGTCTTCTTCTCCGCCGATTGAACCAACTTCAGCTTCGATAGAAAGACCAAGCTGATGAGAAACGTTTACAAGCTCAGATGTCTTAGCTACGTTCTCTTCGATGTTATAGTGTGAGCCGTCAAACATGATTGATGTGAATCCGGCTTTGATGCACTTATAGCATCCATCATATGTACCATGATCAAGGTGAAGTGCTACAGGAACTGTAATTCCAAGGCTCTTATCCATTGCCTTAACCATAGCTGCAACTGTCTCAAAACCTGTCATGTACTTACCGGCACCCTCAGATACACCAAGGATTACAGGAGACTTAAGTTCTTCAGCTGTTAAAAGAACTGACTTTGTCCACTCCAGGTTATTGATGTTGAACTGACCAACTGCATAGTGGCCTTCTTTTGCTTTTACAAGCATGTCTTTTGCGGATACTAACATTTTGTTTATCTCCCTTTGTATATGTAGTTATTGATGGTTAATAACATTATATACTCGTTATATTAAAAAATAAAGTTAAATAGTTCACAATCATCCGAAATCAAGAGTATTATCAGCCCAGAACTCCTCAGTACTGATAGGCGCATGGCTATCATAGCGAAGTACAAGTCCCGATAGTCTCGAAAGAGTGATTGTCAAAAAACCATTTTTTATTTTGCTGCTGCCAACATCTGTCCTGAATCCACTTCCATCACTTAAGATAAGCTGGCTAAGGCAGGCATCATTAGGAATCCCGAGAGCACTTACATCTATGTCTTTTGTAACTTCAAATTCGTTATTATTGATAAATACAACCGTAGCTGCTTCTCTATTAAATCTCCCATAACATATTACGTTATTATCTGCCAAAAGTTCTTTTACAGATCCGGTCTTTAATTCCCTGTAAGCCTTATGAATTCGAATCATTTCCTTGTGGAAACTTATCATTTCCTTATCTTCTTTTCCCCAGGGGTAAGTCCTTCTGTTGTCCGGATCAGTAAATCCGCATACACCTGCTTCATCACCATAATATATAGTCGGAGCTCCTGGCCATGTCATTTGAACCATGACTGCCTCTCTCATTACGGACTTCTTAACACCTGTTTCGGCGGAAGCCGGCATAAGAGTATCGCATCTTCCTACCTTTTGACTTGTCCTTGTAAGAAATCTTGAATGATCATGGTTGGAAAGCTCGTTCATGGCTGTGTAGAGAGAAGGCATACTGAAGTTCTCGCCGCCTTCGTACAACATCGTGTCAAAAAATTCTCTTGCATTGCCATATTTCAAGGGTTTGAAATCATCGCTATGCTTCTCCATTCCTGTAAGAAACCACGTAAGAGGCTCCATAAAGGCATCATAATTCATAACGGTGTCCCACTCATCGCCACAAAGCCAATCTTTAGCTTTACCATAATGCTCTGCCAGAATTATTGCGTCCGGATTTGCCTTTTTTACTTCTTCTCTGAATCTTTTAAAGAAATAATGATTGTATTCCGGTGAGTGACCTATATCTGCGGCTACATCAAGTCTCCAGCCATCTGCATTGAACGGTTCCGATACCCACTTTCTGGCAATACCAAGAATATATTCTTCCAGATTCTTTGAGCCTTCATAATTAAGCTTGGGAAGAGTATCATATCCCCACCAGCCGTCATATTCAGCATTATATGGCCATTTTCCACCGGTAAAAGAAAAATAGTCATGATATGGGCTGTTCTCAGAAATAAATGCTCCATGCTCATATTCACTATTATTTTCATATATTCTGTCTTTATCCATCCACTTATTAAAAGATCCGCAGTGGTTAAAGACACCGTCAAGTATTACCCTGATTCCTCTTTTGTGAGCTTCACTAACAAGAGAGGCAAAGAGCATATCGCTGGCTTCAAGGTTCTTCTTACTTGTTACTCTTTTTATATATCTGGTGGCGCCGGCATTTTCCTTGTCGTTATCACCCAGCAGATTTCCACCATCATCCACTATTTTTCCAAAGTGAGGATCAATATGGTCATAATCCTGTGTATCATATTTATGACATGATGGTGAAACAAACAGCGGATTAAAATAGATAACCTCAATTCCAAGATCCTTAAGGTAATCAAGCTTATCCATTACTCCCTGCAAATCTCCACCATAAAACTCTGCATAATCTGTGACAGGATCCGGGTACTTTCCCCAATCTGTAATCTGCACGGATTTACTGCCATTGTATACATATTCACCGGAAAGGACATCATTGCCGGGGTCACCGTTACAGAATCTTTCAACAAATATCTGATACATAACTGCGCCCTTGGCCCAATTAGGTGTGGAAAACCCGGGAAATATCCTAAAAAGCATGCTATCTTTTATCTGATCAACCGGTCCTCTCTTGTCAAAGAAAACCTTATCGCCGTCTTTTCCATTGATTTCAAAATAATAAGATACAGGCTTATCCCCCACGTTAAATGACACATCATAATAGTCAAAAGCTCCGTCTGTCTCTACGTGCTTCATCGCACGTTTTTCAGAATTCCAAATAATAAAGACATCGGATGCTTCTTCTTTGGCGCATCTAAACCTGAAATCAGTTTTTCGGTTCTTATCCGGCTCGGTTGGTCTTAAATAATCCATTGTCATATCATGGAATAATAGTTTTCTGTTCATTGTCAGTCCTACTTTTCTTATTAATGCAAAAAAGACAGCGGGTAGCTGTCTTTTTTAGAGAAGGTATTTCTTTCTTATGGGGTATAGCAAAAAACTATATAATGTATTGGGGGGTTACGCATATTATACTAACACCCACACCCCTTAGCGTAAAGACCAATACTCCACAAATATACTAAAAACAGCTCTTGGTTTTTGTGCATTTTGTACAATCAGATCTCTATTTCTATATTCTCAGGAAGTGTATAGCCCTCAAAAAGCGCCTCAAACTCTTCCCTTCCAATCTTCTCTTTTTCAATAAGCAGCGCAGAGCTCTTGTGTAATACATCTTCGTACTGAAGTATTATTTCCTTGGCTCTTGCATAGCATTTATCAATAATAGCCTTTACTTCTTTATCAATCTCACCGGCCATAAGTTCACTGTGATTCTTTTTGTGAGAGATATCATATCCAATGAATACATCCTCTTCGTTCTCGTCATAGTTGATCACGCCGATGTTACTTGACATACCATACTTTGTAACCATGCTTCTGGCTTCCTGTGTTGCTTTTCTGATATCGCTTGAAGCACCTGTCGTAATATCACCAAATATAATCTCTTCCGCAATTCTTCCGCCCAGAGATACCATAATATCCTGAAGCATTTTCTTTTTGGAAAGGAACATATCATCATTCTCCGGAAGTGGCATAGTATACCCTGCTGCCCCAAGTCCTGTAGGAATGATTGAAATAGTGTGAACAGGTCCCACATCAGGAAGCACATGGAAAAGAATGGCGTGTCCGGTCTCGTGATATGCGGTAATTTTCTTTTCTTTTTCTGAAATAATCTTGCTCTTTTTTTCAGTTCCGATACCAACTTTAGTAAAAGATGCGTTGATATCTTCCTGATTGATGAACTTTCTGTTTTCTGTTGCAGCCTTAATGGCAGACTCATTTAACAGGTTTTCAAGATCCGCTCCCGTGAATCCGGCTGTTGTCTGCGCCACCTGCCTGAGATTAACGTCATCTCCAAGGGGCTTGTTCTTGGCATGAACCTTTAAAATAGCCTCTCTCTCACCGATATCAGGTCGTGTAACAGTAATCTTCCTGTCAAAACGTCCAGGTCTCATAATGGCTGGATCAAGAATATCCACTCTGTTGGTAGCAGCCATTACAATAATACCTTCATTTACACCAAATCCGTCCATCTCAACAAGCATCTGGTTAAGAGTCTGCTCTCTTTCATCATGCCCGCCGCCCATTCCGGTGCCTCTTCTTCTGGCAACAGCGTCAATTTCATCGATAAAGATAATACATGGAGAATTCTTTTTGGCGTCAGCAAATAAATCTCTCACTCTCGAAGCACCTACACCAACGAACATCTCGACAAAGTCAGAACCTGAAATGGTAAAAAACGGAACTCCGGCTTCTCCTGCCACTGCCCTTGCTAAAAGTGTTTTACCGGTTCCCGGCGCTCCTTCAAGAAGAACACCTTTAGGAATTCTGGCTCCAACCTCTGTAAATTTTGCAGGATCCTTCAAAAATTCAATAATCTCAGTAAGCTGTTCTTTTTCCTCTTTAAGTCCTGCCACATCATCAAGCTTTATTTTATTATCTTCAGCAGACTGCAACTTAGCGCGGCTCTTTCCAAAATTCATCATTTTGTTGTTGCCGGAGCCTGATGCCTGCATATTAGTAAACATGGAAAAAATAAAGACCATAAGAACCAATCCTACAATAACAGGAATTATTCCCGTTATCAGGATATTCTCAGACGGCACATCTTTCACTTCGAAATTTATGCCATTTTCTGTTGCCAGAGCCTCGATTGCTGTTACATCAGTAGAATAGAAGGTAATATCATCCTGATTTCCATTAAAGCTAACACGTACCGCACCGGTCGGTGTTTCTGTGTTAGGCATAATAATAACCTTTCTGACATTGCCTTCCTGTATATCTGTTTCAAGCTGTGTTCTTGAGTACGCAACGGAATCCGCTGTCATAAAGCCCTTTGCATACTCAACAAACACTACCATTATGAGCAAAACAATCACTATGGCAAAAATAGAATTATAACCCTTTGTGCGATTCAACTTCTGAATTCCCCCTTTTTAGAAGTTAATTAAACTCAACAACTCCAATATATGGTAGATTTCTGTACCTCTGATCATAATCAAGACCATATCCAACCACAAATTCATCCGGAATCTCAAATCCTGTATAATCAACCTTTACATCTGTAACTCTTCTCTCAGGTTTATCAAGAAGTGTGCAGAGCTTGATACTTGCAGGTTCTCTGTCTCCAAGCATCTTAATGAGATATGAGAGTGTTCTTCCTGAATCTACTATATCCTCAACGATAAGTACATGTCTGTCCTTAAGAGGTTCATCAAGGTCCTTTACAATCTTAACAACACCGCTTGACTTTGTTGAGCTTCCATAACTTGATGCAGACATAAAGTCCATAGTCACAGGTACTGTGATTCTCTTTGCAAGTTCACACATAAAGAATACACCACCTTTTAACACACATACAAGATGTACCGTCTCACCCTGATAATCTCTGCTGATTGCTTCTCCAAGCTCCTTGATACGCTTGTCCACTTCTTCCTCTGTAAGTAATACACGAACTGACTCAGACACTTTAATTACCTCCATTATCTATAGCTACAGCTAGTATTTTTTTAGTATTGTCACTAATTTTATAGGAACAACTGATTCTATATCCGGGAACCCACATGCAATGGTCTCCATCCGCCAGAATCCACAAGTCGTCTCTTTCGCTCACAGGTATTTTTTCATCTGTCATAAATTTGGATAATTTCTTCTTTTTGACAGCACCGTTTTGCTCTATACAGATATAGTCATCCGGCTTCCTGTGCCTAAAAATAACTTCTTGTATTCTATCACAATCAAACCATTTAGTATATGTATCTCTCGGAATAGATGTTTTTCCATTATACGACATTATGTCAATTGTTGCGACACCAAATCGGGGAATGTTCAGCTTGATTTTTTGGCCAATTTCAAGTTTCTTAATAACAAGCTGATCATCCTCTTTTTCAAACTCGTTACAATCTTTATTTTCCGTCAAAAACATTATTTCATAACTTCGAATAGCAGTGAAATTATATGGCAAATCCACCCTTGAAGTCCCTTCTTTGCTGCTTATCAGTGACATTACCGCATCAACATGCCTTGCCGTAATATCTTTCCTATTGGGCGTAAGTATCTCAAAGCATCTAAGAACAACGTACTTCTTTATAATTTCAGGCTTATTAGCGAGTTTTTTTAGATCAATCCTAATTCCATTATTGTCTTTTTCTGACACTTCTTCAAACACTTTGAATGCCTGGTCTCTGATATAGTCCTCAGCCATGGCAAAATCTTTTGTCGCCCTGTAAATGTGCTCAACAGCTGAGCTATTAATTTCTTTTTCCACATATGGAATAACCTTATTTCTAAGCTTGTTTCTTGTGTGGATATTTTCAAGATTTGTGGCATCTGTGCAAAAAGAAATCTCTTTTTCCTTAAGATATTCCTCGATTTCATCTCTTGTCACACACAAAAGCGGTCGTATCACATTGTCCCTGACAGGCCTGATGGCTCCTGCTCCGCGCAGGCCGCTCCCTCTGAAAATATTGTGAAGAAAAGTCTCCGCAACATCGTTTTGGTGATGAGCTATGGCAATCTTATCTGCCCCTTCGCTGATTACTAATTGAGAAAAAAAGTCATAACGGACTATCCTTCCGGCTTCTTCTTCTGATAATTTACCCTCCGCTGCAATCTGAGGTACATTTTTTTCCAAAAGAAAATATTTTATTTTCCTTTCTCTGCAAAAAGTACATGTAAAGTCAGCATCATCTCCGGCCTCTTCTCTGATACCGTGATTGACGTGTGCAGCAATCAGGCTTATCTGCAGCAGTTCTTTTAACTCAAAAAGAACTGTAACAAGCGCTGTGGAATCAGCACCTCCGGAAAAGCCCGCCACAACCTTATCGCCAGGCTTTACCAGCTGATTTTCCCGTATGAAATTCAATACTTTATTTTCAAAATTATTCATAATTCTCTAAAATTAAAACGCAGACCCCTTACGAATATACGTAACGATGTCTGCGTCTGATTTCAAAATTAGTTATTTGCCTTCATTTCTAAAGATGATTTCTCCTGGATAAACAAGTCCAAGCTTGTCTTTAGCTGTATCTTCTATATATTTACGCGTCTGTGTATATCTCTCAAACTCCTGGATCTCTTCTGCTCTGGCAAGTTCTGCATCAATCTGTGCCTGAAGCTCTAACTCCCTTGCCTGATACTCGCTGGCTTTCTGCATAAGTCCAACACTCTTGATAGAAACAACTGTCACAAGAATAAGGACTACAAAGCTAGCCCAGAGAATACCAACCCTGTTTTGAGAACGACGCCGCTTATAGCGTGCTCTGGTTGCCATATCTTACCCCCACACAATGCGGATTACATAATATCTCTAATTACATTCTAATACACTACCAAAGCGGCTGTCAAATATAGCGATACAGGTTTGTAACATCTTCTTTATGGATTGTTTCCTGAACGTCAAGAACCTCTACGCTTACATCTTTGTTACCAAAATTGATAGTTATCTTATCTCCCACCTTGACGTCAACGGATGCCTTGGCAGGTTTACCGTTTATCTGAACTCTCCCTGCATCACAGGCTTCGTTGGCTACAGTGCGTCTTTTTATTAGTCTTGTTACTTTTAAGTATTTATCCAGTCTCATTTAATTTTCTCCTGATGCCTCACTCGCAGCATCGCTGGCTTCTTCTGATTCATTTGTTGTCTTTCCTGTACCGGAAGAATCAATCTGCGAGCTGTCAATATTCTCTTTTGATGTCTCATTTATAGTATTTGTGTCTTCTGTTGAGCTCACATTGGTCGCTTCTTCTGTAGCCTTACTTGTACTTTCAGAAGACTGTCCCGATGTCGTGCCGGAAGTCGCCCCGGAAGAACTGCTGCCGGTTGACCCCGAGGTACTTGATGAGCTACTTGAAGAACTGCCTGAGCTTCCCGATGAAGAGCTGCTTGAGGCTGAACTACTTGATGAGCTACTGCTTGATGAACTACTACTTGATGAACTGCTTGATGCAGAGCTTGAAGAACTGCTTGAGGAGCTTGCCGCACTGGACGCACTCGATGCACTACTTGAAGAGCTGCTGCTATCTTTCTTTTTCACAAGGTCTGAGAAGCTGTACGATACGTTATCTTCCGCCTTGTCTATCTTTATTCTGTAGCTTATGGTTTCATAACCACTTCTTTTAAGTATTACTTCGTGATTTCCGGAAACCTTCTGAACTCTTGTCGGTATTGCCCCAATATAATAGCCATCAAAATACAGCTCTGCATCCACAGGCTTATCAAAATAAATATAATACCCGCTTATGACTTTGTTTTCAGACTCGCTTGAACTGTTACTGCTTACTGTTGATGCCTTGGATGCTGATGCGCTCTTAGATGTAAGCGCACTGGCATCAGCATTTTTTACAGCAAGACTTGCCTTAGCTGTGCTGTTATTTACTGTGGCATTATTTACAGATAAACTCCTTGCTGATGAATCATCTTCAGAGTCTTTCTCAAGCTCTATACTTACTACTGATTTGGCGGTTCCGACCTTAAGATATCTGTTTTGCGTTATGTACCCTTCAGCCATAATCTTCAGATTATGATATCCGTATTGAACGCTCTGCGGTGTTCCTACAAGAACCTTTTTTCCATCTACAAATACTTCAGCTGAAGCAGGAGTAATCTCAAAAGTCACAAGTCCCTCCTTGGGCTTTGAGATTGTAATATCACTGGTATCTACAACAGTTTCCTGATTTCTTGATATGCTGACTTCAGACTGATAATTGGCACCATTACCAATAATCTGTAAGTTGTATTCTCCCTCAGGGGCGCTAAGGAGCATATTGGGAGATATCTTGTGAATAACCTCGTTATCAAGTTCAATCCATGCTCCAACCAGACTCTGCTCTTCAACAACGTCAGATGAAAGGCTTACGTAACCATGTCCCCCGGTAACGATAACACTATATATATCCCGGCCTATACCGGAAACCTTGATCTTATCTGTAGAAAGAATATTTTCGGCAATAGCAAGCTCACCGTCAGCCATAACAAGTGTTTTATCATTAATTCTGTATATCTCGTCCTTAATTCTGGCAGTTCCGTCATTTCTCACAAGTTCATGATCTTTGGTACTGTCTATTACCCATGCTTCTTTGGATACGTTAAGGGTTGTGATGTGCTTGGTGCTTTTCAGAAATGTCACATCAACGATTTCGCCAACCTCCAGCATTTGCGCTGATAAAACAGTACCTTTGGCATCATACATCATGCTGGTATTATCATAATCAAGGGTATAGGTCTTTCCCGTTGCATGATTTCTGAATCGAATCTTCTTTTTATCTGTATCTATCGCCCTTATAGCAGCGGTATCTGCAGAATCATATTTACCTACCAGTGATACTGTAACTTTGTTTGAAGTTATTGCAAGTGCATCGGTGGATGACGACAACATAATTGCAGTTGCCATACATATAGCTGTTACAATTCTGATTGCACATCTAAAGTTTCTCATGATCTACCCCTCACTTAATCTGATCCTTCAAGAAAACTTCTTAGGCGCTCCGGCTCTAATAAATAGTCTTTGCTGTTGTGCCCGGGATCATCAAGTACATCCTCAAGCATTGCTTTTAATACTCTTCCGATTTCTTTTCCCTGGGACACCCCTGCCCCCATAAGGTCTTTCCCGTTAACAGCAAGATCTTTTATTGTTACTGCTTCTTTCTTTTCTATTATTTCCTGGTATAAATTAAAAGTATCATCAATGAGTTTTAGCTTCTCATCTCTGGCAAATTGGCTCTGTGCCAAAGTATCGGCATATCTGACTTCTATGTACAGCGGAAAATCATTGCCAATTCTGTTCATGGCTCTCCGCACGTTCCTTGGCGTTGCCGGAAATCTGTCATCATGGTATCTGATAAGATTGCATGCCCTGTCCATGGTATCTCTGTCAAATTTAAGCCGTTTAAATATATTCCCTGCGATGTCCTCGCTGACTTTTGCATGACCATAAAAATGACATATTCCATCATTGTCTATACTTATTGTATCAGCTTTTCCCATGTCATGCATCAGCATAGTAAGTCTAAGCAATTTGTCGGCACGTATATTCTGAACCGATTTCACTATGTGCTCACCGACATTGTACATATGATGCGGATTATTTTGCGGAGTATCCATGCATTTATCAAACTCCGGCATAATAACTTTCGTAATGCCAAGCTCATAGGCTGTCATAAGCTTTTCAGGATGATCCGATAAAAGAAGCTTAACAAGCTCTGTCTGTATTCTCTCAGCACTTATTTTGTTAAGTGTTTCTGCAAGCTCAGTTATTGCCTCTCTGGTTTCATTCTCGATTCTGTAATCAAGCTGTGCCGAAAATCTTACAGCTCTCATTATCCTAAGCGCATCTTCCGAAAATCTTTCCTTGGGATTACCGACACATCTGATGACACGTTCCTTTATATCCTCAAGTCCTCCAAAACGATCGATCAGTCCCTCCTCTTCGTTGTAGGCCATGGCGTTTATTGTAAAATCACGCCTCTTCATATCCTCGGTCAGACTTTTTGTAAAAGTAACTTCGCTTGGATGTCTGGAATCTTCGTATTTGCCATCTATCCTGTAGGTTGTGACCTCATAGCCTTCTTTATCCACCATCACAGTGACAGTTCCGTGTTCAATTCCTGTATCTATCGTCCGTTTAAAAAGCTTTTTTGTATCCTCAGGAAGGGCATTGGTAGTGATATCCCAATCTCCGGGAACTCTTCCCAAAATACTGTCTCTGACACATCCTCCAACAGCATATGCCTCATATCCGGCTCTGTGGAGTCTGTCCAATATCATTTTTACATTATCCGGTAATTTAATCTTCATACCTTCATAATAGCTTAATATGGCTAAAAAGTGTATACTTGTCTTATAGTTGCGAGGACAAAAAATGAAATACAAATATGAACGTAATATATTTGTTGCCCTGGTCTTTGCCGTATTGTTTGGTGTGCTCATTCTCCTTGGTTCATTCTCAAAGATTGCAGCTCCATTCAAGGCACCAATTATTGCTCTTGATAATAATTGGCAAATTTCCCTAAATGGCAACACATTTGATTCACATAATCCCCAAAGCACAAAAATCGGTGTAATTAACGAAGGCGACGTTGTTGATATGATAACAACCCTGCCTGACCTTTCGGATTATACCGCCCCTTGTATCGCTTTTTACGCAATTCACTCAATTATTGAAGTGTATGTAGACGATGAACTCATCTATTCCTTCGGGAAGGATGCTTATGAATCCGGTCAGACAGTGCCTAAGCTCCACCCTGCAGTTGCTTTAAAAAGAGAATACAGCGGCAAAACCATCAAAATAACTCTGATAGGAAGCAAAGCTTCAGCATTCTCCGGTCTTTCAGATTTTTTTGTCGGTGAAAGAAGCGATGTTTTTATTGCCGGAATTTTTGTCAGAAGATTTAGCCTTTTATCAGGAATTTTCCTTATTTCATTAGGCTTTCTTTTAATTATTCTTTCACCTTACCTTCTATTTTATCACAACAATGATTTCAGGCTTTTCTTTAGTGGATTTATATCACTTATGCTTGGATTTTATATAATGTCCTACTACGGTCTGATAAATATACTTATAGGTAAGCCAGGTATAAATACCATTTGCGAATATGTATCACTTTACAATATTCCGACATGCATTCTGGGATATCTGATGTCTGTTTTTTCCGGTAAAAAGAAAAAACTCTTTCTTGGCATGTTCACACTTAACATGGTTTTATTTTTTATTGCCATAATTCTGCATTTTACTCAGATTGTCCGCTTTACGGATTTTACAATGACTTTGCATGTTATAGCGGCCATCGAAAGCAGTATCGCAATGTTTATGATCAGCAAAAGGCTTATCGGCAAGAAAGTCTCTTCAGATAAAAAAATGCTTCTTTCAGATACGATTTTCCTTTTGGGACTGTCAATTTTTATGATTGCAGCTCTTGTGGACATAATTATTTACAACTATAACAAGTATTATTCGGCAAAAGGAGAAACTAATTCTGAAATAACCCTGACAACAATCGGCGCACTGATCTTTGTATCCTGCCTGCTTATAAGCTATCTTTACTATAATATATACAGCAGTAACTTCGATACACTCCAAAGTCATATCGTTAATCTTGCTTACACCGATGCTCTGACAGGACTTGCCAACAGAGCCCGCTGTGAGCAGGTTATGGCCATGTTGTCTGAAGACCGCGGAACATATACCATTGTCAGTCTGGATCTTAACAGGTTAAAACAGGTAAATGATTCTCTGGGACATCATGAAGGCGATCGTCTCATAGTAGGATTTGCTACTATTTTATCTGAATGTTTTTGGGACGCTAACCTGATCGGCCGAATGGGTGGTGATGAGTTTATAGTGGTAATGACTGATGAGCATGCGCTAAACTGCACCAAAAGAATACATGAGCTGTACAATATAATTACTGAATGGAACAGCAAAGAGCAGGCCTTTCAATACAGCACTTCTTATGGTTATGCCTATAGCTATGAAGTACCTAACGGTCTTGCCAATGAGGTATATATGCTCGCCGATTCCAGAATGTATGAGATGAAAAAAGAACATAGAAATAATGCCGGAAAGGAGACTGAAAATGCGTAAGTTATTGTCTTTTCTGGGATTATCGGGTGTAATACTAATACTTATAACAACATTTTCACTGCACTTTTTTAAATTTACTCCCCACTACCGTACAGAAACTCTTGAAAATGGCTGGGTGGTTACATATAGAGATCAACGCTATATCAATACTAATCTTGAGCACCTAAGTGATCAGATTGGCTATACTTTTTCCAGAGGTGATATAATAACGCTTAGTCTTAACAAACCTCTCCCGGATTTAGAGTGCGACTATCCTTTTCTTTTCTTTAAAACGCAGTTTTGCGCCTACGAATTATATCTTGATGATGTGCTTGTTGATTCTTGTGATCTTGAAGCTCTCGACAACAACGGATTTGTCGGAACCGGATATAACATGGTTCCTTTGGGAGATGACTATGTCGGCAAAAAAATCTCCATCAAACTTTATGTCACAGAGAACAATACCAAAGCAGATATTTTAAGCCCTGTAATAGGAAATTTTGATGATCTGGTAAGAAAACTTATCTACAGCGCAATTTTCCCTCTGTTCACAGGTGTTTTTCTTATTCTCTTTGGACAGGTGTTTTTGGTAATATCGCTGACATTCTATCTCAGGACCTCCGGTGTTAAGGTTCAGATTATCAGCTCGTTTATAAGTGTACTTTTGGGATTGTGGATTGTTACTGCTTTCGACGTATCGATTTTTATCATTAATAAATCTATATCCTCTTTGATTTCTTATTCGTCGATATACTTGATAATTCCTTGTATATACTTACTGCTTAATGAGCTGCATAAAAGACAGGATAACACAATATTAAAAATCATGGGCTTTTCATCATTTGCCTTCTCTGTTTTGTTTATTTTGCTTCATATCCTTAATATTGTTCATATAAACCACTTTTTATATCCGTATTATGCTTTATCATTTGCAGGAATACTCATCTTTTTCTTCTATGTTTTTCGGGATGTTCAAAACCGGAAAATAAATGCTTCGGTCAGCATAATAATGCTTGGTCTTTTTGTTCTTAGCCTTTGTCTGATACTTTATGCAGGAATTGCGCTATCGATGCGCTTTGTAGACTACAGACAAAGCTTTATTGCAACTGTTTCTATTCCTACCGGTGCAATATTTTTCGTTATAACGCAGTTACTTAACTACTTTATTTTTATGACCCGTTCTTTTGCCCAGAGAAAAGAATATGCTTCTCTTTCCCAGATAGCTTTTGAAGA
Source organism: Butyrivibrio sp. (assembly GCF_017635265.1). Taxonomy (GTDB): domain Bacteria; phylum Bacillota; class Clostridia; order Lachnospirales; family Lachnospiraceae; genus Butyrivibrio. The sequence goes on from NZ_JAGBLU010000118.1 coordinate 39,486, forward strand.
CAGTCTCACAGGCTTGTTTAACAGGGTAAAAAGTGATGAAAAGCTTGCTGAACTTGATAAAACCGAGAACGATTTCTGCCTGATAAGTCTTGATCTAAATGGCTTAAAAGAAGTCAATGACAATGCCGGTCATCCCGCCGGTGACAGATTATTAAAATCTTTTGCTGCAACGCTTTTGGAAACATTTAAGGACATCGGAATATGCTATCGCATAGGCGGTGACGAATTTCTGGTAGTTACCGAAAATACCGATAGTGATACTCTAAATTCACTTCTTAAACTGCTTGATAAAAAATTGCTTGATCTTGACGAGGAAGATCCTGAAATAAACCACAGTGTTTCCTATGGATATGCATTCCGCACCGAGACATCCGAAAAAGATGCCCATGCAGTATTTATGCTGGCAGATAAAAGAATGTATGACTATAAGCGTAAGCACTATGCCAAAATGATGGCAAGATAAAAGAGAAGCCGGCTCAATTTCCGGCTTCTCTTTTTATACTGGCAATAAGTAAATCTGCTTTTTCAATTATTGACTTATATGTATCTGCATCTATATCTTTTACCCAGCTGTTCTTATTGGAAAGACTAATTGGGGTTCCGTCTACAAGACTTATTGTATTGTATTCGCCATAAGTTGCTGCGGGCTCATCCTTGGTGATTCCTCCCCATCCGGAGAAACGCTCAGGAGCAATCGCATCATCCATCTTACAATCAAGGAATACCGATTTTGCTTCTTCTCTCCAGGGGCGCCCCAAAAATACAGACGCTTTATCACAGCCATCCTCGCCTTTTACAACGCAATTTCTAAAAACAAATCCAAGATTATCCTTGCTTCCGCAGGCTGCTGTTATATAGCCGTTTACAAATCTCTCGCTGTCATCCTCATCATGAGGCTGAAGTTTTCTGTTATTGCACTGTATAAAGCAGTCATCAAATACCGCATCTGCTCCGCCAAAAATAAAGTCTACATCACCGTATATCTCACAGTTTTTGTAATACTGCTTTGTCATTTTTCTGGGAGTAAGCACCCTTGGTCCCATAAATCCGTTTTTTTGCCTCTCGGTTAACGGAAGCGGCGCACAAAAAAGTGTATCCTGATATCCTGTCATCTTAACTTTCTCAAATATACACTCCTCCGCATCCGCATATACTGCAAGTGCCTGACCGTGAGTTCTTCCGTCACCGACAGTATTTTTTATGGTCATATTTTTTACGACAACTCTTTTTCCGCCAAAGAAAGCTGTTGCTGTGCGGAAAGTTCCGCGTTTTGTGCCATCCTCCATTTCATCAAAAGCGCCATCATTATACTCTAGTATTGTTTTGTCGATTCCCTCGCCTATGAAAGTAATGTTGCTCTTTTCACAAAATATTTTTTCGCAAAAAACACCTTCTCCTATACGGATTACGGTATCTTCTTCATATGGAGCAGCCTGAATGGCCTCATTAATTGTGGAATAATCTCCATCCTGCTTTTTTACACTTATTTCAAGCATATGTAGTCCCCTGTTCTTGTTTATGCCAATTTTATTTTACTATAACTCACTTGGAAAATTCTTCAAGTATTTCCTGATGAAAACAATGTTCTCCATCCCTTATATCATGGACAATTTCATTTTCTTTTCCATATAACTCATATGCTTTTTTTATGATGTCAATCTGCTCATAAACATTTAAAAGCCCCCTTGGACCATTTAAATGATCATCCCTGCAGGATTGGATAAAAAGCTTTCTGGGTGCTATAAGCGATGCTATATCCCCCATGTCAAAATGCTCCCACAAGTGCGGAATATAGTTGCAGTTACAATTTCCATTAAGCGTAAGAAGTGAATCTTTATACCCGTACATATATCCGCTTATCAGAACTTTTTTTATCCTGTCATCCATTGCAGCCGCCCAGAGCGCCTGCATCCCGCCTCCTGAAAATCCCAGGCATCCCAGAGTATCCGTATTCCATCCTTCCCGGCTTCCACGGTCAATCATATAATCTATAAGCCGCATGGCATCCCATGTGCACATTCCGCACACAGTTTCCCCAAGCCCTTCTGCCATATGAGCCAAATGAAAACAGGTACTGTTAAGAAAAGATGACTCGCTGTCGTCTCTAAGAGCTTCATCTCTTCTCTCGCCAAATCCTCTGCAATCAGGGCACGCTACCACAAAACCTTTTTTGGCAAGTGAAAGTCCGTAGTCATAATTAAATCTCTCAATCGCTTCTTTTACTGCCGGTATATCTGTGCAACCTGCTACGCTGTATTTTCCTGCTCCCATATGTCCGGGAAGTGCAATATAACACTCCGGATGTTCTACTTCCTCCGGAATAAGTAAAAAAACTGTCATAAATATTCCGGGTTCAACCTGCAAAATAAGATGCTCTCTTGTAATAACGGATGCATTAAAAGAGGCAGGTAACTGCACCTTCTCGTCAATGCACGGACTAAGATCACACTTTTCCATAACATTTAATCCGAGAAGGTCAGTCAACGTCTTGCGGCTTTCGCTTTTCCATTTAATGAAATCTTCTATACTGCTGCCGCAAAACGCATCCTGCCTCGCGCGCTCATCAAAGCGCTTCTGCATCGCCTCCAAGCATCCATAATATTTTTTGATATGTAATGTTTTAGCAATGCTTTCCATTTTTATTTCTCAACCTTTAATTATTCAAAGCTTTTAGATAACGATCATACTGCTGCTGACGGATACTTACAAGTTCAGGAAGATTAAGTGCTTCAAGTCCGGAAATATATCCGTCAAATTCTGTAGCAATATCTTTTGTACCTGTTATAAACGCTGTAGAATTCTCATCAACATTTGTCTGGATATCTTCCAGATACATATTGATTGTATCACTTTCATCGGAAGTTGCATAAATCATCGGCCAAGGATCAACAACATACTGACGCATATCAGCGTTAATCTCTGCATGCCAGTCAGCTACAAGAATATCTGTTGCTTCTACAGACTGCTGTGCCGGGAAAACAAATGAAGGATTGATACCAAACTGCTGTAACCAGTCATTATCTTTACCCTGTTCTGTGTATTCTCTTGAACCGTCTGCGTTTACTACATAGCTCTCGCCTTCAATACCCCACTGATAGTAGTCCTGACAATGCTCGCTCATTGAGTAATCAAGGAATTTACATGCAAGCTCAATCTGGCTTGACTTGGAGCTTACACCAAACATACCTGAAAGGAAGTTTCTTCCTACATAGAAGCCTTCATGTTCTCCTGAAAGTGGCTTAACTCCTACAAATGCTGTAGCTGCAGTTCCATCATAATATGGAAGAACATTTGAATACATCATTGACATAGCCCAGCTATAGTCGAATGCAACACCTGTAAGATCATTTGAAATTCTCTCAATAACCTTGTCTCTGTCAAGAGAAGTGAACTCAACTTCAAGAAGGCCTTCTGTGTAAAGGCTGTTCAGGAACTCCAGATACTTGCGGTAATTTTCTGAATCTGCTGCCGCATATGTAACTGTTCCATTTTCATCAGCCTGGAATCCGCTTACAAGATCAAGTCCGAATGCCGGTCCGAACATATATGGAAGGAATTCGCTCATAACTGACATAGGGATTTCATCAGATGCATCTCCATTTCCATTCATATCGTTCTCTTTGAAATATCTTAAGAGTTCTACGAATTCATCAAGTGTTTCGGGAGCTTTTTTACCTGCTTTATCAAGCCATACCTGATTGAACATAAGCACCGGCTGATAGTCGTGAGCTACATTTACGCCTGCAACATAATAAATATGACCATCTTCAGCAGTAAGCTCAGCCTTCTGAACAGGGTTTTCATTTAACCACTTAGTAAAGTTAGGCATATACTCGAAGTACTCATCAAGCGGAACAAACATTCCTGATTTGATGTAAACCTGATTGGGATCATTATCAGGAATCTTAACAATATCAGCATCGATATTGCCTGCTGAAAGCATAAGTGTGATTGCTTCTGCATAGCTGTTGTAATCAAGAAGCTGCCAGTTTGGTTCAACTCCTGCTTCCTCGAATACTTTCTGTACAATAGGTGCCTGTGTGATATCTACGTTAGAATAGTTAGATGTCTGAGCGAGAATTTTTATCGTTCCGCCATCTTCAGAAATCGGTCCTTCTCCTGTGTAACTGAATCCGCTTTCTTCTACCTTTGTTGATGCGTTTTCAATTGCAGCATCAACTGTCTCTGTTTTGTTCTCCCCTGTTGATACCTCTTGTTGTGTGTCAGCACTGCTGCCACATCCTGTGTCTACACTATGATTTGAGCACTGATTTTCCTGATGTACACTACTATTTGAGGACACATTTTCGTCGCTCTTTTTACTCTTCGGACCAAACTTTGTTTTAGCATGATCGAAGCTATCCTTGAATCCGGTTTTGTATATAAAAGTGACCTTATAGGGATCTGCATTTCCGTCATCGTCGTACCCTCCGACAATGACTTTTTCAACAATACTTTCAAAAACCGCTCTATCAAATTCTTCAAGAACCTGATTCTGAGTAAGAGTCTTTCTGAAGCCTTCTATTCTCTTGCGAAGACTATCGTCTCCCTGTACCTGCTTTTCATAGTATTCAAGCTGAGACTGTGCTTCTGCATATTTAACCTCATATTCAGCATCCATTGACATATAGGTTTCTTTATCTATCCCGTCATCAACATATTTATCAAGAAGTTTTTTTCTTTTTTCTTTGTATTGCTTGACCTCTTTCTTAGCCTTCTGATAGTTCTTCTCGTTGGCATCATCTCCAAGAGTCTTCTCTATCCTACTCAGAAACTCATTCATTACTTCCTGATTATCTGAACACAAAAGTCTATATGATTCTATAAACGCTTCCTCTATGACCTGCTCCGGAATACCCTTGGAATCGGGACATAGCTTTTTGCCACCCTTCGTAGATGTAACACATTGCCAAATAGTCTTTTTATACTTGGATGAGCTGTGCCATTTTCTTCTTGTGAGATGACCACCGCAAAAACCACATTCTATAAGAGAGCTAAACGCAAACATTCTACTGTACTTTTCTCTCTTGCCAATCTCAACATGGTGCTGTCTTCCACCGTTACGTCTTTCTCTCAGAGCCTGCGCTTTTTCAAACGTCTCATGTGAGATAATTGGCTCATGATGATTTTTTATAAAAAAGCGATCTTCCTCTCCAAGATTATCAAGCCTTCTCTTAGTTATAGGATCAACAGTAAATGTCTTTCCTAACAGAATGTCACCTGTATACTTTTCATTATTGATAACCCCCATGACGCTTGAAGATGTCCAAGGATTACCCCGTATAGTCATGATGCCTTGCTCATTAAGCTCTCTGGCAATCATCGTGCTTCCGGCTCCTGCCACATATCTTTCAAACATATATCTGACAGTTTCGGCTTCCTTTTCATCTACCGATATCGTTTTGGTCTCTATATCATACTTATAGCCAAGGCAGCCCTGAAATCCTACAAGCTCACCCCGCTTCATCTTCATCTTAAGACCCTTTTTTACATATGCAGAAGTGTTCTCTACTTCCTGCTGTGCCACAGAACTTAGAATGGTAAGAAGGAATTCGCCATCCTTGATAGTGTTAATCTTCTCAACCTCAAAATAAATAGCAACATTCTTTGTTCGGAGCTGCCTCACATACTTTAGGGTATCCAGTGTGTTCCTTGCAAACCTCGAAAGACTCTTTGCAATAACCATGTCGATCTTACCAGCCATGCAGTCTGCTATAAGCCTTTGGAAGTTCTCTCTCGTCTCTGCTTTGGTTCCGGTAGAAGCCTTGTCAGCATATACTTCAACAAATTTCCAATCGGGATTCTTCTTTATTAAATCGGTATAATACTTAACCATAGAGTCATAACTCTTGATCTGCTCTTCATCCGCAGTACTTACTCGACAATACGCAGCTACTCTGAGGCGGTCTTTTCTGCCTACCGCCGCAGAATTGTCAAAGTTTGTCTTTGCTTTTATAACTTCAACTTCCATATCCACCTCTCATTTTTGTATCACTATCGTAATGTACTACGTCAAATATAAAATAATACGGTAGATAAGTCAAGTTTTAAGATCAGATATTACGCCATAATCTCGCATAAGCACCGCTAATATTCTTTTATATTCCCTATCATCAATCAGGTGTTTGATAAGGAGCTGTTTTAGCATGGACAGTTGAATGCTATAACGTAATAGCTTCTTATTATCTATAGCGACCACCTCCACTTCTCATCTCTTCATTAATTAATATCTGCAGGCAAAAGCCTGTCTGCTTCACAGATAAGCTTTTGCCCACAGACATTCAAAAAAATCCTGCAAGTAGTTACCAGGTTCGTAACCCACATTGGCGTTGCACCACCTTCGCTAATTGGTTTCCCTTGGGAAAATGTATCATTATCACTGGAAGTATCATCGCCACGGCAGCCCTTACTGCCGTTAGCCAGAACAGATAACGCTCGCCGAAAAACACGGGTCATCGCATAGTCCACTTAGCAAGCTCCACATTCCATACGTCTTGCAGGATCAACGATATTCAGTTTTCAAAGTTCGATACCACCGCTTAGGTGGTAATTCTTACATCAGACTTGTCAGTCCGAAAAGCCTATAAGAGACACCGTGCCTGCTAAAACACCAAACTCTTATGGACTTTATGAGAGTGACAAATACAAAAGCGTAAGAATGTCAGAAAGCCCTGTTCACTTGTTAATATTTCAGTCTGAATTTAGGAATAATCCTTATCAGACTGATTAAGACCTCCTGCTTGCAATCCTTCAGAGTCTCCTCTGAAAGCCCCGGTGCTACACTCCTCAATATCGACTCCACCTGTGGACTCAGACATTCAAGTATACATCCCATAGCGACCATGTTCCCGCTCCGGGCAGAGACTATCATGTCGTAGTCAATCTTTATTTTTCCTGCCATGCTTCTTTGCCCTCGCTTTCGCTTTTTTAAGTCCCTGATACTTATACGCTTTTGCCCTGTCTGGAGAGATTCCGAGAAGCTCACCTATCTGGGCATAGTCATAATCAAAAGCCTCATGAAGTATCAATGCCTGCGCTTCCCTTTCCGTGAGTCCCGTTAGCAGTATTCTTATCAAATCGTCATTGATTCGGATCCTCATATTTGTGATCTCAAGCTCAATGCCATCCTCAAAGCTATGTTCGTCCTCCGCTGTCATAAACTCTCCGAAGCGCTTCTCATCCAATGCCTCC
>NZ_JAGBLU010000119.1 GCF_017635265.1 Butyrivibrio sp.
AAAATGAATATATAAATCAATATGTTACATATATAACATATTGATGATATGTATATAATTTTTATGTACGGATTTATAAAGTTTGATAAGAATAATGAGAACTGGCAAAAATAAGCAAATCTATTAAAAGTATATGAAATATATAATACATATATATGGGATTAACTAAGACATAATATTAATAAGTAATAAATATAATGCCTCAGGCCTGCAAACATGGCATTATAGTTAAATTGAAGAGAAATTAAGATAAAATGATATATATGATATATAATATTTACAATATAATCAATAACTATGAGAATTCTTATTGAATAATAATATATGATAAATATGATATACAAGTAATATATGTAGAAATCTAAACTAAAAACACATAGATATATAAAATATATAACAAATATCATATATAGAAAAGTTGTATCGCTTATAATAAGAATGGAAGCATTGCCTATAGATATATTATATATATAGTATAATATATGTAATAAATATAATAAATATAATAAATGCTTAAAAAACATAATAAATAACATAAATGAATTATGTGTGTTATATAACTCAAATAATGTATAAATAAAAAAATAGAATTGTCATATAAAATAAATAACAGAATGATTATATAACAAATATAATAGATATATTAAATATAATAGATATATTAAATATAATAGATACAATAAATATATGATATGCTAAATATATCTTTCATATTTATTATTGAAAATGAAATGCTATGTGGATATAATGTTTTAGGAATATAAAAGAGAAATATAATATATAACAAATATATGTTATAGGAGGGTGTATGCGAATTATAGCATTTAGTAATCAAAAGGGCGGAGTTGCAAAAACTACTTCCAGTTATGCTATGGCAGTAGGTCTTTCAAAAAGAGGATATAAGGTACTTGTTGTTGATGCTGATCCACAGGAAAATCTTTCGATGACAGCTGGAATCGACCTTAACGAAGTTGATCCTGATCCTGAAGATATTGAGGCATTAACTCCGGAACAAAGAGAATATTTTGAAAAAAATGTTCCTGCAAAATTATTTGAAGTAATGGCCGGAGATAAGGATATAAATAAAGCGATTATTCCAATTGCTGAAAATCTGGACCTTATAGTAGGCGGAATAGATCTTGCATCTGCAGATATGACATTTTCAATGTTAGGACGTGAAAAACTGATTAAAGAGGCATTTTCAAAAATAAAAAAGGAGTATGACTTTTGCATATTCGATTGCAGCCCTGCATTAGGTGTCGTTCTGATGAATATCTTAACAGTTGCAGATGAAGTAATTATTCCTTTGGAGCCCGGGGCATTTTCTTTGCAAGGACTTTCAAGATTATATAAGTTTATAGGACAGATTCACGATTTCACAAATGATAAGCTTAAAGTGGACGGAATACTTGTAACTAAAGTAAGAAATACAGCAAACGCCAAAATATGGATAAATGATATAGAAGAAAAAGCAGAACTATTAAAAACTTCTGTTTATAAATCAAAAATCAGACTTAATGTATCTGTTGAAGAAGCACAGACAATGAAAATGGATTTGTTTGAATATGCAGGCGGATCAAGTGCGGCAAGAGATTATGATGATTTTATAGATGAATTTTTAGGGGAGGAATAAAATATGGCAAGTAAAGCTAGCATGTTGAAATCCGGTGTCAGAAAAACAGGAACAGGATTATTTGCAGGAATGCAGGCAATTAAGGAAGAAGAAATAAAAGAAGACGTAAAAGAAGAAAATAAGACTGTAAAAGAAGAGAAACCATTAGAAGAACCGATTATAGAAAAAGAAGTAACAATTGAGAAAGCTGTAGAAAAGAATGTTGAAGAAAAAGTTGAGCCGATTCCACAACCTCAGATTCCGGTCAATACATACATAGCACAGCCACAGATTCAACAGGAAATTCAACAGCCGGTGCAGCAGTTTGTTCAGTCCCAGCCTCAGCCTCAACCATCGATGGCAGCTGTTCAGTTTGAACAACCAATCAGACAGAGCCAAAATCAGCCGGTATATGTTCAGCAGGTACAACAGCCGGAAGTTATACAGCAGTCAAAAAGTAAGGCAGTAAAAGGTGAGAAGAGCAGTAGATACGAAAAAGAAAAATTTCTTTTATTGGATATCAGAGGCCTTAGAGATTATGTTGAACATATGGCTAAAGCTGCTAATATGTCAGCCACCAAGTATATAAGAAATCTTATTGAGATAGATATGCAACAAAATATGGATATATATGAGGCTCATAAGGCATTGGAAGAGAGACTGAAAGAAAGAAGATAGGAAGGACATAAAAAAGGTGATTACAATGAGTAATCACCTTTTTAAAATCAATATAATTATTTCTTCTTGCCGTTAACAGCATCCTTAAGAGCTTTACCAGCTTTGAATTTAGGAACTGTAGCTGCAGGAATCTTGATAGCTGCGCCAGTCTGAGGATTCTTACCTGTTCTGGCTGCTCTCTTGGCAGTCTCAAATGTTCCGAATCCTACGAGCTGAACTTTCCCCTTTTTCTTAAGTTCCTTTGAGACAGCTTCTGTGAAAGCCTTAACAGCCTTCTCTGAATCCTTTTTAGAAAGACCAGTCTCTTTTGCAATAGCATCAACAAGTTCTGTCTTATTCATGGTATATACCTCCCTCAAATTGAGTATTTACACTACTAGGGAAAATTTTACACCCATTTTATGTACTTCACAAGTATTTAAAGCCGAAAAAATGCCAAAAACTGTAATGTTTTTTAGTGCATTATTCTGAAATGACACGTAAATCGGGATGATTTAAACGCAAAAGGTTGACAACACAGAAAAACAGGGCTCTTATAAAATATAATTCTATAAACTACAGATTAGAGGCTTGTCATCATAGTCTTATATAGTTTTCTAAAAAATATAGTCGATAATACAAGCGAGGCAAGTTCAGCTATTGGAAAGGCAAACCAGACAATTTCAAGTTGGCCTGTTTGGGCAAGTAGCCATGCGACTGGAATAAGAACAACAAGCTGTCTTCCAACAGAGACAATCAGTGAGTAGAAGCTCTTCGAAAATGCCTGGAAAATTGATCCCATAGCAATGCAAATGCCTGCCAGAGGGAATGAAAGACTTATTATCCTAAGAGCAGGAATACCGATTTGAATCATATCATCTGAAGCATTAAAGAACGATAAAAGTAGCTCAGGAATAGATTGAAAAGCAATTGTGCCAACTATCATTATTGATAAAGCAAGAACCAATGAAAACGTTAAAGCTTCAGATATTCGCTGTTTATTTTTGGCACCATAATTATAAGCCAGAACCGGAATAAGTCCGTTGTTAAGGCCGAAAACAGGCATAAAGAAGAAACTTTGAAGTTTAAAATATACACCGAATACAGCAGTTGCAGTTGATGTAAACGATCCTAGAATTAAGTTCATAAGATAAGTCATAACAGAACCGATAGACATCATGAGAATAGATGGTATGCCGACATAATATATATCTTTAACAGTGGTTAAATCGATAGCAAGAATTTGTTTAAAGGAAAAGTGTATTTCTTTATTGTAATTTAAATTGCAGTACAGACCAATGCATGCACCAATACATTGACCGAAAATAGTAGCATAAGCTGCACCGGCTATGCCAAGCTCAGGGAAGGGACCGATACCGAATATGAGCAAAGGGTCAAAAATAATATTGATTATTGCTCCGGAAGCTTGTGAGAGCATGCTATAGAATGTTTTGCCGGTTGATTGAAGCAAGCGCTCAAATGTCATTTGAAAAAACAAGGCAACAGAACAGCATGCAATTATACGAAGATAGGTTGATCCGTAAGACAAAATAATCTCGCTATCAGCCTGAGATTTAATAAAACCTTCAGCAAAGAAAATACCGATAATAAGGAAAAATATATAGTTAAAGAACGTTAACAATAAACCTGTGTTAGCGGCAGAATCAGACTTCTTAAAGTTCTTTTCACCAAGTGATCTTGAAAGTAGAGCATTAATTCCTACACCTGTTCCGGACCCCAGAGCAATCATGAGATTCTGCATAGGAAATGCTAAAGTTACCGCTGTAAGAGCATCCTGACCGGCATTAGGAGAAGTACCGATAATCTGTGATACAAAAATGCTGTCGACAATATTGTATAATGCCTGAACAAGCATTGATATCATCATAGGTAAAGACATAGATATAATTAGTTTTTTTACGGGCATAACGCCCATTTTGTTCTCTTTTATCATAAATTCATCCTTTGTTAAGAGTTAAATAGCCGTAAAAGTATAACATAATATGTAATTTATGTATATACAAAAAAACTCAAAAATGCCGTAAGCAAGCGGATTTTTTACTTTAGGAATTATTGAAATAATGATAAAATGAAGCGGGGAAAATGTTTTTAGGGGTTATTGGTATGGTAAAAGTGTTTCTTGTGGAAGATGAATTTGTTGTTAGAGAAGGCATTAAGAACAATATAAATTGGGCTGCTAACGGATACGATTTCTGTGGAGAGGCATCTGACGGGGAAGTTGCATACTCTATGATCCAGAAAGTGCAGCCGGACATATTGATTACTGATATTAAAATGCCTTTTATGGATGGTCTTACTCTTAGCCGCATGGTCAAGGCGGAATTTCCATGGATAGAGATTATTTTATTAACAGGATATGAAGATTTTCAGTATGCAAAAGAAGCGATAAGAATAGGAGTTTCCAGTTATTTGTCAAAACCTATAAGTGGAAATGATCTTCTTAAAGAAGTTGGCGCAATATCAGAGAAAGTAGAGGAAAAGAAAGCAGAACGAGAAGCAACAAAAAGATATGAAGAAGAGATGAAAGAGCGCAATGAGTTGGATAAACAGGCATTTTTTGGCAAGCTTATCAATTCGAACTATGGTGCTTTTGAATACATAGAAATGGCAAAAAAACTGTCAATTGATATTACAGCGCTAAAATATAATATTCTCCTTATCAAAGTATGGTCAAAAAAACATGAAATAGGAGAATATTCTAACAGTGTTTTGAAAATCGAGGAAGGTATAAGAACTATAGCTGTAAGCAACGGAGCAATATGCTTTAACCTTGATCTTGAGGGATTGGCGCTATTATTTAAAGGCGATGATGACAACACAATTAGCAGAAACATTGAGATTGCAATTCAAGAGATGGTGGAGCTTTTCAAAGAATATGATAGCATACGTTACTTTGCAGGAATCGGTCAAAGCGTCAATAGAATAACAGAGATCAGTACTTCTTTTTCATGGGCAAGCAGGGCATATGCTCATATGTATCTTACTTCGGACAATGGATTTATGGTTGGATCAGAGGAAGAACTAAAAAATTCGAAAGAAGACGTCATTTTATCAGAAATAGATCCCAAGCATATTGACAGAAAGCTTGTAAAGGAGTTTTTGAGAAGGGGAGAAATTTCGGAAACGGAATTTTTCTTGGAAGAATTCTTTAACGGCATGGGGAAAAATGCTATCCGATCAACGATGCTAAGGCAGTATATATCTATGGATCTGTACTTTTGCGTCACGGATTTTGTTTTAAATGAGCTCGGACTTTCAAGAGAAGAACTGGATGACAGAATAAGTGCTCCCAGTGCAGATGTTTTAGGAGATGAGAAAAAGACATTTGATTATATGAAAAAAATAATGAATAAAGCTCTTTTGATAAAGCAGGATAATGCTATTGGAAAATACCATGACATAATGAATGATGCTGTTTCTTACATTGAACAGCATTATGCGGAAGAAGAATTGTCTTTGAATTCACTTGCGGCTCATGTTAATTTTTCTCCTAATCATCTGAGTGCTGTGTTTAAGCAGGAGACAGGCCAGCCGTTTATAAAATATCTGACAGATTATCGTATGGAACAAGCCAAGGACTTGTTATGCACAACCTCGAAGCGAAGCAATGAGATAGGGGCTTTAGTGGGATACAAAGATCCACATTATTTTTCTTATCTTTTTAAAAAGACTCAGGGACTTACTCCTACACAATATAGAAACGGATTGCGCAAGGAGGAGTAAAGCAAATGTTCAGTGGTCATAGGATCAAGCAGCAATCAAAACTGGCTGCTCAGATAAGGCTTTCATATCTTATATTGCTACTACCCAATCTGGTATTTATGATATATGCGTTATATAACCTGTTTTTGGTTAGTGAAAGGTATAATACAATGTTGAATTCAGTGGTTACAGCAAGTGAATTCAGCCTCGATTTTAAGGAAGATTTTGATTACGAAACATATTTGCTGATAGTAGGAAATGTTGCACCGGAGGATTCAAATATACCGACACTTTTAAATGATGCAAAAGGAGTTGTCGATGGGTTAAAGGGATATACCAACACAGACGACAATCAAAAGCGTCTTTCAAGTGCAGAAAAATACCTTAAAAATCTCGAAATATACATTGATAGAATAAACAATAATCTAAAATCTGAAGATAAATATGAGGACAATATGCTCATATGGGAGAATGACGTTCAGATAGTAACTTCCCTTCTTCAAGAGACTATTAATGAGTACATCTATTATGAAAATAAGCAAATTCAGGTTGCGCAAGCTAAGAATAAGGAAATCTTTCTGGATATAATAAAGATTTCATTTATAATAACGATTGTTATATTTATGATAATTCTGCTGGTTTCATATGTGGGCCCGATTTGGATAACAAGACCTATAGAAGAACAGGTCAAGCAGGAACAGAAACAACTCAGGAAGGCTGAATTTGAACTATTACAGGCTCAAATCAATCCACATTTTCTTTATAATACTCTGGATACAATTATCTGGTCGGCTGAAGCAGGGAATCAGAAGCAAGTTGTAAACATGGTAAAAAGCCTGTCGGATTTTTTTAGGGCATCACTTAATCGTGGAAAAGAGATTGTTACGGTAAAAGAAGAGCTGCAGCATGTAAGAAGTTATCTGGAGATACAGCAGATACGGTATCAGGACATATTAAGTTATAAAATTGAAGTAGAGGATACAATTTATGACTATAGTATTCCGAAGATTACAATTCAGCCTGTTGTGGAAAATGCACTGTACCATGGAATAAAAAACAAAAGAGGCGGCGGATGCATAACAGTTACAGGTAGGGAATATTCGGGACACTTTGAAATCTCCGTAGAGGATGATGGAAAAGGAATGACACCGGAAAGGCTTAAAGATGTAAGTATGGCCCTGAAAGCTGAAAAACTGGAAGAGAAAAATGCGGTATACGGACTATATAATGTTAACCAGAGGATTAAACTGAATTTCGGTGATGAATATGGTATGGAAATAGATAGCACATATGACAAGGGAACAAAAGTTGTAATAAAACTCCCAAAAAACTTAACTGAAATCGTAGAAAAATGAAACAAAATGAAATGATAATAAAAAAATTAACTTAATTACAGTATTATTGAATTTAATATTTCCTCCTGAAATTTAAAATGTGCTTAAGAGGTTGGGAAACCTAAACACAAACTATTTTAGGAGGAAATTGTTATGATGAAGAAAGTATTGTCAATCGCCATGGCATCAGCCATGACACTTGGTCTTGTTGCATGCGGAAGTACGGCATCAACAGGCACAACTACAGAAGCTCAGTCTTCTTCTGGAGACCTTATTAAGGTCGGGATTATCAATAACGACCCTAATGAATCAGGCTATCGAACAGCCAATGACGCAGATCTCAAAGCAAAATTCACTAAAGAAAATGGCTATGATGCATCTTTTGCCTATAGTTTAAAGAATGATGAACAGATTCAGTATGCTCAGACATTTATTCAGGATGAAGTTGATTATCTTCTTCTTTCAGCAGCTGATACAGCCGGCTGGGATTCGGTTCTTAAGGATGCACAGGCTGCAGGAATAAAGGTTATTCTTTTTGACAGAACAATAGATGCGGATGCAAGTCTATATGAGGCCTCAATCGTATCAGATATGGCAAAGGAAGGCCAGACTGCTGTTGACTGGCTGGCAGGCCAGAACCTTTCAGAATATAACGTAATCCACATTCAGGGTGTTATGGGGTCAGCTGCTCAGCAGGGACGCAGTGGAGCGCTTGACACAAAGGTTGCTGCAGAAAGTAATTGGAATATTGTAAAACAGCAGACTGCAGAGTGGAATGCAGAGAAAGCACAGCAGATTGTTCAGTCAGTTATCGATTCCGGAACACCGTTTAACGTAATCTATGCTGAGAACGACGACATGGCAAAGGGAGCGGTTGCAGCTCTTGACGCTGCAGGCATTTCTCACGGTGTTGGCAAAGATGTTGTAGTTATGGGCTTTGACTGCAATAAGTGGGCACTTGAAGAACTCCTTAATCAGAATTGGAACTATGATGGACAGTGCAATCCTTTTCAGGCTAGTTACATTGATGACATCATCAAGACATTAGAGAGTGGTGGAACACTTTCACAGAAGACAATCATCATGGATGAGAAGGGCTTTGATGCAACAACAATTACACAGCAGGATGTTGATACATACGGAATCTGATTAAGTAAAAAGAATAAACGCGGTGCGGCAATGATCCGTAAGGACTACCGTACCGCGTTTTTTAAAAGAAATAGAGGTAACGCCGGTGGAAGAAAAACAAGTGTTAACGATGCGAGGCATCAATAAATCATTTCCCGGAGTAAAAGCCTTACAGAATGTGGATTTTTCTTTGAACAAGGGAGAAATACATGCTTTGATGGGGGAAAATGGAGCGGGAAAATCAACGCTGATAAAGGTTCTGACAGGAGTATACGTAAAAGACTCAGGTACTATCTGTCTGGATGGAAGAGGGGAAGTGCAGATACATTCCCCACAGGATGCGCAAAAACTCGGTATCAGTACTGTTTATCAGGAAATAACTTTATGTCCTAATCTTACTGTCGCTGAAAATATGTTTATCGGTAGAGGAAAGGGGCTTTTAACAGATTGGAAGTCTATGAATGCTGATGCAGAAAAGCTTCTGCAAAAGCTTGACATACCTGCAAAGGCTACGCAGCAGCTTGCCAATTGTTCTATAGCTGTGCAGCAAATGGTAGCAATAGCAAGAGCTGTTGACATGGATTGTAAAGTGCTGATTTTGGATGAGCCTACATCTTCATTGGATGAACAGGAAGTATCCAAACTATTTGGCCTTATGAGAGATCTAAAAAAAATGGGGGTTGGGATTATTTTCGTAACTCATTTCCTTGATCAGGTTTATGAAGTCTGTGACAGAATCACAGTGCTTAGAGATGGTCAGTTAGTGGGAGAATACGAGATAAAAGACCTTCCAAGAGTGCAGCTTGTTGCAAAAATGCTTGGAAAAGAAATGGATGATCTGTCTGATATTAAAGGTGAGAATGAAGAATATTCCGGGAAAGACGCGGATGAAAAGGTATTTGAGGCATCAAAGCTTCAAAGTGATGCTGGAATTGCACCATTTGATTTCTATATCAAAAAGGGTGAGGTTAATGGCTTTACCGGACTGTTGGGATCGGGGAGAAGCGAATGTGTAAGAGCAATCTTTGGAGCAGACAGAGTTATCGGTGGACATGTAAAGGTTCACGGTAAAGAAGTTAAGATAAATAATCCGTTGGATGCCATGAAAAATGGCATAGCTTACCTTCCTGAGGATAGAAAGGTAGATGGAATTATAGGAGATCTGTCTGTAAGAGATAATATTATTCTGGCTCTTCAGGTGCTCACAGGCTTTTTTAAACCATTCAGCAAGGCAAAAGCAAATGCTTTTGCAGATGAATACATAAAAAAGCTTAATATCAAAACGGCATCTGCTGACACGCCAATCAAATCGCTTTCAGGCGGGAACCAGCAAAAGGTAATACTGGCAAGATGGCTTTTGATGCATCCTGAATATCTTATTTTGGATGAACCGACAAGAGGAATTGATGTAGGGACAAAGGTAGATATACAAAAGTTAGTATTAGAGCTGGCTTCAGAAGGGATGAGTGTTACATTTATTTCTTCTGAAACTGATGAGATGTTAAGAACGTGTTCAAGGTTGATAGTTATGAGAGACAGAAAGGTTGTAGGTGAACTTTCAGGTGAGGAACTTACACAGAACAAGATCATGAGCACAATTGCAGGGGGAGAATAAGCTATGAATAAGCAAATGATAAAAAAGATAACGGGCAATCAGCTCTTTATTCCGCTTATGGCACTTATACTTCTGGCAGTAATAAATCTAGTCAACGACCCGGGTTTTTTTAAAGTTACATTGGGGACAAATAATGCGGGAAATCCTGTTTTGTCCGGATATCTGATAACAATACTCGATTATGGCTCGGAATTGGCTATTTTAGCAATAGGAATGACATTGGTGACAGCTGCGTCAGGTGGACAGGATATCTCAGTAGGAGCAACTATAGCAATTGCGGGCTCTGCAATGTTAAGAATTCTTTGCGGTGGTAATTCCAGACCGGATACAATTCAGGCTCCGATAATTGTGGCCTTTTTAGTGGCATGCGTGGTTGGTATGCTCTGTGGAGCATTTAATGGAATACTTGTTGCGATATTTAAGATTCAGCCTATGATTGCGACGCTGATATTATTTACCGCAGGGAGGTCAATCGCTGCGTGGATTAATAACAATGAGCTTCCGATCGTCCCTGATCCGAAATTTGCATACTTTGGCGGATTTATACCGGGAATACCTGTTCCAACTACAGTATTTATCGTAATTATATGCATAATCATAATGGCATTGATTCTTAAATATACTAATCTTGGTCTATATACGCAAGCTGTGGGAATCAATGAAAATTCCTCAAGACTTAACGGGATAAACCCGACATTTATCAAGTTTTTGACATTTGTTATATTGGGATTGTGTGTAGCGGTTGCGGCGCTTATAAAGGTTAGCAGACTTTCAACCATCAACTATTCTGTAATAGCAAAAGACATAGAGATGGACGCTATTTTGGCTGTGGCCCTTGGGGGGAATGCACTTTCAGGCGGGAAATTTAACATGTGGGCTTCAATACTTGGTGCGTATGTGATTCAGTTCCTTACAACAACGCTCTACAAATTCAATGTTCAATCTGATGCTCTTGCAGCATACAAGGCAGTAGTAGTTATTTTACTCGTTATTTTCTCTGCACCGACAGTCAGAGAGTACATACGTAGGCTGGCAAAACAGCTTCCGATGTCAAGAAGGGAGGCTGCATAAATGAAAAACACCAAAGAAAAGACAAGTATATTTAACAAAATGAGCGACACGAACCTGCTTTTAACAATTACAGTCGTTATTTTCTTTTTTATGTACATTGGGGCTGTTTTGTTTCAGGGAGGTGGTTTTACTAAGCCACAGATGTTTTTTAACATTCTAAATGCCAATGCATCGCTCATAATAACGGCTTGTGGAATGAGTATAGTTATGATAAGCGGAGGAATTGACATTTCTGTCGGAGGTGTTGTGGCACTTGTGTCAATGTGCTGCGCGGTGTATCTGGATTATCATGACGGAAGCATCATAGGCTCTGTTTTAATAGCTTTAGGCATAGGTTTGGCTTATGGTTTGGTGCAGGGAGTTCTTGTAGCATATTTTGATATACAACCGTTTATTGTTTCACTGGCAGGAATGTTTTTTGCCCGGGGAATGACTACAATAGTTAATACAGCTCCATTTAATGTCGAAGATCCTGAATTCAATGCACTTAAACTCACCAGAATAAATGTTCCGGGACTTGGTACGGTGAACAAAAAGGGAATATATGTGCCGGCATATGTTGAAATTGGTGTGTTGGTTGCACTTCTGATTGTGGTAATATTATTTTTAGTACTTCGCTATACAAGACTTGGAAGGAGCTTATATGCTGTAGGTGGAAATAAGCAGAGTGCATTGATGCTTGGAATCAATGTTAAAAGAACAAAGTTCTTATCTCATCTTATCTGCAGTATACTGGCAGGAATTGGCGGCTATGTGTACTTTTTGCATGTAGGTTCCGGTGCCGCAAGCCACGCGATGGGTATGGAAATGAATGCTATCGCCTCATCTATTATAGGCGGAACGATGCTTACAGGTGGTGTAGGTAATATCATCGGAACATTGTTTGGGGTTCTTTCACTTAGCACAATCCAGAATATAGTTGCATCCGCCGGACTTGATCAGGCATGGTGGACAGGAATTACGATTGCTGCTATGCTATGTATTTTCCTGCTTATCCAAAGTATTGTAATGTCTCAGAAGAAAAAGGCACTTAAAATATAAGGACATAGAGATATGAGAAAAAACGCCATGTTAGCGCTGGTACTGCTCCTGCTTTCGGTTACTCTGACCGGATGCGGGAGCAGTGCTGTTAATTCACAAAATAAAAATGAAGAAGCGGAGATTGGTCAAAATCTGATAACAGTCGGATTTTCGCAGCTTGGAGCAGAATCGGACTGGAGAAGTACGAATACAGAGTCTATGCTCGAAGCACTTTCCCAGGAAAATGGATATAATCTTATATATAAAAACGGACAGCAGAAGCAATCTAATCAGATTACTGCAATCAGAATGTTTATCCAGCAGGAAGTTGACTATATTGTACTTGCACCCGCCATGGAGACCGGATGGGATTCGGTTCTGTATGAGGCAAAAGAAGCCGGTATACCTGTAATAATCGTTGACAGACGAGTTGACGTTGTCGATAAGAATCTTTATTCATGCTGGGTGGGATCTGATTTTGAGCTTGAAGGAAAAAAAGTTACTGCGTGGCTTAAAGCCTTCACCGAAAAAAAGGGTATATCTCCGGAAGATGTACATATAGTTAATATTCAGGGAACCATCGGGTCTACTGCGCAGATTGGCAGATCCAGAGGCTTGGCCAATGCCGCCAGGGAAAACGGATGGGATATATTAGACGAAGTCAGCGGCGATTTTACCGAGACAAGGGGAAGAGAAGTCATGGCCTCGTTTCTTCGCAAGTACGACAATGTAAATGTTGTGTATTGCGAGAACGATAATGAGGCAATCGGCGCAATTGAGGCCATAGAAAATGCAGGAAGAAAAGTTGGAACCAACATTACAGGTGGTGAAATAATGGTTGTTTCTTTTGACGGTGTTAATCAGGAGGCTATCAATTACGCCAAAGAGGGAAAAATTGCATGTATTGCAGAATGTAATCCACACCACGGACCAAGAGTGGCTTCTTTAATAGAAGCCCTGAATTCAGGAAAAACGCCGGATAAGTTTAATTACGTTTCAGAAAAGCTCTACAGCTCTTTTGATGATGTAGAATATGTTACAGTAGATGGAATATCATATTTGATTGATGAAGTTGAATAAAAGTGGTATTTTTATTTATATTTTATTGTATAGCTTATGTTTTACTGTCATAATAGTATTACTAACGTTGATTTGGTTTAGGAGAATATTATGAGGAAAAAAATACTTATAGCTGATGATACTAATCTAATGAGAGAAATGTTAAAGTCTGCGCTTGATCCGGAGAAATACCAGATTGTTGGCGAAGCTATGACGGGGGAACAGGCGGTAGAGTATTACAAGGAGAAACAGCCGGATCTTTTGATCCTGGATATAAATATGCCCAAGATGAACGGCATTGATGCACTTACCGAGGTTATGAAGATTGACCCTAAGGCCAATGTTATCATGTGTTCAGATCAGAAATATGAGAATATGATCGTTCTGGCTCTGAAAAAAGGGGCAAAAGATTTTGTGGTAAAGCCATTTACATCGACGGATGTCGTTGTGGCTGTTAGAAAGGTTTTTGGGGAAGAAGATGCTTAAACAAATTTCAATCTATGCTGAGAATAAGAAAGGATGCCTGCAGAGTATTACCGGAATTCTTTGCCAGAATGGAATTAATATACTTGGTTCTGTTACAAATGATTCTGCTGAATATGGAATAATCAGAATGGTTGTTTCAGATACTGAAAAATGTATTGAAGTGCTCAAAGGTGCGGGCTATATATGTAAGACTACGCCTGTTATAGCTGTTGAATGTCAGGATGAAGTAGGAGCCTTTGACAAGATTTTAAAAACGCTTTTTTCAAGTAACATCAATGTAAATTATACATATCTTTCATTTAATCGTGAGTCGGCAAGACCTATAATGGTTATCAACACCGATGATATAAAGGCTGTCGAGAATATTCTTGTCAATAAAGGATATAACTGTATTTAAGGAGTAGATATGTACGATTTCACCGCATCCAAAGACAAAGTCAGTGATAACTCTTTTAAGTACAAGGATATGTATAAGAGAAATCCTGACGTTCCATCGGGGATTGTACCAATGTCTATTGCAGACATGGAGTTTCGAACTGCCCCTGAGATTACTGAAGAGGTAAAGAAGTATTTAGATACAAACGTGCTTGGATACACAGATGCCTCTGATGGATATCTCAACTCAATAGTAAATTGGATGAGGAAAAGACATAACTATCATATAAAAAAAGAATGGATAGCGCCATCAGACGGGGTAGTTACTGCTATAGGAGATCTCATCCTTTGTATGACTGCCCCGGGGGATGGCGTTGTTGTTTTTTCTCCGGTCTATAATCCTTTCAAAAGGGCTGTAAAGATGAAAGGAAGGACACTTATTGACATACCGCTGCTGTTAGATAAAGATGGATATCATATTGATTATGATGCCTTTTTGCAGGCTGCAAAGAAAAACACAACAAAGCTAGTGATTTTTTGCAATCCGCATAATCCGATCGGCAAGGTTTGGACCGGTGAAGAACTTCTTAAGGTATATGAGATTTGTGTTGAAAATCAGCTTTTTATAATTGATGATGAGATTCATCATGACCTTATAATGCCCGGGTATAAGCATACAGTAATGGCTAATGTTGCGAAAGATGCCGGAAAACATATGGCTGTTTGTACTGCACCCAGTAAGAGCTTTAATCTTGCCGGACTTCAGACAGCTTCCATTATCATACAGAATTCTGAAATTTTAGACAGGTTCAAAGCTTCCAGGCTTGACGGATTCAGATCAGTGACTAATGTTTTGGGGATGGTAGCATGTGAAGCTGCTTATAATTATGGTGAAAAGTGGCTGGATGAATGTATTGAGGTTATAAATCGCAATGCCATTTATGTTTCTGAATTTGTAAAAACGAATATGCCGGAAATTAAAATTTTTCCATTAGAGGGTACTTATTTATTATGGTGTGATTGTAGAGCCCTGAGGCTGGAGAAATCCAAATTAGAGGAATTTATGACTGAAAAAGCATATATATTTGCTGATGAAGGTTATATTTTCGGTGAAGAGGGAACAGGCTTTGAAAGGCTAAATATTGCATGTTCTGAACAGACTGTCAGAGAAACCATGGATAGGCTTTTTAAGGCATATAAAAGATATATCAAGAAGTAAAGGAGTTAATTATAAATGGTTACCAAAAAGAATAAAAAGATAGTTGCGATAATTGCACTGGCACTTATTCTTGCGATGGTTATCGGAACAGTTGCCAGTGCTTTGATTTAGGGGTTATAGTTTGTCCAGTGTATTCAAAACAGCAGAAAAGTACGCCTTTCTGCTGTTTTCATCTGCATTGAAAATTTCATGGCGTGAATTATCAAAGCTTATGAACTTAGCAGATGGAACAAGTTTCTTGAACTGTTCATATCCTTCAGGATCAATTAGATGATCATTTCCTGCTGTAAAAACTGTAATTGGAATGTTAAGTCTGTCAGCATTTTTCATAATGAGTTTGTTGGTCCTAAGGCTGGCAAGAGCCCACCCTATTGAAGCCCCATAGGTCTGATAGTGTTCATCCTTAAGCCGCATATTAAACATATAATCATATCTTGGTTTGGACATGGCACTACTCGTTTCAAATACAGGCTTGGCATCAAATCTTCTTTGCCCAGGAGCAAGTAACTTACGCTTTCCGAATAAGAAGGAAAAGACTTTAAGAGCCGCAATCAGTATTGGTGAGGTGTTATTCTTCATTTTGAACATCGGAGAGCTTAAAATAGCAGAATCAAAAAATCCCGGGTACATTTCCAGATAAAGTGTCCCAACAGCACCGCCCATTGAGTGAGCTATGATGGTTTTTTTCATGGATTGTGTCTTTGGTGTTACAATCTTCTCAATAAATACATGTAAATCTTCAACATATGTTTTGTAATCATCAATAAATACAATATCCGGGGCATCTAATTTACCTTCGGAATATCCGTGACCGCGCTGTTCCATGAAAAATACAGCATATCCGGCTTTATAAAGATACCAGGCATATTCATGGAATTTGCCCCAAAACTCACAGAAACCATGAACAAGTACGACAGCCCTTTTGGCTGAATCCGGAATAGCATAGTAATAGTTTATTTCTGTTTGGTCAAAAGATTTGTATTTGCCTTGAGAGACATATTTATCGCGCCAGGCTTTATTATCGGTTTTCATAACTTCCAAGAAGTCATCTTCACCTAAAAATTCTACTTTTGTCATATGGTCATGCTTCCTTTGTCAGTTTATTTGCATTCTCCGTTTTCCAGAGATTATCATAAGAAAAACCGGTGACTTTTTCACAGATTTTCTTTTCTTCATCGGTTGTTAGTGATGAATCTTCACCTTTTCTGCGGGCGATTTCTTTTTGTATAATATCAAACTCTTTACCTGTAAGAGGAAAGATAACGGCTGTTATAAAAAGTAGAGTAATGAGTATTGCAGGCACTATGATATAAATCATTGCGATACCTTCCTGAGTAGAAAGAGATTGTCTTCCACCGGCATTAGCGATGTTCTCATCAAATCCGACTGCAGCAAGAAGAAAACCTATTCCGGCTGCTGAGAGACCTGAGGATATTTTTCTTGCAAAAGTAGCCATTCCCGAAACGATTCCGGGACGTCTTATGGATGTGATAAGTTCATCAACTTCGGCCATATCTGCCATAATAGCGAAAATACTTGTAAGTGTCGCAGCATTACCAAAACCGATAAAAGCAGTAAGAATAAGAACAGGAACAATACTGGCACCTTCGTAAGAAAAAGCTAAAAGTCCAAGAGTTCCGATAAGTCTTGTTGGAGCACCAATAAGAATTGTTGTCTTTTTTGATGTGCGGCTCATTACAGGTCCCCATACTACCATACCGACAAGCTGAGAAACCAGTATTGTTGCCATGAGGTAAATGAAATAGCCATTTGAATAGCCGTTTAATACATCATCAATGTAATAGACCGCCATCCCTGAAACGAAGTCCATGCCACATTGTCCAAAGAGATAAATTCCCAAAAACAGTTTAAATGATCTGCTCTTAAGAACACTTATAGACTGTGGAAAGCTTTCTTTTAATGTTGTTTTTACAGGCTCTTTTTTCTTTTCCCATGTTCCAATGAATGTAACAGTAGTTGTAATAAAGAAAAGAATGCTGAATATAAGTGCGCAGGTCATATATTGTGAGGGCTTTGTGTTGTCTTTTATGATAAAAGACGGAACAAGGCCGCAGACCATTGAACCCAGAGTGGACCACACCATTCGGACTGTGGAGAACTTTGAGCGCATAGAATAATCATCGATCATGTCTGGCAATAAGCCATTGTATGGAACCATTAGAATAGTGAAGCCTGTTGAAAAGAGGCAAAACATGATCAGATAGAAAAAGTACATTGCCCAAACGGATTGTGTTGGAATAGTGAGCCAGAGAAGTAAAAATGTCACTGAAGAAGCTATTCCGCCAATAAAGATATAAAAACGCTTTGCTCCGTATTTTGATACGGTTCTGTCTGTGATGTTGCCCATCATTGGATCTGTGATGGCATCCCATATTTTTCCTACTAGTGGAATTGTTCCGGCAAGAGCTGCCGGTATACCAAGTGCTTTTATCAAAAACACGGTAAAGAACGTGTTGATAATAACAAAAGCACCTCCTCCATAGAATTCTGCCATTCCAAACATTATTCTGTGTGCCATGTTATAGTTTGGCTTTTTTCCATAGTATTCCATTGATGTAACCCCCTAAAATCCCCAATTTTGTCACTTTTTATTTTATCATTTTTAAAAAAGCACAAAAATGGTAAAATAGATAGATTCTATTACGCCTAATTCGTCAGATTTTCACAATCTATGCTATTATTAGGTAATATTTGAGGTAGAGGGAATATAAATGAACGAAAAAAAAATCAGAGAAAAATACAATATAATTACAGACCTTCTTATGTGCAAGGGGCTTACTATAACAACCATGGAGAGTTGTACAGGAGGACTGATAGCTTCTCTTTTAACTGATATTGAAGGATCTTCGGCTGTCATTAAAGGGGCTTATGTAACATATTCAAATGAAGCCAAGATTATGGAAGGAGTTCCGCAGAATATAATTGAAGAATTTGGTGTTTATTCAAAAGAGACAGCTGATGCTATGGCTATAGCATGTAAAAAAAGCTTTGGCGCTGATATCGGAATAGGGGTAACAGGAACCATGGGAAACAAGGATCCTCTAAATGAAGACAGCGCGCTTGGGCAGATATATTATACAATTGCTTATAAAAACGATTGTTATTCCAAAGATACGATTATAATGCCGCAAAAGAGCAGATACGATTACAAACTTGAAGTTGCGGATATTATTGCTGATGATCTTCGTTCAATAATAGAAGAGAGGTTTTAATGAACGTATTTGATATGATCGGGCCCATAATGATAGGACCATCAAGTTCCCATACAGCTGGTGCTGTCAGACTTGGAAGAGTAGTGAATAAGCTTATAGATAACAGACAGCTAAAAAAGGTTGAAATAACTTTGTCAGGTTCTTTTGCCCAGACCTATAAAGGGCATGGAACAGACAGAGCGCTTTTAGCCGGCATCATGGGATATAAAAGCTATTCTCCGGAAATCCGAAGTGCTCTTGATATTGCTTCGGAGCAGGGGATTGATTATGAGTTTATTACAGAGAATATAAAAGGCGCCCATCCTAATACTGCCAGGATCCATTATTTCTTAAATGATGGAACTGAAGGCGTCATGCAGGGGGCAAGTATAGGCGGCGGAAACATATTGGTTAACCAGATCAACGGAATGAATGTTGAGTTTAACGGTGAAAATAATACAATTCTGGTAATGCATGAGGATAAGCCCGGCGTCATCGCCAGTGTGACCAATATGATGCATTGGGAGCATGCAGAGCTCAATATTTCTAATTTTCATTTGTCCAGGCAGGAAAAAGGCGGCGATGCCATCATGACTATTGAGATTGATAATCAGCCTCCGGATACGCTGGTGGATGATATTAGGAAGATTGACCATGTTACAAATGCGATCTTGATAAGAAGAGTCTGAATTAGAAATGGATATTTATGCTTAAATACGAATCTGTCAGCGAATTAGTAGCTGAAGCTGAAAAAAGAAATATAAAGATAAGTGAACTGGTTTTGGAAGACCAGGCTAAAAGCATGGAAAAAGAGCCACTTGAACTCTATGAAAAAATGGAGATCAGCTTTCAGGTCATGAAAGATTCAATAAATGAAGGTATGAAAAAAGATCAGAAATCCATGTCAGGTCTTACCGGTGGTGAAGGCTATCTTATGAATGAGTATGCCGCTACAGGTGGTATCAGCGGGAACTTCATGACAAAAGCAATGGCCAGAGCTTTGGCAGTAGCAGGCTGTAACGCCTCAATGGGAAGGATCGTTGCTGCTCCTACAGCCGGAAGCTGCGGCATTTTACCGGGATGTCTTGTGTCACTTTACGAAGACCGCGGTTTTGAAGAAAAAGATGTGGTCATGGCTATGTTTACTGCTGGTGCAATTGGAATGGTAATAGCAGAGAAATCCAGTGTGGCAGGAGCTCAAGGGGGATGTCAGGCTGAGTGTGGAAGTGCTTCAGCTATGGCTGCAGCAGCACTTGTAGAAGTAATGGGTGGAAGGCCATCTCAGTGCGCAGATGCCTGTGCTATGGCTATTTCCAATCAGATGGGACTGGTCTGTGATCCGGTAGGCGGACTTGTTGAGATACCATGCATAAAAAGAAATGTATCAGGCCTTGCGATTGCTTTTTCAAGCGCAGATATGGCACTTGCGGGAATCAGGGCCAATATTCCGGCAGATGAATGCATAGGTGCAATGCGAGAAGTCGGTGATGCACTTCCGGCCTCATTAAAAGAAACCGCTGGCGGTGGACTTGCCACAACGCCAACGGGTCGTAAACTTCGTGATAAAGTTTTTGGTCTTACTTAACTTCTACAAGTTCAATCTTGAAATTAAGCTCTTTGCCAGCCATTTCATGGTTGGCATCTAATGTGATAGTTGTATCAGTCTTACCTACAACTTTAACAGGGAATGGTCTTCCGTACATATCCTGAAGGTAAACCTTCTGATCAACTGTCAGGTCCTCTGAACCGGGAAGCTCAGCAATCTCTACAGTGAAGATAGCTGTAGGATCTGCTTCTCCATAAGCTTCTTCAGGCATGAGATGCACATCGAGTGTCTCACCTACGTTCATGTTAGCAACAGCCTTGTCAAATCCATAGATCATCATGCCTGCGCCGCATACGAACTCAAGAGGCTCTCCTCTGTCATAGGATGAGTCAAACTTTGTTCCGTCGTTGAAAGTACCAATGTAGTGTGTACGGCATGTCTTGCCAACATTTTTTCCCTCGAATGAAGGAGCTGAATGGCAACCGCTGCATCCGCCACAGCCACCTGAAGCACAACCGCCTTCCTCATCTCCGCAGTCGCTTCCACAACCACCTTCATCATGGTGTCCACAGCTATGTCCATCTTCGTGGTCGCCGCATGTGTGGCCCTCACCGTGATGGTCGCAATTTACACCAGAGCTCTCAAGGTTTCCGCTAAGGTAAGCTTCAACTACTTCATCAGTATTTCCGGATGTTCCGGCGCATACTTTAATGCCGTTCTCTTCAAGAGCTGAGAAAGCTCCTCCGCCGATCCCGCCGCAGATAAGAACATCAATTCCCTTATCGCCAAGAAGTCCGGCTAAAGCACCGTGACCGCTTCCGTTTGAGCTTATTATCTCAGAGGATACGACTTTTTTATCCTCTACTGTATAAATCTTAAACTCGCTTGTATGTCCAAAATGCTGAAAAACTTCACCGTTTTCATAAGTAACTGCAATTTTCATTATTCTTTTCCTTTCCAAATAAAAAGTCACTAGTGCATAGTAACATAAATTGCCAAAAAAGCAAAATATAGTGAAAAAACACGCTTATGTGCATATTTAAGGCTGATATAGAGCGTTGTACACTTTTTTTATCAAGAAAAAAGTATTGTTTTAGGGCAGAACCCTAAGAAAGGTGGAACAATGACAATTTCAGCTATTATTTTAGCAGCACTTATTCTTCTTGTAGTGATGGTAATTGCTACAGGATATGTAAAGGCTCCTCCAGACAGAGCCTATATTATTTCCGGTATGCGCAAGACCCCACGAATCCTTATCGGCCGCGCAGGCGTTAAGATTCCTTTCTTTGAGAGAGTTGATAAACTCTATCTTGGACAGATGACTGTAGATATCAAAACAGAGCAGTCAGTACCTACAAACGATTTCATCAATGTAAATGTAGATGCAGTAGCAAAGGTAAGAATCGGAACAAATCCTGAATCAATTCAGCTTGCTGCCAAGAACTTCCTCAATAAAGATCCTCAGCAGATCACAGAGGACCTTCAGGATTCTTTACAGGGTAACATGCGTGAGATCATTGGTACTCTTGCTCTTAAGACTATCAATACAGACCGTGACAGCTTTTCAGATCAGGTAATGGAAAAAGCCTCAAGAGATATGAGTAAGCTTGGTATCGAGATCCTTTCATGTAACATCCAGAATGTTACAGATGAAAATGGTCTTATAAATGACCTTGGTATGGATAACACAGCCAAGATCAAAAAAGATGCAGCCATTGCTAAGGCACAGGCAGACAGAGACGTAGCTATTGCAAAGGCTGAAGCTGATAAAGCAGCTAATGATGCAAGAGTTCTTGCACAGACAGAGATTGCTGAAAAGAACAACGCTCTTGCAATCAAGCAGGCAGAACTTAAAAGAGAAGCAGATACAGCAAGCGCTGTAGCTGATGCAGCTTACGAGATCCAGCAGCAGGAACAGCAAAAATCCATTCAGACAGCAACTGTTAATGCTCAGATCGCTAAAGCAGAACGTGAAGCAGAACTCAAACAGAAGGAAGTTCTTGTTAAACAGCAGGAACTTGCAGCTGAAATCGAGAAAAAAGCTGATGCTGAAAAGTATCAGGCTGAAAAGAAAGCTGAAGCAGAGCTTGTTCAGAGACAGAAAAAGGCTGAGGCAGCCAAATACGAGCAGGAGCGTGAAGCTGATGCTAAAAAAGCTCAGGCTGAAGCTCAGAAATATGCGGCTGAACAGGAAGCTGCAGGTATTAAGGCTAAATATGATGCTGAAGCAGCCGGTATTGCTGCAAAAGGTAAAGCGGAAGCCGAAGCGATCAAGGCAAAAGGTATTGCTGAAGCTGAAGCAATGGAAAAGAAAGCTGAAGCCTACAAGAAGTACAACGGAGCTGCTATGGCAGAGATGATGATCAAGATCATGCCTCAGATGGCTGCTGAAATTGCAAAACCACTTTCACAGATTGATAAGATCAATATCTATGGAACAGGTGATGGAACAAATGGCGCAAGCCAGATTTCAGGAAATATGCCAATCGTTATGAAACAGGTATTTGATACAATGTCAGAAGCTACAGGCGTTGACTTTACAGAGATCATGAGAGCCGGAACATACGATGCAAAGGTAAATAAGAACATCAATATTACAGGCGCAGACGTTTCTGTAGAGACTAAGTAATACAATGAGCCATATATAACATATATAATAAATATGTTATATATAGCTCTTTTTTTATTGCTTCACTAGCTGCGATTATTATTGTATAGTAGACACCATGAATGAGAATTACTTTTTTGAAAAATATACAGCTAAACTAAATGATCAGCAGCTGGAAGCAGTAAAAACCGTGGAAGGGCCCGTACTCCTTTTGGCTGTTCCGGGAAGTGGTAAGACAACAGTTCTTGTCCATAGGCTTGGGTATATGCTCATGGTAAAAGAAATACCGCCGGAAAATATACTTACACTTACGTATACAGTTGCAGCAACAAGAGATATGGCGGAGAGATTTGTTAAGGTCTTTGGAGAAGACGCTGCAAGGAATCTTGAGTTTCGTACCATAAACGGAATCTGTGCCAAGATAATCAGCCATTATGCGAGGCTTATAGGAAAAACGTCTTTTGAACTAATTACAGATGAAAAGATATCCGGAAAAATTCTTACAGATATCTATGTAAAGGTAATGAACGATTATCCCACGGAAAGCGACATAAAAACTGTAAGGACACTTATTACCTATTGTAAGAATATGTGTCTTTCAAGGGATGAGATAGAAAAACTAGGTAAAGATGAATCTATTGAGCTTCTAAAAATATATGAGGCGTACAATAAAGAGCTTAAGTCTCGAAGCCTTATGGACTATGATGATCAGATGATATATGCCTACAGAATGCTGAAAAACAGCCCGGATCTATTGGAGTTTTACCGCAACAAATATAAATACATATGCGTGGATGAAGCTCAGGATACTTCAAAAATCCAACATATGATAATAGGTCTTTTAGCCGGGAAAAGCGGAAATCTGTTTATGGTGGGAGATGAAGACCAGAGTATATATGGTTTTAGGGCGGCTTATCCTGAAGCTCTTTTAAACTTTGAAAAAGAGCATTTGGGGGCAAAAGTTCTTGTAATGGATAAAAACTACAGATCAAATGCGACGATAGTTGAGACTGCAGATAAATTCATTCAAAGAAACTTCAATCGTCACAAAAAGCACATGACAGCAACAAGGCAGGCAGGAGCTGATATTAGCTATGTTACTCTTCAGAGCAGGGAATCCCAATATAGCTTTCTTTTGGACATTGCTCAAAATATTTCTGTTCAGACTGCTGTTTTATACAGGGATAATGAGTGCATTTTGCCTTTGGTTGACATATTGGAGAGGAAAAATATCGAATACAGGATAAAGAGCTCGGATATGGCTTTTTTTAGCCATAGGGTGGTAGCAGATGTTGTAAACATCCTAAAGTTTGCCCTTAATCCCATGGATCCGGAGCTGTTTCTTAAAGTTTATTTCAAGTTTCAGACATTTCTTCGCAAGCAGGATGCCATGCAAATGTGCGATATT
The DNA here is from genome assembly GCF_017635265.1 of Butyrivibrio sp. Classification (GTDB taxonomy): domain Bacteria; phylum Bacillota; class Clostridia; order Lachnospirales; family Lachnospiraceae; genus Butyrivibrio. The sequence goes on from NZ_JAGBLU010000119.1 coordinate 24,074, forward strand.
GCAGACAGGAGACATTGTGGGATTTTAGATGCGGCAGAGGAAATTGAATTAAACAAAAGAATACTTGGAAATGTAAGATCTCTTAGAACTCATTTCATGCATATGACCAGTGACTCCCCTATAAAGGCAATAAACAGGATTCAAAAATACATGGGGTACGGTGATTATCTCAAGGATAACAATATAGATGATAACAAACTTTTTACTCTGCAGATGCTTGCCAAAAACGAGAACACAATTCCCGGATTCCTTGACAGGCTTGAAGAACTTAAGGATATTCTTTCCCAGAGGAAAGAAAACTACAGATCAAAGCTTATTCTTTCAACAATCCACTCAAGTAAAGGGCTTGAGTATGACACAGTTATACTTATTGATGTTGTAAATGGCGTTTTTCCGGGCAAGATAATCAAGTCTTTTGCACAGGCTACTCCGGAAGAAAAGCGGGAGAACGAAGAAGAAAGACGTATTTTTTACGTCGGAATGACCAGAGCAAAAGATAAACTGATTATTTTCAAATATAAAGATAAAGCGTCAGTCTTTGTTGGGGAACTTTGTCCCAAAGAAAAGTGGGCAGAGGAAGAGCCGGAGCCTTCAAGCAGGAAGAATAGAAAAAAGAGTGTAAATGAGTTAAAAAAGCCAATTTCATACTTAAAACAAAAGAAGGCACCGGTTTCTTCCGAAAACGTGCCCTCTAATCTCGTAATAGGTTCCCGTGTAACTCAGACAAAATACGGGACAGGAACAATTGTTGATGTAGACTGGGATGAAGATGAAATCCCAACCAAATTCATAGTAGAATTTGATGACCATACAAAGAAAAAATTCATGTTTCCTGTTGCTTTTAACATGGGAATGGAGATTACTGATTGACAGCTACTCTTCGCTATCCATGTAATGATCTATAACTTTATATAATGGTAAATTAGGGTCCGCAATGGGCTCTATTTTATTATCAAGATTCAAAAGGAGCTGATTGTTTGCAGTTACAAGCGGCCATTTTGGCAGACCTTCGCCATTTGGATCGCCTGTTTTGACAAAGTTTACCCAATAGTTTTGCATTATTTCGGAGAGTTCAAAATCACTTTCGTCGTAGTTTTTGGCATGTCTGTGAAGGTTTCCGTAGGCGTATGGCAATTCTCCTGCGTGATGGTTTGAGATTCTGCTGTTGGTCTTGGTAAAATAGTACTCATAAACAGGTTTATTTTGGCTAACCATGTAGTTGGTCCATATGTAATGAGAATAACTAAACCACATTGCGCTATAGGCTGTATTCAATGAGCCCTTGGCTTCTCCTTTTTTGTCAATGATGATATATTCATCCCTTGAAGCAGCATCATAAGGGAGAACTTCTGCCATTTCTCTGGCGTAGCTGCTCAAATCTTCTGCTAAAAGCTCCACATAGTTTTCTTTGGTTGCCTTGGTATCGAGCATGAATGCATCCGCCTCTTTAAGATTGAAGCCGTTTAAAAGAGCTTTCTCATGATTATTTCCTTTTTCATATGTGAGGTAGGGCTGTTCTGTGATTGCATACCCGTCCAAAGTCATGGCGGAATTGTTTGATGTTGTTTTTACGAGTTCCTCTGCGGGAATGTTTCTAAGTTCCTGCGAAGAAGATACAGAAAATTCTTCCTTCACAATATTTCCCTGTTCTAGGGCATCATCATAGGATCTGAAAGTATGGAACGGTTTTTTGGCAACAATTCCGCTGGATTCGGCTATGGCATAGTTGAACAGTCCTTCGGTTAAAGGGGAAACGCATAAAGCATTAACACTGGAAGCACCTGCCGATTCGCCGGCAATAGTTATCCTGTCAGGATCTCCTCCAAAAGCTTCAATGTTATCGCGAACCCATTTAAGAGCTGCAATCTGATCCAAAAGTCCATAGTTTCCGGTGGTGCCGTTTGGAGATTCAGCTTTAAGATCATCAGATGCGTAATATCCAAATACTCCAAGCCTATAAGCAAAGTTTACAAAAACAACACCTTTTTTAGCCAAATCTTCTCCTCTGTATTCAGTATAGGAGGATTGACCTGTGGTAAGAGAACCCCCATGTATGTAGAATATTACCGGGAGTAACTCATCGGTTTCTTTTTCAGGTGAAAAGACGTTGAGGTAAAGGCAATCTTCGCTCATTTCTTCGCGATATTCATCACCAATTTTAATACTGTAATCGTTCCATCCCAGAATATGAGATAAGGAATCATATAGCGCCGAACTTCTTGGCTGCATAGCCATTGGTCCAAAATGATCACATGCAAGAACCCCATCCCAAGGCTGTGGCGCAGCCGGTTCTCTAAATCGCAGATCCCCGACAGGAGGTGCAGCATAAGGGATTCCGGCATATACCTTCACAGATTTGTCCTCGTTGTAGACACCGGTTAATGTGCCCTGGTTTATAGTTACAGGTGCTGTAATTTCAGGATTTTTGTTATCTACAGCAGGGACTCTTTTATATGGCGGAGCTGTAAGATTGTAATTTATTACAAGAATAATAAAAAATGCGCACCACATTATAAAAATAGCCGGAAATTTCCCGGAAAATCTGCTTATAATGTTGTTTTTAAGTACCATCATCAGCACAGCAGCTAAGATACCTACAGCCCATCCGATTAAAATATTTTTTGAAAGCTCTAACAGTATCAGATACATGATAGTTAAAATAATTACAGCTATATAGAAAAACATTTCTTCTCCTTCTGTAAAAATAAATTGTTTACAATACTATATCATCAAATTATATTCCATTAAAAACGTTTTGACAATGATTTTCAATAGTAATATTCTATGTATTGAAGTTAGCGATTGCTAACGAATTAAAAATATGGACGATCTGCAAATAAGGAGAAAAGGAATGCAGCTTGAATTACAAAACATAAAAAAATCCTATGGTGAAAGCGATAACAGGATAGAGGTTTTAAAGGATATAAATTTAAGCGTAGAAAAAGGCGAATTTGTTGTGCTTCTTGGACCTTCCGGCTCCGGAAAATCCACTTTGCTTAATATTATTGGAGGAATAGACAATGCTGACTCCGGGAAAATAATCATTAGGGGGAAAAGTATGTCAGATATGGATGATAAATCACTTACAAATTACAGAAGAGAACATTTAGGATATATTTTTCAAATGTATAATCTGATTCCTAATCTTACAGTCAGAGAAAATATTGAAGTTGGGGCATATTTATCAAAAAATCCCTTGGATATTGATGAAATAATGGGCGTATTAGGACTTGCGGAACATCAAAATAAGATTCCGAGTCAGCTTTCAGGCGGTCAGCAGCAAAGATGTGCTATTGGAAGAGCAATAGTAAAAAATCCCGATATTCTTCTTTGCGATGAGCCTACGGGAGCTCTGGATTATAAAACCTCAAAAGAAATTCTTTCGCTTATAGAAGAAGTTAATCAGAAATATGGGAACACAGTGATTATGGTAACTCACAATGACGCCATAAAGAATATGGCAGACTTTGTAGTTAAGCTAAGGGACGGAGTTATAAGGAAGAGCTACAGAAATGAAGCAAAACAGAAAGCGGAAGAACTTGACTGGTAAGGGGAAATTTCATGAAAAATCCATTAAATAAAAGATTATTCAGAGAACTTAAGAGCGATATAGGAAAATACATAGTAATTTTTATACTGCTGGTCTTGTCTATTGGATTTGTTTCGGGGTTTCTGGTAGCCGGAGAAAGTATGATAAAGGCTTATAAAGAAAGCTTTGAAAAATACACCATAGAAAACGGAAATTTCAGATCGGAAGAGAAACTTACGTCTTCTCAGAAGGAATGGATAGAGCAAAGAGGTATAACAGTATACGAAAACTTTTATATAGAAAAAGAATTTAACAATGAAACAACAATAAGAATTTACGCAAACAGAGAAGAAATAGATAAAGTTTGCGTCATGGATGGCAGACTCCCGGAAAAAAACGGAGAAATAGCCATAGATAGGATGTATGCAGAGAATAATGGTCTTAGAATCGGTGATGAACTATCGGAAGAAGGAAATGGTTACAAAATTGTAGGACTGGTGGCATTATCTGACTACAGTGCACTTTTTTACAGTAACAATGATATGATGTTTGACGCATCAGCTTTTGGAGTTGCAGTTGTTGATAAAGAGCAGTTTGAGGAGTATCTTGATGACGGTATAAGGTACAATTATTCATGGCTCTATGATGAAGAACCGGAAGATGAGATTCAGGAAAAAGACCTGTCAGATGAACTTATGGAGGCAATAGCCCAAAAAGTTTCACTTGAGAACTTTATTCCAAGATATTTAAATCAGTCAATCACATTTACCGGCGAAGATATAGTAGGCGATAAGGCCATGATGGAGGTACTTCTTTATATAATAATCATAATCACTGCATTCGTATTTGGAATAACCATTAATAACACCATTCACAAGGAAGCTTGTGTTATCGGCACGCTCCGGGCATCCGGATATACCAGAAATGAACTCATAAAGCATTACATGGAAATGCCGCTTATCGTTACTATTATTTCAGCTGTCATTGGAAACATACTTGGATACACATTTTTTAAAAATGTGTGCGTCGATATGTATTATGGAAGTTACTCGCTTCCGACTTACGTTACTATATGGAGTTCAGAAGCCTTCTTTAAGACCACGTTTATCCCGCTGGTGATAATGATTGCGATAACGCATGTTATTTTAAGAAAAAAGCTGTCATTAAGTCCTCTCAAGCTTATTAGGAGGGATATTTCAGGAAAGAAGCAGAATAATGCAATAAAACTTGGGAACAGCATCAGATTTTTTGATAGATTCAGAATAAGAATTCTTATTCAGAATAAGAGCAGCTATCTGATCTTGTTTTTTGGATTATTTTTTGCCAATGTCCTTTTGTTTTTTGGGATGATGCTGCCGCCGCTTTTAATACATTTCCAAGGTGTTGTTACACAGAGCATGCTTGCTAAACACATATATCTTTTTCAGGTTCCTGCAGGAGCAATAGATACTCAGGATCAGCTTTCTGCAGCATTTTCCTATATCTTTTACCAAAACAAGATATCTACTAACAACCCAGATGCGGAGAAGTTTTCTGCATATAGCCTTAAAACTATCGGTGAGAACGGAGCCAGAGTTGAGGAAGTGACTCTTTATGGAGTAATTGATGATAGCAGATATATTCAGACAGATTTTGATGAAAAAACAGTACTTATTTCCTCGGCTTATGAGGATAAATATGGTCTGAAAAAAGGAGATGTCATTACGCTAAAGGAACCCTATGAAGACAAGTACTATGGATTTAAGATTACCGGTACTTATGATTATGATGGTGGAATTGCGGTGTTTATGAGCAAAAAACACCTGAATGAAACTATGGGATTGGATGAAGAGTATTTTTCAGGATACTTCTCCGATAGCGAAATAACGGACATTGACTCCAAGTACATTGGAACTACGATTGATGAGGAGACTCTTACCAGAGTATCGAGGCAGCTTATGATATCCATGGGCAATTTGATGTACATGGTGGATGGTTTTTCAATAATTCTGTTCATTGTTTTGATATATCTGTTATCAAAGCTGATAATTGAGCGCAATGTTCAGTCAATTTCTATGGTTAAAATACTTGGATATTCAAAAAAAGAGATAGCGCTTCTTTATATCATGCCAACTGCAATTGTGGTAGTGGCATCACTTCTTATATCATATCCGATTTTATCCTATGTTATGGTTGGGGTGTTCAGAGTGATGCTCAAGCAGATGATGAGTGGATGGTTGATAATCTGGCTTGATCCTTCGGTCTATGTAAAGATGTTTCTTATGGGACTTGTTACATACGCCGTTACAGCGATTATTGAATATCGCAAGATAGGCTATATTCCAATGAGCGAGGCACTAAAAAACGTAGAATAAGTCATAATAAATGAGCTATAATATTTAGAAAAGATTTCTTTACATCGGTAATTCACTATGATAATGTGATAAAGTAAATGTTATTCGAAAAGGAGAACTTATGAAAAAGAAATTTGTTTCTGTATTTATGGCTTTAACTACGGCTTTGATGTTCACAGCCTGCGGAGGGGCTGCCACTGACAGCAGCGATGAGAGCGCTAAAGAGACTGTGTCTCTTGAAAACGATGTTGAGTATATAAAGTCAAAAGGCAGTCTTATTGTAGGTATTACTGATTTTGCACCTATGGATTATAAGGATGAAAACGGAGAGTGGATAGGTTTCGATGCCGATATGGCAAAAGAAATCGCAAAGTCACTGGGAGTAGAGGTTCAGTTTGTAGAAATTGACTGGGATAATAAAGTTTTAGAGCTTAACAATAAATCAATAGACGTTGTATGGAATGGCATGACACTTACACCTGAAGTGACAAATGCAATGACATGTACCAACGCATACTGTAATAACGCGCAGGTAGTTGTTGTTAACGCAAAGGATGCTGAAAAGTACAGTACACCGGAGTCGCTTTCAGACCTTACATTTGCAGTAGAGTCAGGATCGGCCGGAGAAGCAGCTGCAAATGAGAACGGCTTTAATGCGACAGCGCTTAAATCCCAGGCTGACGCGGTTATGGAAGTCGCAGCCGGAACATCTGATGCATGCATTATTGATCTTCTGATGGCAGGAGCCATGGTTGGTGAAGGCACAGGATATGCAGATCTTACTCACACTGTTGAGCTTACAACTGAAGAGTACGGTATAGGTTGCAGAAAGAATTCAGATCTTGCTTCATATATCAATGATCAGTTAAAAATCTTGTATGATGACGGAACCATGAAAGAAATAGCTACAAAATATGGCGTGCAGGATGCACTTGTTCAGCAGTAATTTTAAAGGAATAGCAATATATGTTTACGACAGTTACACTATCACTTCTTGAGGGCTTTTTAGGCACTTTAAAACTTTTTGTGCTCACATTGGTTTTCTCGTTGCCTTTGGGACTTGTAATCAGCTTTGGCTCCATGAGCAAAAACCCGGTGTTAAGACTACCTGTCAGGTTCATAATATGGGTAGTCAGAGGTACACCGCTTATGCTACAGCTTTTGGTTATTTTTTATGGCCCGGGGATTTTTTTGGGAAATAACCTTTGGGGATCGGGAGCTACAGGTAGATTTACTGCGGCGCTGGTTGCTTTTGTATTTAATTACGCTTGTTATTTCAGTGAGATATTCAGGGGCGGCATTCAGTCAATTCCCAAGGGACAACATGAGGCCGCTGCTGTGCTTGGTCTGACAAAATCGCAGGCATTTTTTAAGATAATTCTATTACAGGTAGTAAAGAGAATAGTACCACCTATATCCAACGAAGTTATCACTCTGGTAAAGGACACATCACTTGCCAGAGTTATTGCGTTCTACGAAATAATATGGGAAGGTGAGCGCTTTATTAAGAGCAGCGGAATCATCTGGCCGCTCTTTTACACGGGCGTATTTTACCTTGTTTTTAGTGGACTTTTGACTCTTCTTTTTGGATTTATTGAAAAGAAACTTGATTTTTTTAAGTAATTAATAGGCGGTGCTTTTTATGGCAATACTTGAAGTAGAAAATATAACTAAAGGTTTTGAAAATACAGAAATACTAAAGGGAATAAGCTTTGATCTTGAAAAAGGTAAGACACTTACTATTATAGGAAGATCCGGAAGTGGAAAAACAACCCTTCTTAGGTGCCTTAATTTTCTGGAAACTCCCGACAGCGGGACTATAAAAGTAAACGGAGAGGTCTTGTTTGATGGTAAAAATCCGTCTTCAAGTGAGAAAGAGCTAAGAGAAAAGAGACTTCATTTTGGGATGGTATTTCAGCAGTTTAATCTTTTCCCGCAGTATACAGCTTTGGAGAATGTAGTTCTTGCTCCGGGACTTCTTAATCCTGAAAAAGACAAAGTGCAGATCCTTGTGGAAGGGAAAGCAATACTTAGTAAGATGGGGCTACTGGACAGGATGGACAATTATCCTCATCAACTATCCGGGGGTCAGCAGCAAAGAGTAGCTATAGCAAGGGCGCTGGCTCTTAAGCCGGATATACTTTGCTTTGATGAACCTACGTCTGCCCTTGACCCGGAGCTTACAGGAGAAGTCCTTAAGGTAATCAAAGATCTGTCGAGACAGGAAACTACCATGATAATAGTCACCCATGAAATTGAGTTTGCAAAAGATGTTTCAGATGAGATTATATTTATGGATGATGGAATCATTGCCGAAAAGGGGAGCCCAAGGCAGGTTATTGACAGTCCTCAAAATGAAAGAACCAGGCAGTTTTTACTTAACTATCATACGTGATTATTTTAGACCGGAGGTTACAGACTTCCGGTCTGTTTTTGGCTTATAGTGGAAATAATATGGTATACTTAAAAAATACCGGCAACAATTTGTTTTATAAGGTGAATGATATGGAAAAAGAAATTTTTGATAAAGAGCAGGAGCATTTAACCAAGGTCTACGGAAAGCTTATGGAAATGAAGAAAAAGCTTGAAGATCAGATTGCTGCGCTCGATGAAAAAGCTGTTGATGATAAGAATGATATCCGCGATAATATACGTTTTGACTATGCTGATATTGAGACCACTATGGAAACGCTTGCAGAGATTGAAGTATGGAATCGCTACATTGATACTTACAATGTAGAAAGCTCATCTTTGGGAAAAAGATTAAGCACTGTCAACAAACTTCTTGAATCGCCCTATTTTGCCAAGATTCAGCTTCAGTTTGATCCATCTGAAGAACCTGAAAGCTATTATATTGGAAGAGCTGCTATTTCAGAAAACGGATATGACCAGATGGTTGTAGACTGGAGATCCCCTATAGCGGAGGTTTATTACAATCAGGAAATGGGCAGTACTCACTATACAGTTGAAGAAAGGCAAATTCCGGTTGATTTAAAACTTCGTCGCCAGTTTGATCTAAAAAAAGATAAGCTGCTGTCATATTTTGATACACAGATTGCTATTGAGGATCCGATGCTTTTGCAGTCGCTATCTCAGACCAGATCAGATAAAATGCAAGCAATCACTTCTACAATACAAAAAGAGCAGAACACCGTTATCAGATATCCGGATGTGCCGGTTCTTTTGGTAAATGGAATAGCCGGAAGTGGGAAAACATCTGTTTTACTGCAAAGGATTGCATACCTCTTTTACCAAAAGAGAAAGACACTGCGTCCTGATCAGGTGTGCCTTATGACACTGAATCCGGTATTCAGGGATTATATAGACAATGTGCTTCCTGATTTGGGTGAGTCTAATCCTCTCACCATTACATGGCAGGAATATCTGGAAATGTTAAATGTTCCGTTTATGGACAATGATTATGACTATACAGAGGCCTCAAGTCTTCAGAAAATACATGATGTTCTTCCGACTTTGGCGCCGGAAGAGGATGATTTCTTTGATATAAAGCAAAAAGAAATCATGGTGATGCCTAAAAAAGATGTTCTTTCGGTTGTTGACAGATTCAGTCAGTTCCCATTGGGAGTAAGGCTTATTCAGATAGTATCCGATGAACTTGAGCAGAGAGCAAAAAATATTTTGCGAAATTCAGACCATTATACCGACAATGAATCCGATAGTGTTTCCAAATCGGATTCTGCTGATGATAACCGCATTGAGAACGATTTTGGAGGAGCAATTCGTACTATAAAGAAATGCGGCTGGATAAATGTTCTCCATATTGCACAGCGAATTTTGGGAACAAGCCATATCACCGCTGCAGAATGGCTGTACACGAAGATGGAACTGACAGGTGAATGTGACCGCAATATGCGCTATGTGATGATTGACGAAATTCAGGACTACACAAAGGCTCAGCTTATGGTGTTTAGAAAGTATTTCCCCAATGCAAGATTTATGCTTCTTGGGGATGAATACCAGTCGATCAGGGAGGGAACAATTACATTTGCTGAAATTGCCGAAATGACCGCTGCTGATGAGAAGGAGTTTGTCGAACTTCCATTGATGACAAGTTATAGGAGCTCGCCTGAAATTACAGAGATGTTTTCATCTCTTTTACCGGCAGAGAAAAAGCTGCTTGTTTCATCTGTACAAAGACCCGGAGAAACCCCGATTATAGAGGCATACAATTCAGAGCAGGATTATTGCGCTGCTTTAAATAAATATATAGATGAATTCAGTAAAAAAGACGGGATAACAGCTGTTATTTGTAGAAGCGCGTATAGCCTTGAAAAAGTAAGTACTGCGCTGGGAGAAAAGGATGTTAAAATTATCTCAGAGCATGATGCACTTCCTTCGGGCGGAGCGGTTTTACTGGAGCTGTCACTGGCCAAGGGACTTGAATTTGATAATGTTATCCTTGCTGATGTAGATGCGGAGTCTTATCCGGATAATGAACTTGGAAAGCATTGTTTATATACAGCAATGTCACGTGCTACCCAGCGTTTGGTTGTTTTATCATGTGGCGAGTTATCAGCAGTAATAGAAAAATAATTCAATTTTAAAAGAGGGGTGTGTTATGAAAATCAAAAATGTTGTTGGAATTATTACCGGAATGGCTTTAGCTTTGTCTATGCCTGTGACTGTTTATGCAGGAACTTCAGAGCTTACGGGACTTGAGATTGATGATGCAATAGCCGGACAGAGACCTGTAGCAATTATGGTTGACAATGAAAAAAAGGCTCTGCAGCACTATGGTACAGCTGAGGCGGATATCGTCTATGAAATGATGAACAGTACGGCAAATGGACGTATCACAAGGCTTATGTGTATTTATAAGGACTGGGCCAACCTTCAGCAGACCGGCAGTATTAGAAGTACCAGAACTACCAATATTATGATCGCTGATGAGTATAATGCGGTTCTTATCCATGATGGAGGACCATTTTATATCAAGACATACCTTGCAAAGCCATATGCTGAACATATAAGCGGGGGGTTTAGCCGGATTCAGAATGGTAAACCTACAGAATATACTGAATATGTATTCGGATCTGAGCTTGTAAGCAGATTCGAAAAGAGCGGATTGTCGACCACTTATAATATGGAGATGGAAAGAGGGTCTCATTTCCTTTTTAATGAAGCTGATACCGAGTTACCAAGCGATGTAGTTGCCGGTTCTGTTGACATGAGCAGCGTATTTGTACATAATAAGAGCCAACTTATTTTTAATCCTGAAAGTAGAACCTATGACTACTATGAGTATGGGGCTCTTCATCAGGATGCGGAAGATGGTCAGCCACTTAGTTTTAAAAATGTTATTCTTCAGAACACATCCTTTAAACAGCTTGATAAAAACGGATATTTAACTTATAACGTGGTTGGCTCAGATAAGGGCTATTACATCACAAATGGAAAAGTCATACCTATTATGTGGTCCAAAGCAAGTGAAACAGGAATGACTCATTATTATAATTCTGAGGGACAGGAAATTAACCTGAATAAAGGAAAGACATATATTGGTCTGATTCCTTCCGATTCCTGGGATAAGATAGTTTTACAGTAAAAAGGGTTAAGAAATGATAGATCAATTTTCTAGGACGCGGCTTCTTTTAGGGCAAGAGGCTATGGAGATACTTTCTGAAAAAAAGGTTGCCGTATTTGGCGTAGGCGGTGTAGGCGGATATGTTTGCGAAGCGCTTGTAAGAACAGGAATAGGGCATTTTGATATTATTGACAATGATCAGGTGAGTCTCACGAATCTTAACAGACAGATAATCGCTCTGCAAAGCACCATAGGGCGGGATAAGGTTGAGGTTATGAGAGAGCGAATGCTTGACATTAATCCAAATGTCGATGTAACTGTTCATAAATGCTTTTTTTTGCCGGAAAATGCTGATTCTTTTCCTTTTGAAAGCTATGATTATGTGGTGGATGCTGTAGATACGGTTGCTGCGAAAATTGAGATAATTATGCAGTGCAAGAACAAGGGTATTCCTGTGATAAGTTGTATGGGAGCAGGAAACAAGCTTGATCCAACCGGATTTGTTGTTACGGACATATACAAGACTACTATGTGTCCTTTGGCCAAGGTTATGCGTCATGAAATGAAGAAAAGAGGCGTAAAAAAGCTTAAAGTAGTCTATTCGAATGAAAAACCGATTTCACCGGATCAGGCTCTTGCAAGTGAAGAAGTTACAGGGAAACGTGCGGTTCCGGGTTCGACAGCATTTACGCCTGCAGTAGCGGGATTGATTCTGGCAAGTGAAGTCGTAAAGGATTTAATAGAGTGTAAGTAAATATGGATAATATACTTTTAGATAAATATGATCAGCTTAAAGACTATTTAAAGAGTCTTGGAGCTGTGGCAGTAGCTTTTTCAAGCGGAGTTGATTCGACATTTCTTTTATTTGCCGCACATGAGGCTTTGGAGGATAAAGCTATAGCTGTTACAGCCTCCTCATGTCTTTTTCCTAAAAGAGAACTGCGTGAGGCTACAGACTATTGCAAAAAGCTGGGTGTAACGCATTATACTGTAGAGGAAGATGTTTTTACCATAGAGGGATTTGCCCAAAATCCTCCGGACAGGTGTTATCTTTGTAAGTATAAACTGTTCGAGAGCTTTATAAATTTGGCAAAAAAACATGGAACAGAATTTGTAGTAGAAGGTTCAAACCTCGATGATAACGGGGATTACAGGCCGGGGCTCAAGGCTATTTCTGAACTTGGAATACTTAGTCCCTTACGAAAGGTTGGTTTTACCAAGCGTGAGATCAGGGAGTTGTCGGCACATTTTGGAATTCCAACAGCCGAAAAAGCATCTTTTGCCTGTCTTGCAAGTCGTTTTCCTTATGGAGAGACTATTTTTGTGGAAAAACTTGGTATGGTTGATAAGGCGGAACAATTTCTTTTGGATGAAGGATTTAAACAGTTCAGAGTACGGATTCATGGCACGGATGTTGCCAGAATAGAGGTGCTTCCTGAAGATTTTGAGCGTTTTATGAATCCGGATTTCAGGGAAAATATATACGGAGTTTTTAAAGAATATGGTTTTAATTATGTATCTCTTGACTTAAAGGGGTACAGAACCGGCAGTATGAATGAAACTTTAGGAACTGTAGTGAAATAAAAAAGGAACCTGTGCATCGTGCTTTGATGTACAGGTTCCTTTTTGTCAGATATTGTTTGCAATATCAATATTTTCACCGGTAATACCAATCCAGGCACCGTCCTTTGCTTCGGAGGACTCTTCATGAGCAAGGAGCCATTTGTTGGTAGCTGTTAAGAGTCTGTCCTCCTGATTTCCGGCAGGATACTCCGGTTTCCCTACATTTGTGCCCTTTGGAAGTCCTACAAGTACCTGAAATCCTGAATCTTTGTGAGCCTGGCAAGGAGCATAGTGAAGAGTTGTAGCATATACTTCAACCATAACACCCTTTGGAACGAGGAAAGCCTTAACTTTGCCGGAATCAAGCTTGTAGTCGGCGATTTCTTCTCTTTTTGCCAAAAGAAGAATAAAGTCAGTTGCGCCAAGATTTATTTCGCTTGAACGATGATACTCAAGGCAGTTGAGCTTTGTGTTATGCCCGTTGCACCATCCGTATTGCATTGGTGATCCGCCAAACAAAGTGTTTGTCATCTTTGCTGAAGCATCAAGATCCTGAAGAGCCTTCTCTTCAGCGACATAGTCAGTTCCGGCAGGAATTGGAGTCTTATCTCTCAAAGTTTCCATTATCTGCTTTTTTTCTTCTTCGTACCCCTCAATTATTCTTCCGTAGTTTGTAAACTCCGGGTCTGTAACGTTAAATATTTTCATTTTGCCCTCCTTAAAAGACAGTAATACATTCTCTATTAGTAATATACACCGTGGTAGTCAATACTTCTTATCAATATGCACCCAAAACACTTCAAAAAGTGCTCTTTAGAAAAAATATTGAGAATTCTTTCATCATTATGAAAAATCATGGATTGTTGTGACGATGTCACAATAATCCGGTAAACAAAAATAATACATCCATATGATAAAAGCATAAAGAATAAAACAGATGTAATCAAAAGGAGGAAAGAAATGGATAATACTAACACGTTTGAGTACAGTTACAGCGCAGAAAGGGCTAAGGAACTCGAAGCTATCAGAAAAAAATATGAAGAACCGACGGAGGATAAGTTTGAACAGTTAAAAGCTTTGGACAAAAAGGCCGAGAGATTAGGAGTTGCAGCTTTTGTAAACAGAGAAAAGATTGTTGATATAATCAGACAGTAATATGGCAAGCGGAAATATTATAAAAGTGTAGTTTTTGAGAGTAACAGAGTGATAGAGATAATAAGCAATTGCGCATGTATATAGCGTTGGGTATAATATTTTGTGTTATGACAATCTGAATAACAGGGGTCATATGGGAGGTAATCATGAGAACACGAGATAACTACTCGGTGCAGTTTTAATGCTGACAGCAGGTTGTGCCGAGGTTAATTTAAGTGTTTTGCTGTCGCATACTGCACCGGACAAATAAACTATTGACAATTATTTGAAAAGGAGCAGATATGAATACAGATAGAATAAATGAATTGAGAAATGAGTGGAAAGCAGAGGAGAAAATAGCTCATATTCACGGTTGGGATTTTTCTCATATACGTGGCAGATATGAAGAGGAGGAAGATCTTCCCTGGGATTACAAGCAGATAATTGACGAGAAACGCATAGACAGCATGAAATTATTGGACTTTGATACAGGTGGTGGAGAGTTCTTATTATCTCTCGGACATCCTTATGGCAATACTGCAGCTACTGAAGGATACCCTCCGAATGTTGAACTGTGCAAGAAAGAGTTGTTGCCGCTGGGAATAGACTTCAAGGCTTGCGATGATGCTTCAAAAGTTCCTTTTGTAGACAACTCTTTTGACATAATTATAAATAGACATGGTGACTTTGATCCTGTAGAAACAGCCAGATTGCTGAGATCAAATGGTTTGTTTATTACTGAACAGGTAGGCGGCGAGAATGACAGAGACCTTGTAATGGCGGTTTTGCCCGATGTACCAAAGCCATTTCCGGAGCTTGAACTTTCTATTCAACAGAAAAAGTTTGAGAATGCAGGATTAAAGGTTATCAGAGCAGAGGAAGCTTTCAGACCTATCCGCTTTTATGATGTGGGGGCATTTGTCTGGTTCGCACATATAATAGAGTGGGAGTTTCCGGGATTCTCTGTAGATAAATGTTTTGATAGACTTCTTGAAATGCAGGAAGAGATTGATAAGAATGGATATGTGGAAGGAACAATCCACAGATATCTCATCGTTGCACAGAAGCTCGGTTAATAATAAAAAGCGGTAAGTTCAAGGACTTGCCGCTTTTTGTATAGTAGTATGACTTCTTGAACTTACTTTCAGAAATCCGCATATACTGCGGATTTCGTGAGAATATGAGTGAAGAGTCAACCAAGCCTCATCGACGAAGTCGATTTAATTTGGCTTGGTTGATGCATTCTTGAATTGTTGATTCAAGAATGCATGCCCTCTTGAACTGATTTTTTAAATCAGCATATACTGCGGGGTTTTGAGAATATAATATAAGAGTCAACCAATCCTCATAGGTGAAGCCTGTTTAAATATCGGCATAGAGTACCGTTAGAACAGGGGACGAACCTAGTGTAGCTGTTTTATATTAACTCGACTATATGCTTGCTATAATTTGAATCTACTGCGTTGTCATCAGTCGTCGATGGACGCCCATCGACTCCATCTTCCGCCTTGTAGATTGCAAATTATATCTAAGCAATATAGTCG